>JBBFKZ010000013.1:0-12194 GCA_037481775.1 Bathyarchaeia archaeon
CTGGCGATTTTGAAGGAAGAATACCGTGAAGACCTGAGTTTAGAAGGAGCTATAAAACTTGCAGTAAAATGCTTGCAAAAAGCCTTAGAAGCGAGGCAGTTGCAGCCCAGAATAAAAATCGCGGTTGTTCCTGTAAAAACGAAGAAACTGGAAATGTTAACCGATGATGCAGTGGAAGGCTATCTTAAAGAGCTGGGTTTGAGCAAGTGACAATTTAATGAGTGAAAGATACACAGTTGCGCGCTTAACAAAAGATAAAGAACACTTTGAAATTCTTGTTAAACCAGAGAAAGCGCTCGATTATCGTACCGGAAAAATTTCTAGGATAACAGAGGTTTTAGTGTCTGAAACTATTTTCTCTGATGCAAATAAAGGCACAAAAGTTTCAGAGGAGCAGATGCGCAAAGCGTTTGAAACAACGGATTCGCTGAAAATCGCAGATATAATACTGAAAAAAGGTGTGCTTCAGCTTACAACCGAGCAAAGACGTAGAATGATAGAGGATAAGCGAAAACAAATAATCGATTTCATTGCGAGGCAGGCCGTTGACCCAAAAACCAACTTGCCACATCCGCCTATGCGAATAGAAAACGCTATGGACCAGATTCGTTACCCCATAGATCCTCATAAATCCGTGGAAGAGCAGGCGCGCGAAATAGTGAAGCTTTTACGTCCGATTCTGCCTTTGAAAATAGAGCAGATTTCCTTAAGCGTTCGTATACCTGCTGAGTACTCGACAAGAGCCTATGGCGCAATCAAGGGCTACGGCACGATAAAACAAGAGGAATGGCGCGCAGACGGGTCGTGGCATGGCGTAATAGAAATGCCTGCTGGCGCGTATGCTTCATTCCTTAATAAGCTTGGAGAAGTAACTAAGGGAAGTGGAGAAGCAAAGGTAATTACCTAAAAAATGAATTTAATATGAGGTTAGTGAAACATGCCAACATTTTTTGAAAAAAAGCAGATTGTAACGCCAGGAGAATTGCTTGCAGAAGGCGATTATATAGCTGGCGAAAACACATACGCGGAAAATAAAAAAATTTACGCTGCAAGAATTGGACTTGCAAGCTGCGAAAACAAAAAAGTGAATGTTGTTGCACTAAGGGCATTCTACTATCCCAAAGTAGGCGACATCGTAATAGGCACTGTCCTAGAAGTTGGCTTCAACGGATGGACAGTAGACATAAAAGCACCCTACACTGCGCTTCTTAGAGCATCGGACGTTCTTAGTAGACCGTTTAAACCGCAGAATGACGAGCTATCTCATTTTCTTGACACAGGCGATTTGATTGTTGCCAAAATAGCCTCATTTGATAGAGCTCATGACCCGCAACTTACAGTCAGCGAACCTGGCTTAGGCAAGATAACTCGTGGACAAATAATGAAGGTAACTCCGACAAAGATTCCGCGCGTAATCGGCAGAAAAGGCTCAATGATTTCTCTCATTAAGCAAGAAACAGGTTGCCAGATTATTCTGGGAATTAACGGGGTCATTTTGGTCACTGGGAAAAGACCAGAGGACGAGGAACTCGCCATGATGGCGATTCAAAAAATTGAAGAGGAATCCCACACAAGCGGTCTAACAGATCGCATAACACAATTTCTTAAAGAAGAAAAAGCGAAACGGGAGGAAAATAAGAATGAGTGAAAAACCTGAAAAATTAATTGACAAGAAAGGTCTAAGGTTGGATGGTAGGAAACCAGACGAGCTAAGACCTATAAAAATTGAAGTAGGCGTCTTATCAAACGCGGATGGCTCAGCATACATCGAGCATGGAAAAAATAAGATTTTGGCTGCTGCGTTCGGCCCAAGAGAAATGCATCCAAAGCACCTGACGCTTCCAGATCGTATGGTGCTACGTTGCCGCTACCATATGGCGCCTTTCTCGGTGCAGGAGCGCAAGTCTCCAGCGCCTTCAAGACGAGAAATTGAACTTTCAAAGGTGATCAGAGAAGCGCTTGAGCCTGCAGTGTTCGTGGAATATTACCCGCGTACAGGCGTGGACATTTTCATCGAGGTCTTGCAAGCCGACGGCGGAACAAGGTGCGCAAGTATCACCGCGGCTTCTTTAGCTTTGGCAGATGCGGGCATTCCAATGCGTGATCTTGTAGCGGCTTGTGCAGCGGGCAAAGTTGGCGATACAGTTGTTCTGGACTTGATGGATACTGAAGATAAGATAGGCTCTGCTGATGTTCCAGTGGCTATTATGCCTAACTTGAATGCTGTTACGTTGCTGCAAATGGATGGTATCTTGACGCAGGAAGAGTTTGAGAATGCCGTTAACTTGGCTATTGAGGGTTGTAAGAAGATTTATTCACTGCAGAAGGAAGCGTTGAAAGCTAGGTATATGAGTGTCAAGCAAGAGGAGGAGGTTGAAGAGTAATGTCATCATTGATAACTCGTGTTAGATTGAAGCAAATAGAGAATTTAATTGAGAAAGGGAAACGTTTGGATGGAAGAGGGTTAGGTGATTACCGAGGAATCAAAGTTGAGCAGGGCATCATTGAAAAAGCGGAAGGATCCGCGAGGGTGCTGCTGGGTAAAACTGAAGTTCTTGTTGGCGTGAAAATTGAGACTGGCGAGCCGTTTCCTGACACGCCTAATGAGGGAGTGTTAACCGTAAACGCGGAGCTTGTGCCGCTGGCATCACCAAGCTTCGAAGCGGGTCCTCCAGACGAGAATTCTATTGAGTTAGCTAGAGTGGTCGACAGAGGTATAAGGGAATCAAAAGCCATCGACACTGAGAAGCTTGTAATTGATCCTGGAAAGAAAGTGTTCGTTGTTTTCGTTGACATTTACGTGCTTAACCATGATGGAAACTTGATAGACGCTGCCGCTTTGGCTGCAGTAGCTGCTTTGCGCAATACAAAAATGCCTAACTACGAGATTGAAAATGGCGAGGTAAAAATTAAGCAAGGATACACTCAGCTTCCTATGAGAGCGTATCCCATAACAGTGACGCTTGGAAAGATAAACGGAAAGCTGATTGTTGATCCGTGGCTGGAGGAGGAAGAGGCTATAGACTCACGCATTTCACTGGCGATTAACGAAGAGGGCAATATCTGCGCTATACAGAAAGGCGGCGTAGGCTATTTCACACCGCAACAGATTTTAGAAGCCTCAAGGATTGCTAAAGAAAAAGCTGCTGAACTACGCAAAAAAGTGGATTGGTGAAAAAGTTGCCGAGAACAAAGAAAGTGGGTCCCACACGCGGTTTGGGCACAAGATACGGCGCCACCGTGAGAAAAAGATACATAAAAATCATCACGGAACTAAAGAAGCCACACAGATGCCCCCAATGCGGATTCGTAAGGGTTAAACGGGAAAGTGTTGGCGTCTGGAAATGCAGAAAATGCGAGTACACCTTCACCGGCGGTGCATATACACCTGCGACAAAACTTGGCGCCGTAGCTAAACGCGCAGCTAAGGGTGCACCCGTAGAAGAAATCGCAAAGGCTGTTGCGGAAGCAGAAGAAGCCGCAGAAGAAGAAAGCGAATAAGTCTTCCATTTTTCTTTAACCTTTTGCAGCGTAAACCAGAAGCCTTTAAGCGGGCAACGCGCTTCCCAGTTTATTAAGAAGGTTTAGATGGTGAAAGCAAAAGCAGCTATCCGTCTGCGGCTGAATTCGGAAAAGCATCTGGCAGCGCTTCTTGATGCCTTAGCTCCGGAAACCAATAAACCTGCTACTTCGAGATCAAGGGCTTTTTTAAAGCGCGAAGGCAACTTCTTAGTTTTAATGGTTGAAGCAAAAGATACCGTTGCATTGCGCGCGGCATTAAACGCTTACCTAAGATGGATATGCTCTGCAGTAAAAGTTCTAGAATTTGTTGATCAAGTTTTTTAGCTGCATCTTGCCGCGGATAGACCCCCTCTATAGGTTTCTGCATTGAATCGCTAATAGCCGCCAAATATGACGGGTTCAGAAGCTTTTGAAGTTGTGATTTTTATCTAGTTATTGTATGAGGCATAAAAGTTAATAATCGTACTACTGTTTAGCAATGTCTGTTGATGGGTGCGCTTTGATGAGAGTTCTTGTTCATTGGAGCGGCGGTAAGGATTGCTGTACGGCGCTTCATAAGGTAATCGAGCAAGGGCACGAGGTTACACATCTTGTCACTTACATATACATGGAACCTTACATATTCCACAGTATACGTGTGGCTGAACTGCAGTCTAAAGTGCTGGGAATTCCACATCTTAAGGTTAAAGTTGAAGGCAACCGCTTCAACGCCATCATCGACGCGCTTACGCGTCTGAAAAAAGAAGAAGACATTGAAGGCATTGTAACCGGTGACATTGACAATGTCCATCACAAACGCACGTGGGATTACGCCTGCAAAAAGCTGGGCATGAAACTGCTTATGCCCCTTTGGGATCGCCGCTTATTTTCCCTCCTTCCAGGTGACCGCTACCGCAAACGGGTTTTGGACATAGAACTTTCAGTGGGCATGAAGCCCATTATTAGCTGTGTGGACCTGAATTATCTCGGTGCGGAGTGGTTTGGACGCGAGTTCAACAAAGAATGCGTTGAAGATATGAAGCCGCTGGTTGGCCCTTGGCATAAGGGCATAGATGCTACAGGTGAACCGGGAGAATTTCACACTACGGTGCTTGATGCGCCGCTTTTTAAGCAGTCAATTGAAATCACCAAATTCGCCAAAAGAAATGAGGAAGTAGACTTCGGAGGCTGGCCTAACCGAGTTGGCAACTTCCTTTACATGGATGTTGAAGAAGCTATTCTAAGGCCTAAAACGCCATAAGCCTCAGAATCAGCTTATTGTGCTGTTCCAGAAGTAGATTGCCGAATACTTTTCTCTGTAATTGAATCTTGGATCATCGTAGATAATGTCAAGTCGAAGCCCATACTTCTCTAATAGTTTTTTCATGTTTTCTCCAATTATCGGAGTTTTTTCGTCTTCAGGCCAGAAGCCCCAGATACGATCTTCCACGATGTTTTCTGATCGGCGTGTGCCCCAGCCGTAATCTTTCGGCAGAACAAGCGCTGCTTTTCCATCTGCTTTTCCATAGATTTCTCTTGGATAAGCATGGATGTAATCCCAGAACCGTTTCATCGCCGTGAAATGCTCTTCTGACAATATACCGTAAACATTGCTCTCTGGGTACTTGGGGTGGTTGAATACTATGATGTACTTTGCGCCTGCATGGTACGCCGTGAGCATTTCCGTGTATATTTCTGGTCCGCTTGCCAGATAAGGCGGATCATAATAGGTCCATGTGATTATTGCGCCCCAGGCTTTTCCTTGAACGTTGGCTGCGCCGCGGCATAGTGCTATCTGCTGTGCTGTTATAGTCTTCCAACCTAACTCAGCAAAAATTACGTCATAACCTGCTAAGTAGTCGAACCAGTAAAGCGCATAATCAGAAGTGAATAGCGGTATGCTCACGTTTATGCTCTTCAAGTTTTGCCAGCTAAGGCTTGCGGGGATGCTTGTTACAAACCTATTTGCCGCGTCGCTGTAGTCTGAAGCGTTTTCCATGGCTCTTCTCGCGTAATTTCCAGTTTGCCACTGGTTCATGTCAATTTGGTGTCCTCCCGGTTCATCGTAGAGGTATATTCCCAGAAACTTTTTGCCCCATCTGTTTGTCGCGTTTTCAAGCCATGCACCCAGCCACGAATAAGCTCTAAATGATATGTAGTCAAAATACACTATGAAGCTCATTCCGGCATTCGCGGCGTAGTCGCAGACTTCGTTGAGAGCTGTTTCGTTTATGTTTATGTCCCAGGAGCCCATGATGAAGAGGTTCGTGTATTCCTTCGTTCGATCTATTAGCTGCTTAACTTCGCTGGTTGAGTTGGAACCGAACATTACGCCGAAATAGACCTCTTCCTCGGCGTCTTCATTTTTGCTCTGATCATGAATAGGCGTCGTCGATAAAACTGCAGCAGAAAGCACCAGTATAGAGAGAAAAAGTGTCCATGCTGACTTCATGGCTTTTCGTTACTTACCCATGCATCGGCGACATAAATAGGTTCGCTAAACCTCCAGCGTTATTGCTGCTTTGCTTTTCTTATGCGCAGGCGTGGAATAAACGCTGGAACTCGACGTTTGTATTCGCGAAATTCTTCGCCGAATTGCTCTTCTACTTCTTTGTCCTCCATTTTGGCCAGACGCCAATACAGCACCACCAGAACAGGCCACAACGCAAAAGTTATTATCGATAGCCACTGAATGTTCAAGCCAAGCGTGATCAGCAGAAATCCGAGGTACTGTGGATGACGCACGTACTTGTAGATGCCTGTCGTTACAAGTTTGCCTTCTTTTCTGGCTTTATGGATTTGTTTCCAGCCGTAGATGATTAGCAGTATGCCTATACCCATGATTATTTTTGACGCGGGAAACACATAATAATGATGAATATAGTAAAGCGTTTCTTCACCTAACACGCCTGCTAGCAGGAAATCTATTGAGTATACGTTGTAGCTGAAAATTCCTGCCAATAGGTACATCGTTAAGGGAATTCCGAACATTTCCACGTATAAGGCGACGAGGAAGGCGATGTAGACGCTGTTAGGCAAGCGTTTAAGCTTTCCTTTAACTGGAAGAAATAAGACAAAGAGCGAAAGAAAGATCACGTTCAAGGCAATCAGTAGCCATTTATCCGGTGTACCGAAACCAAAAGGTGTAAAGGTGCCGAAGTGAAGCGGAATCGCTATTATCACTGTTATGACGATGAACTCCACGATTTCCTTAAGCTTCACGTCCTCTCACACGGCCTTCATTCACTAAAATAACCACGCCAATACAATTCTGGTTTAGTGAATATAAATTTGCTGTTCAAAGAGCGGCTTGAAAGTCTGATTGAGTTTTGATGAAGGCGTGGCGTGTCAAAAATCATATATCTAAAGTTGGCTATTTGAAAGAAGTGAGAGAGGAAATTGGGGAAAAAACCAACTTCTGGAATAATGATAATACTGCTTATAACTAGCGCTATAGCCTTAAGCCTTCACGCCCAGCCTGTTAAATCCAGCGGCACAATCATCATCGCCGCTGATGGAGCAATAGACCCGCCAACCGCGACGTTAATGCGCGATGGAAGCGTCTACGTCTTCACTGACAATGTTTATGATGAAATCGTAGTGAAAAAAAGTGGCATAACAATAGACGGGAACGGCTATACGCTTGAAGGCTCAGGAAACGGCAACGGCTTCCGCTTGGATGGCGTAAGCAACGTTACAATTCGGAATGTAAACATCCGCGGCTTCAAATGCGGCATTCACCTCGAGGCTGCATCGGGTAATACTATAGTTGGAAATACAATAGCCAATTGCAGTTATGACGGCATTAACATAGTCTCTTCATCAAGCAACACCATCATAGGTAACACGTTGGTAAACAATTACCATTCCATCCGCATGCATGGTTCAACTGGCAACTTTGTTCAAAATAACACTATAACCAGCAGCTACCACGGCGTCTTCATGCACAGTTCCTCGGACAACACCATATCTGGAAACATTATAGCAAACATTTATCTCAGAGGCATCGAGCTTTACAGCGCCTCCGATTCCAACATGTTGTCTGGAAATAAGCTGTCAAACGTTTTCCGCGGAATCTGGCTTTCTGTCTCCTCTAATAACGTTATTTCAGGAAATACTATTGAAGAAAATCACTATGAGGGCATCTCCTTCTATGGCTCTTCCAATAATACCATTTCCGGCAACATTTTCAGAAACAGCAACTATGACGCCATCTCAATCTATGGCTCCTCGCAGTTCAACAGTATCACCGGAAACACGATAACCGACAGTTTCTATGGCATACATCTTCATGATAATTCAAAATTTAACATCCTATCCGAGAACATCATCAGCCAAAGCAACCGCGGAATCCACCTCCACGGGTTCTCGGAGCAAAATATCATCTCTAGGAACGCTATAACTGGCTGTTACGATGGCGTCTACCTTGATGTTTCTTCATGGGTTAACACTGTTTCAGAGAATGCGATAACCAACAGCAACCGCGCCATCTACATGGATGGGTCAATCAATAACACTGTTTCCGGCAACACGTTAACCGCTAACCGCGAGGGCATTTCTCTTTATGGTTCTTCTAACTTTAACAAGATTTTAGGAAACATCGTGAAAAACAACAGTTATGCAGGCATTTACGTTTACTCCTCCCGCGGCAACCTTATCTCTGAAAACACTGTAACCGAAAACTATCACGGCATCCACCTCGACAGCGCCGCAAATAACACTGTTTCCAAGAATATTGTGGAAAAAAACGGCTACAGCGGCATTTTCTTAGATGACTCAGCCGACTTTAACATGATCTCCTACAATCGCGTGAAGGGCAACGGTTACGACGGCGTCATAGTCTACGATAGCTCCAACTTTAATGTCGTCTCCGGAAACACCATAGACGGCAACAGCTACGACGGCATCTTCCTTTACTGCTCCTACAATAACACGATCTCTGAAAACACTATCACCGGCAATTTCCGCGGCGTCTTCTTCTGGAACTCTTCAGGAAGCGCCATATATGAGAATAGCATAGCGAACAGCGGCTACGACGGCATGTGCATTCACGGCGCATACAACACTATCTTTTGCAACGTTATAACGAACAGCGGCTACGACGGCATCGGCGTTCACGGCGCTTTCAACACAATCTTCGGAAACACGATAGCCGAGAGTGCCTACGACGGCATCCACTTCTACGACTCGTTCTACAACAATGTTTACCACAACAATCTAATCAACAACACTCGCCAAATTCGCCTCTCAGATAGCAGCATAACGCTGGATGACGGCTACCCCTCCGGCGGAAACTACTTCAGCGACTACAACGGCGCAGACAGCAACAGCGACGGAATAGGCGACACCACGTACATAGTTAATGACAGCGCCCAGGACAATTATCCTCTCATGGCACCTGTCCACGTTTTCCAAGTAGGCACGTGGAATGGGACGCGGCAATTTGTTAACATAGTAAGTAGCGCCATTATCTCTGCCTTCAATTTTGAAGCTTCACAACGTCTTCTCATACAGTTTGTTGCTAAAGCGCTGGATGACGCCGTTTTCTGCCGGGTCGCAGTTCCAAAAGCGCCCTTCAACGCTGCCAGCGCTTGGACGGTTAAAGTGAACGGTAAAGTAGTCGCGTCAGACATTGTGGTGATGGATGCGGCAACATACTTTTACTTCACAATTGAGTCTGGCACGCAAACAATTGAAATAAACGGCGAAGTAGCAAGCGAGTTTCCTATGTGGATTCCCGGGTTACTTATATTTGCTACGGTTGCAGTTATCTTAGCATTGCTTGTTTATAGACGGCGCCATTCTAAATCTTCGCTATCACTCTGTTAACCTGTTTTAGTAGGCGGCTTATTGCTTCGTCTGAACTACTTAACGCCAAGCCGGAATATTACTGCTCTTCGGAAATGCGCAAGTATTGTACGTAGTATCGAAAAGCTCCAGAATCTTCCTCTGCCGAAGATGCTGAAGAAGTATCCTGGGCGGAGATAGAATCGCTGGAAAGCGCGCTCCCGAAGTTCCCGGAGTTCTTCGCCGGTCATTGTTCCCATTTTGAACACAGGGGTTGCCGTGTCGAACTTGTTGAAGTCGTTTGTCAACAGCAAGCCTTCCTTCACAACTTTCTCGTACAGGGGCGTTCCAGGATAAGGTGTGGCAATGTAGTAGCCGATGTCGTCGGGTTTAAGCCGTTCTATGAAGCGTATAGTCTCCCAGATGGTTTCTTTGGTTTCTCCCGGGAAGCCTAAGATGACATTTGCAACCGTCATCAGCCCCACTTCCTTTGCCCACTTGAATGCTCTAATTGTTTGCGCAGGTGTGATTCCCTTGCGCATGGCGTCTAACACTGGCTGCGAACCAGACTCAACTCCCAGCCACACGGCGAAGCAGCCGGCTTCCTTCATGGTGCGAAGCAGGTCTTTCGTAACCATGTCCACGCGGGTTTCACAGTCCCATTTTATCTTTAATCCGCGACGTTTTATCTCACGGCATATTTCTGCAGCTCTCTTCTGGTCTACAGTGAATGCGTCATCATAGAACGTGAACTGGTATGCCCCGAATTTTCTATGCAAATACTCAATTTCATCCACTACGTTTTTCGGGCTTCTCATGCGATAGCGTCGGCCGAACATTCGCACCGCAGTGCAGAAGTCGCACCAGTAAACGCAGCCGCGGCTTGTTACCAATGGGAATATTACTGTTCCATGTTTCCGAAGCCGCTCAAGCGGCCACAGATGATGTGCTGGAAAGGGCAGCGCGTCTAAATCTTCGATATACGGACGGTCCGCGTTCTTTACTATCTGCCCGTTTTTTCTGCAAGTGGTTCCGAGAACATCATAGTAGCCTTTGCCTGTTTCCATCCGCTCCGCAAGCTCCAGCATCGTGTTCTCTCCTTCCTTTCTCACAATCACATCCAACTGTGGGCATTCCTGTAGTGCTTCCTGATCCCAGAACGAAACATGCGAGCCGCCCATGGCTGTTAGGCACTTTGGATGGACTTCCTTGGCTATTCTCGCTATTTGCAGCCCAGACTTGTACGTAAGCGTCGTCGACGTGATGCCGACTATGTCAGGCTTATGCTTCGCGATCTCGCTTCTAAATCCTTCATAATTCAAGCCGAGGGCTTGGCAGTCAATCACGTCAACTTTATACTGGGCTTTTTCTAAAACGGCCGCTAAATACCCTAAGCCTAATGGAGTAAACGGCGGATGCTGATGAGAACCACTAGGGTAGGGTGGATTCACAAGGGTTACATGTGTCTTCATTTCTTCTCCCTAAGCACCGATTCTTGCATATCTACATGAAGGTGTGTGCTTAATATCTTTTGCATAATTTAACCGCTAAAACGCAAGAACGCGGCGCTGAGTGGCGCGCTGCTTGCTTATGCTCCTGGTTCGGGTGGGCATGTAAACAAGATGCCGCGTTCAGTAAAAGTATTTAAGCGCATTATCATCTTAAAGGTGTAAACCCATCAAAATATGGTATGCCGCAAAATGCATAGAGAGAGGAAGCAGAATTGATTTTTCTCATGAGCACGGCTCCGCCTGAACATTCGCCTTGGAGTGTACCAATGAGGCTTCCGCCGCTGGGATTATCCTACGTTGCGGCGGCTCTTGAAAAAGCCGGCTTCAAAGTCGAAATGCTTGACAATTACCTGCTTAGAAAATCAATAGACGAGGTCAAAGAAATCGTTAAACGCGCCAGCCCGGAAATTGTCGGGATGACATGCAGCTCCGCGTCGTACCCGCGTTGTGTAGAAACAGCCAAAGCCATAAAAGAAGTGCTGCCTTCCTGCAAGATTGTGGTTGGCGGATGGCATCCTTCATATGTGCCTGAAAGCATGCTGCAGCATCCCGAGATAGATTATGTTGTCGTAGGCGAGGGCGAACGGGCGATGGTGGAGCTTGCAACATGCCTCACAAAGGGCGACGAGAAGGCCGCGGCGCAAGTTGCAGGCGTAGCCTATAGACATAAAGGGAAAATAGTGCAGAATGCGCAGTCTTTCATTAAAAACTTGGATGAGCTTCCCTTTCCCGCACGGCATCTGTTGCCCATGCACCTTTATGAGAAAGAGATCCCGTATCTGAAGGCTAAACCCTTCACCACCATGAACATAGTGCGCGGTTGCCCCTTCAACTGCATATACTGTGAGACGCGGCGGCTGTGGGGACAAACTTGCCGCGGCTTCAGCCCACCGCGGGTAGTTGACGAAATCGTGCATTTAAAAGAAACCTATGGGATAAGGGGCATCTACTTTGTAGGCGACAACTTTACAATAAACAAAAAGCGGACAATGGAACTTTGCGAGCTAATAAAGAAATCCAAACTGGACGTCGAATGGGTCTGCGACACCAGAGCCGACATGATTTCGCGCGAGCTTCTACAAGCCATGAAAGAGGCCGGTTGCCGAACAATCTGGTTCGGCGTGGAGTCAGGCTCACCGCGCATTTTAGAAAAAATTAACAAGGGCATCACCATTGAGCAGACGGTTCAAGCGTTTAAGCTATGCAGAGAAGCGGGCATACGCATAGCCTCTTCGTTTATCATGGGCATTCCTGGAGAAACACTTGAAGACATCGAAATGACCTACAAGTTTGCTAAAAAACTGGATCCAGACTGGGCTCAATTCAACGTTTACATTGCAGTGCCAGGCAGCGGCCTATATGATGAAGTAATGCAGAAGGGCCTCTACGACCGCA
>JBBFKZ010000013.1:12204-36753 GCA_037481775.1 Bathyarchaeia archaeon
AGCCTACGTCAAAACTGACGAATTCAATTATGATTCGCTGCTGGCGATTCAAAAGCGGTACCAAGCAGACATGGATTTATCCCCACGGAGAATTCTCCGAAAAATGCAACGCGAGGGCTTCTGGACCGTTATGAAAAAAGCCCCGCGATACCTTCGCCGTTTTCTCTAAAACATCCCTTTGCTTATGCTTAAATCATTGCACGATATTAAAAACCACTTAGCGCTAGAAGAGGATCAGTAATGAGCAGTGCCCTACACGAGAGAATTCACGAGGCAAACGTTGCAGTCCACAGGTTTGAGGCAAAATACTACGAGCTGCTTCATCCAGAAGTCTACGGCAAACAAGAGCAGAAACGGATAACAGCCGTTCTGAAAATGGTGGAGGCGCTTATAGCAGATAACCGGAAAAGGGCTTTGGATTTCGGCGCAGGCACGGGCAACTTAACCGGCAAACTCCTCAGCATAGGCTACCACGTAACCGCAGTGGACATATCCGCGGAAATGTGCGCTATTTTAAGAAAAAAATACGCTGATTACCTAGAAAACAAGCAGCTGAGAGTCATCAACTCGCCTATAGAAAATGTGGCTTTTGACAAGGGCGAATTCGACTTAATCGCCTGCTACTCTGTGCTGCATCATCTACCAGACTACACCGGCGCATTACAGCGGCTTGCTGCCTTCCTGAAGAAGGGCGGCGTGCTTTACGTAGATCATGAAGCTTCTCCCTTCTACTGGAAGAGTGAACCGAAAAAGGCAGCGCATGTTGTTAAGCATCTTTATTTTCACTCAGCACCCGCGATTAACGCCTTCCACTTCAGGCTCATGGGACTAAGCCTCCCCTCTCTTGACTATAAATTATCTGATTACTGGCATAAGAGGGAGCATCCCTTAAACCATGAGGATATACAACGCATATTTGAGAAAGAGCACTTTGACTTCTTCCAACGCGTGGATTATCATCTCAACGGAACCTGGCTCTTCAACCCAATTTTCCCACTCTACAAGCGCATCTGCAAACCAGAAATGAGCTTCTGGATAGCCAAAAAATAATCAAACGCTTTAACTTTGTCGGCAAGTCTTCTTCCGAAGGGGATGAGGTGAAATTCGAGAGGTATATGGGTTTCTTGACTGCTGCATTTCGGACACGGGCGAAGCGTCTTTAACGTGTCTATGTATGTGTGTCCTTGAGGTTTGGCAGCTGGGTCTTTGTAGCTTTTTGTGGGGCTCGAACTTTAGCGGCTGGAACGTGTAGTGCCCAACATCGGGCAGCTTCCGAGTAGATGCTGTGAGAGAATAAATTGGAGGAAAAATGGAAGTCCTAGTCTTCAAGTTGCGAGAGGGCAAACTATGCCTTATGCTTGAGTGTGTCCTTTAAAGTGTTTACGAGCTTCAGGTTTTCTTCGGCTGATCTGACGGTTACTCTGAAGTAGCTGTCATCAAGGCCGACGAAGGTGCTGCAGTCCCTGATGAGTATGCCTTTCCTGGCCAGTTCTTCCTTTAATGCAGTTGACGTTATCTTTTTACCCGTTATTTTCACGAGCAGGAAATTTGTCTCTGACGGGAACACTTGCAAGCCGCTTATTTCGCTGAGCATTTTTGCGAATTGTGCTCTTTCCTTTGCGATGGTGCGCTTGGTGTTCTCGATGAATTCAACATCCTTCAACGCCGCTAGAACGGCGTAGCTTGCTAAACTGTTAATGCTCCATGGTTGCCTAATTGCCTGCAGCGTTTCTATGAGGTCTTCGGCGGCGATGCCATAGCCGAAGCGGATTCCAGGCATGCCATAGAATTTTGTGACCGACCTAATCACGAAGAGGTTGCTATACTGCTTAACGTAGCCCGCCATTGTGGCTTCTTGCCCTTTTTCTGCAAATTCAATATAATTTTCGTCGACGCTGACGATAATATTTCTAGTTCGGCAGAACTCGACAAGATCCAGAATGACCTCTTTACTGTAAAGCGTGCCTGAGGGACTGTGGGGATTGCAAATGTAAATTATGCGTGTATCCGCCATAACAGCCTTTTTTACCCTTTCTACATCCAGTGCGAAATCCTCTGGCAGCTTCACGAAGACAACTTCGCCGCCTACCCGCAAAACTGCCTTCTCATATTCAGTAAACGACGGCACAGGAATAACTGCTTTGAATCCGCTTGGTAAAGCGTCCGTGATCATGTAGATAAGCTCGATAGAGCCGTTTCCCAAAATAATGTTTGATTCTTCAACGCCGTGTCCCACGTACTTGGCAATTTCAGTTCTTAACTCTACAGGGTTTGGGTCTGGATAAAACCTTATTAGCTTGGCGTGCTGCTGTATGGCTTCCACCGCCTTTGGGGAAGGCCCGAGGAAATTGATGGGTCCACTGAATTCAAGCACCTTTTCGAGTGGAATGTTATATTTTCTGGCGAAGCCCCAGACGTCGCCGCCGTGGCTTACAAACCGCTTCTGTTTACACGGGTTTTTCAGCGCTATTCCTCCATTCGTCTAATTATTTCCTTCTCCAACTCCCTGTGCGCTTTGAAATGTGCGTTGTACATGTTCACTATTTTGTATAGCCAGTACACTATTCCAAAGCCTAAAGTAATTATGGTTATCAAAGCATATTTTTTTATTGGTACACTCTGCGGCATAAACATTCTCTCTGGGAAAGCGCTTGCAAGAAACGCGTCTTGCCGCGTTTCATGCTTCACCAAATCTTTGGAAAGCAAGTAAACTAACACGAATACGGGGATCACCAGGACAATCGAGGCTGCCCATGCTTTTGCATTCATTTCGCGTATGCTTTCAGTAGGCGTCTGGATTTCTTTTCCCTTTTTTCTTAGGAACTCTGCGATTTGCTTTTCCAGCTCGTGTTCTCGGCGGAAATGCCTGTTCCTGCTTTCAATGATGCGATGGAACATGGGGAAAAAAGCTAATCCGAAGCTTGCTACCGATGCCAAAAACCACATGGAAAACCAGATTCTTCTATCTTTTTCCAGTATCGCCTGCATAGCCCTTTCCATTCTGCACAATAATTTCGCGTTTGATAGTGTTCACAGCCAAAGTTTATAAATTCTTTTATTCAGCATCTTTAGTCAAATGGATAATGTTGATGTGCTAGTTTCCGTGGTTATTCCCGTATTTAACGAGGCGCTGACAGTAGGCAATATAATCGAGCGGTTAAACGTTGTTATGCAAAAATCAGGTTTCACATACGAACTAATTGTTGTAGACGATTGCTCAACAGACAGCTCACTGGAAATTTCTAAAAAGCTCTACGCAAATGTTCTATCGCTGAAAACGCACATGGGCAAGGGCTGCGCCCTCAGAGCTGGCTTCGCAAAGGCACGGGGTAGCGTAATCGCAACAATTGATTCTGACGGTTCACATCGCCCAGAGGAGCTACCGCGCTTGTTGGCGCCTGTACTACGGAATGAGGCGGATCTTGTTATTGGCTCCAGATATTTAAGCCGAAATTTTTCTGTTGAGCGAAAATTTAATGTTGCTGGCGTTCGCCTATTCAATTTTTTAATTAAACTTTTAATTGGAACAACTGTTTCTGATTCTCAATCAGGTTACCGCGTGATGAAATCCGAGGTTCTGAGGGGTATCTGTTTAAAGTCAAGGGAGTATGAGATAGAATCGGAGATGCTTGTGAAAATCGCCAAGCGCGGCTTCCGAATCATGGAGGTGCCGATAAGTTTTGATCAGCGTACCTACGGCACATCAAATTTGGATCCCATAGTTGATGGACTTAAGATTCTTTTGTCAATTGTGTCTTCATTCATGAAGGATGGCCGGGAATAGTGGATTCTACGTATTTGCCGAAGATTTCGATAATTGTGGCAACTTTCAATAATGAACAGACTATCGGTGAATGCTTAAAGGCCCTTTTCGAACTGAATTATCCACGGGATCTCCTTGAAGTAATTGTCGTTGACGGTTGCTCTACAGACGCGACTTTGCAGATTACACAGGGGTATCCAGTTAAGCTGGTTTCAGCGCCGCTCAATGCGCCAGCAGCCTATAACTATGCGCTCAAAACAGTCCGAAGTGATGTTGTCGCCTTCATCGATTCAGACGCGAAAGTTGAAAGCGAATGGCTGAACAAGCTTGTGGCTTATTTGCGTGATCCGCAAGTGGCTGGGGTAAGCGGAGGCATAGAAACGTGGAATACGGAAAACGTTTGGGCACGGAGCATTGGTTATGACCTTAAAAGCAGATATGCCCGCCTAAAGAGAAGTGTCAAGCGTGTTGCAACCATGAATCTTTTAATGAAGAAGCATGTTATTGAGGAAGTTGGCGGTTTCGACGAGAACTTGCCTTCACAGTATGACACTGACTTGGGTTTCAGGATAACAAGCCGGGGCTACAAGATACTTTTCGATCCAAACGCTAAATGTTACCACTTCAATAGGCCAACTTTGGGAAGTTATTTTCGCCAGCAGCTACAGTATGGCAAGAACACTGCTAAGCTCTATCTTAAGCACGCCCACCTGGCTAGGGGCGACGAAATTACTGATTTCGGCATGAACATCCAGCCTCTCTTGCTGCTTGCTGCCGCCGCCTTTATCCTTTTGGGCATAATCGACCTGCTGAGGCCGTTATGGTTTGCTTCAGCTGCTCTTTTCGTGCTTATGCTAATTTACTACATTATCTCTGCAGTTACGCTTTCCATCAGGTTCAAAGACGCGGCTGCCATGCTATTGGTTGTGCTGTATTTTGTGCGTGCGTTTGCCTGGTTTTCCGGCGCCGTAGTCACCACGCTTGGTTTTCTATGGGAGCGAATAAGGTGAGCTGAATGGTTAGAGTATGCTTTATCTCGCCGGAGTATCTGCCTCTTTCAGGCGGCACGGGCTCTTACGTGTACTACCTTTCTAATGAGCTTATGAAACGCGGCAACTCCGCTTACATTGTTACCGGCTATGACGAAAGCGGCGACATCAAAGTCAACGAGCAGCACCGCATCTTTTTCCTCAAAACGCTCAAGATGCCCATTGTAAAATCATTTCAGTTCGCCGCCTCTGCCTCAAGGAAATTAAACAAGATGCGAGATCGGTTGCCAGTCGATATCACGCATGTTAATCTTCCGCTTGTGCCGAGCTTTGCTGTGCCAGCCGGTTTCGGAAAAGCATTAGTCACTACGGTTCATTCAACATGGAAGGGCGAGGCTGAAGCCATTAAGGGTGAGCCGTATAGCCGGCTTAACGCGAATGAGAAGTTTATGGTGAGCTTCAACTGGTTTCTAAGGCTTTTTGAGGAAAGAATGCTGGAGCGTTCAAACAAAATAATCGCGGTAAGCGACTTCACAAGACGCGAGCTTCTTCAATACTACCCGGTAAAGGCGGATAAGATTCGTGTAATCCATAATGGCGTAGACACAGACAAATTCAAGCCTGCATCTGACAAGCGCAAGGCAAAAGCAGAGCTGGGCTTAAGCACGGCGGACAAGGCGGTTCTTTCGGTGGGTCGCCTATACGCTCGGAAAGGCTTGTTTACCCTCATCGAAAGCGCAGCGCTTGTTGCCAGGAAATTTGGGAATGTCAAGTTTATAATCGCTGGGAAAGGCTTAAGCAACGAAATGGCGAAGCTAGTGAACTACGCTACGAAGCTTGGAGTTAAAGAGAACCTTGTTTTCACTGGATATTTCCCAGACAAGAAGCTTCCTCGGCTTTATCAGGCCGCAGACATTTTTGCTTTCTCGACGTTCTACGAGAATCTTCCTTTCGCGGTTTTGGAGGCTTTGTCTACAGGTTTGCCTGTTGTGACAACGCGGGTCGGCGGCATCCCGGAGATGATTGAAAGCGGCCGAAACGGCTTTCTGGTTGAGCCCTTTAACTCGTGTGAGTTGGCGGAGAAAATTTTGTTCTATCTGGAGCATCCAGCGGAGGCTGCTGAAATGGCGCTTTCCGCTCGGCGAACCATAGAAGAAAAATTTGATTGGCGTTTAATAGTCAAAAAGGTGCTTGACGTCTACGCTGAGGCGCTAAGTTAATCTGCGCTTGCGGTTTTGCCTCTATACGCGGTGGTTGCTTTTTGCAGGAGCTTGACAAAGCCTAATGAGCAAAAGAAGACTTTAGTTAGAAGCTCGTGTTTATATATCATCGCTTGCGCTTTGACGGGCAAATCTATTTTTGGCCGCTTAAACCTTCGCGCTGCCTCTGCTATTTGTAGACCCTGCACGTTTATGGCTTCAGCTTGCAGGTTTTCTTTTTCGGCTATGTAATTTAGGTACTCCACTTCTTCCAGGTTTAGGCCCATGATTTTTGAGGCGACAAGGTCGATGGCTAATGCGCAGTTGCTGGTCAACATCAAGTTCATTTTGACTGGTGTGCCCTTTGTCGGGCCGTTTCCTTCTATGGCTACCCTCGCATCCATTACTGTAAGCTTTGGCCTGAGAATTCTGTAAAGTTGGTAGAAAACTTCGTTTATGTAGGGGTGCAGGTAAATGCGTTTGTTGCTTGGTATGCAGCCGAACAGGTTTTTTATGGCGCCGCTGTACATTGCCCACTCGTGGGTTTTCATAAGCGCCAAGTCCACTACAGCATCTGCGTCGAGCACAGTTTTCGGAAGAAAAAGCTCTTTCAAGTGTCCGCCATCGGTTTGAAGCTTAACTTTGACTATTTTGTCTTCTGAAAGGTTGATTATGGCGCCGCCTGCCTTTTTCACGGCTGCTTCCATGCCTGTTTTTTTGAATGCTACGCGGCAGGGGTAGTTGAATCCGTCAGATTCGCCTACTATTACTTCTGCAGCGTTGTCGCGGAGTAAACCTACAAGTTCATAAGCTAATGTGGGGCTGGTCACGACGCCTGGCACATATTCTGGGTGGCTTAGGTTGGGTTTTACGAAAATCCGCTTTTTTCCATGTAGCTGCGCCTCTTTCACCGCTTGCCTTAGAATGTCGCTTATGTCATCGTAGGTTTTGAAGATTTTGACGGTTTTCTGCTTTGTCATGGGCTTTCCGCTTCCTTTGACAGTATGCATCCTGGGTCTGCGGCTAAGAAGTCGCCGTTGTGGTATGCGTTTGCTCTTGCTCTGCAGCCACCGCAAATGTACTTGTATCTGCATTTGCTGCATGCGCCTTTTAGGTTGGTTCTTTCTCGCAGTGCGTTGAAGAGTTTAGAGTTTAGCCATACATCGCTGAAGTTTTCTTTTTTCAAGTTTCCAACGTGTATGGGTAGGAAGACGCATGGGTGCACATCTCCTTGCGGCGATATTGAGCAGTAGAGTCTTCCTGCGCCGCATCCGCCTATGAAATCCGCGAGTGGCACAGCTTTTTTGCTGACTTTCACGGTTTGCATGTGCGCCATGGACATGGCTAGTTCCTTGCCGTTGCCTTGGCATTGGAGCGCTACGCGTGCCAGCTGCGGAGCAGTGGTGAGTATGGTGACTTTGAAGCCTTTTGACATTTTATCCAGCAGGTAGAGCATGAGTTTTTCTCTTTCTTCCGGAGCCAAATCTTCGTTGTAGTGCTTTTTTCCGCGCCCTGTGGGGATGAAGTTGAAGTAGGTGAATCGCGCTACGCCGATTTTCTCCGCCAAATCAAGGATCGCCGGCATTTCTGCTATGTTGCTTTTGGTTGCGGTGGTGGCGATGCATGCGCATAAGCCTGCTTCCACGCAGTTCTTTAAGCCCTCTATCGCCCTGCTGAATGCGCCTGGGGCTCCTCTGAATGAGTCATGGGTTTCTGCTGTGGCGCCGTCGATGCTGACTTCCACGTAGTTGATTTTCGCCTGCTTAAGCTTCTCCACATTTTCTTTGGTTAGCATGGTGCCGTTGGTGGCTACAGAAACATAAAGCCCGCGTTTGGCGGCGTAGCTTGCTACTTCGAAGAAGTCTTTTCTGCTGAGTGGTTCTCCTCCTGAAAAGGCAAGCGCGGTTACGCCGGCATCCGCAAGCTGATCCACTATGACGAGGGCTTCTTGGGTGGTGAGCTCAGGCTGGGCTGCTGCGCCCGAGTTCGAGTAGCAGTGTTTGCAGTTCAAGTTGCATTTGTGCGTGAAGTCCCATACGACTAGGAATGGTGCGTAAATGCTGAGCGGTTTACGTATTCCATAATGTGTGAATGATTTTACAAGGGTGATTATGGCTCTTCTCGCATACGGATCCGCAAGCAGCTTTTCCACTTTCTCCCGTTTTATGTTGAGGCTTCGTCTGAGAAATTCGATCCAGAACCGTATTATGCGCGAGTATAAACCGTTGCACTTGCATTTTGCCGCTTTTTTGCCCACGTAATCATCCAACGCGGCTTCAAGAATCGTCCGGTTACAGGCGCCGCATTTCCTCAGCGACAACTGTAGCATTTTCTTTGTGGTGGGCAAGCTGATTATGGCATTCCAGAAACTGTCGTGACTCAGCAAACTCATTGCTTTCCCTTTTTTCAACGCGTACGCGCTTGTGCTAATAGAATTGAAGTCTGGATAATGTTAAAGATTTCTACACTACACTTTAATTCTGCCGTGCGGGTAAGAAGCGCTGTGGATCACTTGCTAGTTTAGGCATGCGCCTTTTCTTGTTTGCTGATGCGCGCTAGTCTTTGCGGCGTTGTTGTGCTATTTTTGGTTTATACAATATGGAAATAGCTTCAAATGAAACTTGGACTAGGCACTGGCTCGCAAAAATTTTTGAGGCGAATCCGTTAAGGTAGTTTATGAAAGCGAACAAAATAGAAGGGTAAATCATATGGCAAAACTGAAAATGTTTGAAATCGATAGAGAGAATGAATACAAGAAGTGCGGTTGCTGTAATTGGGAAGTTAGCAAGGTTTACTTAATGGTTGTGACACAAGAAGAAGCAGACAGGCTATTTAATGAAAGTGAAATAGAAGACGGAGAACCGCGTGGGCTTTGTGGTGATTGCATGTGTGCATTGTTAGCAGAAACAGGTTATACAATTGAAACAGAATCTGCGTGGTCGCACCGCAAAAAGGAACAGCCCCAAAATTAATCTTTTTCTTTAGTGAAGTTCATGTTTTTGACTACTCTAATATAGATTGAACTTATTGGGTGTAAAAAAGACAGAAGCTGATGTTTTTGCTATGGGATTAAATGTTATGAAAGATGTTACAGTGTTGATAATTATTTTTTTTAAAAAAAAGTTGAAACACGTTAAGTTTTGATTCTGGTTCAAGCACTTATAAGAAACGTGATTGGGAAGGCTATATTGAAATTCGTTGCCCAAATTGTAACGTTAAAATTGATATTATTTCCTAAGGGACTATGTAATCACGTTTCAAAAAATAACAAGGAGAAATTATGAAGAAATGGAAGAGTTGGATTTGCCCTGATTGTGGCGCCAAAGAAGGCGAATTGCATCAAGTGAGATGCGATATGGAAATATGCCCCAAATGCCACAAACAACTAATAACATGTGGTTGCTTCAAAAAACGCTCAGAACTTCCATTCAGAATACCATACATTCTCGTTCCCTTTCATTGCGGATTGTATGGGGAGCAGTGGCCAGAGTTGTTTACAGTACCACAAGCAGAATGGGAAAAGTATGTAATACCAAATCTGCAACGTGAAGTCTTGTGCAGGGACTGCTACGAAGAGTTAAAACAAATTTTTCCGAAAGGATGGAGAAACGTAATGGATAATCAAAGGCGTTAACCCTCTAATAAGCGCCTTCCATGAATGGTCGAGCCGCTGCTAAAGCTCATCTTTTTTCGCATAGTGACTTTTTAAAAGCAGACGCGGCAACACTAATAATTCGTGATGCTGCTTGCTTCGTGAGTTTATCCTTTTTTCGCGTCAGGGCAGAACCGATCCAGGCCTTGATGGACTATGGACTGGAAAAATGGCGCGTAGGAGAAAGATTAAATGTTACTTTAGTATCATTTTATATAACAGTGGTGATATTAAATGAGCGTGGTCAAAACAAGAAAAGTCGGCGGCTCCTTAGTAATAACCCTGCCCAAAAAACTTGTGGAAAGCAAAAAAATCAAAGAAGGAGAAATCCTCGAAATAACCATAAAAAAAGTCAGAAAAGACGGCTTCGGAATCTTCCGAGGAATGAAACCCTTCACAGCAGCGGACGAGCTGACCACACATGACTGAAAAATACATCATAGACGCCTACGCATGGATAGAATACTTGATAGGAAGCGAAGCAGGCACCAAAGTCAAACATATCATAGAAGAAGAGAATAACGAAATCTACACCTCTGCAGTCACGCTCGCAGAAGTCATAAGCAAAACCGCAAGACAGAAACGAAACGTCGAAGTAGCCTACGACATCCTAATAAGTAACTCAACCGTAATTGACATAAATGAGCAACTCTCAAAAGAAACAGGAATACTCCACGCAAAAATGCGAAAAACCAAAAAAGATTTTGGGCTAGCAGACGCCTACGTGCTTGCTACTGCAATTAAAACTAACGCTAAAATAATAACAGGCGATCCACATTTCAAGGGCATAAAAGAAGCAATCATCATATAGCCACCCGAGGAAAATTCTTGCGCGAATTCATTCTTTACTCACGCCTAGGCCGCACTGACTCAAACTGGATAAATCTACACGATGCTGGACGTCTAGACATCGTGCATGAATGCATAGTCGCAAGCCTCTTTCTTTCGCATGGCATACGCCGAAACGTCACTTTCCACGCTGTCCTGAACGGGCCGCCGACGCCGCCGCTACACATTGAAATTGACGGCGGGAGGCTTTATGATGTGCGCACAGACGTGGACACGTGGCAACGCATCCTCAAAAAAGTGCTTTCCGGCAAGCCACATCCAGGCATAAGCATGAGCAAAACAAGTTTTGAGGCGCTTTTGAAGGCTAAAGCGGAAACCGCCCACATATTTGTCCTTGAAGAGGGCGGAAAAGACGTCGCTGAAACTGCGCTTTCCGAGAACGTCGTGTTCGTGCTCGGAGATCATGTGGGACTACCCAAGAAGGCAGAGGCGTACGCGCTGAGGTACGGCGACAAAATCCGCTTGGGCAAGCAGCCTTACCTTGCAGCATCATGCATAACTATACTAAACTACCTTCTAGACAAGCACTCCAGGTAGGACGGCAACGAACCACTCCTAGAAGGTCATGTGCAGCTAAATTTTGCTTTTGAAGTGCTCCCAGCCCCGCGGCTCAATCACGCCCTTTCTGCCGTCAACATCCAGCAGCACCTGCCTGTCCCGCGTTGCTTTGCCGATTGGCAGCAGGCATCCGCCCATCGCCTCGACAACCGTTTTCGCCTCAATCCAGCGTTTGGGCTTCACGGTTACTACAAGTTCATATTCTTCTCCGCCGTAAAGCGCCAACTCCACAGGGTCAAGCTTGTTGAACTCTGCAAATCTGCGCACTTCTTCTGCTATGGGCACGCTTTCAATTACGAAGCCTACGCCGCTCATCCGCGCAAGCTCGTGCAGGCTCCAAGCCAAGCCATCGCTTGAGTCAATTGAGGCGGAAACTGCACCTGACCTGCCGAGCGCCAACCCCTCCCGCAGCCGCGCCTTCGGCATGCACACCGCATTGAGAAGCACCTCACGCAGCTCTTTTGATACTGCAAAGCCGTCCGTGAGCAGCCGTAAACCAGCAGCCGTCTTGCCGAAGAAGCCAGTAACCGCAACGATGTCGCCAGCTTTGGCGCCACTGCGCAGCATAAGCGCTTTGCCGTCGGCGACTCCGAAAAGCGAAATTGAAATAATCAGATCTGAGGCCTCGTTTGTGTCTCCGCCGATAACGTAGGCGCCATACTCACGTGCTCCCGCATTTAACCCTCGCGCGATCTCCTCAACATCCCTTCGCATTGTTCCGCTGGGCAACCCAAGCGACACAAGCAGCGCCATCGGCTGTGCTCCTTTAGCTGCGAAGTCGCTAACATTCATGACTACCGCTTTGCGTGCTGCTTGCCACAGGCTCATACCACGCGGCACGTCAGTGCAGCCTACAAGCATATCTGTCTTTAAAACGGCAATTTGCCCCTTGTTTATATCCACAGCAGCAACATCATCTCCGAAGGGCACAGGCGAATCAGCCATGGTGCTTAAGCGGCTTCGTATAATTTCAATTATCTCCCGTTCGCCCAGCCTTTCACTTGCCTTGTCTCCGTCATCTTTAAACTCTCTAGTCTTACTCAAACTATACAATCCTCCCCCACAAAATCTCCTCACAGATGTACGCTTTAAGTGTAAGAGTGATAAAACCTTTTAAAACTGACGCTTAAGCTGCTTTGGTGCCGAACATTTAAAAATGTGTTCACAAAAGTGAATTAGCGACTGCACGGTGCCTCGGTAGCTCAGCCCGGTAGAGCGGCTGCCTCGTAAGCAGCAGGCCGCGGGATCAAAGCCCGCCCGAGGCTCTGATACCTCTAATTCTGGGTCCCTCACCATAAGCACGATTTTTAAGATCACATAAAACTGCATGTGCAGATGCGTGTAACTTTAAGGTTTAAGATGACCCTAAAGTAATAGCGGGTTTGTGCCTGCATTTTTCAACGCTTAATTTTTATGCTCCTTGCGCAGTATTAACGCTATGCAGAGGTACGTCAATTGAAGGTTGCGCGAAAGGTCTACTATTTCCTTTTTGCCGCTGCTATACTTGTGGTGCTTTGGGTTTTGACTGTTCCAACTATGCTGCCTGAGGGCATCCGTGAAGCCTACATAGCCTACTTTAGGATTGTCCGCGCCTTAACAATCATTGTTCTTGGCGCCTTGGCGCTTGAAATTGCGGCTTCCCTCATAACTAGGCGACTTAAACATCTTGGCAGAGAAGTTTACCTCATCCGAAACGTTGTTTTGGTTATTGGCTATATTGTGCTTGGGCTTATGATCTTGGCAGTTTTTGAGGTTACTGGCATAACTGCTGTTGCCGGAGCTACAGTCTCAGGACTTGTGATTGGCTTGGGTTTGCAGCCTATATTGGCTAATCTTTTTTCTGGCTTGATAATTCTCGGGACTGGTTTCTTGAGGCCAGGTACTCAAGTTAAGATTTCTGGGGGATTGCCTTTGACAGCGACGCCTTTTCCTGCATATAAAATGTTTAGCCGCGATGAGTTTATGCCAACTTTGCGGGGTGTTGTGGTGGAGGTGGGTTTGCTTCACACAAAAATCTTGTCCGACAACGGGGAAATGGTTAAGATCCCAAACAATTTGGCTTTCTCCGATAGCGTTGTAATGGAAGAGAAAGAGGAACCTAAGACTGTTCGCGTGAGGTACGAGTTTTCAGTGGAATACGATCCTGATATGGTGATTGCAAAAATTCAAGAAGTATTAAGCAGAGAATTTGAAAATTTTAGGGTTTATGTGGAGGAGCAAAGCGACAAGAACTACTATATAGTCCTTGTATTGGCGACAACGCCGCCAAACAGTAAAGTCAGAGATTGCAGATCGGACCTGCTAAAATTGATGATCAAAGTTCACAGAGAGATCATCAAGGCGTCCCAAAAGTAGCTTTGCCGCGTCTCCGCTGGATGAGTGTAGCCAGCGAGCCTCCTGATTAACAGCCTCAACATATACTTTGATGGTTTTAGGGTGCTTAGCATAGGTTTGAATCCAAGAGGCAAAGCCGTTGAGGGTTTAAGTGGCTATGTCCCTCTTCAGCTGCCTCTCCAAAAATTATTCATGCTTCCACGTTGCCCAAGGAGTCGCTGATGGGTCCTCTGTCGAATAGTATTGATGGAAAGCTTCAGTCCAGCAGCATATATGCCGCGAGTTTCACCATTCAAAATAGAAAGATCATAATCATCCAAACCAATCAACTCAAAATCTCTAATGAATGAAAAACTTGGCAACAAAGATGGAATCATAACGTCCGCATGAATTCTACTAGCACAAGAAAACTTTCACCCAAACCACAGCGATAATATCAAAGCGGCGTTCTTACATGAAAAATGAATTGAGGACGCCAGAAATAGAGGTTCAAGGCCTCCTTGAGGTTCCTTTTCATTTTTGTGTATTTCTGTTGTTCATGTGCGCAGAAATGTTTATAAAATATTGATAAAACCGATACTTTTGAAGCGCCTACAGGGGAAGATGAGCCATGCATCTATTTCACTTTCATCGCAACGAAGACAAACTTAAATGTCCCTACAAAGGCTGCGAAAAAACTTTTGAAAAGCCCACAATCATAACTGACTCATCTACCTTCCCGCGGCAATCCTACTATGCATGTCCCCACTGCATGTCCAAGCTTGAAATAACTGTGGAAAACCTGAAAATAGTAGACGTAAAACCAGCTGAATACCCCAAAGTATTCGAGTCACCCGCCAAATGCGCTCATTTCTCCAGCCTCCTAAATGCGCAGCTTCATAACGGCCTGCTCCCAGACGAGTGCCTGCTTTGCCCCAAAGTGCTTCAATGCCGCTCCCGCAGATAACCAACAACCCCGCCCTTTTCATGTAAGCATGCAGTGAACTGTTTACTTTTTTCAAAAAGGAGTGCACTGGGCAAAAAGCTCAGCCTTTGCCGCTTAATGCATAACCGTTTTAGATGCCCAAAACAAGCTATTAGAAACAAAACTCTTAAAACCAAGTAATAACTGAAAAATGACGACGCTTAACATACGGGGCTGTCGGCTAGTTTGGTCTAGGCTTGTAGACTTGGGCTCTATAGACCCCGGTTCAAATCCGGGCAGCCCCACCACTTAATGTTAGATTGCAAATTTTTAGGCGACAGAAATTTAAGCATGTTAGCGCTCAGAAAATACTTATGTCAGACAAACTAGCTGAGTACCTTACAAACTATATCCGAGAAAGAATTGGCGTATACAAAAAATATATTATAGCTGCCTTCAACAGCAAAGATCACTGCATCTGGTACCTTGAAAGCAGCGCAGGCATGCCCGTGCCCTCATCCGACCTGAAAAACTGCGAGCTCCTGCGAGACGCCAAAATCTTCACGGAGGACACACGCATATCACGAAACGGCCGCAACATCTACAAAGTTTTCTGCTTAACAGACTTCGGCAAACAACTCGCCAAAGCAATGCTGAAAGAAAACCAGATCACGCCCGAAGCTGAGGAACCCGCCCTCGACGAAGCAGACAAAAAGTAGCACAGCGGCATAAGGCTTAAAGTTGCCATACGCACGCATGCAAAAACCCGCCCGTTTTTGCCGTCTATTCTATTGCAGGGTCCGACCGCCTAGGCGCGTGTTTTGTGGTGCTGTTTTAGCATTTTCTTGATTTTTCTATTCTATTTATGTGTAGACGCCAAGCAAAAGTTTAAATTTGATATTGGTAATTTGCGTGGGTTGTTTAACAATCAAAATCAAACCACAAATGATACAGTAAACATGTGAGGTCTATTAATGGCTAGTGTACTTTCACCTTTGGAGTACGGTGCATTATATGCAGTTGTAGGCATCGCAATAATAGCCCTCGTCTATGCTTTCTTCCTTCGAAAGCGAATTCTTAAGGAGCCAACAGCGGCTGGGCGTGTAAAGGAAGTTTGGGAAGGCATTCGCGCTGGAGCAAACGCCTATCTTCATGTCCAATTCAAATCCATGCTGTTGCTCATTGGCTTCTTAGCAATTTTCCTCTACTTTTCCGCTTCGCTTGATAATAGCCCGCTTTTCGTGGCGATCGGCCGCGTCGGCGCCTTCCTTATGGGCACATTCTTCTCTGCCATGGTAGGCTACATCGGCATGAACATGGCTGTCCAAGGCAGCATACGCGTGGCTGAAGCATCAAAGAAGGGATTTCGCGAAGCACTGCGTATTGCATACCGCACTGGCACAATCACGGGCATGCTTACAGACGGTTTAGGTCTGCTCGGCGGCGTCGCCATCTTTCTCATATACGTTGACCACTCGCCCGATGTGCTGTTAGGCTTCGGTTTCGGAGGCACATTGCTGGCGCTTTTCATGCGAGTCGGCGGCGGCATCTACACAAAAGCCGCTGACGTAGGCGCTGATCTCGTAGGCAAAGTTGAACGCGGCATCCCAGAAGACGACCCAAGGAATGCCGCGGTAGTCGCTGACCTTGTAGGCGATAACGTGGGCGACTGCGCAGGCATGGCTGCAGACATCTTTGAGTCTTACGAAGTGACAATGGTTTCAGCGCTAATACTTGGATTAGCCATCGCCACGCAAGGCCCCATATTCGAGGCGAAATGGATTGTTTTCCCCATCCTAGTACGCGGCATCGGCGTCATCAGCACGCTCATCGGCACTTACATGGTAGCCAAGTGGCCTGACAAACTAACAAAAGGCGACGCCTTCAAAGCCATGGACTTATCATACGATCTTTCAAGCGTCATTTCCGCTGCATGTTTCCTTGTGCTATCCATAGTGTACGTGAATGATATACGCGTGTTCCTTGCAACCACCGTAGGCATAATTCTTGCAATAAGCTTCAACAAACTCGCAGACTACTTCACCAACCCAAGCAGAAACCCTGTTGACGGCGTAGCAAAATCCAGCAAAACCGGTCCTGCAACTGTAATTTTGCAGGGTCTTGCACTTGGCTTCGAAAGCACCGTTTGGACCATCTTCCTCATAGCTTTGACCATAGTCGTTTCCATGCTGATATGGACTGGTGCAGGCTTCTTATTCGCTTCCTATGGCATAGCGCTGGCAGGCATAGGCATGTTGACGCAGACTGGAAACAACGTTGCCATGGACACCTTCGGTCCAATAGTTGACAACGCAAATGGCATAGGCGAAATGGCCGGGTTGCAGGGTCACTCAAGAAAGATCCTTGCAGACTTGGACGCATCAGGAAACACAACCAAGTCGGTGACGAAAGCCATAGCTATTGCCTCAGCAGTAGTAGCCGCCATCTCACTGTTCTCATCCTTCACAGAAACGGTGCATGTAAACCTCGACATAGCAACGGATCCGCTGGTCTTTGTAGGCCTACTAATAGGCGGTGCATTGCCCTTCCTGTTTAGCTTCATATCCATAAGAGCTGTGGGCAGAGCAGCAGGCAAGATCATCGAAGAAGTCAGAAAGCAATTCCGCATTCCAGGCGTAATTGAAGGCACCAAGCTGCCTGACTACGCCAAAGTCGTAGGCATCTGTACATCCGCGGCACAAAGAGAACTTGCAACCATAGCCATCATCGCTATCCTAACACCTCTAGCCGTGGGCTTAACCCTCAGCCCCTCAGCATGGGGCGGCTTCCTTGCAGGAGTAATCTTGACAGGACAACTTCTCGCTGTTTTCATGGCAAATTCTGGAGGCGCATGGGATAACGCCAAGAAAAAGATTGAAGACGGATGCTACGGCGGCAAGGGCTCCGAAAGCCACAAGGCTTCAGTTATAGGCGACACGGTCGGCGACCCCTTGAAAGATACAGCTGGTCCCGCGTTGAACCCCATGATAAAAGTCATAAACCTTGTATCGCTTCTCTTTGCGGGCTCGATACTGGCTTTGAAGAATAGCTTCATAATTCAAGTGCCTATCCTAAACATCGAGATCCCAATAGTTGCTGCAGCGCTTGCGATAATTCTCGTCATCATAATAGGCGTAGCCATATTCTATAGTAAACGTGAGACAAAAGAAGAAGCGCAAATCCGCGACATAGACGCACCTATATTCGAAAACGTAATAGTCAATCCAAACCCGGTAATGGCAAATGCCCTCTTCATCGTAAATGGCGTTTTGGACGACTCAAGAACAGGAGGA
Source organism: Bathyarchaeia archaeon (assembly GCA_037481775.1). Taxonomy (GTDB): domain Archaea; phylum Thermoproteota; class Bathyarchaeia; order Bathyarchaeales; family Bathycorpusculaceae; genus JAOAIV01. The sequence continues at coordinate 29,746 of JBBFKZ010000013.1, forward strand.
TCACGAATTGTTTCAGCAGAATACAGCTTTGACGGCGCCTCATGGTTCCCAATGGCTGCTGCCGATGGCAAGCTGGACACGCAGCTTGAGCAGTTAACCGCGAAAACCATGATTGAAAAACCAGGCATATATCCGCTTATAGTGCGCGGCGCAGACGAAATGGGCAACGTAACCGCACAAGAATGCGGCACAATCATCGTTTATGATCCCGCTGCTGGCTCCGCGATCGGCGAAGGCTGGATTGAATCTCCTGAAGGCGCATACACAGAAAAGCCGCAAGCCGAAGGCAAAGCCACCTTCCAATTCACAGCTGGCTACCAGAAAGACACGGGTACACCTGTAGGTCAAGCTGAATTCGCATTCCCCGCGGCAGAATTAACTTTCAGAAGTGAACGCCTCGATTGGCTCGTGATCACAGACAAAGCAGTGCACTTTACAGGAACAGGGCTGCTCAACGGCACGAAAGAATGCGCCTTTGCGTTAATTGCAATGCCAGAAAATGCTGCAGAAGGCAAACCTGCAAAATTCCGGCTAACCCTCTGGGAAAAACAAACAGGTCAAGTAATCTATGACAGTGACTTAGGCAACCCTGACAGCGCCTATCCCATAACGAAAGTTGCCGGCGGCACCATAACCCTCAAGGCAAAGGCTCACAGTTCAGCTAAAAAGAAATCTCGTAAAGCCGATAGCACCGGCCAAAACGCAGATTAGCAGCCAACGCTTAACCATCTGAAACCCATATTTTTTCTTTAATTTCAAATAGGCAAACAAAGCTATATTTCTGCATCCGACTGAATCTTGCGCATAAAGTGCTGCGTAAAGGCTCTTTCGCTGCCGCAGATTTCATATATTGGCGAGAAAGCCCGCGTTCTTTAGACGTGGGAGTGTCACAAGATCAGTGCTAAAAGTCGGAAGGCAACTCCTCCCAAGAGTATCGCGAATACAATTTCGAATATTGTTATAAGAAGCGCCTTCTTCAAACTGAACTCCTTGACCAGCGCCGCTATGGTTGCTATGCATGGAATATAGAACATTGCCACCAAAGTGAAAACAACCATCTGCACTGGCGTCAGCACTTGGGCGAAGTTGGTTGTTCCCAGAAGCGTTGCCAGCATAACCAGCGAAAGCTCTTTTCTCAGCACGCCAAATATCAGCGTTATCCCCGTGATGGCGGGCAAGCCTAGCCACGCTACGGTTATGGGGCTTAGCGCTGCGGCTACGGGCTCCAGTAATCCGGCCACTTCCGCAAGCTTCAGCGCGAGGCTTCCAGCAATTATCAGTGGAAAAGCTATTTTTATAAATTCAGCCACTCTAAACCAAGTTTGCTTCAGTATGGTTTTAACGTGCGGCCACCGGTAGTCATGCATTTCCATGATTAGCGCCGTGGGTTCGCCGGGAACGACTTTGAACGCCAATCGGCCAAGCAAGAAGATTATCAGGAAGTTGAAGAGGTAAAGTGCCAGTGCCCAGTGGATGCCTAAAAAGTTGCCTACGAGGCCGAGTATGATGACGGTGGTTGCAGCGCACGGCACAAGAGTCGTGACAAACGCGGCGAGCAACTTTTCCCGCTGAGTTTCCATTATTCTGCATCCCAAGCAAGCGGGCACGTTGCAGCCGAAGCCGAGCATGAGTGGGATGAATGCTTTTCCATGCAGGCCCATTTTGTGCATGATGTTGTCCATTAGGAATGCGATACGGCTTAGGTATCCCGAGTTTTCTAGGAAATAGAGTATGAGGTAAAAGGGAATTATGTAAGGCAAGACTATTGTGATTCCCGCGATGAGGCCCTGAATGACGCCGCCCCAAAGCAAATCGGCGGCGATTCCTGTTCCGAAAGCGCCTGTTACAAGCGGCTCTAAGCTGTAGAGCAGATCGCTAAGTAAGCCTGAAGTGTAATCTCCGAAAGTGAATATGCCGTAGAAAATTAGCACCAGCGAAAAAATCATTGTCACGTAGCCTGTTACTTTATGAGTTGTAAAGTTATGCAGGCGTTCTCCTAAAGTGGGCTTTATGGGCGGCACTATTGACTGCACCGATCTAGCTATACAGCCGGCTGCCTCATAGCGCTCAGAAGTTATCACAGTTGAGCATCCGTGACCATGAAGATGCTCAATTTCTGCTGCAAGCTTCCTTGCCATAGCAACTACTTGCGGTGCTACCCGTTTAATCTCTCGTTCTATTTCCTCATCTCCTTCCAGCAGCTTGATAGCCGTGTACCGCCTTGGATAGACAAACTCAACATCCTTCATTGCATCCGCAAGTAAGCTGATTTTTTCTTCTATTTCCTCGCCATACCATATCTGAGTGGGCTTTCTCCCCGGTTTCGTTTCACCCACTTCAATGGCTTTCTCTAGGAGCTTGTCGATGCCTATGCCTTTCACAGCGATTGTTGGCACAACGGGTACTCCCAAAACTTGCTCCATCTTTCGAATGTCTACATGGATTCCCTTGCTTTTTGCGATGTCCATCTGGTTCAGCGCAATAATCATCGGCGTTTCCAGTTCCATAAGCTGTAAAGTGAAGAAGAGGTTTCGCTCAAGCACCGAGGCGTCTACAACATTTATAACCACGTCTGGCCGCTCAACTGCTATGTATTTTCTTGAGATTACTTCCTCAAGCGAATATGTGGAAAGCGAGTATATTCCTGGCAGATCCACAACATCTATTGTGTAACCTTTGAACTGAAGAGTTCCTTCTGCTTTTTCAACTGTTTTTCCCGGCCAGTTGCCTATGTGCTGATGTAAACCAGTTAAGTGATTAAAAATCACAGATTTGCCGACGTTAGCGTTTCCAGCTAAGGCTATCTTAAGGTGTCGGCTGCCTTTTTGGCTTATGCACTCCTTGTTTGATGGGCAAGAGTGGAATGCCATAAAAGTTCACCTGTTAGCTTGATGCGTTTTCTGGTTCCACAAAAATTTTTGAGGCCACGCCTTTCCCGATGGCAAGTTTTGAATCCCGCACCGCCAGCTCTACGGGTCCTCCCAGCGGCGCGATTCTGACGACACATATTCTTGTACCCGGCGTAAGCCCCATGTCCAGAAGGCGCTGAACCATGTTGCGGCCGCCTCTGATGAAGACGATTTTGCCGTGCTGTCCCTCTTTTAGGCTGCTTATAGCGACTAGTCTTTGATCATGTTTTCCCGTTTCTTCTAGGCCTTTTTCATGTAGTTGTAGGCATTCGGCGCAGCTTTCTATCTGGAGATCGCATGGCGGAATCATTTTTCCATCGTCTGGGCATCGATCGGGATGCTTTAGGAATCTGCATAGCGATTCTTCTGCTTCGTCCGAAAGTGAATGCTCCATCTCGCATGCTTGGCTGTGGACTTTTTCTTTGTCAATTTTCAAAATGTCATGTAGAAAGCGTTCTAGTAAGCGGTGTTTCCGAGCTATTTTTTCAGCGATTTGGCGGCCTTCATTTGTTAGGTTTGTTCCGTGGTATGGTGAATATGTAATGTAGCCTTTGTTGGCGAGTTTTTTTAGCATCTCAGTTACGCTGGCTGGCGCGATTCGTAGTACTTGTGAAATTTTTGTGGTGCTTACTGCTTTTCCGTTTTGGGATAGGTCGTATATTGTTTTTAGGTAATCTTCGCTGCTTTTGTGTGGCATATGCTCACCAATTTTAGGCGTGCCTAAATTGAGGATGCCGCTTATGCTCCTAATAAACTTTTAGGCACACCTAAAAATCAAGCATCATGCCCAATTAAAAGAAAACAAACACAACTTCGTCCCTCATCCTTCCTATAAGGCAAACACGCTAGTAAGGGCTAAATATTTCCAAGTCTATTTCGGTTGCGTCAAAGAGGGAACAAACAAGATGGATGACTTTGGGGAACTCTTCCTCAAACTAGTCGACGCAACTCGCAAGCATGAGCAATACCGCGACGTAGAATGTATAAACCTAATCGCCAGCGAAGGCCTTAAGTCGCCAGCCGTAAAGCAAGCGCTCAGTTTAGCCTCCGACTTAGAGGGCAGATATGCAGAAGGTGAAAACGACCTAGAAGGCCATGTTAAAAAGCGCTATTACCAAGGTCAAAAGTACATGTCTCAAATAGAAGATTACACAACAGATCTCATGAAAAAACTGTTTAATTGTACATGGGCCGATGTGCGCCTAGTTTCTGGCACCCACGCCAACCTAGCTACCTTCAAAGGCTTATCTACAACGGCAAAAAACCGGAAAATGGTTGTTACGCCGTTAAGTTGCGGAGCCCACATATCTCACGACTATGCAGGGCTCGCGGGCTCAGTTCTCGGGCTTGAAAACATAAATCACGTTTATAATATAGAAGAATTCAATATAGACCCAGAAAAATCCGCTCATGTGATAAGAGCCGCCAAACCTGGTATAGTGACCTTTGGCGGTAGCCTCTTCTTGTTTCCGCATCCTGTTAAAGAGTTGAAAGCCGTGGCTGAGGAAGTCGGTGCGTACGTAGCCTACGATGCATCCCATGTGCTAGGCCTCATCGCCGGCGGTGTCTTCCAAGATCCATTCAGCGAAGGTGTCGACATCATAACTTCCTCGACACACAAAACTTTCCCTGGACCACAGGGCGGCGTTATACTTGGAAACGCAAAGGACGCACGAATGGAAAAAGCAATAAAAGCCATTCAATTCGCCATCTTCCCCCTCAGCGCTTCAAACACTCACTTGGGCCGATTACCTGCGCTCGGCGTAGCCGCATTGGAAATGAAGCTTTTCGGCGCGGAGCTGGCGAGGCGGATAGTGAAGAATGCACAGACCGCAGGGCAATACTTGTATGAGCACGGCATCAAGGTCCTATGTGAGAAAAAGGGCTTTACGCAGTCGCATCAGATAGCCGTGGATGTCTCCGATTTCGGTGGCGGCAAGAAGGTAGCGCAGGACCTTGAGGACGCCAACATAATCTTGAATAAGAATCTGTTACCCTACAATAATCAGAATGACCGTGATAACCCGTCAGGCTTGCGCATAGGCTTCCAGGACGTTACAAGGCGCGGCTTCAGAGAAAGCGAGATAAAACACTTATGCGATCTAATGATCAGTGTAATTAAGGGTAAGCGTAAACCAGCTGAAGTCAAAGAGGACGTTATCGCATTTAAAAAAGAATTCAACCAGGTGAAATACGGCTTCCAAAGCTTGGAAGAGGCAATAGCCTATTTGCAAAAAAGCTTGGGATAGACGCGGACCCACAGCCTAATTGAAAATGGGGATGTAATAAAATGAAAGTCTTACTGAACGATGGGCTAGAACAAGAGGGTATACAATTATTTGAGGCGCTTGGAATAAAAACGGACACAAAAAAGCGCGATTCAAGCCAGCTGATCAAGGATGTAGGCGACTTTGATGCTTTAGTCGTAAGAAGCGCCACCAAAGTTACCCGCGAAGTTATCGAAGCAGGCGCTAAAGGCAGGCTGAAGATTATCGGGAGAGCAGGCGTCGGCTACGACAACATCGACGTGGCTGCAGCATCAGAAAACGGCATCGTCGTAAAGTCCGCGCCTTACGGAAACACCAACGCAGTGGCGGAATTAACCATACTTTTAATGCTTGACATTTCAAGGCATGTCTCTCAAGCGCATCACTCGCTGAAAAATGGAATTTGGGAAAAAGCCAAGTTTAGAGGAACAGAAATTTCCCATAAAACACTAGGCATACTCGGTTGTGGGAGAATTGGGCAGCGGGTCGCCGAAATAGCCCGCCGTGGCTTCGACATGGACATTATAGGCTATGACGTGAGGCCTTGCGCTACTTCAATCATAAAATTCATGTCCAAAGAAGAAGTGCTGTCCAAAGCTGACTATGTGAGCATACACACTGGTGGCTCTGAGGTTATAGTGGATGAAAGAGAGCTTAGATTGATGAAGCCAACAGCCTACCTCATTAACACTTCAAGAGGCGCTAACATCGATGAGGCCGCATTATACAAAGCGCTGAAAGAACGGCGAATTGCAGGGGCAGCGCTCGACGTGTATGCAGTGGAACCTAAAGCTGATGGTGCAGAATTCAGGAGCAAACTGCGAGAGCTTGACAACGTAATTTTCAGTTCGCATCTGGGCGCTTCAACCATCGAGGCGCAAAAGGAAACTTCCCTCGAAATCGCCCGTGCTGTAGCAGGCTACCTGCTAGGCGGAGACTTCGCTAATGCAGTAAACGCGGGAGAAAGCATAGAGCTTGAAGAGAAACCCGTTTATACCCTCTTCATCCATCATCGTGATGTTCCAGGCGTCTTCGCCAAAATCGACAAAGTCCTAGCTGACAACAACATAAACATCCGCGCAAACTACTCAAGACAAATTGGAAGCGGCGGCTACGCGGTTTCAGTTTATGTGCTGCATCAGTGCGTCACGCCCGAGATTATAGAAACGCTGAAAAAAATCGAGAACGTCTGCAGCGTAAAAACATAACACATGATATAAAGTGCCAAAAAGGACGTGACAACCGCTTTTCGTAAACTCTCCCGTTTTTGTTCTAAAAGTGATTTGACTTTTTTCTTCTTTAATAGTTTTCCAGCTTTTGGATGCATCGCAAAAATTTATTGCGCTTCTTTGGTTACAAAGTAGCATACGTATATAAGCGTATTTCTTTCTAGGAATAGTTAATGAGACTTGGTGTTCTGTTTTCAGGCGGTAAAGATTCAACACTTGCCTTGCATAAGGCCGCGGAAAACGCGGAAATAGCATGCCTAGTTACGTTGGTTTCTGAGAATAAAGAGAGCTTCATGTTTCACACTCCAAACATAGACCTGACCGCGCTTCAAGCTGAAGCACTGGGTTTGCCGCTGATAAGAAAAGCCACAAAAGGCGCCTGTGAAGAGGAGCTTAAAGACTTGGAAGAAGCCATAACGCAAGCAGTTAGGGACTTTAGTATTGAGGGTGTTGTTACAGGTGCTGTGGAATCTGCTTATCAATCCCGGCGCATTCAAAGCATCTGTGATCGCTTGCATATTGTCTGCATTAATCCGCTCTGGAAGCGAAACCAAAAATCTCTCTTGGATGAGTTGGTGGCGAAAGGTTTCGTAGTAATCATCT
>JBBFKZ010000013.1:36763-49583 GCA_037481775.1 Bathyarchaeia archaeon
GAGTTTTTGCTTATCCGCTGGATAAAAGCTGGTTGGGGAAGCAGATAGATCCTGCTCTCATAGAGCGTCTTACGCGTTTAAGTGAAGAGTTCGGCTTAAGCGTTGCAGGCGAGGGCGGCGAAATAGAGACCACTGTTTTAGACGCGCCGATGTTCAAAAAGAAAATTGAAATTTTGGACTCTGCCATTGAAGCGAAAGGCAACTCGGGCGTTTTCATAATCAAAAAGGCACGGTTGACCTCAAAAGTGGTTGAGTAAAGCGACGTGTAATCTGAACGTTAAAAAGTTAAATGCGTCATCAGATTAGAATATGGCTGGCGAGGCCTTTAGAAAATGGTAGGCGAGTTGTTGCCGGAAAGTCTCCGTAAAGAATGTGATGCTAATCTCTTGCGATGCGAAACCACACAGGAACTAAAGCCACTTCAAGAAATAATTGGTCAAGAGCGTGCAGTTCGAGCTTTAAAGTTTGGTTTGGGCATCAGAAATCAGGGTTTCAACATTTACGTGGCAGGCTATCCTGGAACAGGAAGGAAAACCGCGGTTAAAAGCTTCGTGGAGGAAATAGCCCAAGTTGAACCGGTGCCTTCCGACTGGTGCTACGTAAACAACTTTGCCAACCCATATGAACCGAAGGCTATACAGTTGCCCGCTGGAAAAGGGCGGCAGTTCCGCGACGACATGAAATTTCTTATCGACCGCGTCAAAACGGCGCTTCCTAAAGCCTTCGAAAGCGAAGACTATGCCGCAAAAAGAGACGCTACTATCCGCGAAGTAGAAAGGCAAAGGAAAGAGTTAATTGACAAATTAAATGTTAGGGCGCAGCAGGAAGGCTTCATAATTCAAAGCACTCCTATGGGCTTGCTTCTTATTCCAGTAGTTAATGGTCGTCCGGTCAGCGAGGAAGAATTGTTAAGGTTACCGCCGAAGATGCAGCAGCTAATTCAGGAAAAGCGCGAGCGTCTAGAGGCTGAGTTCCGAAGCGCGATGCGGCAGTTCATTGATTTAGAACGGAAAATTCACGAAGCACTTAGAGAGCTCAATCGGGACGTCGCGCTCTACGCCATCGGCAACTTGGTAGAAGAGTTGATTGAAAAATACAAGGACATGCCTGAAATCGCTGTTTACCTAAAGGACGCGCAAAATGATATTCTGGACAACATAGCTCAGTTCATAAAACAAACTGAACCTCAGCAGCCGCTTCCTTTTCCGTTGCCTTGGATACGAGAGGCCCCATTCAAAAAATACGAAGTAAACGTGATTGTTGACAACTCCACGCTTAATGGCGCACCCGTTGTAATGGAGTTTAACCCTACATACCAAAACCTTTTCGGTACAACAGAGAAAGAGGTGCAGTTCGGCGCGCTTATAACTGATTTCACCATGATTCGCGGCGGCTCCCTGCACAAAGCCAACGGCGGCTACTTGATTATTCCAGTTGAGGATTTGCTTCTAAATCCCTTCGCCTACGAAGGGCTGAAACGTGCCTTAAGAGATGGAAAAATCATCATCGAAGAACCTCAGGAGCGCTTTGGTTTTATCAGCACTAAAAGCTTGAAGCCGCAGCCTATTCCGTTAAAAGTTAAAGTAATCCTCATTGGAAGCCCCTACCTTTATCAGCAACTGTACCTTTTGGACATGGAATTCGCGGAGCTCTTCAAAGTCAAAGCAGAATTCGACACCACAATGCCCCGCACAGAAGAGAATATACAGCAATACGCGGCTTTCGTCTGCACCCTGTGCCAAAAAGAAAACCTAAAGCATCTCGACAGCACAGGCTTAGCAAAAATAATCGAGTGCAGCCAACGGCTGTCCCAAGACCAGCAAAAGTTGTCCACCCGTTTCGCCGAAGTCGCTGACATACTTCGAGAAGCCAACTTTTATGCCACACAAGAAAACTCGCGCTTCATAACCGCTGCTCACGTGAGAAAAGCCATCGAGGAGAAGATCTATCGCTCAAAACTTATCCAAGAGAAAATCCAGGAAATGATCCAAAGAGGCATACTCTTAATCGACACGGACGCCGAGAAAATCGGGCAAGTCAACGGCTTATCTGTGATGAGCCTCGGAGACTTCTCCTTTGGTACACCTTCCCGAGTTACCGCAAGCGTTGGGCTGGGCCAAGAAGGCGTTATCGACATAGAGCGCGAGGCTAAACTGGGCGGGCCCATTCACACGAAGGGCGTTCTTATCCTTAGTGGCTACTTAAATGAGAAGTACGCACAGGATAAGCCCCTCAGTCTCTCCGCTAGGCTTGTTTTTGAGCAGAATTACGCTGGTGTGGAAGGTGACAGCGCCTCAAGCACTGAATTATATGCCATACTTTCGGCGCTTTCCGGGTTGCCGATAAAGCAGTACATCGCCGTTACGGGCTCAGTGAATCAGAAGGGTGAAGTTCAAGCGATAGGCGGCGTTAACGAAAAAATTGAAGGGTTCTTTGAAGTCTGCAAGGCTAAAGGCTTAATCGGCAAGCAGGGTGTGATGATCCCCGAGAGTAACGTGCAGAACCTGATGCTTAAGGAGGAGGTTGTGGATGCCGTCAGAAACGGGCAATTTCATATTTACGCTGTTAGAACCATTGATGAAGGCATCGAAATTCTGACGGGTGTTAAAGCTGGTAAAAGACTGGCAGACGGAACTTTCGAGGAGGGCAGCGTAAATTACCGCGTGGACCAGACGCTTAGGGCGATGGCTGAAAAACTACGCGAGTTCGCTTCAGCCGAGAGCGCGGCAAAGAAAACTGAAGATTAACTTTCACTTTCGCTCGATCAACTTTATTTCAAAGAGTTTTGACCATAATTTTCCGGTCACGAAAATCCTGTCCGCCTCTTGGTCATAGGCAATTCCATTAAGCACGCTGTTTGGGTTCTGATTTGCTTGCGGGTAAATCCCTGCTAAGTCAATCCAGCCTTTGACTTGGCCTGTCTCAGGGTTGATGATGGCGATTCTATCTTCGCCCCACACGTTAGCGTAAACGTCTCCTTTGACAAACTCCAGTTCATTAAGTCTTGTCACCGATGTGTTTCCGTCATGAACCTCAACTTGGCCAATCTTCTGGAAGGTTTCAGGATCCAAAAAGTACAGGTTTGCTGTTCCATCGCTCATTATTAGCTTCTTGCCATCATGCGTAATACCCCAGCCCTCAGTTGGATAACTAAAGTTCCGTATTAACGCAAATGTCTGCTTGTCATACACGAAGCCTACATGGTTCTGCCAGGTCAGCTGGATAATTTTGCCGTTGAAAATTGTGATGCCTTCACCGAAAAATTCGCTGGGCAAACTATGCATCTGCAGGACTGTGCCTGTTTCCAAGTTTACCCTACGCAATGAAGAGTAACCCCATAACCCCGTGCCTTCGTAAAGCACACCCTGATCGATGACTAACCCCTGGGTGAACGCGTTTGGATCATGTGGATAAACCTTCACAACTTCATAAGTGTAGGCCAACGGTGCGCGGCTCGCGGGTGCCCCCGTAAGCGTGAGAAATGCGCCAGTGCCCAGCGCAAGTGCGGCTACAATCAAGAGAATGGCAGCTAAATTTTGCTTTTTCATGTCCCTTTTCCAGTTATTCTTTCTACTTAGGTCACTTATGCCTTTCCCTTTCGTTTTGCTGCAGTTTTGAATAAATTTATATCTAAAAAGCGCAGAAAATATAGTGTTGCTAGCGCATGTGGATGGTGCTATTTTTTGGCGAAAAAAGGTGAAAAATACAAGTGCGAAGAATGCGGCCTAATCGTGTTGGTTGAGGATCCCTGCGGGTGTGAGCCAGTTGAGATAATCTGCTGCGGTGCGCCTATGAAACCCGTTAAGGAAACTGCTAAGGCGAAGGCTAAACCTAAAGCTGAATCAAAAGCTAAGAAGCAATAAGCGTAGCTGCTATCCTCTCCTTTTTCTCTTTTAATTACCGCGAATTACAAATGCCTTTTTCAACTGTGCTTATTTGGCGTCTGTATTGTAAATAAATAAAACTTATTACATCTCTGCGACTGTAAAGTGTATCGGGTGCACTTTTGAAAATAATAAAAGAAGAGCGGAAACGCAGCAAAGCGCTTATACTTCTGCTTCTTCCCGCTATCGTTTTCATCTGGATGATCGGATGGAGCCTATACTGGATCGGTCACCAGAAAGAGCGTCAGAAGGCAAAGCCTATTGAGGCTCGAGAGCCGGATTATGTTCACTTAATGCCCATGGCGATTGAAGAACCTTTGGAAGCCCGAAGCGAATAAGAGCACCGTGCTGCGTAAGTGCTAAACGAAAATGAGTAAAGTACGATGATAGTTATTTTTTCCACTGTTGTGTCATATAACGAAAGGTGCCAGGCGGGCACTGCTGTTTTTCAAATTGCGCTTATGCTTTTAGAAGAATCTGCGCTTCTTTTTTTCCTGGTTCCCGGGGCTTTCAGCTAAGACGCTGCCTGTTGCCACTGTCATGGTGACGGCACCTGCAGTTTCAAGCTGCTCTGCTTCTTCCTCAGCGGCAGGCGCTTCTGCTGGTTGCGGCTGTTGCAGCTTTGCTTCGAGCTCTTTCTTTTTGGCTTCCATTTGGTCTATGGCTTCTTTGAGTGCTCTGTTGCGGTTTTTCAATTCTTCAACTATTGCCTTCTCTCTTTTTAGCTCTTCAAAGGCTATTTTTTCTTCAAGCGTCTTTAGCGTGTTCTCCAATTCTTTCTGTTTTTCTTGGAGGACGCGAGTTTCTGCCTCAAGTTCCATTCGCATAGAGCGCAGTTGTTCAAGTTCCTGTTTTATGCTCATCGCCATCCAGTTTACAACATTGATAAATTAGAAAAATAGTTTTGTGAAAAACCAATCCATACTCCAAATCAGAATTGGAACACATTGGGAAGCGGAGTGCGCTTGCGTAATCTCCCAGCGCTTGCTGAAAGTTATTAAGGAACCCGTTGCATTCTAAATGGAGTCGAGTGGATAATTGTTGAGCTTTAAGAGACATATGCATCCGAAAGTCAGCAACGCCGAAATAGAGCTGTTCAAGGCGCTGAGTGCGGCGGGTCTAACCAATGGCATGGTAACCCAGAAGCCAATCGTGCTGAAAGCCACTGTTCCTGATTTTTGCTGGCTTGACAAGCGGAAAGCCGTCTACCTGGACGGTTTGCAAGCGCACTCTGGCGATAAGCAGCAGGAGCGCGACGAGGAGGTCCGCGTGCTGCTTGAGGAAAAAGGCTGGGATGTGCTTCGCATACCATACAAGCCGCCTTTAAGCGGGAAAGAACTGCAAAGAATAGTTGCGCTGATCCGAGATTTCCTAGGAACAAGTGACGAGTAAAGCTTTTTTCCGCGTTTAAATGTACCCTGATTTTTGTAGGCGTAGCCATGAGTTTTAGAGTAATGCTCACGTTTAAGTTTGAAACGCTTGTTTCATCGTGTTCCTTAACTATACTTTTGCTACTTATTAGTTTGTGATGTAGAATGCTGCTCAAAAGCCGACTTACCGCTTTGCTAATAATCGCGCTACTTGTTATTACAGTGCTTCCTGCGTCTGCTATGCTTTATGGTCAAGCCTCCGTTCAGGCGGCTCCTGCGGAAGAGATGATTAAACTAGCTGATCGCGCGGCGCAGCAAGTTAAAAATCTAATAGATCTTGTGCAAGTTAATGAGACTGCTCTCCAAGCGATCGAAAGCGTAGGTCTTGATGCTGCGTTGGAAGGCAATGTTTCTCTCTACAATGAAGGCGCTAGAAAGCTGTCTGCTGCTCATGACGCGCTTGCAATGGTTGATTACGAGGCTGCTGTTGATTACGCAACTGAGTCTCTGCGCATTTTCAGAGAAGTTTTCCAATCAATACATGTGATCCTTGAGAAAGCAGAGCTCCAGAAGGGGCAGATGGTTGACAATCAAGGATTACTAGAGGCTATAACACGAGAGATACAAAGAATAGACTGTCTGCGGGAAGTTCTGCTTGAAGATGTGCCTGAAGAAATTGAACAGTGGCTTGATAATGCCAAATCTCTTCTAGACATGGATGCTGCCAGAGCGCTGCTTTTAGAGGGTAATGCTGCAGAGGTTATTTCCCGTTTACAGAGCGCAAAAGAGATGCTTTCACAAGTTTACGCTTACTTGAAGGCAAAGGCCAAGGAATCTACTGCTTGGCGTATCTATAATTATTGCCAAAGAATTCGCGAAAGAATTAGTGAAGAATTTAGGCGAGGAAACCAAACGGGCGTCGACTTCACCGGTGTTCTCGAATCTTTGGGTTACCAAAACGAAAACCAGTTCATGGAAGCCTTGGAGGGTCGAATTCAAGTGGTCCAAAACAAAACAGATGATTTTCAGAGTGTGAGGCGTGCTTTGGAGGAGCTTGGGCAAATGGTTCAAGAAATGGATCAAGCGCTTACACAGGAAATGAAAAGGTGTCAAGGTGGTTCTGGTTCAGGCGGCGTCGGCAGCAACTCGGGTTCAAGCAACGGCGGCATGGTTGACGGCTACGGGCAAGGTAATGGCGGTAAGCCATAAAAAGCATGTTTATAAGCAGAATTTTCCTGTTTTTTCTTGGCTATTTGAGTTCTACCTGGTTCTCAAGCCCGATCTTTTTTACTTCAACTATCTCTAGCCTTTCCAGTCTTCTAACCAGTCTCCAAAGGCTTGTTCGTGGCATATCTGAGAATCTTTCTCTTATCTCTGCCTCAAAGGCCTTGCCACCTTTTTCCGCTAGAAACTTTATCACTTCTTTATCTTCCTGTTTTAACTGAGGGTTGGATTTCAGTATTTTCTTAATGTTAGGCCCTCTTCTTCGCTTAACGATCAGTAATGCTGACAGAAGAGCCGCGGCTGCCGCGAATATGATTGCTGTTAAATATTCTGTTGGAATTGTAGCTTGGGTGGCGCTGTTGCCTTCGCTTTCTTCCTCATGCTGTATTGGTAGCACGTAGCTTATCTCCCATTTGCTGGGCTGTAATGATAGGACTATACAAGTGCCTGTTGTGTCTATTGCGGTTGGTACATCACTTAGATAAATCACTGTTGCGTTCTGAGGTAGAGAGACTTTCACGTTATATGGTGCATCGGCAACGAGGGTCCACACTTCCGCTTCTTTCTTTGTAAGTGCAAGTGTTTCATATTCAACCGAAACATGCTTTGCGCCTAAGGTGAAGATGGTTATTTTGTCGCCATTCAGCTCATAGTCCACTGGCATCTGATTTTCATCAAGCACCATTACATTCTCAATAGACGAGGATAGAAGCGACAGCGTTATTTCAGGAGATAACTCGTTTGCGGCTAAAGTTTGTGTGACATGAACCAAGCCATCTCTATATATCGTAAGGTTTGTGGCTTCAACTTCGAACAGCGCTTGTCCTGCAGCTGTTGCAAACATGCTTATGGGTAGCAATAGCATGAGTAAGGTTGCGAGGATGAGCTGTTTGCTGCAGAGTTCCATTTTTCCCCGCGTTAATTTAGTCTTTCTTAAGATTATATTTTTTGTGTATCCGCTATACAGGTACATTTAGTTTGGACAAGCGTGGAACAAGTATTCCTACTTTTGGAACGCTTTTCTCGCAGTGTCCCTTAAACTAAACTTTAGCATTTACTTTTATCCGGTGATTCAGTGTGAAAAACCCAAATTTCGCAAGAAACTCCGCCAAACTTGGCGCTTCCATCGTTGCCTTGCTGATGATACTGCTAACTTTCGTGCCATCGAGCTTAGCAGCTGGTAGCGTTGCGCATTCATCTGCGGCTGGAGGACCTGGATTTCCTGGAGTTTCCAACAATGCTGTGACATGTAACCGAACTGATTTAACGCCTGTGGCTCAAATGGAGCAGGTTAGGGCTGGTGAGCCTACATTATTCTGCTATAGAAACACCACTATGCTGATGAATTGCACAAGAAACTGTAGCTTAGTTGTTACGGTGGATCCCGCAGTGAAGCCTAAGCTTTTCGGCTTTTCAATTGACGCAAACCAGACCATGACTCTGACGATGAACGTAAGTGGCTCGCCGCTTGAAGGTGCCCGCGTCATGGAGCGAACCCTCAACTTCTACTTGGGACTTGAACCCAACGCTACGTTGCAATTGCGCGTCCAGATACGTCTTTACATTAATCAAACCGAGCTTAATCAGGAGCTTAACAGAGAAGTCAACGTTTCAAGGCTTACGTGGATGTATTGGAACAGGACACGCGCCGAATGGGAAGCAGTGCCAAGCTACGTGGACCAGGACGGATACCTAGTCTGCAACACAAACCACCTCTCCACTTGGACTGTTGCTGAGGTGGAAGCGGCGACAGAGAGCATCAGTGAAACAGACGCTGCAGACGTCATGGCAACAGGGAAAAATGGCATAGACGCGACCTACATTTACGCTGGAGCAGCAGTAGCAATAATAATTCTTGCAATAGGCTTATATGCGCTTGCAAAGCACAAAAGATAAACTTGAACTCCTCCCTCTTTTTTTAACTGTTTTCAGATTGTATTTATCTATTTACGGTGGGAATTGCTTTTAAATGTGGCAGCATTAATTATGGGATTGGAGGAAAGCTATTTGGATGAAGATAAAAAAGCGCAAATAAGGGAAGCATTGCGTCAGTTGCATGCTGGGGTTCCTTCTGAGCAAGTTAAAGAGAGGTTCAAGCAGGTTTTGGAGAATACCAGTTCTATAGAAATTGCCAAAATAGAGGGGGATCTTATCAAAGAGGGTGTGAAGCGTGAGGAACTGCGGAAGCTTTGCGATGTGCACTTAGCCATTTTTAAAGAACAATTAGAGAGGCAGGCCTCTGATTTGACTCCAACGCAGCCGATACGCATATTGATGGAAGAGCATAGGATAATGCTGCAAAAGGCAGAACAGCTTTCATCCATCGCCAATAAACTGGCGAAAGTAAGCGAAATGCGCTATGTTGCCGACGACATCCACACAGTTACGCATATAGCAGAAGATTTTGTTGATTCAGAAAAGCATTATTTGCGGGAAGAAAATGTGCTCTTTCCCGTTATCGAGAAGCACGGCATAACTGAGCCTCCGGCTATAATGTGGATGGAGCATGATCAAATAAGGGGCTATAAAAAGAAGCTTCGCCAACTCGTACAAGACTTGAGCGAAATTAGTTTTGAAGATTTTAAAACGCAATTGCATGATACGGCCAGCTTATTGCATAATCAGTTGTCAAGCCATTTCTACAAAGAAAATAACATTTTGTTCCCGGCAGCTCTGTCGGTGATCACGGATCAAGAGTGGCTGGAGATTCGAAGGGAGTTCGATGAGATCGGATATTGTTGTTTCACGCCTGTCGAACTAACTGCTTCGCCTATGCTCCAGACCGAAGCTGCCAATGTAAGCGCTAGGTCAGAAGGGATTTTGCAATTCGAAACTGGCAGCCTCACAAAGGAGGAACTTGATGGACTGCTGAATACGCTTCCAGTCGATGTTACCTTTGTAGATGCTAATGATGCTGTTAAATACTTCAGTAAACCTGACAAACGCATCTTTGTGCGTACAAAGGCTGTGATCGGCAGAAAAGTGCAGTTGTGCCATCCCGAAAAGAGTGTTCATGTAGTAAACAGGATTCTGAATGCCTTCAAAACTGGGAAAAAGGATCACGCTGAATTCTGGATAAACCTAAACAACCGCCTGATACACATACGCTACTTTGCTGTGCGAGACAGCCGTGGGAAATATTTGGGCACGCTTGAAGTATCTCAAGATGTAACTGACATCAAAAAACTCGAAGGCGAGAGGCGCCTTCTGGACTGGAATGAATAACCATTTATCAATTTCACATTAATTATTCTCAATCAAAATTTTATCTAAATTACGATGTTGATTAAGTAAACTAAGGATATTCTCTAAGATCCTGCAGGTTATTACCTTTTAAAACGTGGCTTCTTGCTAAAGATACAATGTCAAAAATTTTATAAACATACCTCATTAAAGAAGGAGCCGAGGGAGAATAGGAGTTGAAAAATTCAACTCTAAATGCAAAAGAATCTGCTGTTGCCGCTGGCATCATCTTAACCTTGCTAATGCTTACCGCAAGTATGTACGTAGCTACTGCGCAACCAATTATCGAGCTTACCACGTATCTTTTCCTTTCAGTTGCGCCAAGCCCCGTTGGCGTTGGCCAATCCGTGTCAATTGCGGTTCAGATGGACAAGACCTCTCCAACTGCGGCAGGTGTAGTAACTGGCGAATTCTTTTCAGGCTTCACGGTGGAGATAACAAAGCCAGATGGCAGCAAAGAAACTCAGGGACCATTTAAGGCCTATTCCACATCCGGATTCTTCTTCACCTATACGCCAACAATGGAAGGTAAGTATACCTTCCAAGCGATATTTCCAGGTCAATGGATAAACACTACCACTTTTGCTCAGACTGGCTTCGGCTATCGAACAAACACTAACTACTATTTCCGACCCAGTAAAAGTCCAATCGTAGAAGTTACAGTGCAGTCTGAACGTATTGAGCCATATCAAAATGTGCCTTTGCCGACAGAATATTGGACTCGACCGATATACGCTGAGAATAAGGGATGGTGGAAGATGGCTGACAACTGGCTTATGCAATGCTATAACACGCCAACCAGAGATTTCTGTATGACCACCGCTTTTGCTCCATATACCAAGGCGCCTCAAAGCTCGCATATTCTCTGGACGAAGCAGATACTTTTTGGCGGCATCGCTGGCGGGTCCTTTGAAGATAAGAAGTACTATGCAGGATTGGCCTATGAGCAGTATTATCTTCCGCTGATACTGGAGGGCAGAGTAATTTTCGTTGATCATCCGCCCACTTCAAGCGCAGACATTTTCGGAACAAGATGTATTGACTTGTACACTGGCGAAGACATTTGGTTCATAGCTAATGAAAGTATCAGTTTCGCGCAAATATATGACATAGAAAACCCCAATGAGCATGGCCTAATAGCGCATCTATGGGCTGTTTCAGGGCCGACAACTAATGCTACCGCAAAAATCTATGATGCGTTTACAGGCCGCTTTCTATTTACAATAACTAACATAACTTGGGGCGGTCTACAGCGTTTCCGTGCGGGTCCAACAATATTTGGAGAAAACGGAGAGATCATATCATATTACCTTGATAATGCACGGAGATCCTTGATTCTGTGGAATTCCACCTTAGCTATATTCAAAGCTTTTCCATGGGTCGGAGCAGAAGTAGGCAACATCTACAGCCCCCGAGTCGGTTCAGTAGTGGATGGACGTTTGGGCATTCAATGGAATGTTTCGGTTCCAGCTTTGCCTGGGAATCCAAGCATCACTGTTGTTGGCGAAGGTTATTTGCTTGCGCAGGATCGAGTAGGCGTTTCAACTGCGGGTCAGTATAAATCTCAGTTTATAACTATTGATGTTGCTTTTGACGCGAAGACTGGTCAGATGCTTTGGACACAAAATAGAACAGACTTGTACGCTGCTTATTTCAGGCCGCCAATGGTTATCAGCGAAGGTAAATACATTCTGTTTGATGAAGCTGAGTTGCGTTTGTACTGTTTTGACATTAAAACTGGAAACCGTGTCTGGGTCAGCGATCCCGCGCCTTCAGCATGGGACATATTCACCTATCAAATTCACATAGCTTACGGCAAAGTTTACACTACTAGCTACAGCGGTCATGTCTTCGCTTATGATCTCAACACTGGGAAGCTTGCGTGGGACTTCTACATGGGCAATGCTGGAGTTGAGACTGTTTACGGTTCTTGGCCCACCTATAATGGCTTCACCATAGCTGATGGAAAAATTTATGTGGCAAATGATGAACACTCGCCTGACTCGGTTGCCTGGAGAGGCGGAAAGCTGTGGTGCATAAATGCAACGACCGGCGAGTTAATCTGGAGTCTTTCCGGCTGGCTGAGGAACCCAGCGATTTCAGATGGCATTTTAACAGCGCTTAATTACTTGGACGGGCGTGTCTATACCATAGGTAAGGGTCCGAGCAGAACCAGCCTTGAGGTTTCGCCTGAAATCGCAGTGCACGGCAGCAAAGTGCTTGTCAAAGGCATGGTAACCGACATTTCGCCTGGCACCAGAGAATTGGCTGTTGCGGCGCGGTTCCCGAACGGTGTTCCTGTTGTTGCTGATGAGAGTATGAGCGCTTGGATGGAGTACTTGTATATGCAGAAGCCTAAGCCTACTGACGTGAAGGGCGTTGAAGTGACTGTTACTGTGCTTGATCCGAATGGTAACTGTTATGATGTGGCTAAGGCTACGAGCGACGTGAACGGCTTTTACAGCGCGACGTTTGAGCCGCCTGTTCCTGGCAAGTACACTGTTATCGCCACGTTCACCGGTTCAGAATCCTACTACGGGTCTGTTGCGGAAACAGCCATATACGTTGAGGAGGCGCCTGCTGCTACGCCTGCTGCTACGCCTGCTCCTCAGGCGCCTGTTGAAACCTACTTTGCTGTCTCCACTGTAGCCATAATATTGGCAATTGCGGTTGCTGTGTTTCTGATACTTCGAAAACGTTAGGTTCTGCAGAAAACCCGCGGCCCCTAATCCCCCTTTTTTTAAGCTTTTTTGGTAGTTGCAGATGATTTGTGGCGTCAGGAATTAGTTGTTCTCGAAAATTCTTTGCGGGCTCTTCATTTTCTTTTTTGGTGGTTTTTTAGGTTTAATGGGAAATTTTTATATTGCTATTCAGTCAATAATGCTTTCCAATTGGGGCTAAGCCATGGTGAGACTTGGCGTGTTGGGGGCTAAATTTGTAATGTTTAAAGCTGCTGGCTCTGCCAGGTCTCGGTTTTTGGTTGATCGAGCCTCTTTGTTGAGTTTGAAGAAGAAGGCGTTGCGTGCTGGTGTATGGTTTAGGGCGTTATCGCGGCTTGATCGTGTCTTTTTGAGTTTAACCATTAAGGTGGCTGATGTT
>JBBFKZ010000014.1:0-45976 GCA_037481775.1 Bathyarchaeia archaeon
CGACGCAGAGTACCTCAAAAACCTCCAAGAAAAACTCAAAACAAAAGAAGAAAAAGCCGCAAACATACTCTTCACCCTAAACCGCTTCATAATAATCGACAAACACCGCAACCCCATCAACGAAACCCTCGCCGACAAAGTCGAACGCATACTCGAACTCTGGAAAGAAAAAACCAAAAACTACGAAAAAATCTACAACGAAGCCGCCCAAATCTACCAGCAATACCAGCAACTCCAAACCCGCCAAAAACAACTCGCCTTCACAGACCTACAATACGCCATGCTCCTAACTCTGGAAAAAGCACTGCCGCCAACCGCAAACCCCACACAAGATGTAAGGGAGCTCACGGCGCTGCTACAGCCTCATATATTCAAAGGCTGGCAGACCCAACCAACAACAAGAAAAGCCATAGAACGCGAAACACGCAAATACCTGAGAAAATACGTCACGCAACACGGCTTAACGCTGCAGCAACTGGATCAACTGCACCAGAAAATAATAGAAAACGTGAAAACCTATGGATAAAGCGCTGGAACACGCCATAATCTACCGCGACGTAAAGCACCCGAGGCTTGAATACAAAACAGGTACTCTGCAGATAATATTGCCAAAAGGATACAGCAATCCAGAACAAATCCTCCAAAAATACCAGAAATGGATACAACGCAAGCAGAAAGCCATAAACCAGGCCTTACAGGAAGCCGAAACCAAAACAATAATCCACGACAGAACCGAGGAGCAACTGAAAACCCTTGTTGACACGCTTGTCCAAGCATGCCAAAAAGAACTCAATACCACAATAAACAAAGTCTTCTATCGCAGAATGAAAACAAAATGGGCAAGCCACAGCAGCAACAGCAACCTCACCATCAACACCTTAACAAAATACCTGCCCAACGACCTAATCGAGTATATACTCTACCACGAAACAGCCCACAACATAGAAAGAAAACATAATGAAAACTTCTGGCGCCTCATAGCCAAAAAATTCCCAGACTACCAAAACAAAGAAAAAAGCCTGCTAACCTACTGGTTCCTTACCCAACGACTACAAACCCGCTGAAACCAAAAGAAGATGACAAACTTGCACGTATTTGTAGATGAATCAGGCAACCTCGGTTTCTCTGAAAAAGCCACAAAATACTTTATAGTAGCATACTTAGAATGCGAAAAACCAGAAAGACTAAGAATAGAATTAAGGCGCCTCCTCAAGCGGCTCCACCAAAAGAAACAGTACCCTCCAAGCAGAAACGAATTGAAATTCTCGAGGATGAATAGCTACTGCAGAAAAATGATCTTGGCAAAAATAGCCGAAAGCGATGTGTCCTTAGGCGTGGTAGTTCTTGAGAAAGCACGCGTAGAAAACAAGCTAAGAAAAGACCCTGCAACATTATACAACTGGTGCGTAGTCCACAACATCATGCTTTCCCTAATCCAGCAAATAGCCACCGGCAACAAAATCCAAATAACCTTCGACAAAAGCCTACCAAAACGGCGAATAAACGAGTTCAACTCATACGCAACAAACAAAGCAAGCTATCTATTACACGAAAAAGGCACAGCCTTACCATCCAACTGCATAACACTGAACCATATACCTTCCGAAAAAGAATTCTGTCTACAAGCCGCCGACGCAGTAGCAGGAGCATACCACCAAAAATACGAAAACAACAACCCCGAATACGCAAAGATAATCGAACACAAAGTCAGCTTCTTCAAATACCT
Organism: Bathyarchaeia archaeon; assembly: GCA_037481775.1. Lineage (GTDB taxonomy): Archaea > Thermoproteota > Bathyarchaeia > Bathyarchaeales > Bathycorpusculaceae > JAOAIV01. The sequence goes on from JBBFKZ010000014.1 coordinate 1,727, forward strand.
CTGGAAATAACAAGAACAGCGACCCCTATCCTACTACTCCCATCCCACACATGCGGGCATCATTGCCTCGGATAGGCCTTACTCGCAATAAAATAATACATCTACAAACTTATTTAAGCATTATCTAAAAACGATTCAAACTCTACTATTACCCTACATAAAAACACGCAGAACCACGCTGAATTCAAATGGATAAAACTAAATAGTGAATACAAAGCCAAAATTCTTGAAAACTTTAATCTCCTCCTGCGAGTATGCTGCAACGCTTTGCTCATAATAGAAACAGATACCATTAATTTCTCCCGTTGGCAAGTTTGAGAACACATTCAAAAACCTTATTGAAGGCTGTTTCTCTGGCTACGAACGAGACGCCAACAAAAGAGCAACATTGAGGAGAAGACTGTTTCAACTCGCGAATAACGTCCCAATTCACTTTGACAAGGACTTCCCACACTTGCCCTCCGGCAAAGCTGTAAAATTACTCGTTCAGACATTAGCAAAACAAAATGGCTGATACGAACAATACACCCCACTTTATGCCCCACTGGCATCGCATGAATCTCAACCTATCCAAATTGTAGACATAATCGCAGGAGTAATCCGAACCAAAATTCAACAAAAAGAAACCTTAGAACCCTTGGCGCTGTTGCCTTTTGACAAACGCAAAATAGCTTCATGCCCAGGGAAAAGCGCAAAGGCATTTTACTGGATTGCTTAAAAGCGATTCAGGTGCCGTGTGCCGTTAAAGTCGCGGGCGACACTTCCTCTGGAAGTATCGTTATCCGCTGGGCACAAGACCTTTTGTACCTTCATCAACTACTTAACTATCCAAGCCCTCTTATAAAGTATTATCCGGAGATTTTCTACAGACACTTACATGAGATATTTTCTAACAACACTGTTCATAAAAAGAAGGCAATCAGACCCCATACATCTGCTTATAATGACAATAGAAAAAAAGAAGGGAGATAGCTGCGAAGAAACGAGCTTGCAGGCATAATCGCCGTTTTCACGAATGTTCAAATTCAACGATTGTGCAAAAGCGCTGGAAATTGTTGCAATCTTGTTACTCTATTCTGTCCCATTAATCTAATTTTTGCCCAAGTTCTTTAGTCAAGTACTCAGGCTTAAACAACGCTTCCTTCGCCCGAATTATGGCAACTAGGAGACCAAAATCGCCAATGGCTGGCTTAAGCTATTTTAAAGTCAAAAATAGCGCATCATCAACGTCAGGCTTCTGAGTCATAAGAGAAACTGCTACGGCTGTGGCTTCCTTTAGTTTAGGGTTAGTTCTTCTTTTTCTTGGTTGCATTTTTAAGTTGTTTTTCCTTCAAGGCAAGCAAGCATTTGCTCGACAGTGATTATCTTGATTCCTTTAAAATCCCTTAGGGCTAAGAGATGGCTATCTCCAGTAACAATTATATCAGCGTTCCCATCATAGGCTGTCTCAATAACCATGTTGTCTTTAGGATCATCTTCAACTACCTTGAGTTTTGACGCCACATTCACAATTTCGGCAGTTTGCATCAAAGCAATAATGATCCTACTAATTTCATCTTCACTGGTTTTGAATTTTGGTCTACGAAGGACAAGCCCAAGCTCCTTCAAAATCAACTCAGAAGTAACAATGGAAAACTGCTTAGATATGCCTCTCCTTAAGAGCTCTCTTGGTTTGCCATCAGAAATAACAGCGCTCACCAAAACGTTGGTGTCAAGCACAACTCGAAGCATCAAATCATATATCTACTTTTCTGGTTTCTTCTATTTCTCTCTGGATTTCCTTATCGGAAAGCTTGAGTTCTTTTTTGTCCATCTGCTTGAAGATGTCGTCCCACTCTTTCTTTAAGTCAGGAAGCTCAAGTTTCTTCATTATCACCGTGTCGCCTCTGCCGTAAACCAGAAATTTCGTCTTTGGCTTTATCCCAAGCTCTTTTCGTATAGACTGAGGAATAACTACTTGCCCTTTTTCGCTCACGGTTGTTACTTCTGGTTCTGCTGTCATATTCATCAGTAAGAATATTTTACTTTCTTACTATTAAACACTTCCCATTGAAGATCCCTTTCCGAAGACTCATCAGAACTCCGGCTGCTTTGAAAACCTGCGCCCGCAGCCTCGGCAATAATAACGCTGTATAACCCATGCAAGGTGTACCTTTTGGCGTCTTTGCAAGTTCTAGCGTTGCCGCATCGAGGGCACTTGACTCTCTTCATTTACTAGTTTATTGGGCAATTCTCTCCCGCAATGGGGGACATTTGGCTTCCTTTTGACTCATATGTTTCATCTCCTGCCAAACTTGCTCTTGGAGAGAAAAAGGAGGGAAGTAGCTGCGGAGAAACACCGAGTGGGCATATCGCCTCGTTTGCGAGTGTTCGAGTCCCTTCCCCGGCGCCATACCCTACGCCCCACATTATTTTGGCTTCAAGAAGCCTAGACCAAGAAAGGGTGCTCAAAGAAGCCCACAGCATAGTAGAAAGCCTAAAAAGAATCGAGCAAATAACGAGCAAAGTAACAGCCCAAGCTTAAACTTATTCCCCCCATAAAGTAAAATTTACTAGTAAATTAGCGCTAAAATCCCACCGCCGCACTTTTCACCGAACCCCCCACACTTTTTGAGGAAGACTACTTGCTTTTTCTGTAAATCTTGCAGCCATCCCTTTCAGTGACATATTCGAATCCTGCCTCGATTAGCCCGATCGCCTCCGTCTACAGTGTGGGCGACGCTGACGGTACACTCTTGGTCTTCTAAGCTAATGAGCTGTTTGCGCGAGATCACGTATGTCAACTATTCACGTTAAAAATTGAAAGGCAAACTTCCAGATTTTAAAATTTCACATGAAAAACCAGCTTAACTGCACTGAAATGTGAAAAGCGCAATTTTTCTTACTCGAGGGATCTTAATAAAAAACCTTTAATTACGGAAAAGCCTTTTATTAAGCACGGACTGCTTATGGAAAAGAAGGCGCTTATAACTCTATTTTTCATTTCGGCGCTTTTTTCAGCGGTGGCAGGAGGGCTGTTTGGTGATTTCGGAGAGGCTAATTTCACACCTCTCCCAGAACTTCCTCTGCCAATCTACATTCGAAGTGATGGAAGCATTGAACCTTCAACAGCACCCATCTGGCATGTTGGAGACACCTACACCTTAACCGCTGACATCAACAACACAATAGAAGTTCAACGCTCAAATATAGTGCTTGACGGTAACGGCTACACCTTAACAAAACCCTCAGTTGACACCCAAAACCTCATGACCCCCGCCGGCTGGCTTCCCGGCGTCAACGTGACTGGCTTAAGCAACGTAACGGTTACAAACATTGCATTTGAAGGATGCGTGACAGGTATAACAGTAGAGAATTCCAAAGACATAAACCTCTGCAACAACAGCATGAATAACTGCCAAAGCGGCATCGTAATCCTGTCTTCATCTGATATTAACATTGTCGGCAACAACATCGCTTTTCTCAAGCAATCCTTTGCTTCGGGAATCCTCCTTCTCCCTAGTAACCCCAACGGGTCAAACCCCTGCCGCCTCAAAATCGAAAAAAACGTCATAGTCGGCTCCGGCATCGAGGTTCCAGCGCCTCCCGCCCCACAACCTGAACAGTATGGCATCTGGGGTCTCTTTAGCGACTCCACAATAACCGCTAACAGCATCATCAAAATAAAAGGAATAGCCCTCTACAACATGGCCTCAAACAACCTGATCGTCGGCAACAACTTCCAAGGCAATTACGAAGGAATACTGGTTAACATAGACCAGCGCCTCTTCTTCGGCAACAACTTTTATGGCAACAACTTCATCCACAACACCGTTAACGTAGTCATCCCATACATACGAAACTACCGCCCCACCAGCAATAACTGGGATAACGGCTCACTGGGCAACTATTGGAGCGACTACGAAGGCAGCGACAGCAACGGCGACGGCATAGGCGACTCGCCCTACATCATAGAAATCACCTACACCGACTATGAACAAAACCGAAACGTAACCATTGAGCAGGGCAGAGATAACTATCCATCCATGACCCCGTTTAACATAGCCCCGATTAGCGTGGAACTACTACAGCAAACGCCTACGCCACCTCCTCCTTCAACTGAACCGTCAAAAGCAGAGTCGCTTCCGACAATATGGCTGGTGGCAACCGCAGCAGTCATCCTAACAGTTTGCACAGGCCTCGTTTTTTATTTAAAAAAAGCGCAATCATGCTGAAGATCACTGTGTAATCAAAAAACCTTACTTTTGTTCCAGCGTTTCGCTGGAGCTTTTTTTCCACCTCCAATTCTAACTAAAGACGCAGGTTAGAGCCTAAAACAAAAAAAGGAGGAATTTGCGGGAGAAATCTCAGTCACTTGCTGTTTCGAGCCCATTCCCCGGCGCCATGTTTTACATTTTATGGTTTTGTTGTTGTTTTTAAGACGAAAAATCCGGTGGTGGCTTGGCAGCTTGAACTTATTAGGAATAACGTTTCAAAGCCAATTTGGCTGACTATTATTGTAGATATAATCGCGGCAAGGGCTTCGGCGATGTCATAGGCTGATTCGAAAGTTCCTAAAAACAATCCACGCTTGTCTTTATCACTTGCGTCTACAATGAAAGCCAGCAGTGCAGGACGTTGAAGGGCGTAGCCAGCCGCAAAGAATAACTCCACAAGGTACAGCTGTAGTATGTTTGTCACGAAGGTGTAAGCAAGTGTGCATGTGGCGCCAAGCATGAGTCCAGTAAAGAAAATTTTTTCTTTACCATATAAGTCAACGAGTCTGCCTGCTGGCGCCTTAACAAGTGCCGCCGTCAAAAGAATAATTGTGTATAGAAGTCCTAAGTCTATGAGTGAGGCGGAGAATCGGTTAACAACAAATATGGGGTAGACTGGACCTAGCAATCCCACTCCTAAAGAGCTGAGCGTACCTACCGCAATTAATGGCAGAATTGTTTGCTTCTGCATATGCATTTCTCCTTTCAGGTAATATGCATATGCTCCTCAGATTGCGCAGGTCCATTTTTTGGTCAGTTTGCCTCCGCAAAAAAGATAGGCAAAAGTAAAAAAATAAATTTTTCTCAGCTAACTGTAGAATTCAAGATTATTTAATGAGCGTATACTGGCGCTTTGTGTTGTTTTGTTGCCGCTTGCGTAACGGTTGTTGACTGTTGCTTACTATGCGTGTAGCGCTTTAAAAGCCAAATATGGTTTTTTCCTTCGTTTTGCCGTCTTGTTCATCATTTTCTTCTTCGAGTATATGGTGTGCTACGTGGATGCCTAAGCCTGTTGCTGCGCCTGCTGCCAGCCCAAGCAATGTTTCAATAAGCCAGGAATATTGGTTCAGCAATGCTACTATGACGAGTATGTCGAAAATTATGGCGATGGCCAAGTAGCCGTAGCACCATGTTTTGATGCTTGTTCCCCTTGGTTGTGTTATGCCAATGCCCGCAAGCGCTCCGAACATTATTAAAAAGCCTATAAGAGTGTAAAGCAAATTGTCACCTCATGATGTAGGCTTATGCTTTGTTTGCGCGTGCTTAATAGCTTATCTGCTCGCATGCTGCTTTTCAGTTGAAGATGTTCTTGAACCATTAACTTTTTTACTAATATTGTAATGTTACCCTTAAAGGCTGGTTAAAGGTTTGACAAAATTTGATGAGAAACATTGTCACAAATGGGCTTTACTACTGCGCGAAAGGCACGAGAAACTCAAGCAAGCGCTAGCCGCCATAACCCAAGAAGATTTTGGCAGCGCACGGCGATTGTTTTCTGAGGTCTTTTATGGCGTTTCCGGAAAGCATGCGGATCCTGGCATGGCTGGCTCTCTTCTATATCATATGGCTATGGTCACAAAGATGGAGACGGAAACGCGTTTACTTTTAACTGAACTGCGGATAGCACAGCCAGATGTTTCTAATGCTTTATCGCGCTTTCTTGGCGAGTTCGTTTCTGACATGTATGAGCTTACAAAAGGCTTTGCACCCTTAAATTTTGATCCAGCTTCTGTTGCCGCCAAAGCAAGCTTGAGTAACCATGAAAAAATTGACTTATTTACCAAACTAGACAAGAAAACCAAAACGTTAGAAGCTATTCTTGCCGGCCAGCAGCCTGAAGCAAGTAAGCATCTTGAAGGCTTATTCTTGGATTGGGCGAAGCATGTTGCTGAGATGCGTTTGCGGCAAGAATATGAAACAATTAGGGGCTTCCTAATTACTGCTGAGTTAACAAAAGCTTTGGGCATTCAGCGCCTCAAAGATGCCATGATGAGGGTTCAAGAAAGGTTTGGTGAAGAAACTGTTCGTATTGCTTTAAACGTGACGCTGAAGGTTGGCATGCGCAGAGAAAAGCTTCAATCCATCATGCTAAGCGACCACTTCATCAATTATGCAATGAACGTTGAGCAGCTGGATGGGCGCATGCAGTTTCTGAATTGCCCAATTTTCGGAGGCCACAAGCGGATTTCAGAGGAACTAGGCCTAAGCGGTGAAATTGCATCTCTCTTCTGCACTCATTTCTGCTTTGCCCATGCAAAAGCCATGCTAAACACGGTTCTACCCTTCACTTTTGAACTGTGGCAGCCGCGACTGATGGCCAAGGATGGAATGTGCGAGTTTTACCTTAAACTTGCCTACTCGCCTGCCGCATCAGCGACGGAAAAGCATGTTCCACTTGTTTTATCTTGGAACTTTACGAGGAGATGCAACTTGAAATGCGCTCATTGCTACATAAACGCCACTACGCAGGAACTTGCTGATGAACTAACTACTGAGGAGTCAAAGCGTCTGATAGATCAGATCTGCGAAGTAAGCAGGCCGCTGCTCATCTTAAGCGGTGGCGAACCGCTTTTGCGCTCTGACGTTTATGAAATAATCAGCTACGGCGCTTCTAAAGGGTTAAAAATGGGCTTAGGCAGCAATGGCAGCCTCATAGATGATGCAGCAGCAAGGCGACTTAAAGATGCAGGCATAACCACGGTCTCAATCAGTTTGGATTCGCATATTCCTGAGCAGCATGACGAGTTCCGGGGCGTAGCGGGCGCATGGGAGAAAGCTGTAGGCGCCATCAAAGCCCTAAGAGAAAACGGTGTACTCGTCCAAGTGAACACTACGGTGACGCAGCAGAATTACGATCAAATTGATGATATCATGTCGCTTGCCGAGTCGCTTGGTGTAGAAAACTTTCATCTGTTCTTTCTAGTGCCCACGGGTAGGGGCGCAAAAATTGCTGACATATCACCTGCTAAGTATGAAAGCATGATTAAAACAGTTTTTGCTAAGGCGGCGAGGCATAAGCTTAATGTGCGCCCTTCCTGCGCGCCCCAATTTATGCGGATAGCTAAGAACATGGGTTTGGACATGCGGCAGTGGATCCGCGGCTGCATTGCCGGGCTATACTATTGCCGTGTTTACGCGAATGGCGACATCACGCCCTGCCCGTATCTTCCAATCAAACTTGGCAATATCCGTGAAAAATCCTTCAAGGAAATATGGTTTGGCTCAGACATGTTCAAGGCGCTGCGGGACTTCAACGCTTTGAAAGGTAAATGCGGCATTTGTGAGTATAAGCTTGTATGCGGCGGCTGCCGTGCTCGTGCGTATGGGCTTTCAAGCGACTTCATCGACTACTGCGGCGATCTGCATGAGCCCGCCGAGGTAAGAGGCGATTATCTGGCTGAAGATCCATGGTGCATTTATCAACCAATTAAGCCTTGAGAAAAACGCATACGTGCACAGCGTGCAGAAACTTATTTAAGCAGTATAAGGCACCTCAGTAAAAGTTAAGGAGTGCACTTTGAAGTGGATCTTGGCAGCCCGCAAGCGCTCACGCCATCGGCAGGGTGCCTGTGGATAGCCGAAAAAGGACGCCGTTTAGAAGGAGCGAAAGATGAAGTGGCCTCAATTTGCCTACTGCCAATTCGAATTTTCAGAAGCGATAGCGCTCCACAAAACTGCCATGGCTTGCCCTAATTCACTTAACTTCAAACCATGTAATTTTTCAATTTTTCTTGTTCCGCCTGCTTTTTCCTTTCTTAATTGCGGCTTAACTTTGGGGGAGACTGGAGCATGACACACGCGGGCATGTCAAAAAGTTTCTGGGGGATGTTCAAGGAGATCTCCTTAGCTTATTTTTTTGATTTAGGCGGAATATTTGCAGGTTTTATGATAGCTTCTCAACTCAGCATCTTCCAGCTTTCGCCATGGGCTATAGCCATTTATCCAGCGATTGTAAGCGCGAAAGGCGTTATCGGCGGTTTACTTAGCGGTCGATTGGGCACAGCTTTACATTTAGGAACTGTTTATCCAAGATTTTTAAAGAATACAAAAACCTTTTATGAACTGATTCAAGCTCTAATCGTTATAACTTTGGCAACAAGCGTTGCAATGAGTTGTGTTTCTTTAATTTTTGGTTCTCTGTTTTGGGGAATAACCTTTACCGAGTTTCCATCCATCTTAGCCGTTGTCTTGGCAACCATGGCTTTGGGTTTGATTATTACTTTGCTGACGATTAAGGTGGCTTTCATATCTTTTTCACGCGGTTTAGATCCTGACATTGTAGTTTATCCAGTAATGTCCACCACTGCAGACATTATCATAACGCTCTTTTACATCGCAGTGCTCAACATTTTCTTCTTCGATTTTCTAGGTCCATGGATAATCACCTTGATAGCTCTCATTCACGTTTTCCTCGTGCTTTACATCTTGCCCAAGAATTTACACCAACTCGAGTTTATCAAAACCATTAAAGAATCCATGGTTACGCTGCTGTTTGTAGCCTTCATCGTCAACGTAACTGGCACTGTTCTTAAGGGCATAAGCAATTTTGTGGAAAGCCGCAAAGAGGTTTACACAGTATATCCTGCTTTGATTGACATGGTTGGCGATGTTGGCTCCGTGGTTGGTTCTACAGCCACAACAAAACTTGCCTTAGGCTTGCTTTCCCCCTCTTTCTCTTCGATCAGAAACCATGTAAAGAACATTTTCAGCGCCTGGGCCGCCTCAATTATGATGTTCATTATTTTGGCAGTTTTATCTCTTTCAATGCTTGGAATGCTCTCATTAACTTCTTTTCTAAATCTTATTATGATCCTACTCATCACCAACGTGATCGCTGTGGCTACAATAACTCTTGTATCTTATGCAGTTTCAATATTAACTTTCAGTCGAGGTCTAGACCCCGACAACTTTGTTATTCCACTTGAGAGTTCCCTTGCCGACAGCCTAACCACAATCTCCCTACTAATAGCCCTGATTATGGTGGGGTAGTGTCATAAAAGTATAATTAAAATATTGCATGGTCAATATATAACATGGGGCGTCTCTCAAAAGCATGCCAAAATTTGAAAAAATAGAATACAAGCCCATTCCTGTCCGTGAACTTCTACTGGAAATGAAAAACCTCTCCGAGCTCATGATTGACTTGGCTTATTCAGCTGCTTTATTTAACGACAAAGATCTCGCCGAGGATGTTCTGGAGCTGGAAAGCCGCATTGACACCTTGGCTTACCTCTTAGATATTGAGATTATGATTGCAGCCAGAGACGCAAAGGACGCGGAAAGCCTGATAGGTGTTTCTACGGTGGCCGCTGCAGCAGATAAAATCTCTGATGCTGCCGCTGACATTGCGGCTATAGTAACGCGTAAAATCGGCGTGCATCCCATAGTCGGCGAGATCTTCGAAAAAGTTGAAGAGCGCCTCATGAAGGCAACAGTTAAAGAAGGCTCCGAAATAATCGGGAAACAGATAGGCGAGCTTAATTTAGCGTCAGAAATGGGTGTTGACATAATTGCTATTCGCCGAAATAAAGATTGGATAATAAATCCAAGTAAGAGGGAGCGCATCTTCCTCGGGGATGTTCTGATAACACGAGGCGCCCCACTGGGCATTAGCGAATTTAAGTTGCTTGTTGAAGGTCACCCATCACAAGCGGAGGCTTCTGCATGACTGCGCTGAAGTATTTCGAGGAAATTGTGGAGCGCTTTGTAGAGCTGAAGAATACCTCTGAGCTTATGATTGATTTGGCTTACTCCGCGCTTATGCTAAACAGTAAAGAATTAGCCGAGGAAGTGCAGCGTCTCGAAGAATATGTGGATCAGTTGCATACTGATTTTGAGCTTCTGGCTTTGAAGAGCGATTTTAAGAAAGAAGAAGCATCTGGCTTTTTAGGGCTTATCAGGCTGGGTGTGGCAACCGAAAAAATTGCAGACGCCGCCGCGGAGATGGGCGAGGTTGTTTTAAGGGGTATTGAGCCACATCCCATACTAAAATTGGCCATACGGGAAGCGGAGGAAACTGTTACTCAAGTATGCGTGACTGAGGGTTCACCTCTTATGAACCGAACTTTGAAGGAGGCACGGGTGCATGAGGAGACAGGCATGTGGGTTCTGGTCATAAGGCGCGGTGAAAAAAGCCTGCGACCTAAACCTGATACCGTTATTCAGTTGGGCGACATCTTGATAGCTTCAGGTTACGCTGAAGGTGTTGATGCCTTTAAAAAGCTTGCTTCACCAGAACGCGTCTGCGATCTTGAGTAATTCAAATACTTATTTCAATTTCATTAATACTATAAATGTGGAAGCCGCAATTTTTCTGTGGGAGGGTTATCTATCTCCGAAATTGAAGCAAAAACCCGAAAGAGTAGTGTGTTTACTTGCCAGAATATTTCGTGCGGTAAAGTTTTCGCTAAACCTATTAGAGTTTTAAATCTGCAACAAGCCTCTCAGACACCGTATGATGCATGTCCATACTGCTTAACTAAAATAATGCCAATTGAAGATGAAGTGAATGTTACGTTTGATGAAGCCAAAGAAACCGCGGCGGAAGAGAAAGTGCCCACAGAAGAGCCTGTTGAAACTCGCGAAAAGCCTTCCAGCTGCAGTTATTACTTGGGTTATTTAAGTGAGCGCTCTTCCAAGGATACGATTCCCGATGAATGCATGACGTGCAAGAATATAGTTGAATGTATGTTAAGGAAAGCAAAGTAGGTTGTCTGATCGTGATACACACACTTTCTTTTAAGTCTTTAATCGGTTTTTCTAAAAAATAGCTAGGAGAAGTTATTGTTGGCTATCCCTTCACAAGAAACCGTTCCAGACGCAGTCGTCACTTCAGCGTTACCTCAACTAAAAAAATTGAATGCTGAAGCGGTTACAACTATAGCTACTGCTTTTTTGAAGAGGCTCGGTCACAAAGGCATCTTGAAGCCTAAGCGGGTTGCTTTGGAAGGCGAGGTTTACACGGTTGAAGTTGAAACAAAAAGATTTACTGCTGTTGTTCGCATAGATGCGTCGGCTCATGAAATTAAAGAGTATGATGTGCAGCCTAAAGTTGAGGAAAACGTTTTTTCGTTTTCGCCTAAGCTTATTTTAACGGTGTTTGTTATATCTGCTATAGTCGATGCGGTGCTATATTTTGCTTTTAAAATGCTTGGTGTATAGCGTTTTATTTAAAAAATATTGACCAAATAATTATTTTCAAAAATAAAAAAAACTAATAAAAGGATTATTTTTATTGTTAAATTTGGGAGCTACGGTTTCTTCTTTTTTTCTTCAGGCGCTTCTGAAGTCTTTGTTTCCTCTGTCTTTTCTTCCATCTCAGCAGTGATTTCTTCGATGGGTTTTGGCGGCGGTGTCGTAGCCATTGTCCAGCCTATCCATGCTCCTATGAGGAGTACGGCAATGAACGCTATGAATACAGGTATTGCGACTACCCATAATTGTGGAAATTCGTAATCAAGTCCGATCCATTGCGGCCAGTTTGGAACAAACAGCGATAGTGTATAGCCTATAGCGACAAGTAAGCAGACAACTAATATTGCTCCACCTATTGCTTGATCTTTACTCAAAGCTTTTCACCACTTATAGGGCATGTTTATATTCTTAATCCATTTAAAGTTTACCATTAAGGCTGATATACTTTGCTATGTGGTTCCCATTTCCCATGTAGCCAAGTATTTCCTCTGTTCAGACGTGAGCTCGTCGATTTTTATTCCCATTGCCTTCAGCTTCAGTTCAGCAACGGTTTCATCTATGTCTTTTGGGACCGTGTAAACTTTCGGCGGCATCTTCGCGTTTTTGGCGATGTACTCCACGCATAGCGCTTGATTCGCAAAGGACATGTCCATAACCTCTGATGGATGTCCCTCAGCAGCAGCCAAGTTCACCAGTCTTCCCTCGGCTAAAAGGTAAAGTCTCCTTCCATTCTGCAGCGTATACTCCTGCAGGTTTGGTCTTACCGTCCTTTTTGCTGCCGCTAAATCTTCTAAATCTTTCAAGTTAATTTCCACGTTGAAGTGTCCGCTGTTCGCGATTATGGTCCCGTCTTTCATTTTCTGCATATGCTCTTTCCTTATCACGTTGATGTCGCCTGTGGCTGTGACGAATATATCCCCCACTTCGGCTGCCTCTGCAATTGGCATAACGCGCAGTCCGTTCATTGCTGCTTCCAAGGCTCTGAGCGGATTAGTTTCCGTTACTATCACGTTTGCACCCATTCCCTGCGCACGCATCGCTATGCCTCTTGAGCACCAGCCGTAGCCGCAAACCACAAAGGTTTTGCCTGCCAAAAGCGTGTTTGTGGCTCTTAGAATTCCGTCTATGGTGCTCTGTCCTGTTCCATATCGATTGTCAAAGAGATATTTTGTGTAGGCATCATTTACAGCTATGATCGCGTACTTGAGACTTCCAGTTTTCTCCATTGCCCGTAGCCGCAGCACACCTGTGGTGGTCTCTTCTGTTCCGCCCTTAACATTCGCCAATTCCGCCGTTCGTTTGCTGTGCAACGTACCGACGAGGTCAGCTCCGTCGTCGAGGGTTATCACCGGCTTGTAATTTAACACCTTGTTTATGCACCAATAGTATTCTTCAGTGGTCTGTCCGCGCTGTGCAAAAACGTGGACGCCTTTCTCCGCCAATGCTGCGGCGACATCGTCTTGTGTGGAAAGCGGGTTTGAACCGCACAGGGCGACCTTCGCGCCTCCAGCCATTAAAGTGTCAACTAAAACCGCAGTCTCCTTCGTCACATGCAAGCAGGCACCCAATGTCAAGCCTTTCAACGGTTGCTCTTTGATGAATCTCTGTTTGATCTGGTTCAGAACAGGCATATGCGCTGAAGCCCACTCGATTTGCAAGTGACCTTGCGGCGCCAACTTTTCATCTTTAACTTGAAATTCCTTCATGGCATTTTCCTTCTTTTCAGAAAAGAATTGCCGCCTAACTATTTAGCTTTGTCTTCATAATGAAGCGCTAACAGCACGTTTACGGTTTTCTCTTGCTTTTTCTCGCTGGAAAAGTTTAATTATGTTTTCACGTCAAATCCTCTTTGAGAGGATAAAGGTTGAGAGAACCTTTTGCCGAATTCGTCAAGAAAGAGCTCGGCTCAAACGTTTTGCTAATCACCTGCGGGTTGCCTGGGACCTGGAAAACCGAGACCTCCGAGGAAATCTCGAAAATCAAGGGATATCCGATTCTCAGGAGCGATTTGATCCGATTGGAAGTTCTCAAGAACGAAGACGTGTTTGACCCAAAGGTTGCAGGGAACATGAACAAGCGTTTATCTGTCTATGATGAGATGTTTCGCAGAGCCGAGGAGCTTGCGGGCAAAAGCAAGCAAGGCTTTATTTTAGACGCCACCTTCGTCACCCAGGATCTGCGGAGACGTGCTGCTGAAATCGCCGCTAAGCACGACATGACTTTCGTTATTCTTGAAACTCACTGTTCCGAAGAGGCGTCCATTAATCGGATTCTTAGACGAACAAAGGAGAATTACGAGTCAAACGCTTTGACCAAGGAAGCCTATTACAACAACAAGAGCAAGTTTGAGCCCGTTGACGTAGATGACTTGAAGAAGCGTTTCCCACAGCTTAGCATTGTGCATTTCACCGTGGACACGGAACATGACGCTCCAGAGGATTGGTACATCATAGATGTGGAGAAAAAGTAGCTAGGCCCTTTCAGATGATAATCGATCTGCATATCCATTCCAAACATTCTGACGGCGCTTTGACCGTTGAAGAAATTGTTAAGGAAGCTAAACGACGAAATATAGGCTTTACGGCGATTACTGATCATGATTCCATCGACTGCCAGCCAGCCGCTATCGAAGCTGCCGCAAAAGCTGGGATTCGTTATGTTTCAGGCGTTGAATTAAACGTGACCTTTTCTCATCCCCTCTATCGGCAGGGCAAGCCAATATCGCTGGATTTTCTAGGCTACCAATTCAACGTAGATGACGAAGCGTTAAATGCCAAGCTTAAGCAGATGGCGCGTTACCGCGAGGAAAGAGCCGCCAAGATCCTAAGCAATCTAAACGCAGAATTTGAAAAGGAAGGCATCGCAAAACTGACCAAGTTTGATTTTGACGAGATCCAAGCCTCAGTTGACGGCGTTCTCGGACGGCCACACATTGCAGATTACCTTGTACGAAAAGGCATTGTTCAGAATAGGCAAGAAGCATTTGACCGTTACCTCGTGAAGTGCGACGTGCCAAAGTATCCACTTTATCTCGAGGAAGCCTCCAAGCTTGTTAGAGATGCTGGCGGCAAAATCGTTCTAGCACATCCAAATGATCCACATGGAACATCACTTGTGGCGCTTACCAAGTCACTGCATGAGCAGACACAAATAATCAAAGAGCGGATGCTGCCCTATATTGACGGCGTGGAATGCTGGCACATACGGAATGATGCAGAAACCACTGCGCACTACCTGAGATTCGCAAAGGAACATGGATTACTTGTTACCGGCGGCAGCGACTGCCACCAGAAACCCATAGTCATGGGAACCGTAAAAATCCCAGAATACGTTGCTGAACAATTTAGTTAAACTCTGTGGCTAAAGATTTTTAGTGTATTCAGCAGCCAGTTTAAAGTACGCCGTGGCTTCACTTTTTGCTGCGGCTTTCTCTTCACCACATACATTCGGATCGTTTAGTTTGAAGCTGGCGACTTTTCCGCGCACGTAGGCCCGATAACACTTGTAGAAGGGCAGAAGCTCCGTCAATTCTCTGTCGCCCGAATAATCTAAGTATTTTTCAATAAATACGTCAGAAAGGTCTGCATGCTCTCTGAAGTCCAAGTCCATTGCTAGAAATGCTACATCCGCAGCGACATCAGAATACCTGAATCTGTCGTTGAATTCTATGGCGTCGAAGATGTAGATTCCATTTGTTATGAAAATGTTGCCGGAATGTATGTCGCCGTGGCAATCTTTGATCCTGCCCGCTGCAACCCGCTTCTCGAACACTGCGGCGTTGCGCTTCATGAAGTTACCGACTTTGCTGCTGATTAGTTCGTAATCTTTCTTGGATATTGTTTCGCCTATGAACTCGCTTGTTTGATCGAAATTTTCTTTCCAATTTGCCTCTATTACCGCTAAGGCGCCGAACCTGCTTATCTGCTGGTTTGTTTCCGCTTTCTCATGGAAATCCGCAATTATCTTTGCTATCCTGTCCACGAGCTTCGCGTCCACTTTGCCCTCTTCGAGAAGTCTGCTCATTATTTTTTCCTGCGGTAGCCGTTTCATTTTCACCGCGTACTCCACCGTTTCGCCAGCGCCCTTGATCTTGACGCCGTCTGCCTTGTTGATGGGCACGACTTCAAGGTACATATCGCTGCACAATCGCCTGTTAAGCTCCAGTTCTTTCTCGCAGAATAACCGTCTCTTCTCCAGCGTTGTGAAGTCGAGGAAGCCAAAATTCACAGCCTTCTTAACTTTATACACAAACCTTTCGGTTAGGAATACAAAGGAAATATGCGTCTGCATAAGCTCAACTTTGCCTACGTCTTCATCGTAGGCTTCCGGCTTCATTAACGCGTTCACAATCTGCTTTTGAGCCAGCATTGCCCAATTTGCCTTCCTTCGCTTTTGATGTGCGCTTTCTGATTTAAACAAAGCTTCAACCAGCAATATATAGAAATATCCTTCTACGCAAACCACGAGCGAATGGCTAAGGAATTTCATGTTTAATAATTAACGTGAGGTCCAGTTTTGAGGCGTTTGGGGTCATTTTTTGACATATTACAATTTCGGAATAAAAAGATAAATACATATTTAAAATAACTTTTTCCTGGTGCTACTAGTGAATATTGAAACTGCAGATGATCTGCAGAGTGCTCTTAGAGATGCAGGTTACTCTGAAAAGGCTATAGCCGAAATCATAAAGTGGTACACTTAATCGCGTACTTATCGATCTTATAGTAAATTTGTGGCTTCGCTTCTCATTTCACGCCTCGTGAAAGAGGCTCCGTCACCCCTACAAAATTTGTAGTCTCTGACGAGGGCGTTAGAGCTAGTCCAAAAAATCTTGAAAGAGCGGTTTTTGAACTTAGCTTATAATTATGCGTAGGACAAGTTGCCAAAGCAATAAGGACGTTGTGCGTCTGGCCATGGCAGGGGTAAATTGCTTCAGTTTCCCTAAATTCCCAGATTGTTTAATCTAAATCTTTAAACTATTTACCTTATATTTTGTTTTGCAATATACGTTACAGCTGAGAGAGGGAAAGAGCAGTGCAGTTAAAAATGAAAGATATAGATTTTTGCTTCGAAAATTTACTTGTAAAAATAATCGCTGATCGAAATCATCCAGAAATTCAACTTGCCGGGTTATCCGTGGGACCTTTCGAGGAAGGGAACGAATATGAAGTTTATTATTGGATAGCACAGGAACTTGTTAAGGCAGGAGTTGCCCATTTCCGTGAAGAAGACTGCCTAGACGCTACTAAACTATTCAAGATTCAATGGAAAGAGCGCGTTCAAGCGGCGGGGCAAATATCCGAGCTTTCAGAGGATTTTTACCCAAGGCTTCGCCGTTATTTGGCAAGTATAAAAAAGGATATAGCTAAACACCCTGAAAAGTTGCAAGAATACGAGAAGGCAAATCATTCAGCTTGGGACATCGTGAATTCTAGATTGAAAAAAATTGTTGCGTTGTCTTCTGGTCCTCCGCAAACTGATCAAATTCAAAAAAAATTAACATGCGAGGAGCGTTTCATTTATGCTCAACTTAGCAAGATAATCATTGAGTGGAAATCTCAAATACTAAACTTTGAAGGAGAGAACGGAGCAGAATGGCAAGAGAATTAGAAACGGTAGATCCGCAAAAAAGTTTTCTTGAGTTCTTCAAAAAAGAGAAGTATCGCCAGAGAATCTCGCAGATGGCAATAGCAGGAAGAGACTCAATTACTATAGATTTTGAGGACCTCTTTGCATTTGACCAAAGCCTTGCCGAGAAACTGATGGAAAAACCCGACGCATTTTTGCAGTATGCCAGCAACGCCGCATATGAACAACTTGAAATCGAAGATGCGGAATATGCCCAAAAAATAGACAAAGTAACCGTTAGAGTTGTGCAGCTCTTAGGAAAAGAGCAGCTTCGAAAACTCGGCTCAAAACAGCTTGGAAAACTAGTTATGATTGAGGCTATCGTGGTCCGAGCCACACCCGTTCGTCCGATGGTGATGAATGCGGCGTTCAAATGTAAGCGTTGCGGGACAATAACAAATGTGGAACAATCAGGTCCGTTCTTAAAAGCTCCTTTTGAATGCAGCGATCCTACATGCAGACAGAAAGGTCCGTTCGAGTTTATTCAAGATGAGTCTACATTCATAGATTCGCAAGACCTTCGTCTACAAGAAAGACCCGAAGACCTGCCTCCGGGGCAGCTTCCACGCACAGTGAATGTTAAGCTCGTGGGAAGCGACATCGTTGACCTTGCCAGACCAGGCGACCATGTCTCGATAGTTGGAATAGTCCGTGCGGTTGCGCCTTCCCGTCCAGGAATAGGGAAACTTCGCACTTTTATTCTACACTTGGACGCTAACTCAATAGTGGTTTTGGGCAAGGAACCAGAAACTTCTCCGCCCACACCTGAGGAAGAAGAAAAAATTCTGGCGCTTGCAAAAGACCCTTCGGTTCACAAGAAAATAATGAACTCTATAGCGCCTTCAATCTACGGCTATGAGCACATCAAAGAGGCTATTATGTATCTCCTGTTCGGTGGTGTAGCAAAAAGCCTTCCAGACATCACTGTACGTGGCGAAATAAACACGCTTCTAATCGGAGATCCTGGCACCGCTAAATCTCAGCTTTTGCAGTATGTAGCCCGAATAGCGCCGCGTGGGTTGTACACTTCAGGTCGCGGAACAACTGCTGCTGGCTTAACTGCAGCCGTCATCCGCGAGAAAGGCGGCAGCATGAGCCTTGAAGCCGGCGCTCTGGTGCTAGCTGATAAGGGCATTGCGTGCATCGACGAAATGGATAAGATGCGCCCTGAAGACCGCGTTGCAATACACGAGGCGATGGAGCAGCACACCGTATCAGTCGCGAAAGGCGGCATTGTCGCCACATTAAACGCCCGCACAGCAATACTTGCCGCGGCTAACCCTTCCTTGGGAAGGTATGAACCGCACCGAACCGTAGCTGAGAACATCTCTTTACCGGTGACAATTCTGTCTAGGTTCGACTTGATTTTCGTGTTAAGAGACATCCCGAATAAGGATTCAGATGCAAGAATGTTGGAGCACATCCTTGAGATTCACAAAAGAGGCGCAAGCCCTTTAGAAGCACAAATAGAACCTGACTTACTGCGAAAATACATAAGCTATGCTAAAACCATTAAGCCTGTGCTAAGCAGCGCCGCCGCCAGGCGTCTAGGCGATTTCTATTTGGCGATGCGCTCAGCAAGCGAAGCTGAGGGGTCGCCTGTTGCGATTACCGCACGGCAGTTGGAATCGCTTGTTCGTATAGCTGAGGCAAGGGCACGCGTAGCGTTGAGGAAGGAGGTTACTGTCGAAGACGCGGAAGCAGCGATAGCCATCATGAAGAAGTCTCTGGAGGAGGTTGGCATAGATGTGTCCTCCGAAAGGATGGACATAGATCTTATAATGACTGGGAAACCTAAAAGCGTCCGAGACAAGCTGCAAGTAGTTCTTTCGGTGCTGGTTGAAATGGAAAAAGAAACAGGTATGGTTGAAAAAGCCGCGCTCGTAAGCGAGTTAGAGTCAAAGCATCAGATTCAAAAAGCTGAAACAGAACGCATGCTTAGCCAATTGCTACGTGAGGGCACAATCTACGAGCCGAGAGAAGGTTACCTAAAGAAGACATAAGTGAGAAAAATGAAGGCAGTACTGGTTGTTGCGGGCACAAGACCTGAAATAATAAAGATGGCGCCTGTCATACGGTCTTTGCAAAGAACCGGTATTCCCTTCAACTTCGTCCACTGCGGACAGCACTATGACTATAATATGGCGCAGCAGTTCCTAGAGGAACTTGCGCTTCCTCAACCATCCCTAACCTTCAGAATTAAGGCTACTTCACCTGCTGTGCAGACTGCGCGGATAATGATGCGTATGGCCGGGTTACTGAAGAAAACCGCGCCTGCACTGGTTTTGGTTGAAGGCGATACCAATAGTGTGCTTGCAGCAGCGCTGGCAGCAAACAAGCGTGGCGTCCCAGTGGGACATGTGGAAGCTGGTTTAAGAAGTTTTGACTTGCGTATGCCAGAGGAACATAACAGGCGCTTAACTGACCATTTGTCGGAGTATTTGTTTGCTCCAACGCTACGGGCAGAAGCTAATTTGAAAATCGAAAATGTTTGGGGCAAAATCTACGTGACGGGTAACACTGTTATCGACGCCGTGAATCAGCATCTGCCTATTGCCGAAAAGAAGTCCAGAATACTTGATGAGATATGTTTTGAAAGGTTTGCGTTGGCAACGGCGCATAGAGCGGAAAACGTGGACGATTTGGTGGTGCTAAAGAATTTCGTGGAAGCCTTCATGGAATCGCCGTTGCCTGTTGTTTACCCAATGCATCCACGCACAAGAAAGCGATTACGCAAGAGTGGATTGTACACAAAAATCAAAAAGAGCCGGAACATTCAGGTTTTACCGCCTGTTGGCTATCTGGACTTTCTTGTGCTAATGAGAAAATGCGAGTTGATTATCACTGATTCTGGGGGAGTTCAGGAAGAAGCTACTGCTCCATGCATAAGGAAACCCGTTTTGGTGATTCGTCTCTCAACTGAAAGGCCTGAAGCTGTGGAAGCAGGATTCGCCGAAGTTGTCGGAACCAAGAAGCGTGAAATTTTGGCGGCTATAGAAAAAACCTTAGCGAGACGGAAAGAACTGCCTGTGCAGTCTCCTTTTGGAGATGGTAACGCAGCAGAAAAAATCACGCAAATAATCCAAAGCAACCTCTTTCTGTAATAGCTCTACCGTGCATAACAAGCTTTTACTAGCCGTTTATTTATTGTTTGTGTAGAACCATAGCTCAGGAAATTTGCAGTTGCTATCTAAAAATAAGGAAGGACGTATGTAGCTTCTGCTTCTGTACTCCTGCGGTGCTTATAGCTTACATTTAAAAGAGAAAAGGGGGTCTTAACATTAAGCCCGAAATCTTTAAAACAAATGCAAAAGCAATGGTAACGTTTATTACTTTAGTTTATTATTGCTAAAAGACGCGAAGCGGGAATGCCATGGGTCACCGAAAAACTCATGCTCCAAAACATGGTTCACTTGCCTATTTGCCTAGGAAACGCGCCAAACGGCCAGTTGCACGGATAAGATATTGGCCTAAAATTAGCGTTGATGTTCCCCGGCTTTTAGGTTTTGCAGGCTACAAGGCAGGAATGACTTTCGTCTTTACTATAGAAGATAGAAAACGTAGCCCGAGCTTTGGGAAAGAAGTGATGCGTGCTGCTACGGTAATAGAAACACCGCCTATGCTTATATGCGGCATTCGCACTTACACGAAAACGCCTTATGGGCTAAGGAACCTCACTGAAGCTTGGATGAAAGATCCGCCAGCCGAACTTGACCGCGCCCTAGTTTTACCTGAAAACTTTGACACTGAACAGATGCTTCAGAAACTTGAGCAGAACCTGCCCAAAACAGCGGTTGTTCGAGTTATCGCCGCAACACAACCCAAGGAAGCTAGCCTCTCTAAGAAAAAACCCGAGATAATCGAAATTGAAATAGGTGGAGGCACCATACCTAAACAACTTGAATATGCAAAATCACTTTTAGGTAAAACAGTGACCGCCGAAGAAGTTTTCAAGGATGGTCAGTACATTGATGTTGTTGCCGTCACGACGGGCAAAGGCTTCCAAGGTCCAGTTAAACGTTGGGGGGTCACAATACTCCAGCATAAAGGTCGAAAAACCAAACGCGGCATTGCAACCCTTGGACCATGGAACCCACACCACATCATGTACTCTATCCCACGCGCAGGTCAAATGGGTTACCATCAAAGAACCGAGTATAACAAGCGTGTGCTCAAGATTGGCAAAGACGGCAAGGAGGTCACAGTTAAAGGCGGTTACATACGCTATGGTGTGCTTAAGGGACCCTATATACTCATAGACGGTAGTATTCCAGGCCCTGAAAAGCGCCTTATACGGCTTCGTTATCCCGCGCGACCGCCAAAAGAAGCGCCTGAAACGGCACCGCAAATTACCTACATATCGCTTGATTCACCTCAAGGAAAATAATGGGGATTAAAATATGCCTGCTAAAAAAACCGTGAAAATTTTTGATCTTCAAGGAAAACCCGTAGATAAATTGGTTCTTCCAGATGTTTTTGAGACGCCAATAAGGCCTGACGTGATAAAACGTGCCGTGCTTGCAGTTCAATCCAGCAGGCTTCAACCCCAAGGGCGCGATCCGATGGCTGGAAAAAGAACCAGCGCTGAATCTCGCGGCACAGGCATGGGAATAGCACGGGTACCCCGCGTGAAAGGCGGAGGCGGCAGAGCCGCGTTTGCTCCAAGCACTGTAGGCGGCCGTCAGCCTCATCCACCGAAAGCTGAAAAGAAAATAGTGAAGCGTATTCCCAAGAAGGAAGCGCGGCTTGCTCTGTTTTCAGCCATAGCTGCTACCGCATCTAAGGAAGCTGTAGCGGCGAGAGGACATCGCATTGAGGATGTTCCCGAGATTCCTTTAATAGTTACCGATCAGATTGAGGAGCTAAATAGAACAAGCGAGTTGGAAGCAGCGATCACGAATTTAGGTATTTTAGCAGACATTTACCGCGTGAAGGAAAGTCGAAAAATTCGCGCTGGCAAAGGCAAGCGCAGAGGCAGAAAACTGAAGCAGGCTGTGGGTCCACTTATTGTAGTGGCTGAAAACAAAGGAATAGCCGAAGCGGCAAGTAACCTGCCAGGAGTGGATGTCGCCACGATTAGCAATCTTAACGTGGAGCTTCTGGCGCCGGGCACTCATCCAGGTAGGCTGACTTTGTGGACAAGCGGCGCTATCAAGCAATTAGCTAAGCTTTACAGTGGAGGGAAAGCTGAATAATGAATATCGATGAAGTTATTCTTCATCCGTTAATGACGGAATCTGCAAGTCTCATGGTGGAAAAAGATAACAAGCTAATCTTCATAGTTAATCTTAACGCAACCAAGGCTGACGTGAAAAGAGCTGTTGAACACCTTTATGAGGTAAAGGTTGCCAAGGTCACTGTTCAAATAACGTCGCAGGGCGAGAAGAAAGCTTTCGTTAAGCTTAACCCAGAATATAAGGCATCAGATGTTGCTATTAAACTTGGCATATTGTAAAATTATGTGGAGGAATAGTTAATGGGTAAAAGAATTCGTGTTCAAAGACGGGGACGCGGCGGCATGCCTTTTAGGGCTGCCACTCACAAGCGAGTTGCTCCTGCAAAGTATCCTGTGTCCATATCTTCTAAGGACTATTTTGAATCTTCAATTAACGGAGTAATCGAATCTTTTGTGCATGATGCTGGACGCGGCGCACCATTAGCATTTGTGCGTTTCGAAAACGGTGAAACATGCTACATTGCTGCTCCTGAAGGAGTCTCCGAAGGACAACAAATCAGCTTAGGCGGGAAGGCTCCATCAGAGGTAGGTAATATTCTACCCTTAGGCAAAGTTCCTGAGGGAACCTTGGTCTGTAATCTTGAGCTTCGACCAGGCGACGGCGGCAAGCTGGCTAAGTCCTCAGGTGCTTACGCTACGGTCGTTGCACACACGCCGCAAGGTACAATGATTCGTTTGCCTTCTGGACGTACACGTTATGTTGATGACTACTGTATGGCTACTGTGGGTGTGGTTTCAGGCGGTGGCAGGACCGAGAAGCCGTTCCTTAAGGCGGGAGAAAAATTCCATCTCATGCGAGCGAGGGGACGCAAGTATCCGAGAACTCGTGGAAGAGCCATGGTGGCTGCTGTTCACCCCTACGGTAGTAGCAAGCGAAGCGCTCGCAAGGTAACCACAACTTCCCATGGTGCACCGCCAGGACAAAAAGTCGGATTGATTGCTGCGAGAGGTGCAGGGCAAAAGCGTAAACGGAAAACAACCTGAGATAACGTTTATAGCATCTAAAACATGTAAAATTAAGGTGAGGAAAAATGCCGAAAGAATTCATGTACCGCGGCCATACGCTCAGCAGTTTGCAAGCCATGTCTATGGATGAATTCATTAATCTGCTTCCCTCAAGGCAGAGGAGAAGCCTTCAACGCGGCTTGACACCTGAGCAACGGATACTACTGGGAAAGATACGAGAAGCGCGAGAAGCCGCCAAAAAAGGCGAGAACATTACCATAAAAACTCATGTTCGCGATTTAGTTATTCTGCCAGAAATGATCGGTGTGAAAATTCTTGTGCACAACGGCAAGGAATTCTTCCCTGTGGAAATAAAGCCGGAAATGATTGGGCATTACCTAGGCGAGTTTGCCATAACAAACAAGCCTGTTAAGCACGGAACTCCTGGCATTGGCGCTTCACGGTCTTCAATGTATGTGCCGCTGAAGTAAACTGCCAGCCCCATTTTTACATTTGGTCTCTGCCGCTGAGGAAAACCATAACCCTTTCTTATTTATACTGTAAATGTCCGATCCGTGGGCGAAACGGCCAAAAAAATTGCTGACGCCCCCTTCTTGGCATGTTTAGTTGCCCGTGATGGCTTTAGATGAGGGTACACTGCTAGAATGGGCTGGCTTAAATTCTTCGATTACTGGTTATGCCTATTCTCTTGGGTAAAGTATGGCGCTTCTACTACCGTTTTATGTATTTAACAATAAAAAGGAAAAGGAGTTAAGCTTTGATTTTTACAGTTATCTGCTGCCCTAGTTCAAAGCACCTTTTCAAGTCCTCTTTGTCTGGAACGTACTTGACTTCGATGCTGGTGTCATTGACTTGGAAGCCTGTTTTCTGCGCCATCTCCATCATGCTCTTTAAGGCGCCACCACCCCAGCCGTAGGAGCCGAAGAAGCTCCACAGTTTACCCTTAGGCTTCAAGCCAGCTGCGTAGGTGAGGAAAGCGCTGATTGTGGGGAACATGCCGTTGTTAAGCGTCGGCGAGCCCACCAACACTGCCTTTGCATCTAAGATCTCGGTCATGGCTTCAGTGAGGTCTGATGCTCTTAGCTTCAAAACTTTAACTTCTGCGCCTTCGCTTGCGGCGCCTTCCGCTATGGCACGAGCCATCTTGTCGGTGCTGCCCCACATTGTGTCATAGACAATGACTATCTTGTTCTTGGCGGCGCCGGCGCTCCAAGCCGCATACGCTTTGATTATCTTCGTCGGGTCTGAACGCCAGATTATGCCGTGGCTTGGCGCGATCATCGCGATGGGGATGCCCATCTGAGTGACTTCCTCAAGTTTGCGCGTTATCAGCTGTGCCAGCGGCATGAGTATGTTAGCGTAGTAGGTTTTTGCTTCCTCCATTAGCACGTGCTCGTCAACTTCGTCGTCGAAGCGCTCTGATGTGGCAAGGTGCTGGCCAAAAGCGTCGTTAGGCATCAGGATTTTATCTTCAACCACATAGGTGAACATGCTATCTGGCCAGTGCAGCATAGGCGCCTCTATAAACCGCAGGGTTCTCTTGCCCAGCTTCAGCTCATCGCCTGTTTTGACGACTTGTATTCGAAAGTCTGGACCGTAATGCTCGATTATGGCGTCTTTTCCACGTTGAGAAGCGACTATAGTCGCGTTTTTCGCGTACTTGGCGATCATGGGTAAGCTACTTGAGTGGTCCATTTCCACATGGTTTATTATTATGTAATCAATTTTCGCGGGGTCTGTGAGGGTGCATATTTTCTGGAGCAGTTCATCGGCAAACGTGTGCTTCACGGTGTCCACAAGCGCGGTTTTCTCGTCTTGGATTAGGTAAGCGTTGTACGTGGTGCCTCTTCGTGTTATGTAGCCGTGGAAATCGCGTATGTTCCAGTCGACGACGCCGACCCAGTGTATGCCTTCAGCTAAGGTTACTTCGCTCATAAGTCTTCCACTTCTCCATTATCTTTTTGCGCCTGCAGCTTATAGGTTATTTGTACACCTGCCTTCTCAAACAGGATGCCTACCGGACAGTTTTTCAGCGTTACTTCATGCAGCCTTTGGATTCTATCCTTTGGCGCGTCTATCTTGAAGAGTATGTCAAATTTTTCCTCAACTATCGTGCCTGTCTCTTCGCTTTTCCCCGCCTCAACCTTCACGTCGCAGCCCTTGAGTGGCAACCGCATTTTCCGCGCCGTGATAGCTGCAATAGTGGCGTAGCAGCCTGCATGGCTCATTACGCAGAGTTCTAGCGGTGTCGGTCCAAGCCCTAGAGACGTTTGTGTGGGCTGATCCACTATTGTGCCGTGTGCTCTGCCGTTGTCTAACGCGATCTCGTAGCCCTGAATTATTCTGGCTCTTGCGTAAAGTTTACCGGCCAAGTTTTCATATCCCTTCTACACCATATTTTTTCAGCTAAAATTAGCAGGAAAATTTCAATGCGCTATTGCTTATATTAGTTTCGACGCTGGGCATCTGCACGGCGGAATTGCGGGTAGAGACCAGTAAAGATAATATGCATGAGCGACGCGTTTATCATTTAACTGTGCATGTTGTTGATGGCTGCTTGTTGGAGAGGTAATCTTTGAGTCTTATACCTGATGATAAGAAGGATTTTCTCCGTGTTGAGTTCAAGGAGAAGCTTGTTAATCCCGTGAAAATTTTGGTTTTCACCCAGGAAGTTGAGTGCGATTTCTGCGCTAATACGCGGCAACTGGTGCAAGAACTCGCAGCCTTAAGCGACAAAATCACAGTTGAAGTTTACGATTTTGTTGCTGACGCCGAAGCCAAGGAATATGGCATAGACAAGATTCCCGCGTTGGCTATCATCGGTGAGAAAGATTATGGCGTACGCATCTATGGCATACCTTACGGCTATGAATTTCAAACTTTAGTTAACGCTGTCATCAACGTTTCAAAGGGTAAAACCGACCTTTCAGAAAAGACCAAGGCTATTCTCGGCGAAGTCAAATCTCCAGTGCACATTCAAGTCTTTGTCAGTTTAACCTGCCCGCACTGCCCAGCAGCAGCGTCAATAGCGCATAAGCTAGCCATAGAAAGCGACCTAATACGCGCAGACGTCATAGACGGAGGCGAGTTTCCACATTTAGTTCAAAAGTACGCGGTCATCAGCGTACCCAAAGTAGTTATAAACGATAAAATCGAGTTTGTCGGAGCCTTCAGCGAAGACTTGTTCGCTGAGCATGCACTTCTCAGCGCATTTTAGGAGCTGCAACCATGAGCCAACCAACCAAAGAGGGTATATCTTTAGTCTTTGTCTACAGCAAAGACTTCATGGAGCGCGTAATACGCAACCTCATAAACGACCCCTGCTTCTGCCAATCCTGTGGGCTGTACTGCGAATCCTGCAAGTACAACGCCTACAGTTTCGTGCGCAACATCCGCGCTGCCGTTCAGCTGCCAAATCCCGCTGAGCTGCCCGCCTTCATTGACAATCCTGAAGATTATATGCCCAAGAAACTACCGGAAGCGGATGTTTGCCTTGCTTCTGGGCTTCATAAGGACTTGCTGCTGGAACTGCCTAATCACATAAGCAAGACCGGCATCAAAGCGTTAATAGTTCCAATAGAGGATTGGCAGGAGGTTCCCTCGGGCGTAAGAAAGCAGGTGGAAGAAAAATGCATGGAACTTGGGCTTGAATGTGCGTTTCCGAAGCCTTTCTGCACGTTGGAACCTGAAAAAGACAAGCCTGTCATCGCCCGTTTCGTTGAAGAAACAAAAGTGGGGCGTCCACTGCTGGAGATTTCCACCACAAAAATCGGCAAAGATGAAATAATCGAGTACGCCGCTGTCATTCGCAGTGCTCCATGCGGCTCAACATGGTACATCGCGCGGAAGCTTGCAGGTGTCTCCACGCGGAAAGATGTGCTGTACGATGCCATTGCAAAAGCGCATCATAGTTATCCCTGCACCGCCACGATGGTAACTGATCCTGAGACAAAGGAGCCTATACTGCACATTGGCGGCTTCACCATACGCGAAGAAGTTGAAAAAGCATTAGAAAAGGACAAAGAACGAAAATTAAAGGAGAAAAAGCTTTCTAACCGCTGAGAGCAACGGCTGCTGTTGCCATTCTAACGCTTGGCTGAGCCGCCAACATATTTTTCTGGATTCTCCTCGAACATTTTCTTGCAGCCCGGCGCGCAGAAGTAATAGGTTTTCCCCTTGTACGTAGTTTTGTACTTCGCCGTTTTCTCATCAACATCCATCCCGCAGACAAGATCCTTCGCCACAATTTCACCTCCACTTTTTTACTTTTTTCTCTGGTAATTAGGCTGTATATTCACACGCCGTAGGAGATTAGCGTTTGTAACCACCGTTACCGAGCTAAACGCCATAGCTGCCTCGGCTATAACTGGATGCGCAAGGCCCAGCATGGCGAATGGAATCATAATCATGTTGTAGAAGAAAGCCCAGAACAGGTTCTGCTTTATCTTCTGGAAAGTAGCCCGTGAAAGCTTAACAGCCTTAACAACATCTGACAAGTTGCCTCTCACGAGCACTATGTCTCCGGCTTCAATGGCGATGTCTGTTCCTGTGCCTATTGCGATTCCGACGTTCGCCTGCGTAAGCGCCGGCGCGTCGTTTATGCCGTCGCCAACCATCGCCACAAGCCCTGCTTCTTCCTGTAGCATGCGGATTTCAGCTACTTTCTTGTCGGGAAGCACTTCTGCAAGCACATTTGATATGCCGACTTTCCGTGCGATGGCTTCCGCGGTTCGCCTGTTATCGCCTGTAAGTATCACCGTCTGGAGCCCAAGTCTTTCCAGTTCCTCAATAGCTTGTGCCGCATCCTCCTTAGGCGTGTCAGCTTCCGCAATTATGCCGACGCACTGGTCGTCTTTGGCCACGAGCACTATGGTTTTCGCCTCCGCCTCTAAACGCTGAAGCGCCGGCTCCAAGCTGCCATAATCGATTTTTTCCTCTTCCATGAACGTTCTGCTGCCGAGCAGTATCGTGCCTTTCCCTTTAAGCTGAGCCTTTATCCCTCTGCCTGCTACCGCCTCAAATTGCTCAAGCGCGTAAAGTTCAAGTCCCTTCTCTTCCGCCTTCCTAATTATGGCTTCAGCAAGCGGGTGTTCTGAGCCTTTCTCGACGCTGGCCGCAAGCCGCAGCACTTCTTTCTCGTTGAATTCTTCAGCTGGGATTATATCAGTCACTTCAGGCTGCCCCCTCGTTATGGTGCCTGTCTTGTCAAAAACTATCACTTTAACGTCCTTGAGCGTCTGTATCGCTTCGCCGCGTCTAATCAGGATGCCGTTTTCGGCGCCCATTCCGCTTCCAACCATGAGCACCGTAGGCGTTGCTAACCCGAGGGCGCAAGGGCAAGCGATAACAAGTGTCGCTACTGTAGCGAATATGGCAAGTGATACCACGCTTAAGTTTGGGTTAACCCATGGCAGGAACTGGCTTGCCCAGATACTAACGCTGCCTATGACCTGAGGGAACGCCAGCCATAGCACCAGCGTCAACAGCGCTAGACTCAAAACAGTAGGGACGAAGTAGCTGGTCACGCGATCAGCTAACTCTTGAATGGGCACCTTAGAGCCCTGTGCTTCCTCAACCATCCTTATAACCTGCGCCAGGAAAGTATCTTCCCCCACCCGTGTCGCTTTGACTCTGAGGAGCCCACGCTGATTAATAGTGGCGCCTATCACGGCGTCGCCGGGCTTCTTCAGCACAGGCATCGACTCGCCTGTAGCCATAGACTCGTCAACGCTGCTTTCGCCCTCCACGACAATCCCGTCCGTGGGGATCTTCTCACCTGGGCGCACAACCATCAAATCACCCGCTTCTACCTCGTCTATGGAAACCTCCACTTCCTCGCCGTTTCTGATGACCCGCGCGGTTTTTGCCTCAAGTTCCAGAAGGCGTCTTATGGTCTGTGAGGCTCTGCCCTTTGCTTTTGCTTCCACGTATCTGCCTGTCAAGTGGAATGCCATTATCATGGCGCTTACGCCAGCGTAGTTGGCTAATGGCGTAAAAAACGAGGCTGGCCCAGTTAGGAAAGACACAACCGTGCCCAGCATGATAAGCACGTCCATGTTGGCGTTCCGATGCCAGACGGCCTTAGCAGCAGACCTATACGTGGCAAATCCGGCGATAAAGATGACAGGCGCCGCAAGAACAACCATGCCTATATTGAAAACTTCTTGGCTTGGCCATGTGACGCCGAGGAACATGTCTGGAATCATCCATGCTATTATGGGCAGAGTCAGCGCCCATGCGATGTATGCTCTTCTTTTCGCCGCCTGCAGAGTCTGCTGCTCTCTTGCCACTTCCTCCTCAAACCGTGCTTTCTTGTCTTCTCTGCCGAGGACTTGATAACCCGTATCCTCTATGACCTTCTTGATTTTTGCGTAGCTCGTCACAGCTGGGTCAAAGCTTACCGTTGCCTTCTCAGTGGCTAAGTTAACGTTTGCAGCCTTCACGCCTTTTGTGTTTTTCAGCTCTCTGGCGATAATCTGCGCACAGGCTGCACATGTCATTCCGCCAATCCGCAATGTGACTGTCTCAAGCTCCTCCATCACATCATAGCCGCTACTTCTGATGACTTCCTTCAGCTTCTCCTCGTTAATGCGGGCGTCGTCATATTCAATGTAAGCGGTTTCCGTCGTCAAATTCACGCGCGCTTTCAAAACGCCATCCGCCTTCAAAAGCGCCTTCTCAATTGCTTGAGCGCAGGCGGCGCAATGCATTCCGCTTATCCTGATTTGAATTTTCTGTTCAGTCATCTACCAAGCCTTCAATCACAAATCACATTTTATCAAGAACACGCTTCGCTGCTTCTAATTTATTATTAAGCGCCAGATATAAACGTGAAAGTCACTGAAGCCTACTCTAACCTTTTGATAATGTGGTAACCGAACTGCGTCTTAACAATACCTGAAATCTCGCCCTTCTTAAGCGCAAAAGCCGCATTCTCAAACTCCTTAACCATCTTACCCCGCGTGAACGTGCCAAGGTCTCCGCCGCGCTTCTTGGACGAGCAAAGCGAAACCTGCTGCGCTATGACGCTGAACTTCTCGCCCTTCTTTAGACGCTCCAACACCGCTTTGGCTTCGCTCTCAGTCCTAACAAGAATATGCGCGCAGTGAACTTTGTCGGGCATAGCCTAATCTAAACCAATTCTTAGTTAATAACTCTTACCTGCAAATATGCTAAAGCAATCAGAAGCACCGTCATATTTGCCGCATATTAGCAATTCAATGCAGAAACCTATAGAGGGGGCTATCAGCGGCAGTAGCAGAAAATCTGCTGGATCTTGCTACTTGCTTCCACAAAATAGAAGAAGATCTAACACATCCACCGTCATTTTTAATTTGCTAGTGCGCTCCGCTTTCTGAAGTTAGCAGCAGATTTGAGGGAAAAATTCGCAGTTGACGGGTTATTCTATAATTTTACTTATCATTTTTCGAAGAAAACTGGAAAAGAGAATGGGAAATTAGGTTTTTGCTGTTATTCCGCATTTTGCGAGGAGACGTTGCCAGCGTTCATCTGTAACGCGTTGAAATTCTTCCAGCAAGCTCTTGTTCTTTGGCGCAAACAAGTGCCTAAACCTGCCTTGGCCCTGCAGATAATCGGTTACGGGCCGCTTCTTTTGAGGTGCAAGCGCGATAAGCTTGCTCGGCACGGACAACTGATACTGCCCGTTTACTGCTTCCCACAACGGGAACACGCAGGTTTCTACCGCTAACTTTGAATACTCAATAGATTTCGCTTGGTCGCTACGCCAACCACGTGGACAGGGCGCAAGCACATGCAGAAACGCTGGACCTTCCACTTCTAAGCCCTTCCGCACTTTCTCCAGCAAGTCACGCCAGTAATACGGCGTTGCAGTCGCCACGTAGGGTATTTCATGCGCCACCATTATATCTGCAATAGGCTTCTTATACTCCAGCTTACCTGGAATCGAGGTGCCAGCTGGCGAAGTAGTTGTTGCCGCGCCTTTCGGTGTGCCGCCGCTTCTCTGGATGCCCGTGTTCATGTAAGCCTCGTTATCATACAGCACAAAGAGGAAGTCATGTCCACGCTCAACTGCTCCTGAAAGCGCTTGGAAGCCGATGTCGTATGTGCCGCCGTCGCCTGCAATCGCAATAACATCCACGTGCTCATGCTTCAACTGGCCCTTCCTTTTCAGCGCCTTCAAAGCCGCTTCGATGCCAGAAGCATTTGCGGCAGCGGTTTCAAAGGCCGTGTGCAACCACGGTACAGCCCAAGATGTGTAGGGATAAATCGATGAAACTACTTCCATGCAGCCTGTAGCCTGCGTTACAATGGTAGGTCCACGCGTAGCCTTCATTATCAGTCGCAGCACTGTTGTGGGCGCGCAGCCTGCGCACGCGCGGTGTCCTGAAAGAAACAGGTCTGGTTTTTCAGCGATGTCTTTCGTGGTGAATTTCCATTCCTGCTTTGTCATTGTTTCATTCACTCCTCCATTATTCCCTTAATCCCAAATATTGAATTGGCGTCTCAACACGTTTTTTCGCCATTATGTGCTGCAGATCCGAGTAGATGCTTCGCAGCTCACGCGGGCTTGTGTCTCTCCCGCCTAAGCCGTAGATGTAGTTGACAACGTAAGGCCGAATATCCGCGTCGTATAGTACATGGCGAATTTCATGGAACACTGGGCCGCCGTTACCGCCGAAACTCATGCACTTATCCATGACTGCCACAGCTTTCACATTACAGAGCGCACTTCGAAGGTCTTCGACGGGCAAAGGTCTGAACGTGCGAAGCCGAAGCAAGCCTGCTTTAACGCCTTCCGCTCTGAGTTCATCAACAATTGTCTTCATTGTGCCTGCTGTTGAGCCCAAACAGACAGCTGCAAATTCAGCGTCTTCAAGGCAATATGGCTCAATTAAGCCGTTTCCGTAGCTTCGCCCGCTTATTTTCGCATATTCATTGTTAACTTGCTTAATTACGGAAAGCGCATTTTTCATAGCTTCTTCCTGCTGACGCTTAAACTCGAAATAGTAATTCGGCAACGCTATCGGCCCCATAGTCATTGGGTTATCGGGATCAAGCTTGAAAGGCGCCATTTTCCCTTCATGAGTAAGCACGTTCGGAATTTTGCGGGGGCCGATAAACTGCTTCACAACATCATCAGGCAAAGTATCCACATTCTCAAGCGTGTGGCTCAATGTAAAACCGTCCAAGCCGACCATCACGGGCAGAAGCACATTAGTGTCCTCCGCTATTCGGAACGCCTGTATTATCGAGTCATAAACTTCCTGGGCATTCTCGGCGTACAACTGTATCCAGCCGCTGTCTCGCTGTGCCATGCTATCAGAGTGGTCGCCATGAATGTTAAGCGGAGCCGACAAAGCGCGGTTGGCAATAGCCATAACGACTGGTGCGCGGCAGCCTGACGTAACGAAAAGCATCTCGTGCATAAGGGCTAAGCCAGCAGACGCAGTTGCAGTAAAAGCGCGTGCACCCGTAACAGACGCTGCGAGACATGCAGTTAACGCGCTGTGCTCAGATTCGGTGCAGACAAATTCGGTCGGCACCTCGCCGTTGGCAACGTACTCGCTAAAGCGCTCCACAATAATAGTTTGCGGAGTGATAGGATAGGCAGCCACCACATCCACATCTGATTGCTTAACAGCATAAGCTACAGCTTCGTCACCGGACAAAGCCATTCTCACTTGCTTAACTACATTTTCCAAGCCACAACCGCCTCCTATTCAACCTTCATCTCTATAGCCTTAGTGGGGCATTCATTCGCGCAGATTCCGCAGCCCTTACAGAAGTTATAATCGAATTCAATGTCAGACTTCTCTGGTTTCCAATGGATGGCGCCGTCAGGGCAGAAAAGCACGCACAATAGACAGCGTGTGCATTTTTCCAAGTCTCTAACGGGCGTATATGTTTTCCAATCGCCTGTTAGGAAAGTGGTGCTTGACTTGGAGCAGACTGCCGCCGGCGCAATTTCTTTCCAGCCTTTTTCACGGGCACTCATTCCTGTTTTGCCTCCTTGTAAGCCTCTTTTATCACCTCAAAGTTTTTCGCCGCAACATCCGATCTGAAGCGTTCCTTGACAGTTTTCTCTATACTCTCCAAGGAAACTATTGACGTTGCACGAGCAGCGGCGCCAAGCATGGCCGTGTTCATTATGGGCATTCCCAAAATTTTTAAAGCAATCTCCGTCGCCGGTACAGTCCAAACTTGCCCTTTTTCAACTTTAAGAGTCTTCTTAACTTTTGCTGGTTGGTCTCCCGAGTTTACTATAACTATTCCGTCCTCTTTTAGCCCAGCAACAACTGGTACAGTCCGTAGCAATGTAGGATCAAGCACAGCGACCACGTCGGGCTCGTAAATTGAGCAATGTAACCTAATAGGCTCGGTGCTTATCCGCGTAAAAGCCGTTACCGGCGCACCCATCCGTTCAGGCCCAAACTCTGGAAACGATTGAATATACTTGCCCTCATAGATTGCCGCGCGCGCAAGCAACTCGCTCGCCGTCCATGCACCTTGACCGCCTCTGCCATGCCATCTGAACTCCAACATCTTCTTCAATTAACCCTTCTACTCCCCAAGTATAGTTTCCCATTTAATTGTAGAACATCCACATATACATTTTTCTCTTTAAACGCAAAATACAGCATAACAATGTAAAATGGCAATCGAAAAATATTGACCTACTCACGCGGAAAGTTTCCTATAAAAACTGTAAACTATGCGAGACAAATCAGCGCTACCGGCGAATTAGCGCAATAAAGTTTTACATGAAAGGGTTAATTCATCATAAGCAAAACTCAAATCCGAGAATAGAATGAAAAACACCTCAAGAGCGAGGAATACGCGGCAGAGAAACGAGGACGATGCTCATCGATTTTATTTTTGGTGTTAGTGAAAACCAAACATGATAACAGCGGATATTTTGACGTAGATAACTTGAATTTTGCTAGAAGGCTTTTCACGAGCTAAATTTAGAATTGTTCGATGTTTTTGTACATCTGTTCAAAAATGTTGGTTTAAATATTTGGTAAATCTTGATCTTGCAGGGTGATGAAAAGTTGTTTCACAAAGTAAAGAAACAACGAAACACTTCCTTCGCGATCACCGCAATAGCGATCTTTGTCGGATCTTTGTTCCTACCAGCAGTTTATGCAAGTCAAGAGATAGTAGCCTCTGATTATCATTATGGAACGCAACTGGGAATAAGTGTAGTACTTTACAAAGAAACAGGCGAGCAGGACCCAAATTATGACTATTATGCGATCATTTGTGACTAAAACAATTGTTCAGCTTAAAAGAACCCTGCGTTGGTTACATATTTACAGTTGATAAGAAGGTTAAGCTTTGAGCAAAGAAGATGAGTTGAAGGCTTTCAGCGAGTTAAGGGGCAACACTTTACTCGTTTACCTTTGTATCCTTAAGAGTTCTCAACCAATAGGGATAAGAGAGATTCAGAAAAAACTCGAGTTTTCAAGCCCAGCCCTTGCCGCGTATCACTTGAGCAAACTTGAAGATTTGCACCTGATCGAAAAAACAAATAAAGGCTATGTTTTAACGAAGGAAGTTAAGATAGGTGCTCTTGCACAAATAGTTAAGTTTGGCTCTTTACTTTTACCTCGATATGCTTTTTACATAGCGCTTATTTCAACGCTGTTTATTCTGTATATTGCTTCTGCATTGTTCGAAGGCTCACTGAAATTTGACATAAGCGGAGTTTCCGCTATTCTCCTTGGCTTAACTGCTCTTTTGATAACGACCTATGAATGTGTTCGAATATGGAGACAAAGACTGATTTAGGGATGTTCAAACTTGTTGTACGTTTGTACAAAAGAATTGCATTATATCAGACGCCAAAATCAAACTACAGAGAGAAGAGTGGATGAGAATGGCATCGAATGATAAAAACGCGATCATTAAGAACATACTTGCAGGAATCTTGATGGCAACAGGCTTGTTTTCAGCTACAGTATTTCTTAGCAATTCTTGGATAAAACTTGCAATAGTTGGCTTACTTGTTACCAATGGAATACTCTGGTTGATATTTCAGGGCATCTTGAGAAAAACCATCAAGTACGTGGTACTAGGAATAATGATTTTCACGGTAAGTTTTTCAATATTTGAGAAATACACATTTTGGAATGCTGGTTCTCCTCCAGCTTTTGCACCTTTCCAACCTGGCGTCACAGTATCATACGCAAATATTCTGAACGTTTCCTTGACAGAGATAGTACAAAGTGTCAAGAATTCGCCGGCGTTTGGTCTAATAGGTTTAGAATATCCGGGCATAATCACTTTTGAATCGATGAAGTTGGATACGACTTTTGGAGGCGGAAGCATAGAAGTTTTGTTTTATCAGAAAGCGTCTAATATGGGTTTCAGGTTTGTGTCTAGTAGCGGCCAACCTTATCGATTGTCGATTTTCTTTTGGAATGGTCAGCCTTTTTCAAGTATGTTTCCCCAAAAGCAGACTCCTGAAGAAACACTTGAACGTATTGACAGTTTAGGCTTAAGGTGGTTCTATAATCGTGCTGCAGAAGCCTACCAGAATACGACTGGAAAAATCCCACAGGTAAACGCCTTGCAGATTTCTATTCAATGGGAAAATTACGGTAACTACCAAGGAATAACATTGTTGCTTATAGGATTATATCATAGCACTTTTGTTAACCAAAGTGTTTTCTTTGCTGATTTTCAGCCAGATGGAACCTTACTTTATCTAAACGTTGCCCCTTAAACTACGTCAATTGAATTAGTGCAATAAAGTTTTATATGGAAGTTCAACTTTCCCTAGAAAAGTTAGTCGGCAGGATTCCCGACCAGAACAAAGTTGTGAGGGAGAAAAATGGCGGATATACTTTTAACGGCTGATAGAACCCTCATGAGCAATTATCACAATAACGAGTTCCTGGGGTTTGGAACATGCGCTCCTCCAAACTTCCTGCCCGAATGGTTCTACAGCTTCCTATTTTTCCCACCAATAAAAGAAAGCAAAGGAATCCCGGCGGCAGCACCCTACGGCTTAAGAAAAATTGAAGCCCAACTGCTAAAGGAAGGCTTTGACGTAGCAACAGTAAGCCCTGATCACATAGAAGACTACATCACCAGCGCAAAGGTATTAGGCGTCCATACGATGGACCCCTTCGGCTTAGGTCCAGCTTCCACGACGCTTGCAGCCATTTTTAAAAAAGAACCATACTTAGCAAAGTACTTCCAAATTTTACTCAGCAATCCCGCAGTTAAGAAAGCGAAGAAGCGTGGGTTGAAAATTATAATTGGAGGTCCAGGCGCCTGGCAGTTCCGATACAGGCAGAAATTTGTTGAAAAGCACGAAATAGACTGCATAGTCGAAGGAGAAGCTGAAAAGGTTATCGGCAAATTCTTCAGAGACGCCCTTGAAAGCAAGGATTTACCAAAATATTATGAAGTTAGCGTCAGCGAAGCACCTGCCTTGGCAGAAATCCCAGACATAGTTAATCCTTCAATCAATGGTTTAGTCGAGATTGGCAGGGGCTGCTGCAGGGGCTGCGAATTCTGCAATGTAACTTTGAGGCCTCTGCGTTGGTATCCACTTGAGAAGATAAAGCGGGAAATAACACTTAACGTTACGTCTGGAAAAGTAGGTGGATGCTGTCTTCACGCGGAAGACGTAATGCTGTATGGCTCAAGAAACACGAAGCCAAACGAGGAGAAGCTTATAAAACTTCACGAGTTCGTAGTGAAAAGCAATAACGGCGGAATAAGCTGGAGCCACTGTTCCCTGGCTGCAGTGGCTTCAAACCCGAAGCTTTTCGCAAAACTCTCTGAAATCATACTGCAAAAGCAGGCATGGTGGGGCGCGGAAATAGGCATTGAAACAGGTTCCCGGGAACTAGCCAAAAAGATCATGCCAGCCAAAGCGCACCCGTTCAAGGCGGAAAAGTGGCCAGAAGTTGTTAAAACCGGTATGGAGCTTATGCATGACAACAGGCTGGTTCCAGCATGCACATTAATCGTAGGGCTCCCGGAAGAAACAGAGGACGACATCATCAGAACAATAGAGCTGATGGATGATCTTAAGAATGTTCGAAGCTTGATTGTGCCCTTATTTTTTGTTCCTTTGGGCCGACTAAAGCAGAGAGACTGGTTCAAGCGCGCGGAATTAACCGACTTGCATAAGCAACTGCTGTTTCAATGCGTAGAGCATGATTTCCGCTGGGTGGATGACCTGCTGGAGTTATCGTTCAGAGACAAATGGTACGGGCGTTTCTTGCGAGAATTCTATAGAGGCTTTGCAGGAATCGCCAAACGCAAAGTAAGGCAAATAGAGCAACCGCTCGTTTTAAATGGCTAACCTTAAATACTTTTGTGGAACTCTGCATTAATGCTCTGGTGTGCCGCCGTAGCTCAGCTAGGTAGAGCGGCTGGCTGTTAACCAGTCGGTCATAGGTTCAAGTCCTATCGGCGGCGCCAAAACCCTTCTCTACTGGATTACTATTTTTCTAAGAGACTTTCTGCTGCCTGAAAAACACTACAACTGCCCTGAGGGTTAACTGAATTTGACTGCGGTGAATAACGCTTTTTTAAGCGATCACCCCTTTCCGAAACCTTAATTCAGTAGACGACGCAATTAAATTATAGCAGAGGCGAATTGCTTGGTAAAAGAAGAAGTTGAATTGCCTCGCTGTGACAGATGCAGAGAATTCATCGACAACTGCAAGTGTGCATGTCCATACTGCGGCGAAACTTCTGGTTGCGAATGCTGCATTGGCTACGGCAAAGCGACAGGCGGCTAAAACACGTTTCTTCGCCTTATGTTATTCAGGTTGTGGAACGATGGTAGTTGATAGTGTAAATTGGATGGCTGGCGGCGCCCAAGGAAGCGGCGTGGACACTGCAGCCAACATTTTCGGCAAAGCCTGCGGCTATGGCGGACTCTACGTTTTCGGAAGACGAGAGTACCATTCGAACATTAAAGGGCTGCACAGCTACTTTCACCTGCGCATATCTTCAAAAGAAGTTTTGACGAATGTGAACGATGTGGATTTGCTGGCAGCATTTGACGCTGAAACCGTGGTGCGACACCTAAACGAAGTTAGCCCCGAAGGCGGCGTGATAATAGGCACGCATCAGTTAGGCACAAGAGTACTGGATATTCCAACGTTGCCGCCGGAATTCAAAGCGGAAATAGCTAGGTTCATGAGGGAAAACAGCGTTGGCGAAACAGTGAAAGACTGGCTTGATCATGCAAAGCAACGCCGGGTGCAAGTTTTTCCTGTGCCCTACATGGATCTGCTCTCCGAGATCGGCGAGAAGCTTGGGATAACTCAGATGAGCAAGATCACGCGGATGATAAATGTCCTGACAATAGGCGTTTCTTTCGCGCTTTTCAAATACGACCGCGCTCTTGCAGAAAAAGCCGTGAGAGACACGTTTGCTGAAAAGCCGAAAGTTGCCGATATGAACGCGGTAGCTTTAAACTACGCATACGATTATGCAAGAGGGCATTTTGACGGCTTTAAACATCGCCTTGAAAAAACTGCGGTTAACGAGGAACGAATATTTCTTACTGGCAATCAAGCGGTTGCCATGGGCAAAGTGCTCGGCGGCTGCAGAGTACAAACATATTATCCCATAACGCCTGCGGCTGACGAAAGCGAGTTTCTGGAAGCCAACCAGATACTTAAAACAAGAAATGGCGAAGACGAAGCTATAGTTGTCATTCAAACCGAGGATGAAATCGCCGCGGTAAACGCTGCCTCAGGCGCTGCATTAGCAGGAGCAAGAGCCGCGACATCAACATCTGGACCAGGCTTCTCGCTTATGGTGGAAGGCTTAAGCTGGGCTGGAAACAGCGAGGTGCCGCTGGTGATAACCTATTACCAAAGAGGCGCGCCCTCCACAGGGTTGCCCACGCGTCACGGTCAAGGCGACTTGCGGTTTGCAATGCACGCTGGACACGGCGAATTCTCACGGATAATTCTTGCTTCAGGCGACATACAGGAGTGCTTCTACGACGCGGCGAAAGTGTTTAACCTAGCAGAAAAATACCAGATGCCAGTCATACACCTACTAGACAAAGCCATGGCAAACTGCTCCCAGACATACCCCATCTTTGATTATAGCAAATTCAAAATTGAGCGAGGCGAGTTACTGACGGAAAAGGATCTTGAGGGCAAAGAGTACCGACGCTTCCGCTTCACCGAAACAGGCATTTCTCCACGGGTAGCACTGGGCACCAGAAATGGCGTGCATTGGTATACAGGTGATGAGCATAACGAGTTCGGCCACATAAGCGAAGAACCCTTAAACAGGCGGCTTATGGTTGAAAAGCGAATGAAAAAGCTTGAGCTAGTGTTAAAGGAAGTGCCCTTGGAGGATAAACTCAAATTCTATGGAGACATAAACGCGGAAAATATTGTGGTAAGCTGGGGCTCTCCGAAAGGCGCCATACTCGAAGCTATGGATCTGCTAAAGCAGGAAGGCTTCGGAATAGGCTTCATACAGGTGCGGCTGCTGCATCCGTTTCCCACCGCAGAAGTGAGAAATGCGCTGGAGGGCAAAAAGCAGATAATCGATGTTGAAGACAACTACACTGCTCAGCTGGGTGGAATAATAAAAGAGGCAACCGGCATAGCGCCAAACCATTATGTGCTTAAGTACACTGGGCGTCCCATGACCGCCACAGAAGTGTACCACGCGATTAAGGCAGTGCTGACCGGCAATGCTGCCGAACGGGAGGTGTTAACTTTTGGTGCTTAAACCATCTGATTTCCGAGTGCCCGAGGTCTACGCGGACTGGTGCCCCGGCTGCGGCAACTTCGGCATAATGAACGCGTTGCAGATGGCCTTCGCTGAGCTAGGCTTGGAGCCTCATCAAGTCGTGCTTGTTTCGGGAATAGGCTGTTCTGGCAAAGAGGCACACAACGTAAAATGCTACGGAGTGCACACGCTGCATGGGAGGACATTGCCTTTCGCCATGGGAATCAAAGTTGCAAACCCAGGCTTGGAAGTTTTAGCTATCGGCGGCGACGGCGACGGATTAGGCATCGGCGCAGGACACTTTGTAAACGCTGGAAGACGCAATTTAGACATGACATACATAATCCACAACAACGGCGTTTACGGGCTGACTAAGGGACAAGCGTCGCCCACGCTGAAACTCGGCGTCCAAACGAAATCGTTGCCTAAGCCGAACATCAACGAGGCAGTAAACAGCATTGGCTTGGCGATAATATCAGGCTTCACGTTTGCGGCAAGATCATACGCCTACGACGTTAGACACTTAAAGGACACAATAAAACAAGCCATTCAGCATAAGGGCTTAGCGTTCATAGACTGCTTGCAGCCGTGCCCCACGTACAACAACGTAACCACCAAAGAATGGTATGCTGGAGAAGACCGAAAAGACGCCGCGGGCAGACCGCAGCCCCGACTTTACAAGCTGGAAGAAACAGGCTTCGACCCTGTAGTGCACGATTGGAGCGAGGATTTCCAGAAGAAAGTGGCGGCGCTGGATAAGGCGCGCGAATGGGGAGACAGAATACCCATAGGTGTATTCTACAGGAATGAGCTGGAACCCACATTCCAAGACCGCCTTTCAAGCAGAATACCCTTCTACATGGAGCGTCCACCTGCGAAGCAGAAGCTGTGCGATGAAAAAGGCTTTTCCACCGTGGACTTGTCAGATTTCATTAAAGAATTAAGGATAAGCTAGGCAACGCTGCACCGTAGAAAAATATTATATTTTTAAATTTTATGCTAACTATAGAGTAGTCATGAGTTTGGATGAGTATAGGCGCAAGCGAAATTTTCAGAAAACAACAGAGCCGAAAGGCGAGGAAGCCGGGATGGAAGGCAAGATATACGTGATTCAGAGACACGCTGCCACCCACTTGCACTTTGACCTGCGACTGGAAATGGACGGAGTGCTAAAAAGCTGGGCAGTTCCCAAAGAGCCACCCGTAGAGACAGGTGTAAAGCGGCTAGCAGTCCAAGTAGAAGATCATCCAATTGAGTATGCAAATTTTGAGGGCACCATACCTGAAGGCGAATATGGTGCTGGAACAGTGGAAATCTGGGACAAAGGAACCTACACGCTAATTGATAGAAAAGAAGACAAACTAATAGTTGACATCGAAGGCAATAGACTACGTGGCACTTACGTGCTTATAAGGCTTAAGGACAAGAAAAACTGGCTCTTTTTCAAAAAGAAATAAAACCAACCAACTTAACAAACGAGCCGAAAAGCGATTATTGACTTGTTATTGTAGAACCTCTCGAGGCAGAAAAAGGCAGCTGACCTTGAGGCTTTTACAGAACGGTTAATGTTCCGAATTTTCCAACGTTAAGCTGGATTTCACCCTTGAAGCTTGTAACGTAGCCATTTTCGATTCTTATTGTATCATTGACGTTTACTTGGTCGATCTGCTCGTTCCAAAGGGTCAGTTTTATGCTTCCCGTGTCATCAGCGATAACCGCGTCAGCTACAGTGTAAGTTTCATCCTTGTATCTGGACATAACTTGGCGGGGTATACCTTTCTCCACAACTTTGGCTTCAACATTAACGCGCTTCATCCCATTTTTCAATTCGCTAATTTTCATTTTCTATCACCGCATTTTTCTAACGTGAACGCCTAGAAAGCCTTTTGCAAGGTTTCAGGCAAGTTTACTTGCAAAAAGTTCCCTTTAAACCATATAAATCTTGCTAGCTAACGCAGAAAGAGCCATAGAAATGTTGAAGCGCCGTTAAAAGGGGGGAGGCGCAATTTTTAATTTGGCATTTCAGTGCTGTTAAATTCCTAATAGGAAGCCCAGAATTATAACGGTCAAAAACAGGCTTATACCTGATACAAAAAGGCACTTCATCCAGCTAAACGCTGCTGCACGGGTAACGCTTGCGTCAGGCGCGGTTTTCCCAAGTTGCTCCGCAATTTTCTCGTCGCCCGTTACGGCGCGAATGATGAAAGTGCCTAAAGCAATTATCCATAAGTAAAAGATGATTTGAACTACGCCTCCCACAGAGGAGACAAAGGAAATTGAGTTCAAAAGCACTTGGCGCGCCGCTTCATATTCTTCAGGAGGACCAGCTAGCACTTCAAGTGGGTAGTAAAGGTTGGGCAAGGTGGTGTAGACTACCGCGATTATAAAGGCTTGTATAACCAAAACAACCAATGCGAAGCCAACAGCAATCATTAATGGCCGCCAAATTACATTACCGTTTAGCCCTTTAATCAGCACGTACATCAGCCCAGTTAATAAGAGCCATTCAAAAAGGAACGGCGCAATCCCGGTTAGCGCCGCATTTGCGAAGTAAGAGACCCCATAAAGGTCCAGAAGTAGTTTGTAATCGCCTTTGAAAAACAGCTGATCAACTAACAAGTCAACATCCACGTGACTTGACCAAAGGAATTCCAGCTTCAACCCTGTTATGTTTTCCCACTTCGCTGTTGCATCGCTGGCTATCCAACCATAAGCGTCAGGGCCTAAGGGAAGGGTTATGTTGCTCCAGGCATCAGCAGCGCTGCTCTGGATCGCGCCAGTTAAGTCATAGCAAAAGCTTGAATCGCCGAGAGAATATAAACATAGAGAAGCTTTTGTAGGCTTTATGCCGCTTGGCGCCAGCTGCTTAACTCGGAAGGAGACGTTGTGGAAGCCGCTGGAATCGCAGTTAATTGAGCCGTTGAAGCGTATTTCCATCCAGACATTACTAACGTTATGGGCTGTAAACTCTATGCTTGCCGCTGCATAAGTGCTGTTTATGTAGTCGACTGTGTTATTGCTGGCTGTGACGCCTTCGCTTACCTTCCAAAACGCGGCATTCTCAGTCCATAAATCTCCCTGCGCCATTAACGGTGCAGTTTGAGGCGTAGACAACTCAACATAGGAGCGCGATGCAGCCACGTAAGAACTGCCGACTTGTGCTAAAACGAAGAGCGCCAATAGTAGAATAGGCCCGTAATAGCTGGTTTTTCCCAAGATTTCTTTAAATGCCTTATGAGGCGCGTATAGAATCTTTAGTATTTCTTTGATTGGCACGGGGGTTAAGCTCCGTTTATCACATCAACACACGCAGTTATTAACTGTTCGTTACAATCCAAGCTTCAGCCGCCGATAAGTTGGGTAGTCCACGTACTTCACAAACGGGTTAGCAGCTTGTGCTTTGACAGTGAGCTCTTGGCGTCGTCTTTTATCAACAATTTGGCTTGTCGTCCTTAGGAGGTAAGCGTCACTTCCTGCTCCTGAACCGTAACTGGTGATTAGTACGAGTTCGTCAGGTTTGGCAATATCCAATATCGACGCCAAGCCTATGGGTGAGCAACCGGAGTAAGTGTTGCCGAACTTATTGATTTGAAGTGAAGCAGTGTATTGCTCGTCTTTGAAGCCAAGTTCCTTTGCTATTCTGACTGGAAACTGAGGATTAGGCTGATGCGTAACGAAATAGTTAATGTCGCTTGCTTTCAAATTGAGCTTTTCCATCAGCTTCACAGTTGCCTTTCGAACATGCTTAAAGTATGCGGGATCTCCTGTGAACCTCCCACCATGCATTGGGAAAGGTTCTCCGTCCCTGCGCCAAAAGTCAGGCGTGTCGGAAGTGCATGAGTACCAACCTTCAATTTCAGCGATAACGTCATACTTACCAAAAATGAAGGCAGCGCCGCCGTAACCAACGAAGAGATCTAATTCTCCGCCGGGGCAGCCTCTAGGCGCAGCTTGAGAGTTATCCGCGCCAATAACCATAGTGTACTTTACACCTGCTCTTTCATAATTAACAAGAGAAACAGCGTCTTTGAACATGCTTGAGGCAGCTTTACATGCGAACTCGGTGTCTACCGCGTCAACTCCTTGCATATCTCCTTCTTCTTCTCCGAGCTTCAAGACTTGTGCAACCTTCGACGCGATAGGCTTAACAGCGTATGGATTGGACTCTGAGCCAACGTAGATTTTGCCAACTAATGTGCTGTCGACGCCAGAATGGATTAGCGCTAGCTTTCCAGCTTCAACCGCGGCAGTCACAGC
>JBBFKZ010000015.1:0-40319 GCA_037481775.1 Bathyarchaeia archaeon
GCTCAATGTTCTGAAGGCCACGAAAATTACGCCTAAGCGAATATGCTATTATACCGCTGCCGACTGGAAACGGCAAGTTTACCGCCGCGTAATAGCCCAGACAGTTGAGGGTGAAGTTAAAGTCAACGAAGTTATGAAGCAGCTTTCGCAAGAT
Source organism: Bathyarchaeia archaeon (assembly GCA_037481775.1). GTDB lineage: Archaea > Thermoproteota > Bathyarchaeia > Bathyarchaeales > Bathycorpusculaceae > JAOAIV01. Next base: position 155 of record JBBFKZ010000015.1, read on the forward strand.
CCAAGCTTAAGAGAGAACATGAAGGCGGTCGCCAGTTTTGTTCCAAAAGTGATAAAAGCTATGAGCAGATTGCCTAACGAGAGAAAAGCGCGCATCGCAAAGATTGAAATGCTTAATGAAAAGGAAATAATTGAGGCGGCACGAGGCTTTTTGCAGGAAAGGTTTAACGCGGAAGTCGCGGTCTACAGCGAAGAGGACAAAGCACGTTATGACCCGAAGCAACGCGCAGCCTTGGCTATGCCAAGTCAACCAGCAATTTACATAGAATAATTCAGTGAATGCGCCATGTCTCAAAGGTATCGGAGATATTCCTTGAAATCAAAAAGTGTCAAAGTAATTCTAAATGAAGTTTCGGAGAGGCTGAAAGTAAACGTTGAAGCGTTTTTTGGTTCAAAAGTAAACGTTGAAGTAGTCGAAGCTGACTTCGGTCAAATCTATCTTGTAAACGGCAAACCCTTATTCTTTAATGCCGGGGCGAAGACTCTGCCCACGCTACTTTTCCAAGAATTCACGGCGCAAGCGCCTAAAGTGGTTGTTGACATGGGCGCTGTCCCCTATGTCTGTAAAGGCGCCGATGTAATGGCACCCGGCATTGTGCGAATTGAAGGCAACTTCGCCAAAGGCGACCTTGTGCTGGTGATAGATGAGAAGCATGGAAAAGCGCTTGCTCTATGCGAAAGCCTATACGATTCAGAAACAGCACGAAGTGCTAAGCAAGGCGCAGTTGTTAAGAACCTTCACTTTGTAAGCGATAAAATCTGGAACTTGGCAAAAACGTTAGCTGATCGATAATAACATGTTATTTCCAGATTAGCCTTTATAAAAAAGGGCGAGAATCCAATGTTGAATTATCCTCTGATGCTATGCGCTTTGTATAGGCTGCATATCGCTGGTGGCTTCAGCCTTTTCGTTCATGAAGTTTATTGCTTGCAAAATTGAAGTTGCCACATTTAAAAGGCTCAACGACAGAGCAATTGTGGTAAACGCCGTTAAGTCCAAAGTTAAGCTGAGGTTTTGGTAGCTTGTGTTGATTACGCCGTCGCCCAATGAAATAAGCAGGTAACCCATAAAGAACAGTGCTCTAGCCGTTCTGAAAATATGCTCGAAAATTGTGCGCGCCGTAACATCGCCTATAATCATAAGCGCAATGTAAATTGCAACGAAGGCTTCGATAGATTCCATAACGCTTGGAATCAACTCAAAAAGCGGTGCTAACAGTGGCGCAAGGAGAAAATAAATCAGATAAACAAATATTGCTTTTAACGTGGCCTTTGCAATTCTGAATGCAACATCTTTGATGATGTTTTTGCTTTTTCTTTCTTCAACCATAGGAGATCACCAGAGGCCCATACTCAAAAAGCGCCGTGGAAAAGTAAACATTGCAGCGCCCTCTCTGCGCGGTTGCTAAAGATCCAGCGTTTAACGGAACATAAAATTCCAAATCCTCACTGAAAGGCGAGTACTTCAAAGCGTAGAACAGTGTTTGGCTTTCGCCTATGACAGAATCAGTGCTGTCAAAAAGCACTACTCGAATGGTGCCTTCAAAGTCAAAAGCAGCGTGATTCTCAAAATTCAGGGGCACATTCACGATGCTATGTGTGGAGTTAAACTGACTGAAGGATGGCTGCTCTATAGCAAAATTGTATAAGGGCGCACCCCATGGTAGCGTCAAGTTAGTTGAAATCTGAGCTGGCAAAAAATCTGCGAAAGTTAATCCAGCCGCGACTTGAGCGGTAAGGTTTGCGTCGTTGAATAGGTACTGCTCAGTGCTTTCAAGTATATCCTCTATGTTTAATGTCGCGTTATGCACAAGCGTTACGCTTTCTCCGCGCGATATAAGTGGAACCGACGATTTAGCGCTAGAAATTACTCTGCCTTTAGCATCTGAAAACACCGTTGCAAGCTGGAAATCTTTAAGGTCACAGTATCCACCATTTTCTATGTATATTGGTAACGAAAACAGCAATTTGCCCTCGGATGTCACCATAAATTTTGGTTCATCTATGCTAAAGTTAAGATCCTTGAGCGAAAAAGCAGATATTGCAATAAAGGCTATGATAAGAATCCAAAAGATGGATGTAGCTAAGCTCAGCGCGCGAATCGGAACATTCATCGCAGAACCTTCTTTAATGAATGAATGGGGTTTCATTGAGCTTGCTTAGTTTTCGCGGCTTGTGGCTCTAATTGCTTATTTTGTTCAGATACTGGAGATGCTTGAGATGTTGGCGCAGCGACTTCCGATTTAGCCGCATTAATCATTATTGTAACGCCTCGAATAGTTATCAGTGAACCAACCCAGCCCATGACGCCTAGGTACATTATGTGTATGGCCGCTGCAATTAAGGGCCCTAATGCTTCCCCGAAAGTTTGCGTGAGATTATTGGCGGATAGCGGCATTATGCTTTCCGTTAGATAGCCGTAGGCGCTAAAGAACGTGAATATGAGAAGAGCAATTCCTATGAATAAAACAGTTACACCTGAAAGAACGATTTTGTCTCTAAAGCTCTTAAACATTAATGTGCAGCCTCTTTTACATTAGAAAGATTGATTTACTGTGAATTAATATAAATTTTTAGAATATTGAAACAGAATTAAAGTTAACTATCAGAAATCAGAGTTCAAAACCAAAAAGGGTAACAGTGCAGCATGGGTCTCTGTTTTCACTTTAACTTACCTCTCCACGTATTAGATGCCCACATGTTTAGTGCATTTTAAATATGGCTTTCTGCAACTCTTTCCACACGTGAGCTTAATGTCAGAAGAAACAAACATTGGAAGCCAAAACGGCAATGTCGCACCGACCAAGAAAAAGTACGAGTTTATAGAAGATTTGCCTGGTGTCGGCCCTGCTACAGCCCAAAAACTGCGCGACCTCGGATATCATACGGTTGAGTCGTTGGCTATGGCTACTGCACGTGAACTTGAACCTATCGGCGTCGGCGAAAAAAAGGCTTTCTCTATGATAGAAGCCGCGCGCTCCGCCATTGGCTTCTCTTTTGTGCGTGCAGACGAGCTTCTAAAAATGCGCCAGAACGTTTTGCGGCTAACCACAGGTAGCAAGGCTTTGGACCGGATCCTAGATGGTGGTTTAGAAACCCAAACTATCACCGAATTCTATGGTGAATATGGCAGTGGAAAAAGCCAAATCTGTCACCAACTGTGCGTGAACGTTCAGTTACCCCCCGAGCGTGGCGGGCTCAATGGTGGCGCATTGTATATAGATACAGAGAATACTTTTAGACTTGAACGTATTGTACAAATGTCGAAGCATTTGGGACTTGATCCTGAGCAAGTAGTTAAGAACATCATTTACGCTGAAGCATACACCTCGGATCACCAGATGTTTCTGCTGGAAAACGCAGATGAAGTTATCAAGGCTAATAATATTAAACTGATAATCATCGACTCTCTAACAGCCCACTTCAGAAGCGAATACATCGGACGGGAAATGCTTGCGAGCAGGCAGCAGAAGCTGAATAAGCACATGCATAAACTCCTCGGCTTAGCAAGAGCATTTAACGCTGTGGCTGTTGTAACTAACCAGGTTATGGCTAAACCAGATGTATTTTTCGGCGATGCAATTCACCCCATAGGCGGTCACATTGTTGGGCATACAAGTCACACGCGCCTTTATCTACGGAGAGCCTCGCGTGGTCCAGTACGCATTGCTCGGCTGGTGTCAAGTCCATATTTGCCTGAGGGCGAGGAAATCTTTAAAGTAACCGAAAACGGTATAGAAGACGCCTCGGAAGAGGAAAAAACAAGCAAGCACCGTGATCATTAAAAATGCCTATCCCTCAAGCCTTAGTCACCAGGTACTTCCAGCTTCTGGTTAATAGGCAGTTCACAGAAGCGGCGCGGGAGCTGGAACGGCTTAAACAGAAAATGCAGAAGACAGAATGGAACAGAGGCTACTTCAGAGCGTTATATGGCATGTATCTTTCAAAGAAAAACAACGATGACTCGTATGCTTTCCTTTCAAAACTTGATTTAAGCGACACTGAAGCCCTTCACAAGTATAGACGAGAATTTCTGGATCATATGCGAAATGGGCTTCACGGCGATTTTGATCGCGGTTACTTCTCAGCTTGGGCTGACTGCATGCGTATTCTAAGCCGAATGAATATTTCACTAGCGCAGAGCAGTGACAGTACTGGTACTGAAAAGACGAAAATAGAGACATTGAAAAGTGATAAGAACCAGGCTACAATTGCAAATTTTTTGCAGGGAGATAAAAAGGCATAAACTTGCTAGTGGCTAAAGCTGTCCGCTCATAATGGAGTAAGTTAGTATAAAGAAAACTATCCATGAAATGAAGTATATTCCTATGCCCATAGTCATGAGTTTTGTTTGTTTCTCTACTTTATTATAGAATTTAGCTTTAATCAAGTAGTATGATATTAAGTAAACTAGTAAAGCTATTGTTACACCGTTTGTGAATGTGGTCAAGGCGGTTGCATTTTGCATTGTGGCTACAAACGCGCTGATTAAAGCAGCTACTATGCCTAACGTTAGCCTAGTCCAGTAGATTATCGCCAATGGTTTCATTTAACATCAGTCCTTTCGGACTCTATATTTTTGAACCTACATTAAAAGGTGTCTATTTCATAAATCATTTCTGGCTGCCGGGCTTAGAGCGGCCCAAGTGCATGATGCGCTGTAATATTTATCTAATGTTCATAAGCGTTTTATAAAATAGTTAATAACCGATTCTGAGTGCTTGGAGGCTCCCATCAAGGGGGATTATAGATTAAATAATGGCGAATAATTCATGAACTTACGTAGGAAAACAATGTTTTCGATGACGATTGCGCCAATAGTTATTATTGTGATAATGCTTGTTGGTGCTAAATTTATTCTACTAGATAGTTTTGCATCAATGGAAGCCCAGCTGGCTGAGGCGAACGTTAAGCGCGGTCTCAGCGCTTTAGCAAAGGTGCTGTCTGAGCTGGATAATACAGTGCGTGACTGGGCTGCATGGGATGACACATACAAGTTCATACAGGATGCAAATGAAGACTTTAAAAAAATCCAATCTTGTTAACGAAACCTTCGCGAATTTAGAAGTTAACATGATGATTTTTATAAATTCACAAGGGGACATAGTCTACGGGAAGGCCTACAATATTACCGATTCAAGCGAAATGCCTATTCCGCAAGAGTTTGTAAATTTGCTATCTGCCAACGGGCTTCTCTGGAATCACACTGACCCAGAAAATTACATAACAGGTATAGTTCATTTGAAAGAAACTCCTCTGCTAATCGCTTCTCACCCAATATTGACAAGCCAACGTGAAGGCCCGATTCGAGGAGCTTTGATTATAGGCCGTTTTCTCGACGACGCGGCAGTTAAAAAGTTGTCAGAATCGATTTTTCTTCCGTTGTCTGTTACCTCTTTCAATAACTCGGAAAGCAAGATAGAATTCCAATCATTACATTCATCCACATTCTTCGAGGATGTGCCAATTTACTCTAGCCCCATAAGCGCAGATTACATTGAAGGATGTGCCGTCATAAAAGATGTCTATGGCAACTTTGCACTTACAATGAGAGTTGATACTCCGCGTGACTTCTATAAGCAAGCTTTGAATAGCATACTCTTCTTTGTTGCAAACTTGGCTATTTCAATAATTGCCATTGTAATAATAGCCACTTTAATTATTGACAGAGGCGTTTTATCTCGAATAGAGCGGCTTGCTACTAACGTAAAACAATTGGGAAAAAACGGCAATCTTTCTGAGCACCTTTCATGGACCGATAAAGATGAGGTTGCTCTTTTGGCAGAGGCAATAGAAAACACGATGAACGAACGAATCAAAGCCATAAGAACACTAGCTGCGATGGTTGGTCATGATTTACGGAATCCGTTGACTGGAATATCAGGCGCCGCTCAGTATCTTAAGCGAAGATATGGTTCACTTCTGGACGAGAAAGGACACGAAATGCTTGAAATAATCGAGAAGGATGTTCAATACTCAAACAAAATCATCAACGACCTGCTTGAATATTCAACAACAATTAGGTTGGACATAAGTAAAACCACTCCTAAACTGTTGGTCACTGAAGCGTTATCGCATATTGCTTTTCCAAAAAACATACAGCTAATCGACTCTACACAAGACAATCTGAAAATCGAGGTTGACGTAGACAAGATGAAAAGGGTATTCATCAACCTGATTAGAAATGCCGTTGACGCTATGCCTAACGGCGGAAAACTAACAATAACTAGCGAAAAATATAATGGCGAAGTAAAATTTGTCTTCACTGACACAGGCGTGGGTATCTCCGAGGAGAACCTTAATCGACTCTTCGAGCCGCTTTTTACCACGAAAGCACGGGGCATGGGTTTAGGGCTATCAATCTGCAAGCGCATAGTCGAGGCTCACGGAGGCACCATCACCGTGGAAAGCGAACCAAACAAGGGAACAACCTTCACAATAACACTCCCAATAGAGCCAAAACTGGATTAGCCTTCACAAAATTTCTTATATGCTACCGCGAACTGGCTGGTTCCTATCAGCGAATTTATCTTACAGTTTGTGCATATAGCCTTCAGATTATGGTGAGTTGGGCTCTTTGCGTAAAAAGGAATTCTCAAGCTTTGACGTTGCCGTCGTAGTTAACGAGCTTAAAAATGCCATAGTAAACGCGCGAGTTAACAACATTTACCAGCTTGATGCCAAAACGCTGCTGTTTAAGCTGCATAAAACAGACCAGCCGCCGCTACGCCTAATCGCTGAAGCAGGCGAAAGACTACATTTAACCTCTTACGCTTTTGAGCCGCCTCAGGTTCCGCCGGCGTTCTGCATGGCTCTGCGGAAGCATCTGCGCGGTGCTTGGATAGCCAACGTAGAACAGCACGAATTTGAAAGAATAGTCACTGTTTACTTTAAGATCAAGACGGGCTTGATGCGGCTTATTTTGGAGCTTTTTGGCGAAGGCAACATCATCCTGACAGGAGAAAAAGGCGAGATACTGCAAGCTTTGATTTTCAAGCGCATGCGCGACCGCAACATCCTCCGCAACGAGGTTTTCCAGTTTCCACCTTCAAGCGGCAAGAATCCATTTAAAGTGGCAAGAGATGAGTTGAAGCTGGCTTTGAGGGGTTTTGGAGATGTGGAAGTTGTTAGAGCAATAGCACGTTTTCTCGGCGTAGGCGGAGTTTACGCGGAAGAAATCCTACTCAGGGCTAATTTTGAAAAAACCAGAAAGTGCAATGACTTAACGGATTCCGAAATTGGCGCCATATACGACGGCCTTCAAAATTTGCTTTCAGCTATTTCCAGCTTCAAGACGGAGCCCCACATAGTTTTGGCTGAAGATGACAGTTTTCTGGACGCTGTGCCGTTCAAGCTTAAACGTTACGAAGCCTTTAGGCATCAGCTTTACAGCAGCTTTAATGAAGCCTTGGATGAGTTTTACCTGAAAGTTAAAGCTGCTGAGCAGGCAGCTGCCAGCATTGAAGTTGACAAGCTGAGGCAGGAAGCGGAGAGACTTAGGCGCGTAATTGCTGAGCAGGAGCGCGCTTTGCGTGAAGATGAAGCGAAAGCGGAACGCGACAGACACATCGGCGACGTTATTTATGCGCATTCAAGCGAACTCCAAAGCCTTCTTGACAAATTCACAGCAGCAAAAAGGGAAGGGAAAGATTGGAAAGAGCTTATTTCGGAAGTTTTAGCTGCTAAAGGTTCGAGTAGAACGCCAGAAGCTTTCATAGAATCTTTTGATGCGCGAAATCTTGCTGTTAACGTTTGCATTGATAACTTGCGTTTCAGCCTAAACCTGCGCAGAACATTGTTTGAGAATGCTGCTGAATACTATGAGCGGGGGAAAAAAGCTAAGCAGAAAGCCGCTGGCGCCTTGACCGCCTTAGAAGAGTCTCGCAGAAAGTTGGCTGAAATTGAGCAACGCCAACGCGAAGTGGAGACGCTGAAAACTGTTAAGCCCATGGAAATCATGGAAGAGCTGGTTAAGCGTAAAGTGAAGCGCAAAGAATGGTATGAAAAGTTCCGCTGGTTCAGATCTTCTGACGGGTTCTTGGTGGTGGCAGGCAAAGATGCGGTCAGCAACGAAGTGCTTGTTAAGAAGTACGCTGGGGCTGATGACGTTGTTTTCCACGCTGATGTTGCAGGCGCCCCGTTTGTGGTTGTTAAAGCTGAAGGCAAAGCTCCGAGTGAGCAGGCGTTGCGTGAGGCTGGCGAGTACGCGGCTGCGTTCTCCAGAGCTTGGCGCGAAGGTGCTGGTTCAGCGGATGTTTACTGGGTTAAGCCCAGCCAATTAAGCAAAAGTGGCCCTTCAGGCGAGTACGTGCCTCATGGCGCCTTTGCCGTGAGTGGCAAACGTAACTGGATGCGAGGCGTACCGCTTAGAGTAGCTGTTGGCGTGATTGAAAAAGACGGCAAAGTGACGTTTGTGGGCGGTCCTTTAGATGCTGTTAAAGCAAAAACAAACGTCTACGTCACTGTTGTGCCAGGAGATTCGTCAGACAAAGAGTTTCTTAAGCAGATTCTGCAGGCTTTAATTGCAAAGCTGCCGAAGGAGCAACGTGAAAAACTTGGCAAAGTGTCGATTGAGCATATTAGGGAGTTTGTGCCCTACATCAAAGGTACATTAGTCACTACTGGTTTTTGAATCGCTGCTTATAGCCTTCGTAGTCGGGTAAGATGCGCGGATATTCCTGCTGCATCAGCGGCGACGATATCAAGAAGTCGGCGGAAGCTCGGTTGCAAGCTATGGGTATGTTCCACACCACAGCAATGCGCAATAAAGCCTTCACATCAGGGTCATGCGGCAGAGGCGACAGCGGATCCCAGAAGAAAATCAGGAAGTCGATGGAGCCTTCAGCTATGCGGGCACCTATCTGCTGGTCACCTCCCAACGGGCCGCTCTCAAAGATGGTGATTTTTGAACCTAATTCTTGCTCCAAAAGTTTGCCCGTGGTTCCTGTAGCGTAAAGCTCATGCTTAAGAAGAGTGCCCTTGTTAAACTTGACCCATTCAAGTAGATCTGCTTTTTTATTATCGTGTGCTATAAGGGCGATTCTTTTTCTTTGTCCCATTAATGCTATCCGATGTGACATGGTTTGTGTGCTCCCAGCTTTAACGTTAGCTTACGCGGCTGCCTATAACGATTTCTACAATAAAATATGGAGTCTCCATTCACGTGTGCTATTTTTTGCCAAAAGGGCATTTTTCAAAATGCGCTATGCTATTTTTCCAAGTCTTGATTATTTTTGATGAGTTTTGAAAAAAGCGGGATAATAACTATCATGGATCCGATTACCGCGATTGCCGTTAGAGTCAAGAAATCTGCAGCCAATATGCCCATGGCTACTCCTTCATAAGCAATTATGAAGGACATTTCCGCTCTTACAGCAAGCCCAGCAGTTATCGCCCACAATGTCTTGCTTTTGAAGCCAGCTAAGCGGCCGCCGATTAAGCCGCCAGTCATCCGAGCAAGGAGGGCTACTCCAAGAATAATTAAGCCTGCTGGAAGCAAGATCAGCATACTTCCTGGGTTAATTGCGAGTCCTATGCTAGTGAAGAATATGGCGGCGAATAGTTCTTTCATCATAGAGATTTTTTCTGCAAGTTTTTCGCCTATTCTTGGGTAGGGAATTATCGCGCCCATTATGAAAGCGCCTGTTATAGCAGATAAGCCAAACAATGTCGCGGCGAAAGCTAACATTAAACCTAAACCAAGGAGTGTAATGAAGAGAACTTCATCGGAGACTAAACCTTGCAGTTTCTTGATTACAAAAGGCAAAATTTTGCTGCCGACATAAATGGATACGAGAATAAACAATGTGGCAACAACGCCGATGCTTAGCGCATTTATTGCTGAAATCGTACCCATGCCAAGCGCGCTTAGAACTATTGTCAGTAATAGGATAGACTCGATATCGTCTAATACACATGCAGTAAGTAAGCTGGCTCCAATTTTTGTTTCAACTATGCCTTCATAACTAAGCATCGCTGCTATTACGCTTGTTCCACTAGGCGCCAAAACAGCGCCTAAAAGAAGCGAAGCCTGCCATGAGAAACCCAAAGCTAATCCTATACCATAACCTAATAATATCGAGAGGATAACGCCTGTCGTGGTGATGAGGAAGGCTGTTTTGCCGACTTTCAAGAATGAGGCGGCATCAAACTCTAATCCCGTGGTAAAAAGTATCAAGATGACGCCTAAACTTGCGAGTACATTGATAACAGTGACATCTCTTACAAGCCCCAATCCGCCTGGGCCGCCTATAAAGAGGCCGACGAGGATGGCGCCGATAACGCTTGGAAGCTTGAGTTTCCTAAATAGCCCGGAGCAAAGTGAGGCGACAACAATTAGTAATCCAACCTGGAAAAGTATGAACACTGTCGGATCTGTGGGCATAAAAGTAAGGGCAACTTTAAACTATATTTTTCTTTCGTGCAAAATTGAAACGGAAACAAGCGCAGGAATTTGTTACTTGCCTAAACGGTATTGTTTTAGCGGCATCTTGCGAAAGGGCGCGTGGAGATTTGGCTTGAAATTGAAAAAGCGATAAAGTTAGGCATTGCGTGGTGTTTCTCGAAAATATGAGGTTGTTTTGATTATAGTTTTTTCGTCATTAGGTAGGCGTTTTCGCCGTCCGAGTAATACCCCTCAATTATTCGACTGACTTCGAAACCGAGTTTCTTGTAAAGTGAGATGCCTGCAGTGTTTGTTACTCTTACTTCCAAGTAGCATTGCTTCGCCTTGTAATAGCGCATTCCCTCCATAGCTGCGGTCATCAGCGCCTGCGCTACGCCTTTACGCCGGCCCTCAGGCAAAACTGCAATTGAGACTACATGTCCTTTTCTTATTAATCCGCCTAAGCCGAAGTTTGATAGGCCAACTTCGATGCGGCACATTATGTAGCCGATTATTTTCCCGTTTTCCTCTGCTACAAGGAAGGTTTCAGGGAAACGCTGATATAAGTCAATGAAGAAGAAGTCGGTGTAGTTCTCGGGCAAGCATAAGCGGTTAATTTGCATTACGCTTTGCAAGTCGTTTGGCGCAAATTTGCGCAACTTAAACGTCTGCTGCATCATTTCGCCTTCTTAAACGAGAAAATCCCAATCAAACTTAAATCTTACGCTTAAGCCGTCATTACACTTAATGATTTTTCTATATTAAACGATGGTAACCAATAGTACGATTATAAAAGTTCGCTGTAAAACTTCCCCACAGACTGTTTTATATCTTAAAAAAAGATTTTTCTGAAACCTATTAGCTTACTTTACCCGTTAATTGATTTGACTTCTGGCAGCGTAAATGCGCCGTAGGGCATAACCCACACCTTGGCAGCTGAACCCGCCAGCCTCAGCGCTTCGCTTAACGCGTCATTAACCGCCCGCGCAGTTTTCAACTTGAAGATGTTTGTGGCGTAGTAATCAGGCAATGAAGACACCAAGATTATCTGGTGGCGCTGTAACGCCCTTAGAAGATAGTACGATTTATGCCCACCCATGACAAAGTTATGCTTAATCTCGCGTTCAACTTTCTTTAAATCCCCTAACCGCATCATCCAATCATAAAAAACCGCGTTTCCATGTCCCTCAGCGCACTCAGCTACTAGGATTATTACGCCATTTCGTTTAACAATATCTAAAGCATTATCCACAGCCTTATACGCTTGATAAAGATCGATGTCTGCGGGGTAGCCTCCGGCGCTGACAACAGCAATGTCAGCTCTTTGATCCACCGGCACACGGTACATTTCGTCAACAAGCTTAACTGCCTCGTTAAACGCTTGCTCTAAATCGCCCGCGAACGCCTTTACGATTTCGTCTTTACTGTTGGTTACAACGTTCAAGATGAAGTCTACTTTCGCCAGCCTTGCCGCTTCAGTCATATCTTCATGAACAGGATTACCCTCCAAAACGCCAGTGCGCGCGCTGGCATGCAGAAGCATCGCGTGATTGTGCCTGATGGTTTCCTCGCCTGCCACTGCGGGCAAAACGCTTTTGCGTCCGCCACCGTAGCCTGCGTAATAGTGAAAGCCCACATCGCCCAAGAGCACTTTGACGTCTGCCTCTGCAAAAACGCGGTTCAAGTAAACCTTGTTGTCATGCGTTTTGGTTTTGCCCACGTAAACTAAGTCTGGCGCCTTGCAGTCGTGGCTAATGGTTTTCACGCGCTTAAGCGCTTCTTCGCCAAGCAAACTCGCGGCTTCTTCGGGTTTAACAGCCCTGTGGGTGCCGCAGCCAAAGATTACCGTAACATTCTCGTCTTTAACTCCAGCCGCGTTCAACTCCGCCAGTACCGGCAGAATCATAGCGTGGCTGGGCGTGCTTCTTGTGAAGTCATCCACTACTATGGCAACTTTATGCTCTGGCTTGGCGATTTCGCTTAGCCGCTTAGAGCCGATAGGTTCTCTTAAGGCTCGCTCTATTTCCGCCCTAGCATCAGGCACGCCAGCCTGCTCTTTGGGTTCTATTGAGCCGAGAAAATTTCGTGCGGGGATTCTGGCGCATACCTCGCTTTTCCCGTAGGGAAGCCAAACATCTACCATAGCTTATCACGCGTTTGTGATGGAAAAGTAAGGCAGAAAGCAGCTTTTAAGGCTTAGCCCAAAATTTTCGCGTAGCCCAAAAAAGGAGGAAGTACGTGCCCAGTTCATTCTTTTTTGATTTTGCCGCGAAGCATCACTACGGGGCCTAGGAAAATAAATGCGGCACACCACAAATTGGGATTATGAAATGGGCCTATCACTTCATACCAAACGCTTGGGTGAGCTTCATAGCCTCCGGTAAGGAAATAGCTGATTGTGTTGAATATGAAGTAGCCGCCAAAAGCTGTGATTACTGCGCCTATGCGGTTGAGACTTAGTTTGGCGGGCTGCTTCTTGATGGCGGGTAAAGTTGTCGCCAGAGCGGATGTAGCTATCAAGAAAAGTCCAAAAACCGTTGCTGCGAAACTTGCAAAGTTTACCGGCTGAAACAGGAAATCCGCGCCAAATTCGTATTTGCCCTGCGCATGTGGGTACGGCACCATAGCTGCTGCCCACAGCATGGAATAGTTAAACCAGAAAGCCGTAAACAAGTAGGCGACGCAGGAGAGGCAACTCCACTTCATGACATCCGGATATGGCGCGTGCCGCATGATTTTTTCTCTCAACTTCAGCAGAGGCGGGGGAATAACCAGCACCATGGCGAGGCAAGGTATGGCGGTGCCGTAAAGTAGAAGCGGCTCTGGCGTGTGATCAAAGTAGAACAGTTGCTCGGTTGATAAATTGTATGCGAAAGCTGCGATTACTGAAGGAATAAACGAAAGGTAAAAGGCTGCTTCCATAAGCAAAGCGATGCTTGCGTTCCGCTTAATCAATGGTAGTGCCGCCTCTTTCTTCCTCCAGAAGAGGAAAGCAGCATGTAGAGCGAAAAATCCACCTATCACTCGAAGAAACAGGCCCAATGCGCCTGAAACGCTTTCGCTGCCATAGTATAGAATTGCCCACCACCAGGGATTCTGAGATATTAAGTTGTAAACGTAGGTGTCTGATGCTAATTGTATGCTGAAGCCCAAGCCGTATATCAGAAAGTAAAGGGCATAGCCGAAATAAGCGCAGACTACAATGAAAATCCAGAACTCGAGGGAACCACTGTATTTCCGAAGCCATTTCCCCATTGGAACCTGCCCCTTTTCTGCTATTAAATTGGCTCACCGGCTATTTAGTTCTAATTAGGGAACAAGATGTTCCAATGCTGGAACAACCGCAACAATAAAAGAGAGGTTATTTCCCTTGTTTCCTAAATCGCGCGCCTTCTATGAGAAAAATTGCTGCGGCAGTAATTGTTATTATGGTTAGAAGCCAGAAAGAGCCTTCAATGGATGTTCTAAAAAACAAGTGGGGAATCAGTATTGCAATTTCTGTAATTAGGATGCCCAGAAAAATGAACCCGAAAAGTACAAAACGTGGAATGAGAGTTTTTCCTAGCCACACGTGGCCCTTAAGCCCTACCTTTTCTTTTGCAACATAATTGCCATATTCATCTTTTAGCACTAAGCCTAGGTCAATTAGTTTCTGTAAATTTCTATATGCTACACTTGGGCTTGTGAGGTTTGCGCCGCGCATCACTTCTCTTGGTCCAACGGGCTTTCCAGCTTTAACCAGATAGACATACGTATAGAAGGCAGTAGCGTTAAGCTGATCTTCAACATTTTCAGGCGTAGCCACCGAATTCACACACACTCAGTCAACAGTTTATATCTGCAGTAGGTTATCTAAAGGTTGATTAATTCAATATCAAGAGTGCAAAGTGTGTTTAAGCTTTTGCATAGCTTTAAACTGCTTTTTTAGGCGCTGGAATTGGCAATAATTCAAAAACTTTAAACCTTCATCCAGCGAATTTATCAATACACAATTAAGTGGTTGACTTGTCTTCGCCGTATCATTACATGCAACTTCCACGAGAGGTTATCGTTGGAAAAAGCAATTTGGCCCGCATCAAGGAAGCCGTGCAAAGGCTTGGCTTAAGCGGCTCCGCCCTAATAATCGCCGGCGCAAAAAGCTACGAGATAGCGGGAGCACGCGTTCGAGACCTCCTCGCTCAAGCGGGCATGATTGTGGATGTGCTTCTGGTTGAAACCGCAACAATAAAGGATGTGGCCTTGGTCGAGGAGAGAATAAAAGCGTGGAAGCCTCGTGTAGTAATCGGCGTGGGCGGCGGAACCAAAATCGATGTTGCAAAATTGAGTGCAAGCAATCAAGGCATCCCGTTTATCAGCGTGCCCACCACCCTTTCTCATGATGGCGTCGCAAGTCCATTGGCCTCCGTCAAAGGCGCAGACAAGCCCTACTCGATTATGGCGCAGGCTCCTCTGGCGATAATTGCAGATACAGAAGTGATTGCACAGGCGCCGTGGCGCTCCGTCATAAGCGGATGCGGCGACGTAATCGCAAAGTTAACCGCCGTTAAGGATTGGCAGCTGGCGCATGTTGAAAAAGGCGAGTATTACGGAGAGTACGCGGCTAGCTTGGCCCTTATGAGCGCCAGATTAGTAATGAAGAACGCTGAGCTGATAAAGCCTGGGAATGATGAAGGCTTAAGGGTACTTTTGGAGGCGTTGATAAGCTGCGGGGTAGCGATGAGCATCGCAGGTAGCAGTCGTCCATGCAGCGGCTCGGAGCATCTGTTTAGTCACGCTCTAGACATGGTGAAGTGTCCGCATGGCATGCATGGTGAGCAGTGCGGTGTGGGTTCAATTTTGGCTGCTTATCTTCACAAGGCAAATTGGAAAAGAATCAGAGACACGCTCAAGCTGATAGGTGCGCCTACAACGGCAAGCGAGTTAGGCGTGAAAGACGAGGATGTGGTTAAGGCTTTGGAAATAGCCGCGTCTATACGGCCTGAGCGATACACTATTTTCCATAAGCTGAAGTTAGATCGGGAAGTATGCGAAAAAATAGCGAAAATAACTGGAATAATTAGCTGAATTCTATCCTGAGGTTTCTAATAAAAAGAGAGTTTAGCTTTTTGTTTCTGTTTTTGCCTCGGTTTTGGTTTCGGGTTTAGCGACGGTTTTCGGCTCAATTTTGAAGGTTTCAACAAATTTTACTTCGGCTAGTTCGGATAGGAATCGCTGCATGTCCATGGCGATGCCTCTTTTTGCAATCTGAATTCCCTCGAGGTAGAATGTGTCTTCAGGCATCTCTATTGTTAAGGTTTTTTCTTGGATGGCGAATTTGAATTTTTCCGAGTCCACAACGGGGATTCTGCGGTGAATTAACGCTGCGATTTTCTCTTCTTTAGTTTCGAGTTTTTTGCTAACCGTGACGTCGTAGACAAGTGTTTTTCCCGCTAGGGGCGGATTAAAGTCTAGGAGCACTCGTCCAGCGCCGATTGAGCGCACAGTAGCCATTTTTCCGTTGTATTCAACGCGCATTCCGATGGCTGGCGTTTCTCCCTTCGCTGTTAACTGCTTCAGTGGAACACGCCTGATTTTTTCAGGATCTCTCTGCCCGAAGGCTTTTTCAGGGGGGATCTCCACGGTAGCGGCTTTGCCTACTTCCATATTAATTAGGCTTTCATCCAGCGTTTTAAGCACCCATCCTTCGCCAACAACTACGAGTTTCGGCTCGTATATTTCGCCTTCCTTGTAGAGCTTCTCTTTCTTGGCAGTTTCTTCGCTTGTTGTTTCGAAAACTTCGTTAGTTTCTTTCACTTTAGCTGTGTAATTGATTAGTACGAAATCGCCTTTTTGTAAGGTCATCACAACATCATCCTTTGTTTTGACGGGTCGAAGTTAAGTTTCACACGCTAATAAAAACATTTAGCTTAAATCACAGATGCTCCGCTATTGAATACGGCGTATACAGCATTTTTTGGGCATTAAGATAATCCAGCGCTAAAAACGTAGCACATGCTTGTTTTTCAATGCAACCTTAGCAAGCGTCAATGGTGATAGCCCCTCTATAGGTTTCTGCATTGAATTGCTAATATGCGGCAAATATAAAGGCGCGAGTGTGTTTTTGGCTTGTTAGTTTTTTATGGGTTTATTATTTCACAATTTTGTGTAACGTTTAAATGTTACAGTTCTTTATTTCTATCTTTAAAATTTGATTTCAAATATATATTGGTGATTGAATTTACCCAACAATACCTCGCCTCATTTGAAAATAATTGTCTATACCGTACTTTGTTTCCTTTTTGTAGGCTTTTACCACTTTGTTAAGGTGGAACAAGAATGATTATGGAGTTTATCGAAGAAATATTGAAGTTAACGGTTCTTGCAGGATTAACGTTGGCGGGAATTTTGGTTATTCTTATATGGAAAAAGAATTTGGCAACTAGAGTAACTTACCTACGTTTTCTTATTCAAGTAGTCGCCATGGTCTCAGTTTTCTACTTGTTTACCTACCCTGTATGGCAACTTATTGTGTTAATTGTTATTCTGGTTTTGCCTCTTGTTTTGGGGCGTTTCTTCTGCGGCTGGCTTTGCCCGTTCGGTTTATACATGGATGCAATCACTCTAATTCGTAAAGGCCTCAAAATACGCTATCGAAATCTCCCAGATAAACTAAACAAGTTTCTACACCAATTCCGCTATGTGCTGCTGCTCTTCTTTTTAATAATACCTGCCGTTCTCAACTTAATTGATCCGCCGCCTGCGGAGTCTCTTACGCTTATGACGCTAGTTTTAGCCGGTCCTTTTGAGCCGTGGCGAATCCTGCTTGGGCCTGTCATACCGCTTATTGTGCCTTGGAAGGGACCGTTGGAAATCAGTGGCGTATATTTCAGCTATCCCTACGTTCAAGAAGTAATATACTATTCCAAATTCTTATCCATAGAAGTTTTCACTACCATTATGGCTTGGGTCTTCGTGGCTCTGACTGTTATTGGCTCATTCTTTCTGCGGCGCGTCTGGTGCCGATTTTGCCCAACAGGTTCCTCAATTGCCGTCATAAACAGGTTCAGAGGTTTTAAGTGGGCGCCTCTGCTTCATATTAATAAGGATGAAGTGAAATGCACTAAATGTGGAATCTGCAAACGCGTCTGCCCTGTCCAAGTCACAGATGTCTATGATCAGAAAGGCGGCAAAATTATGACTTCAATGTGCATGTTATGTACGCGATGTGTTGAAATGTGCCCTTATGAGGACTGTTTGAAAGTAAACTTTGGCCGAAAAACCGTGTTTAAGTCTCGAAATTGGCTAGAACCATCAAAAGTTGAGTGAGAACGCAATGAAAAACCCCGATGAAGAAAAGAAATACATGCTTGACATTTCCCCAAAGGAAATTGAAGATTTAAAAGCCACTATCAGAGCTATTTCCAAAAAGATAACTGCTGAATACATTGAAAGAATGCAAAAAACGGACAAAAATCGTCCCGAATCCATGCGGTACTTCGATGAGATAGCAGATTTTGAGAAGCGAGAAAAGGAGCTCCTTGCAGCAAAAGAAAGCGGAAAAAAAGTCGTAGGCTACATGTGCTTGTTCGCGCCTATAGAGCTGATTCTAGCTGCGGATGCAATTCCAGTCCGCGTCAATTCTGGCTGGTATGATGCGGCGAAGCTTGGCGACCGGGTTGTGCCCGTTGAAGTTTGCCCGATGGTGCGGTCAACTATAGGCGCAAAAATGATCGGGTTGTCACCTTATCTTGAGCTAAGCGACGCTTTAATAAGCGGGTTAACCTGTGATGGCATGACTAAATTAAGCGAAATCCTAAGCGATTACAAGCCCGTCTGGACCATGGCGGTACCGCGGCTCAAGGATACCTCGCAATCTTTGGGCTTTTGGAGAGAGGAAATGAAGACTTTAATAAAGCATATCGAAGAATTAACGGGAAATAAAATAACTAGAAGCAAGCTGAAATCTGCGATAGAACTTACTCAGAGGGCAACAAAGGCTTTCCGCAGACTGCAGGAAATACGAAAGGGCAATCCCGTTATTATGGGACGAGATGCCATGCTGGTTAATCAAACATACATGTGGGACGACATAAAGCGGTGGACTGAAAAGACGGAAGCATTATGCGCTGAGCTTGAAGAACGCGCTCGCCAGAAGAACTGGGCATGTCCGCCGGATACGCCGAGAGTTATGGTTACTGGCACGCCGATGATATGGCCGGACAATTGGAAGCTTCCGTCAATTATTGAGGAAGCTAATCCTCAGGGTGTTCTCGTTGCCGATGAGCTTTGCTCAAGCGAAAGAATTCTCTACGATCCCGTTGGTGTAGATGAATGGACGATGGATGACATGCTTAACGCCATAGGCGAGCGGTATATGATGGCGTCCACTTGCCCCTGCTTCACTTCCGCTGATGGAAACAAAGACCGAGTCAACTGGATATTGAACAAGGTTAAGGATTGGAAAGTCAGCGGCGTAATCTACTATGTAGTCCGCGGCTGTATGCTCTACGCTATGGAGTACATGCGCGTCAAGAAAACTCTAGATCGCATGCGCGTTCCCGTTTATTATTTGGACACTGAATACACGCGGGAAGATGTTGGCCCGCTGAAAACAAGAGTTGAAGCCTTCTTGGAGATGCTTACCGCGAGAGTTGATATATAGAGGTGTAGTTGATGATAACAGCTGGAATAGACTTAGGCACTCAAAGCGTGAAAGTAGTCATCTTGAAAGACGGCACAGTAGTGTCCCGCGGCAAAGCTTTTTCCGGATTTGATCCGGCTAAAGCCGCTGAACAAGCCTTCGACGAAGCGCTGAAGCAAGCGGGCATTTCAAGCAGCGATGTGCTTCATGTTACTGCCACTGGTTCAGGCATGGACTTGGCACCTAACGCTCACAGCACCGTCAGCATGATGGGCGCTGACGCAAAAGCGGGGGTTTACCTTTTTCCAACCGCGCGAACCGTGGTAGATGTGGGCGCTGAAGAAGCAAGAGCGGTGAAATGTGACAATAAAGGAATTATGGTGGACTTTGTGGTTAATGAGCGATGCGCGGCTGGCGCGGGTACCTTCATCGAGGCCATGGCCCGAGCCTTAGAGGTAAAATTAGAAGAGATGGGTCCGCTTTCACTTAAAGCCGAGCGCGCAAGCTCGATTAACGCTTCATGTGTTATCTTCGGAGAATCAGACGTGGTTAGCTTAATTCATAGGCAAGAATCAAAACCCGAGATTGCAAGAGCCATATTTGATGCCATGGCTGACCGCGTCTCCTCCATGGTGCACAGGCTGGGAATAACTCCTGATGTTGTGCTGGTTGGCGGCGTCGCAAAAGATGTTGGTTTTGTCGCATCGTTAAAAAGGAAGCTTGGCATTGAGTTACTAATACCTGAACACCCCGAGTATGCTGGCGCTTTAGGCGCCGCGCTTATCGCTGTTAATCGCGCCAAAAAGGTGTAGAAAAATGGAAGAAGCACCGAGAAAAGATGATGTGGAATATTGGCGATGGCAGGAGTACCGTAGGGTTTTCTCGGAAAAGAAATGGCGAAACAAGGATATAATCACAGCAGGCATTGACGTCGGCTCAGTCGGCTCCAAAGCAGCTATAATGATTGACGGCGATGTCTACTCTTGGGGTGTAATGCGCACTGGCTCAAACAGTCCTGACAGCGCCAAAAAAGTGCTTAGCTGGGCTATGGAGGGCACCGGCCTGCGGCTTGATGACATTAAATACATAGTTGGCACAGGCTACGGCCGTGTCAACGTGCCTATGGCTAATAAGGCTATCACGGAAATTGCCTGTCATGCAAAAGGTGCGAACTACATCTGGGGGCCCAGCGTCCGAACTGTGCTGGACGTCGGCGGTCAAGACATAAAGGCCATTCGCTGCGATGAAACAGGTAGAGTTGTCTCGTTCTTGATGAACGACAAGTGCGCGGCGGGCACGGGCAGAGGCATGGAAGTTTTCGCTGACTTGCTGAAAATCCCTATTGAAAAGATAGGTGAAGTCTCGCTGAATGTGGAGGAGGAGCCGCCGCCTGTGAGTTGCACATGCGTGGCTTTCGCGAAAACTGAAGCCATGAGCCTACTGCGCAAGGGCTGGTCTAAAGAGAAAGTGTTAGCCGCTTATACACATGCGATGGCTATACGGATGAGCAATCTTGTCAAGCGTGTCGGCCTTGAAAGAGAGTTCGTAATCACTGGAGGGCAATCAAAAAACATCGGCATAGTCTCGAGGATAGAAAAGATACTTGGCGTCAAATGCCTTCCAATGCCTAATTGGCGGGAAAACGGTTTGGATCCCATGATTGCCGGAGCCATCGGCGCTGCGCTGTTCGCTAAAGCGCTTTACGAGAAAGAACAGAAAAGCTGAGGTGACGGGCTTTTATCACGCATTATGGTTACAGCGACGGCTCAGGCGAATATTATATTGTCATTGACTCTGACAAGTGTAGTGGTTGTGGTGATTGCGTGAAGGCTTGTCCGCAATCTGCCCTTGAACTGGCAACAATGCTGATTGACTTGGAGGACAAGACTGTGGCGGCGGTGACAGAGGAGCATCGGAGAAAGATAAAGTACACGTGCTCTCCATGCAAGCCTGAGAGCGGAAAGGCGCCGTGCGTGTTAGCTTGTGCACAAGACGCGATTAAGTGCGTTTGGACTCCTCATTAAAAGGATATGCATTGTTTAAATTTAGAATGTATCTGCTCAGGAGCAGCTTTAGAGGTTGGATTGAATCAGAATGGGAATTGCACTCGAACCAAAGAAACCATTAACTCCGAAGAAAGAAATTTTTATTTCGCATGGGAAAGACACGAAACCTTTGAACGAATTGAAGGCTATGCTTATTGATTTTGGGCTGACGCCAGTTGTTCTTAGCGAGCAGCCTAGTGGGGGCAAAACGGTGATGGAGAAGCTTGAGGCTTACTCGGATGTTGGTTACGCGTTTGTTATTCTAACGCCAGACGATTTGGGTGGTTTTGTTGAGATGGGCAGCAAATGGTCAAGACCGGCAAGGCTCAGAAGGTTCTTGAAAACCGCTTATCCTCGCCCGCGACAGAACGTGGTTCTTGAGTTTGGGTATTTTGTCGGAAAACTTGGGCGTAGCAGAGTTTGTTGCTTGTTGAAAAAACCAGTTGAGCAGCCTTCTGACATGCAGGGCATTGTGTACTTAAGCTTCAAGGAGTCATTGGAAGAGATAAAAACTGGCATAATAAAGGAGCTTAAGGCAGCAGGCTACGAAATTTAAGCAGAAGTGGCACTCAGATAGGCCGTTTTATCTGCATGCGCTACATGTTTAGCTGGACTTTTTCATAAGTGCTGTTACATATTCAAAGATAGGTGGGCTCGGGGCTCTTTTTATCAGTTTTTCGCAGAAACAGCATTATCGCCGTATTAGTGTAGTATTGTAGGCGTTGAACGCCGTGTACATAGTGTGTCGTTAGATTATCGAATTCTTTTCGTTTTATTTCGATTATGTGCTATTTTACCATCATATATTTAGATACAAATCGAACCAAAGAGCGCAGCTCGCAGCCTTCGTAATTTAGGGCTATCAAATTTGTTTTCTGTTTGTGTAGCTGGTGTAGTAGAAGCGTTGTGCATATTGGGAATACGTATGGTTATTGCTTTACTTGGATATGTTTTGAGAATTCGCTACGTTTATTTACGGTAAGCCTATATTGAATAGGCTGAAAATGAGAAGGGGCGCAACTGATGTCCAAGAAGCCGCAATCCAAAGACGAAGCGTTAGAAGCGTTAGACTTTATAGTGAACGTACTCAAGGAACATGAGAAGGACTTGGATAAGCTGATAAATGAGTTGGGCACGGTTGCATCATCGCTGGGTGAAACAGGGGAATTAAGCTCAAAGGTAGAGAAGATAGAGGAGAGAATAAACGGCTTACAAAACGAGATAAATAGTTTAATTAACTATTTGTCAACTTCTCCTCGTGAGGCGCCTGCGCCTTCTACTGCGCAAAAGCCTGCGGCGCCGGAAGCGCAGGTGTCTGTTATGCATGGTCCGCCTGTGATTTTGAGGTGTAAGCAGTGGGAGGATTTTCAGACTTTGGCTTGTCAGGCGCAGACCGTGTCTTTTATGGTTAAGGAAGCGGAGAAGACTTTTCAGGTTGATGCGCTTAAGGGTAACCAGATTGTTACGTATAGTGGCGAGTTTCCCAAGTTTGGGTCTCTTTTGAAGATGTGGTTGTCTAAGCAGTTGGATGTTTCTGAGCAGAAGATTTTGGAAGGCGTTTTGGCTATAGGTTAGGCTTGTAGCTTATAGTTTATTTATGATGCATAATGCTTTTATAAGCGTATAATATCTTAAGTCTTATGATGCAATTTGGAGGGCTAATAGAGGTTGAAGGCTAAACCAACAAGCCAACAGAATTTTTTCCGTTCTCGAAGCCTTCTCCTTTCTCCTCGATGACGGATTGGCAGTTGGACAGCCAACAAACAATGACAACGCCCTCCAACCCGCATCGAACAAACAAAAAGGCTGAAACCAATGGATAAAGAAAAAACACTACAACGCGAATTCAGCGAAGCACTAATAAAATTCGAAAAAACAATGGAAGACCTATACCTACTCCAATACGTCTCAAAAGATCTGAAAAACTACAAAAAAATGATCAAACTAAAAAAATACGACTAAAAGCTCCCTCGCTCAAAGCCCACTTCCGCACACGATAAACACATAATTAACACCCCGTGACTTTTAAAAGTCGAAAACCATTACGCTATCTAACAAAGCGGCTAACCCTTATAAGTTCTCAGACAAAATAAGCATGTCGAGGAAAATCTCGAATGAACTTCGCCATTGAAACCATAGGCTTAACCAAAAGATATGGTTCACTAACCGCCGTAAATAAGCTAAACTTAAAAGTTAAGCGAAACACAATCCACGGTTTTCTCGGCCCCAACGGCGCTGGAAAAACCACAACCATAAAAATTCTCGTAGGCCTATTAAAACCAAACGAGGGCACAGTTAAAGTTCTCGGGCAGGAGGTACACGGCGACCAAGCAGACGCCCGATTAAGCATCGGCTATATGCCCGAGCTGCCCAAGTTTCCAAAGCATTTGAAGGGGTCTGAACTCTTAGACATTTATGGCGAAATGTATGGCCTGACTAAGCAGGAACGCAGAGAGCAAATCCCCAAACTGGTGGAACTCGTGGGGCTTAAAGGAAGAGAAAACGACCCGATAGGGAAATACAGTAAAGGTATGCAGCAACGAATAGGCATAGCGCAAGCGTTGCTAAATAACCCTGAACTCGTCATTTTAGACGAGCCCAGTCTCGGTTTAGACCCCCTCGGCATGGTGGAAGTAAGAGAACTTGTTAAAGCCATCGCTAAAGAAGACAGAACTGTTTTTCTTTCTTCACATCTGCTGTTTGAGGTTGAACAAGTCTGCACACATGTTACCATAATCAACCGCGGAGAAGCCTTAATCTCCGATACACTGCAGAACGTATTAAGCAAACTTTCGGGACCCGCCACCTTACATGTGGAAGTAACTACGCTCTCTGAAGCAATTGTTAAGGCGGTAAAGAAGTTGCCCTTCGTCGCCGATGTGACACAGAACGATAACGCTTTAAGCATAGACTTGAAAACACTTGATGATGTACGACCGCAAGTTTCTCAAGCCATAACACAAGCCGGCGGCATCATAGTTTCCATGAATCTGCAGCGGCAGAATCTGGAGAGTGCCTTTATGAAACTTATCAGCAAGCAGCAAGGAGACGAAGCCCAATGAACGCAAGTACACAAACGGCGAATAGAGCAAGCCCAAGCTGGTGGACTCGTTTCTGGGCAGTTGTGAAATACGAGATGTTGTGGAATATTCGAAAGAAAAAGTTCATAGGCCTAGTCATCGCCGCGTTTGCCTTAGTCACCGTGCAGTTGGCGTTGCCTGCCATTTTTGGCGTTGAGCAGAATCCAGATTTTGCAGCTACCTTTAGCGCTGGAAACCTTCTATTCTTTCTTTTCGCAATCGTAACCGTCATGAACAGCATCTCAGGCGAATTTGAAAGCGGCACAATCGTCCCGTTGCTAACAAAACCCGTCTCCCGAACAATGGTTTTCCTTGGCAAACTATGCGCTGCTTTCATTATCCTCATGGTAACGTACGCAGTGCTTTTCACATACTCCACAATTGGCGGAATAATCGTGTACGGGCCACAAGAAAACCTTCACATGGTACCTCTCGCACTTATAGGAAACGTTATCAGTACCTTCATCTGGATTGCAATAGTTTTAGCCGCCGGCGCCATCTCAAAAAACTCCTTAATTGCTGCGCTCAGCGCCTTCAGCCTGTTCATCGCGTTTGGCTTCGCAACAGCAATTGTCTCCACCTTCTCTAACCAACCTGAAATACTCAATTATATCCCGGGAAGCGGCGTAACTGGAACACTGAATGTGCCCTCAAGAGGCGCAAACATTACAATCCAGAATATTACTCTATCATCAAATTCAATATCCACAGGCACGGACAGCATAGGCTACAACCTTGTTAACTATGCGCTCTATCCATCAGCAACGGTTAACGTCACCAGAATGGACGTGTTCTCAACCAAGCCTGGGCAGCCCCCTCAAATAAGGCATCTCTACACGGAGCCACTTAGCCTTGTTGTAGCAAGATCTATAGCAGTAGCGTTTGCGTACATTTCTGTGTTTTTGTTTGTAGCGTGGTACGCATTTAAACGGGCGCAAATACTAGAGTAACTCTTCATCTTCAATGGCGTGTGTGTCGATTATTTCACCCGTTAGGCTTTATTTTTTGCCGAAAGGTTGAAGTGTTTTGAAGCCTTCATCTTTTGTGGAGGGGGGATTTTATGGTTGTGAAAATAATCGAGTTAATTGGAAGCTCACCAAATGGCTGGATGGAGGCAGCTCAAAATGCTGTTGACGAAGCAGCTAAAACTGTCAGGAACATCAAGAGCATTCATGTAAAGCGTTGCACCGCAAAAGTTGAAAAGAACAAGATTGTGGAGTACCGCGCGGTTGTGAAAATCGCGTTTGTTGTAATAAGATGAAAGCAATACGCGATGGTGCTTGTTTAGTCGCCTTCTGATAAATTGTTTGACTCTGTAAGTTGCTTGCTCATTATTCAATATTTTCGCGGCTGGTTAATTGCTTCGCCAGGGCCTCAAAGAATAGTTCAATGCGGCGCTGGGTTCGTCCAAAATCAACTATCGAGGTGATTGTGGTAACGGGAGTTTCCGCTGTAACCGTGACTCTCGTAGTTTTCTCGTCAACAGCTATGGCAGCTATTAGAAGGAATGATGCGTATGACATGAAACTTGCTCTAGTCTTTGCTTTGACATGATAAGTCGCTTCATCAATTTCGTCCACAATCCAGTCCAAGCTGGCGAGCGCCTTTGGAACAGCCGCCCAAACCTTGCTTAATGGATAGTCTACTTCAACGGTTTCCTTCTCTTTCCGCAAATAAGCCACTTTCGCCACTCCGCCTTCTTTGGAAGATTCTGCTTGTTTAAGAACCTTCCTTTGCCGAATTGATTCTGTTCCATGGTTATTTTCTTTGAGGTAAAGACAAAACTTTTATTCGGAAAAATAGTCAGCAAAGCAGAGAAGTGTGTTTAGGCATGAACTGCGAATACTGTGGCAAGCCTATAAAAGAGTTTCAACTGTTCATCTTAGTGGGAAAATACCCAACACGGGGTCAAATGTGGAAATGGTCAGAAGCCAGCTATTATGTTGCACCCGAAAGCTATGGAAAAATTTACCATAAAGATTGCTTTCTAGAAGCGCTTAACAAAGAAAAAGCAAAGTTAGAAGTAACTTAAAAGCGTTCTAGTTAGTTATCAAAATAAGCAGCAATTTACCGATCAGGATTTTTTGCATTAAATTTAATTAGGAATATCTGCTTATGACGTGCGCTCGCTATGCCCGCATTTTTTTAGATTTAATAGGCAAGTTTATATTTTAAATAAAAAATAATATTGATGCGGTGGTTTTAAATGACAAAGATTGAGGATATAGAAGGAATAGGCGCAGCTTATGCTAAGAAACTTATTGCCGCTGGAATCAAAACAACAGATAATCTTCTCGAGGCTGCTGCAACACCTGCTGGAAGGAAAAACCTCGCTGAAAAGACTGGAATTTCAGAAAAAATGATTCTTGAATGGGTTAACCTAGCTGATCTATTTAGAATTAAAGGCATAGGCGAGGAATATTCTGACCTCCTTGAAGAGGCGGGTGTGGACTCCGTGGTTGAGCTTGCAAAGAGGGATCCTGAGAACTTGCATGCTAAGATGGCTGAAGTAAATGCAAAGGAAAAACTTGTTCGACGATTACCCACATTAAATGAAGTCAAAGATTGGATTGAGCAAGCGAAGAAACTTCCAAAAAAGGTTGAACACTAAAAAAGAGTGCTCACTTCTTCCTTTTTTCTATTTTATACAGAAATTTCAAGAGCGAATACATCGAAAAGAGTATGGGATCACACTAAACGAGAAGCGTGTTCTACGAATCGTTGCTATTTAAAGTATTGTGACTTTGACTTCTAATATTTGCTTGTTAGCTTTCAAGGCTTGAATAAGTGACTGAAGTGTCTGCGCATTTTCTCTAGCTACGAGTATTTCTATGCAGGAATCTGCTTCAACATGGGTATGGAGAAAAGTTAGTACTGCGTTACTATAGTTGTGTTGAAGATCGGTTATTTGGCTTCTTTTGGCTTCTCGACGATAAATGATTGTGATCACAACGGTAATTTTTCCTTGAAGTTCATCGAGTTTTCTGCTTTCCGACATGTAAGCTCGTAATGCCTGTCTTATGACTTCGGAGCGGTTTGCGAAGCCTTGCTGTTGGATGTACTCGTCGACCTTGTCTAGCAAAGTTTTTGGAAGAGATAGACTTATGATGCTCATACAGACTTATTAAGAATAAGCTGGCAAATATATAAGATTTTATTAAGAAATAGGAAAAAATTAATAAATTTAGTTCACCCCAGATTATTAAAGGTACTCTTCATGCTCGTCGAGACACTTGCTTTGCTCAGCGTTGTCTTTGTAAGTTTAGTTTCTCTAGTTGGCATGTTAGCTCTGATGTTAAATGACAAACACCTTGCAAAAATACTACTATACCTAGTCAGCTTCGCAGCTGGAAGCCTATTCGGCGACGCCTTTATTCACCTAATTCCCGAAGCAATTGAAAACACAAGCCCTGGAGTGTTAGTATCCGCACTCATTATTTTCGGTATAATTGCCTCGTTTGCAGTGGAGCGATTTCTTCAATGGAGACACTGCCATATACCGACCTCAGATGAGCATCCTCACTCTTTTGCGTACATGAACCTGTTCGGCGACGCTGTCCACAACTTTATTGATGGCATGATAATCGGCGGTAGCTACATGGTAAGCATCCCAATCGGCGTAGCTTCAACACTTGCCGTGATTTTTCATGAAATCCCCCAAGAGATCGGCGACTTCGGCGTTCTAATATATGGCGGCTTCAGCAAGAAGCGAGCAATTTGGCTTAATTTTTTAACTGCCCTAACAGCAATTGCCGGCGCTTTGTTAGTAATACTTTTAAGCTCCGTCTTAAAGCATTCTATTTCTCTGTTAATACCGTTTGCAGCAGGCAACTTCATCTACATCGCCGGTTCCGATTTGATTCCTGAGCTTCGCAAAGACACGCCTGCCCCTAAGAAAGCCGCACTGCAAATGATCTCAATTGTTCTAGGCGTTATCGTAATGGCACTATTACTTCTGCTAGAGTAAGCGGCGCACACTCGCAATTTAAAAATGCGTAGCTCACTTTGCAGAATCCGCGCCGAAAAATATACAATTAAGGAAGCACTGCATGTTTGCCCTCTCCTTTGGCGGCTGTCTTCAGTTTTTTGCGGTTTTGCGCAAGCAACAAGAATACAAGACGACTGAAAAGGGCCACTATAGTAGAAGCTATAATTCCAATAAGGACTATGTCATAAACTATCTGCTCAGGGAAAAGCAGTGTCAAACCTATTCCTCCATACATGAGGCTGCCATAGTATTTACCAATTGGATCATACACTGTCTGCTTCAAGTAGACGCTTGTTAAAATAAACTGTATGAAAGCAGTGATTATGAAAAGAAGAATCCAAGGTGGATAAATTTCTTCAACAATGAACGCGAGAAACATGCCGATTATGAATACGAAGTCTGCAACTACATCAAAATAAGCACCTCTCTTAGATGTTGCTCCAAGTTTTTTCGCGACGTACCCATCCAGCAGATCAGTACTTAATGCAAAAAGAAACAATGCATACGTCACATAATGAAATTGCTGCATAAATGAGAAGATAATAAACGGCAAGGCAACTACGCGAAGAGACGTGATAACCAACGGAGTTATCTGCTTTCTCAAGGCAAGATTTCTCTACCAGCTTGTTCAGCAATATGCAATGGATCGCCATTGCCTAAATTCGGAGCGCTATTGAACAAGGATAGAACCTCTTTAATGTTACCGTTATATTCCTCAACTGTCTGCTGCAACGTCGCCTCTGCAGTTCCATCGCTACCTGCTGACGTGACTAGTAGAACAGTATCTATCCCCTTGAGATCACCTATTCGTTCAAGATGCCGCTTAATTGTGGCGCTTGGGCTGCCTGCATATACTGGTGAGCCAAGCACCAAAAGCGAATAACCCGTCAGGTCTGTTGGCGCTTGAGCGCTTGCAGTTGTAACCTCAACTCGCCAGCCGTTCTCTACAAGTCCATCTGCAAAGGCGTAAACGACATCTCTCATGAACGAGGAGAAACCAGGATGATAAATGATTAACGCCTTTTCAGAACCGTTGCTATTCAAAACGTTGATTTCGCTGACGTAATCGCTATTTATTCTGAAGAAAACGACCCCTAAAACGCTGACAAAAACTATAACAAACACAATAAAGGCGATTAGCAGAAACTTTTTCCACTTCTTTTCAGGCCAAAACTTCATAAAATCACATACCCAAAACTCTAATGCGGCAATGAACTAAATAAGTATTAATGTTTATTTTAATATCAGCTTGCTCAGTAAATCCTATTTAGATAAAGCTAAAGAAACATTCTATAAACAAAAGCTATAATAATGGCGAACAGCCGTTACACAAACACTAGTTTACCAGAAACCACAGGAACAAGCAAACTTTTTCTATCCACTACAGTCTCTTTTAACCATAATAGACGAGCCATTTGACGCTTGCGGCGTTATATTTGGCGCCTATTAGCAATTCATTGCAGAAACCTATAGAGGGGCTATCTGAATTACCCTCTATAATCCCATTTGATTATGCTTTGAGCATGAGAAATATGCGCGCGTGGCCATCAGTATTGTACTGCTTTAGAAAGCTGACGTGTATATTGGATTCACATTTGCAATTCAGAAATATAAAATATTGCGTAAACCTTCGTTTTCATTCTAATTCAGACTCAGAAGTGCTTCTTCATGGAAACCTTCGCGGAAGAACCTCAGCAATGCACATTGCAAGACGAGAACCTGGATTTTTGGACCTTTATCAGGAAAGAATCCCTTAAATCCATTAAAACAATTGAAAACATGCTTCAAAATCTTGGACTTTCTAAAAATGAGATACAAGTATATTTGTACCTTGCTCTTTACAAGGAAAGAAAAGCAAGCGAAATTTCTAAGGCACTAAATCTCCATAGAACTAATACTTACCAAATATTGCGAGATTTAGAGAAGAAAAGTCTAGTTTCTTCTACTATAGAGAAACCGCTAAAATTCATTGCTACTCCATTCGAAAAAGCCATAGATGTACTCATTGAAACCAAAAAGCTCATGTTACAAAAATTGGAAGAAAAAAAGGAAAACCTAATCTACATGTGGCTGTCGCTTCCTAAGCCTAGAATCGAAGGCCAGCAGAAGGAAGTTTTTCAAATACTTGAGGGAGAAGAGCAAATCACCTTAAAATAACCCGAGCTGACAAAAGAATTCTAATAGGAGAAAAACTAACACGCGGTCTCGGTTGCGGTGGCTACCCTGAAATAGGCGAAAAAGCATTACGAGAAACTGTAAACGAAGTCATCAACGAAGTCGCTAGTGCCAACATAATATTCTTAGTAGCTGGTCTCGGCGGAGGAACAGGAACAGGCGCCATAATAGGCTTAGCTGAAGCGTTACGCGACAAATTTTCAGAATCAGGACTACCTCATCTAGTTGTAGGCGTCGTTACTCTACCCTTCGATGTTGAAACAGCCCGAATGTCGATCGCCAAAAAAGGCTTAGATCGACTGAAAGCAGCATGCGACACTGTCGTAGTCATCGATAACAACAGGCTCGTCAAAGTAGCAGGAAATTTACCCTTCAAAGAGGCCTTGGGCGTAGCTAATACTACAATAGGCAAATTCGTAAAGGGTATCACTGAAACAATCACGACTGCAAGCTTGATCAACTTGGACTACGCTGATTTAAGAGCAATAATGTCAGGTGCAGGATTAGCTTCTATAGGCATAGGCGAAGGTTTTGGAGAAGGCAGAGTGGAGCAGGCTGTTGAAAAAGCATTAAACGATCGCCTTCTAGACATTGAAGATGTGACAAAAGCACGCGGCTTACTCATTCATGTTGCAGGTGGAGATGATTTAACACTGTTTGAGGTAAACCACGCCGCTGAGATTATTAAACGCTCGTTACCGCCAAAGGCAAAAATAATCTGGGGCGCAAGAGTTGACAAAGAGCTAAAAGGCTCTGTTTCCGTGATGGCTGTTGTGACTGGCGTAGAAAGTGCGTTCTTAAAGAAGCAAGAAAAACGTTTAGGTCCAATAAAACTCTGGTAACCTCCTTTCCTCTTTTTTCTTATCAGCATGTTGGAACCAGCAAGGTTTATGTTAAATTTCTTTTAAACAGAATATATGCGCCTCTCCAGCCTACCATCTAACTGTCTTGGTATAAGTTGAATTTAAAAGACGGCTCAGAAGTGCGTCAATGATTTTTGGAAAAGTAATTTGTTCAAGGACAACCATAAATGTTAAAGTAACCCCGGCGTATAATAACTGTTAAAAGCTATGGTTCAGAATCGTGATTTAATGTCTGAGGATGACTTCCTGTTAATTCGAGAACAATACGTTTCTCCGCTGTCACGCCGTATTGACGATTGGAAATCCCGGCTAATAGATCTGTCGCGGCGCAACAATTTACTTTATTTTACACCTACTAAAAGGGGAACCCTTTTCGTTTCTCAGCCAAACATGGAAACAATTTTCAACAGACTTGTTATACGAAAGCGAAAAATGGCTTTTTGGTATCCGCCTGACGAAGAAAGCTCTCAATCGCCGCTGCAATCCGCGCATGTTTCATCTATTACTGAAAAAAACAAGCCAGCGGCAAATCAGCTGGTATGCAATGGAATGGGCAAAGCTGATCTTGAAAAGGTGCTTAAGAATCTATATCGGCGTTCGCTTTTGGACTATAGGGAACGAGGCGTACGGATATTACATGTTTCTTTTGGGATGTTAGTTTGGAAGGAAAAAGAAACATCCGAAGAAGTTCGCTCTCCTTTGATCCTTGTGCCGATTGAGTTAACTCAGGAATCAGTTAAGGAGCCCTTCTTTATTTCAGTTCCTCCCGTAGAGGAAGAAGCGATTTTGAATCCCGCTTTACAAGTGAAACTTAAATCTGTCTTTAAAATCGAACTTCCACCTTTACCAGAATATTGGGAATACCAGAGTTTAGCACAATACTTTAGCGCTGTTACAAAACTTGCTACCGAACTTGGTTGGCGAGTAGAAACCACTGTGGTAATCGGGCTTTTCTCATTTCACAAACTAGTTATCTATAACGATCTTGACATGAATGAGGCAGTAATAAAGCGGCATCCTTTAATCCGTGCTATCGCTGGAATTGAGAAAATACCGTTTACACCAAATTCTTTGCCTGAAGAAAAAGATGTCGACCTGATCCAACCTCCTGAAAAAACGTTTCAAGTTTTAGACGCGGACAGCAGTCAAAGAGTAGCAATTGAATATGCCTTGCGTGGCCAAAGCTTTGTAATCCAAGGTCCTCCAGGTACAGGCAAAAGCCAAACGATAGCCAACATAATCGCTGAATGCATAGCTCACGGAAAATCTGTTCTATTCGTAAGCGACAAAATAGCTGCTCTTGAAGTAGTCTATAAACGGTTACGCGAAGCGGGATTATCATCATTCTGTTTGGAGCTTCACAGCAGCAAGGCTAACAAACAGGAAGTTGTGGCTGAACTTAAACGTTGCCTTGATGAGCAGTTGGTTCCTCAAAAACTGCCTTCGGAGCACGACTTTAAAAAAATGGGTGAATTGAGAGAAAAATTAAACAATTACGTAGCTATGCTTCACCAAAAAAGAACACCGTTACAGAAAAGCGTTTATGAAATATTGGGTGAACTTTCACGTTTAGAATGTGTACCTTTTATCCCCATTGAATTACCAAATATAGATAGCTTGACTCCCCAAGAGATGAACGAGTTAGAAGATTTGATGCGACAATTGAAAAATGTGTGGCAAGTAGTGGAAGAGACAAGTTTTCCTTGGCGTGGTTATCTGGGAAACAATTACAATGTGGAGATTCGCTCGGAACTTTCAACACTTCTAGACAATACACTCATAACAATAGAGGCGCTTAGAGAAGAATCTGAAAATTTTGCAATTCAACTAGGACTAAATGCTCCTACCACATTTGATGAGATTAAATGGTTAATTGAGATTAGCATGTTTCTGTTGGAAAGTCCAAAACCTGAAGTAAGTTGGGTTCTTCATCCCGATCTTGACCAATTAATCTCTGAAGCAGAAACATACCAGTCCGCGATTAAATGGTGCAACATAACACGCAACCGTTTACTAGAGCGCTATAATCCAGATTTATTCAGTTTGGCGCTTACCAAATCCACAGAATTTGAGGAAGCTCTTTCAGCAATCAACAGCTTACTCTTGCACTCAAATATCGAAGAAAGCGCGCTTCTTAAAAAAAGAAAAGAATTATTGGATTTTGCCAAGCAAACTGCAATTCTATCAGAAAATTGGCGAGAGAAAGCATTGCAGCTTGCTTTGATGCTTGGTTTGCCAACAGAGAATCTTACACTTGCTCGAGTTAGACAACTATCCCGCGTTGCTCTTTTCTGCTTCTCAGAGAATAAACCTGAGATACATTGGCTGGATCAAGCTCATTTCCAGCGAGTAATAGAAACATTTCCGAAAATAAAAAAGATCTTTGAGGAACATAATACTTTGAAACTTAAGCTGGAGAAAACCTACACAGACGAAATTTTCAACATCGATCTTGATGGTCTCATAAAGCGCTATCGTGAACAGTACAATAGTTTCTTACGATGGTTCCACCCAAGTTTTTATCGAGATCAAAAGCAAATAGCTCTGTTAACGCATAACAGAAAAGTTCCCAAGTCTATTTTGCAAGATCTGCTTGACGCGCGCAGACTGAAAATGTTGGACGCTGAAATTGATACCTCAGCAGACGAGATCCAAAGAATATTCGGTCATTTTTATCAAGGTTTTAAGACAGATCTGCAACGAATAGAAGAAGCAATAGAAAACACTTCTAAACTCTTCGAATTGTTAAATACATCAAGCATACCTGCGAACCTATCTTGGCTAGTTTCATATGGATCTGATCCTCCACTTGCAATCAAACAGGTTGGTAACGAATTGCTAGATTCATTTGAAAAGTGGGATCAGCTTGTTAAAGAGTTAAGTGAGCTATTACCCCTTTCACGTATGCCCAACTCGAATTTATCGCTATACGAGACGCCAATAGCAAT
The DNA here is from genome assembly GCA_037481775.1 of Bathyarchaeia archaeon. Taxonomy (GTDB): domain Archaea; phylum Thermoproteota; class Bathyarchaeia; order Bathyarchaeales; family Bathycorpusculaceae; genus JAOAIV01. The sequence goes on from JBBFKZ010000015.1 coordinate 34,257, forward strand.
GGTTCAAGAATGGGCAAGGCTGGTTGAAAAGCAACTTGCTTCTCTCTGCGAAATAACCGATGAAACCTTAAAAACAAACAAGGCTGAAGCGCCGCAAACCTACAAACAATTAATAGCTGACTTGAAAGATGCTGAAAACGTTAGAAAAAAAGAAGCCGAAATTCTCAGAGAAGCAGCGCGTCTTCAAGCCGTTTTTGGGTTCCGCTTCACAGGGCTAGAAACATGCTGGGAAGAAATTATCTCAGTTCTTCAGTGGACCAAAAAAGTTCAAGCGGCGTTCGGGTCCTCACAGATACCTGTGCCCTTTGCGGATGCAATCGCTTGCGGCGCGGAGTATGCGCCATCCAACAGCAACTTGATTAAACAATATAATGACGCATTGAATGCATTGGTGGTTCTGGAGTCCCGTTTCGAAAAACCACCAACATGTCAATGTCAAGGACTGCAGAAAATGAGCCTTGCGGCGGTTCAAACCAAGATCCGTTTGCTCAGGGAAAGAGTTGACGAGCTCCAAGTTTGGGTCGACTTCAAAGAAACGCAGAGGATTTTTGCGCTGAAAGGGTTATCTGCGTTTTTTGATCAACTTGTAAAAACCGCTCCTCCTGCTTCGCAGCTTATCGACATCTTTCGGAAAGCAGCATACCACGAATGGCTTAATCACTTATATTCCAAAGAGCCGCAGTTAGGCAAATTTAGAAGAGAAAACCATGAACAGCTAATTGACGAATTCCGAAAGCTTGATCAAGAGTTAATTCGCCTCTCTTCAAATCGAGTTATAGCGGCAGCAAACAGTAGAAAGCCCCAAGGCATCCTCGTCCAAGCAGAGGATTCAGAAGTGACGATATTACTGAAAGAGGCGGTAAAGAAAAAGCGGTTGATGCCGATCCGTAATCTCTTACAGAAAATCCCCAACCTCTTACTGCGACTTAAACCTTGTTTACTCATGAGCCCAATTTCTGTAAGCCAATTCCTTCCAGCTGAATTGATGAAATTTGATGTCGTTATATTCGATGAAGCTTCTCAAATTGTTCCTGAAGACGCTATCGGAGCCATCTATCGCGGGAAAACAATTGTTGTGGCAGGCGATGACAAACAACTGCCACCTACCTCTTTCTTCCTAAAGTCGTTGATTGAAGAATTTGACTGGGACAAAATTAGAGATGAAGATGTTGAAGTTTTCGATAGCATATTAGACGAGTGCATCGGTGTTGGCTTGCCTATTAAGACCCTTCGTTGGCATTATCGCAGCAAGCACGAAGAATTAATCGCATTTTCTAACCATCATTTCTATAATGGCACCCTCATAACTTTCCCTTCCGCGATAGCGAAGCATGAAGCTTTAGGCTTGAAGCTGGTTTATGTTCCTGATGGAATCTATGATCGCGGAGGCCGACGCGATAACATTAAAGAAGCTGAAGTTGTTGCAAACATAGTTTTTGAGCACTTCCAAAGGTATCCCAACAAAACACTTGGAGTTATAACATTTAGTATAGCACAGATGACTGCTGTTGAAGAAGCAATTGAACAACGTAGACGGCATCAGCCTGAATTTGAGCATTTCTTTAAGGAAGATAGGCTGGAAGGTTTTTTCGTTAAAAACTTGGAGAACGCACAAGGCGATGAACGTGACGTTATAATAATAAGCCTCGGCTATGGTTACGACCCACAAGGTCAAATCACAATGAACTTTGGACCTATAAACAAGGCTGGCGGAGAGCGGCGGCTGAACGTTGCAATTACGCGCGCTCGAGAACGTACAATTCTTGTGACTTCCATTAAATCCTCCGATATCGACATGAAGTCAACTAAAGCAGAAGGCATGGTACTCCTGAAAAAGTATCTTGAATATGCTGAGAAGGGCCCAGCGGCATTGAACCTGCCCAAACAGAAAGAAGGCGAGTTTGAATCACCCATAGAAGAGGATGTGGCAAATGTAGTACGCCAGCTTGGCTATACTGTTGTTCCAAAAGTGGGTTATAGTAGCTGCCCTATTGATATAGGCGTAGTTGATCCAAACTCTGGCAATTACCTTTTAGGAATCGAATTCGACGGCGCAACATATGCTTCTTCAAATAGTGCCAGGGACAGAGATCGCCTTAGAGAGCAAATGCTTAGCCAATTATCATGGAAGATTCACCGTATTTGGTCACCAGCATGGGTTGCAAGAAGAGAATCCGAAATCAAGCGATTAGCCACTGCCATAGAAGAAGCCCGTAAACTTCAAACAAAAGTTGAACGTCAAACTGCAAATTTTCCTTCCGAAAATTGCACAGAAGATTTGCCTGCCAAAGCTGACGTCCACAAAGTTCAATTTTCTGGTATAAACAAAATCGGTTTTCCTTATAAAGTGCATGAACTCAACGTAAACTTCAATTCCCACGTAAAGGTTTCATCTTCTCGAAGTGGCATGGTAGTTCCACATATTGAATTTTATCGTGAAGAGAATCGTCAGCTGCAAAGTCGCCTCTTAGAAGAACTTGTAAGAGAAGAAGGCCCAATCCACTTCGACGTCGCAGTTCGAAGATTAGCTTCTGCGTGGGGATTACAGCGATGTAGCCCTAAAATAGTTCAAGTTGTAAAGGACGCGCTTAATCTTTTGCTTGTAAGTGGGAAGGTTATTACAAAGGGATATTTCCTTTGGCCGCCTGACATGCGAGAAGTTCCTGTACGTGTGCCCGTTGCTGATGTTCCAGAGTCAAAGAGAGCACTTGAACATGTTCCGCCGGAAGAAATTGAAAGAGCCATGCAGTTAATTGTTCAATACGCTTTAAGTATAAGCGTTGATTCGCTGATAGCTGAGACAGCAAAAGTTTTTGGTTTCAGCCATGTTAAAGAAAAGAGTCGCCAAAGACTTTATGATATTTACAAAAAATTGTTATTTGAGAAGAAACTTGAGTGCACCAATAATATTGTCACGTTACTTAATAAATAGGGTACTTCCAGCCCGCATCCTGCAATTTACCTTGTTGCGCCTACAGTAGCTTAAATATCCTGTTTGCAATGAATTTAACTAAATTTGGAGGAATCATGGTGTCAGTTCATTTCATTCGATGGGATCCCTCGCTTGACATGTTAAAGGAGATTAACCGCCTCTATGACGAAGCTGGCACTTTTGATTGTATACGAAAAGGCGAGCTTATAGCGATCAAGTTGCATGTAGGTGAGTTGGGCAACCCCTATCATGTGCAACCTTTTTTTATCCATGACATAATCAGGCGAATCAAAGAGGTAGGTGGTAAACCGTTCCTTACAGATTCCACCACGTACTATCGTGCGCAGCGCAATAATGGCTATGATCACATGATTACAGCTTTGATGCATGGGTTTAACATGGCGCCGTTTATTGTGGCAGATGGTCTTAGAGGCGAGAACGCCAAGCTCGTCAAAACTAAGGGTATATTAAAAGAAGTTGAAGTCGCTGGAGTTATAGCTGAAGCCGACGCCATGATTGTAGTGTCCCATAATAAGGGTCACGAACTCAGCGGTTTCGGTGGTGCCATAAAAAACCTGGGTATGGGCTGCACATCACAAGCGGGAAAGCTACGTCAACATAGAACCGTGGGCTTAGAGATCGACAAGTCAAAATGCATCGGTTGTGGCAAATGTAAGCAAGTATGCGAGATGCACCTGCCTGAAATCATCGGAGGAAAAGCTGTGAATACCTCACCGTTGTGCATGCGATGCCCTATCTGTTCACAAAACTGCCCAACTGGCGCGATAAAGCTAACGAATAAGAATAATCTTTGCAGAGCGCTGGCGTCTGCAGCTTATGGTGTGCTCTCCACTTTTAAGAAAGGCAAGGTAGCTTACGTAAGTTTTGCCAAGAATATTACGCAGTACTGTGACTGCTTGCCAAATCCTGGGAAAATAATGATGAAGGATTTGGGCATCTTTGCTTCTAACTCGCCTGTATCCATTGATGGGGCTTTCCTCGAGATGGTTGACTACAAAATCTTCAACACCGCTTATGATGTAGATTGTATGGTGCAGGTTCGAGAAGCAAAGAACATCGGCATCAAGGGCGAATTGACACCGAAGATAAATAAAATAACTTCATAAGCAATGTTCCTTGAGAGGCTTTTTTTCTTCTATCCTCTTCATTTTCGGCCCCTCTCTAAAAAGGCGAATGGTTTAGCTAAAACCAGCTGCCTCGTAAAGTTGTAATGGAAGCCTTCTCCTTTCTTCCACCTTTCTGGTTGAAGCAATATTCTATTGAAATCTTATAAAACGTTTGTGTCAGTAGCGGCATATATCATTTTATACAATATTATTAATGCCAACGGTATTGCAGCTTTTGAAACTTTGCTTTTTAATTAGGAGGTAACCTCAGACAATTAGGGAAAGCTAATGTTTGAGAATGCCTTTGGCAACGCAGTTTCAATGTTGCTGATAGTTTTAGGAATTTCATTAGCTTTCATAATACTTTCAGGCTTTTTGTGGAGCCGCGAACGAAGAAGGATCTTATTGGAGTAGCCTGAAATACCACATATTCGATTCTAACAAAGCTTTTACTGTTGAAACTAATCCTGCAGCCGTACCAAAATCATTTCTCGACTAAACCGCTGATGTATAAACAGTGGAAACCTTTTTCTGAAACCGAAACTCATAATCACACTCAAGAGGAGATGCAAGTAAGATGAGCAAAAAAGAAGATAAACATCACATTGAAGAGTTGAAAGAGATGATTCAAGAAAAGAAACCTGATGAACCAGTGGAGAAAGTGCTTGTCAAATTCTGCGAACGGCACGGCGTATCTATCGATACTTGCCGAGTATACTATAAACGCTTGGTTAAAGAAGGGCAAGTAAAGGAAAAATAACCTTATTCACCTGATACCTGTTCTTGTTATTCTTATGAGCATGATGCTTAGCTTTAATTGCGGAGCGCTGAGGGACATATTTTTTAAAATAGTAGACATTTAATAATATAGTTTCGACTTTAACGTGACACGCATGGGTTAACTGTTGAAAAATAAATATTTGTGTATTATCCTCGGAATTCTAATTCCATTACTGCTCGCCTCACTTTTTTTAGCTTGCAACTTTTTTGATGACCCTGTCATGGAAATTTTCGTAGGTGTTGATGCCGCTTACGATAATGTTGAAGAAATTAAGCGACTTGTTGACGAAATAAGCGCGTACACTAACACTATTATCATTGGAAGCACGGGAATAACTCATAATTTCACTAAACTCAACGACGTTTGCCAGTACATTTACAATAAGCGTATGTACTTCATGATTTACGCTCACCCCGTGAACAATCCAGAGGAGCTTGCTATTCAGCGACAGTGGATACTTGACGCCAAACCCAAATGGGGCGATTTTTTCCTAGGCTTATATGCCTATGATGAGCCTGCAGGACGTCAATTGGACAATGCCACTCTGAAGGCGGTGGACGATTGCCATTGGTATGCAGATAACTGGACGGAGGCAGCAAACAAATACATCAAACGTATGAATCTAATTCTAAATGTTTCAATTCAAGAACAAATGGGCGGGCTACAGTTGCCTCTGTTTACCTCGGATTATGCACTTTATTGGTTTGACTATAAAGTAGGATATAGTGTAGTTTTTGCCGAGTTCGGCTGGAACTACAGCAGAGCGCTTAATATTGCATTATGCAGAGGCGCAGCTAACGTTCAAAACAAAGACTGGGGAATCATGATCACCTGGACCTATACTTCTCCACCTTACCTCGAGTCTGGCGAAGAGCTTTATACTGATCTAGTTTTAGCTTACGAAAATGGCGCTAAATACATCTTAGTCTTTGATTCTAACGAAAATTACACGCATAGCACTCTTAAACAAGAACATTTGAACGCGCTGAAACGTTTTTGGCATTATGCAAAAACTAACCCTAGAAATAGTAACTACATCAGAAATAGGATTGCGTATGTTCTTCCGAAAGATTATGGATATGGCTTTCGAGGACCAACAGATAAGATTTGGGGTTTATGGGAGGCCGACGATTTTTCATTCAAAATAAGCACAGAAGTAGGAAGACTAATTGATAAGTACCATGATAGGCTGGACATAATATATGATGATGAACTCAACGGCA
>JBBFKZ010000016.1:0-33413 GCA_037481775.1 Bathyarchaeia archaeon
ATAGGCGGCACTGCACAAGACTTCCTAGGAGAGTACATGGCAGGCGGCGTAATTCTGATTCTCGGCTTGGATCTGCGGGAAGGCGAGTTATGCAAGGCGCGTTTTGTCGGTACAGGCATGCACGGCGGAGTAATATACGAGCGCGGCAGCATCCTCATGCCCAGTAAAGAAACCAGCGTTATGCAGGTTGGCAAGCGCGATTTAAGCATCATAGGCACATTGGTGAAGGAGTTCTGTGAGCACTTCGGCGCGGATTACAAGACTATTATGGACGCTAAGTTCCATAAAATAGTTCCCATCTCCAAAAGACCCTACGGCAAATTATATTCCTACTGATCCCGTAGCCTCACTGAATGCTTTAGGCGAGATAAACCTCGCAGGTTGGTGCTGTTTTTCAGCTCCCTAAATTTTTTATCTTACACCTGATGAAAAAAATGATTAGCTAATGTAACGTATGCTTTTTCAGTTAATTAATACAATGAAGCATTCTGTACGGGTAAAAGTTTATATTTTCCTCTGGTTTTTGCATATTTCCGATTGGTAACAGTTCTGGCTTTAAAGTGAGGTTGAAGATATATGGCGTATTTGACAACAACAGGTTCAGGACAACCAGTTCTGATCCTTAAAGAAGGCACTTCAAGAAGCAGAGGAAAAGAAGCTCAACGCAATAATATCATGGCTGCGCGTGTAATCGGCGAAGTTCTGAAGACTACTCTTGGTCCACGCGGCATGGACAAAATGCTCATTGACAGTTTGGGTGACATCACTATAACAAACGATGGTGCGGCGATTCTGAACGAAATTGATGTGGAGCACCCAGCGGCAAAGATGATGGTGGAAATTGCTAAGACGCAGGACGATATGGTTGGTGACGGAACCACTACTTCCGTTGTGCTGGCTAGCGAGTTGCTTAAGAAGGCTGAGGAGCTTATTGATCAAGGCATTCATCCTACAATACTTGTGAGTGGTTACCGAAAGGCTGCGCAAAAGGCAGTGGAAACCATAAACAAAATGGCCGTGCCTGTTGACATTAATGATCGTAAGACGCTTCTTAAAATTGCATTGACGTCTATGAGTAGCAAGGCAGTAGGTGGTGCAAGAGAGCACCTTGCTGAAATTGCTATAGATGCTGTGAAGCAGGTTATGGAGCAGCGTGGAGATAAGAGAATTGCTGATATAGACAATATTCAGCTTGTAAAGAAAACTGGCAAGAGCCTTCTTGAGACGCAGCTTATAAGAGGTATAATCATCGACAAGGAAGTTGTTCATTCAGGAATGCCTAAGAAGAAGGAGAACGCGAAGATTGCACTTTTAGATTGCGCGTTGGAGATTGAGAAAACCGAGATAAGCGCTGAAATTCGCATTCGCGATCCTGCGCAGATGAAGGCGTTTTTGGATCAAGAAACCAGCATGATGAAGGCTATGGTGGACAAAATTAAGGCTGCGGGCGCTGAGGTTGTCTTCTGCCAGAAAGGCATCGACGATATGGTTCAGCACTTCCTAGCTAAGGAGGGCATAATAGCTGCTAGGCGCATCAAGGAGTCTGACATGGAAAAGCTTGCGCGCGCAACTGGTGGACGCATTGTTTCCGACTTAGAAGATTTGTCCGCTAAAGATCTTGGTCAAGCGGGTTTAGTTGAAGAGCGCAAAATCGGCGAAGACAAAATGATTTTCGTTGAGAAATGCAAGGATCCTCATTCAGTGGCTATACTCTTGCGTGCTGGGCTGGAGCGGATGGTGGATGAAGCTGAAAGAGCAATGACTGACTCGCTTTCAGTGGTTTCAGACGTTATTGAAAATAGTAGAATTGTCGCTGGCGGCGGAGCAATCGAGGTTGAAGTTGCCAAGGAACTGCGCAATTATGCCACAAAAGTCGGCGGCAGAGAACAGCTTGCAATAGAAGCTTTCGCAGAGGCTGTTGAAGTGATACCTAAAACTTTGGCTGAAAACGCAGGCTTCGAGCCAATAGACATAATCGTGGAGCTTCGAGCTACTCACGAGAAAGAAGACGGCAAATACAAAGGCATCAATGTTTTCACCGGCAAGCTGCAAGACAGTTTCGAGGCTGGCGTTATTGAGCCAGCGGTGGTCAAGGAGCAGGCTATAAAATCAGCCGCTGAATCTGCAGCAATGATATTGCGCATAGACGATGTTATCGCTGCCTCAAAGCCTAAAGAAGGGCCAGGTGGCAAGACACCACCAGGCGGTTTTGAAGGCGAAGAATAAACTTCCTTATTTTCTTTATTTTCTTGGATTCTCTACTATTCTCTAATTGGTAGTAAAAATTATTGAGCTTTCAGCATGTTTATCTTGGCTAATTTGGCTTGTGACTGTTCCCTTTAAGCTGCAGGTTTGCCATTTGATAGCCCCTCTATAGGTTTCTGCATTGAATTGCTAATATGTGGCAAATATGATGGCGCGAAGGTGTGTGCTTCTTTGTGTTCTGGTTACCAGCTTCGTAGAACTATCATGGTGTTGGTTTTCATTATGCCTTCTACTCTGCGAATTTTCTCTACGCACTCGTTGACTTCGACAACGTTCATTCCGCTGATAACTGCAACAATATCGTATTCGCCGGTTACTTCGTAGACGGTTTCTACGTTTGGAATTTCCTGTATTTTCTTGGAGACTTCTTGTGTTGGTAAGGACGGATCGGTTGCTAATAGCGTAATTGCCTCTGCCCCTTCTGCTATGCCGATTTTAACTGTGAACTTTCTTATCACGCCAGAATGTGTAAGCTCCTTGATTCTTTTTCTAACCGCGCCTTCTGATAAGCCAACTTGTTTGCCGATGGCGGCGTAGCCAGCGCGGCCATCCTCCTTTAAAATTTGCAGTATTTGCTTGTCTTTGTCGTCCATTAGGTTTTCCCCATGTGTTTGTGTATCGTGTAGAATTTAACGATTTCTGCATTTGACTACGTCTGACTATTACGGATTCCCGTCGTGGTTTGTGGTTTACGTGCCTGTTTTCGGAAAGCTGGGCAAGTTTGCACTGTTAGGATTTGTTCTAAATGGAACATTAGCAGCGTAATATGTTACAAATAAGTCGCAACATTTAAAAGAAAGACGGGTAAATGAAAATGACATTTCCAATAGATAAAATGTGATAAGCAAATGATTAAACAAAATGCACATACAAAACCCCAAGAGGTGAAAGTAATGTACAAGAGTAGATGCCCCGATTGCGACGCTGAACTTGATGTGCCGTCAGACACAGAGACAGGCGAGATCTTAAGTTGTCCAAGCTGCGGGCTTGAGCTTGAAGTGAAGCAGATAAAAGGCGGATGCGTTGACCTTCAAGAGCTAACTATGGAAGGAGAAGACTGGGGCGAATAAAATATTCACCTCTAAGCTTGAAACTGACTTTGTTTCTCAAGTTTTTTAATAACCAACTTTTCCATGGGATGCCGGCAATCAATGAGTATAGCACTTCTTTATGAACATTCAGAAACCGATGAAATGGGCATAAAGCTCACCGCGCAAGACTTGGGTATAGATTTAGTTTTCCTGCCGTTCCGCAAAATCGCCCTCGTCATAGGCAAGACTGACTTCACAGCTAAAACTAAAGGAAAAGATTACACCAGCTTAATCAAAGATGCGGTGGTGGTGCTTAACCGCGCGCAAAGCAAAAACCGTCGGTTACAAGCAGGATACTTTATGGAGATGCTTGGCAAGAAAACCATAAACACAAGCCAAATAGAATTCATTTGCTATAGCAAATTGCGCACGCTGCTGCATTTTTGGATTGCAGGGCTTCCCATTCCAAAAACCGTTTACGTGCCCTGCGACGCGGTTGACACTTTGAAAAGCGGCAGTTTAATCCACAACGAAAAAGACATCGCTGATCTGCTGCAGAACGAGCTTGCCATTGAAGAGGGAATCGTGATAAAGCCTGACGCTGGAACACATGGGAAAGGCATGGTACTCGCAAGAAATCGCGAGCAGCTTGTTACCAGCATTCAAGAAACGAAGCCTTCGATAATAAATCCCGTGGGCATCGTTGCGCAAGAGTTAATTCAAAAGTGGTTTTACGATTTGCGGATTATAGTTTCAAAGGAGAAAGGTAAAGCGCCAGTTTGTCATCCCGTGGCTTTAGCAAGAGGCGGCTTCAGAGATTTTCGAACAAACACCTACTTGGGCAACACAGTTTTCGACGCCCGAATTCCACTAAACATTAGAGAGTTGGCTGTTAAATGCGGTCAAGCTCTGGGGAAGGATGCTGAAGCTTGGGTTTTCGCCTTAGACGCCATGATTAACGTCGGCGAAAACAAAACCGTGGATGATGTGGCACTCATCTCTGAACTGCAAAAGGCAGAGGAGGAATATGAAAAAGTGCGTGTCGTTAAGCAGGATGAAACTCGGCTTAGAGACTTCCAAAGCTGGAATCGCCTATTAGAAGAGGCTTTCCAGCGTTACAAGAGCACTAAACCCTACGAGAAAATTAAAAGCATAATTGAAGAAAGCATCGAGAAAAACAGCGACCGCGTAGTCTTCCATGAAGCTAACTCTTGCCCAGAATTCTGGGAGCACACGCGGCTAATAGCTGGCATGAACGTGGCAGTGCCGCTGTTGAAGTGCGCGCAAAGCCTAATCTAGTCAAAGTAACATAAGGTGTGGCGAGATGTTGAGAATAGGAATAATTGGGGGAACAGGCTACGTCGGCGGAGAACTCCTACGCCTGCTGCTGCTCCATCCAGAAGTTGAAATCACAATGGTTACTTCCCGCCAGAGCGTAGGAGAATACATATTCAATGTGCATCCGAACCTACGCGGGCTAACACAGATGAAATTCGTGCCTCAGGACATAACGGAGCTTAAGAAAAACTGCGACCTCGTGTTCACTGCGACTCCTCACGGCGGCTCAGTGAACCTTGTTCCTAAACTTCTGGAAGCAGGGCTTAAGGTAATTGACATGAGCGCCGATTTTCGCCTGAAAAACCCTGTGGACTACGAAACCTACTACGGCTGGAAGCATGCGTATCCGGAATTGCTTAAAGAAGCCGTGTACGGCTTGCCCGAGTTGCATCGGGAAGAAATCAAAACCGCTCGGCTCGTAGCGTGCGCGGGCTGCGAGGCTACTGCCGCCATTTTAGCTCTAGCGCCAATAGCTAAAGCCGGCTTAATCGATAAGGATAAAATTGTGGTGGACATAAAAGTGGGTTCTTCGGGCGGCGGCAGCAAACCCACATCGGCTTCGCATCATCCAGAACGCTTCGGCGGCGTGCGACCCTACAAGGTTGTTGGGCACCGGCACATCGCCGAGGTGGAACAGGAACTGAATGCGTTGGGCAGCGATCAGGTAAAGATTTCCTTCACGCCGCATGCGGTGAACATGGTGCGTGGCATACTGGCTACCATACACACTTTTCCAAAGCAGCCCATAGCTGCTAAGGACATCTGGCGCGTCCTCCGCGGAATGTACGGTAACGAGCCATTTATCCGATTAGTCAAGTATCAAAAGGGACCTTACCAGCTGCCTGACCCGAAAATCACTTTGGGCACAAACTTCTGCGACATAGGCTTCGAAATCGACGAGCATGCAAACCGCCTCATACTTTTCTCAGCGCTGGATAACATGGTTAAGGGCGCCTCAGGCCAGGGCGTCCAGTGCCTAAACATCATGATGGGCATAGACGAAACCACCGGCCTCAAAAGCACGGGATTCCATCCGATGTGATAGCCTATGTTGCTTGTAATCAAGATGGGCGGAAGCATACTCAAAGAAGGCGCGTCTTCAGAGCTTGTTGCAGACTTGAAGGCGCTGGCGCAGGAGCATAAGCTGGTTCTCGTTCACGGAGGCGGCGCCGAAGTCACTGAAACCGCCAATAAGCTGGGTAAGGAGCAGCAGTTTATCGTTTCGCCTGAGGGCTTCCGAAGCCGCTATACTGACAAGGAAACCATAGAAATCTACATCATGGTCATGGCTGGAAAAATTAACAAGCAAATCGTCGCGGCGCTACAGAGCCAAGGCATAGCCACCATAGGCCTGTCAGGCTTGGACGCTGCGCTTTTGAAGGCTGAGCGTAAAAAACGCTTAATAATTGTGGATGAGCGTGGGCGAAAAAAGGTTATTGACGGCGGCTACACCGGAAAAATAACAGAGGTTAACGTAGACCTCCTAAAGTTTCTGCTTGAAAAGGGCTACGTGCCTGTTGTAACGCCCATAGCTCTAAGCGAAGAATTTGAACCGTTAAACGTGGACGGCGACCGAACAGCCGCCGTGATCGCCGCTGCTCTCAAAGCAGACCGCTTAGTTCTGCTGACTGATGTGGAGGGTTTACTGCTGAAAGGTAAGCTCGTCCCGAGGATAACTGCAGCGGAAGCGGAAGATTCTCTCTCAAACATTGGTAAGGGCATGAGCACCAAGGTGCATGCTGCTTTGGAAGCGCTTAAGCAAGGCGTCAAGGAAGTGCTGATAACCTCCGGCGTCAAGCCGCAGCCGATTTCCTCCGCGTTAAAGCATGAAGCTGGAACAGTGATGGCAAGTGAATGAATACGACATAATGAACTTCGAAAACAGGTTAATGGCGAATGTTTTCTCTAAGCGTCCCGTGGTGATAACGCGCGGCAAGGGCGCCTTAGTCTGGGACATAAACGGCAAAGAATACATTGACTGTATGGGCAGCTACGGCGTGGCCCTGCTGGGGCACTCGCACCCGAAAGTGGTGGAAGCCATATGCAAGCAGGCGGAGACACTTATTTCCTGCCACGCCAGCCTCTACAATGACAAGCGAACCGAGTTTCTGCAAAAGCTCATCAGCATCATGCCACAGGGCTTGAACAAGGCGTTTCTCTCGAACAGCGGTGCGGAATCCGTTGAGTGCGCCATAAAGTTGGCTAGAAAATTCACAGGCAAACCCGAAATAATCGCTGTCATGGGCGCCTTTCACGGCAAAACCATGGGCGCGCTGTCCGCGACATGGGACAAAAAATACCGCGAGCCCTTCCAGCCTCTGGTTCCAGAATTCAAGCACGTGCCTCCTGACAACCTTGAAAAGCTACGTGAAGCAATAACCGACAAGACGGCTGCTGTGCTTCTGGAGCCAATACGCGGCGAAGGCGGCGTACGCGTTCCACCCGCCGAATATCTGCCTGGCGTCCGAGAAATCTGCGATGAGCACAACGTCCTCCTAATCTTGGATGAAGTGCAAACAAGCTTCGGCCGAACTGGCAGAGTCTTCGCATGCGAACACTGGGGCGTAATACCCGACGTAATGTGCTTGGCTAAGCCGTTTGCAGGCGGCTTGCCGATAGGCATAACAGTGGCGAAAGAAGCCATCATGTCCTCCTTTGGTCTCGGCGAGCACACAAGCACCTTCAGCGGAAGCCCTCTGGTTTGCGCCGCTGCATGCGCCGCCATCGACGTGCTGATAAACGAGCGGCTTGTGGATAGAGCCGCGGAACTCGGAGGCTACTTCAAGGCTAAGCTGGAGGTGTTGCAGGCTAAGCATAAGATTGTGAAGGAAGTTCGCGGCTTAGGCCTGATGCTGGGCATGGAACTTCGCTATGACGTCCGAAACATTATAGTCAAAACTTTAGCAAAGGGCGTGCTAATTTTGGAAGCAGGCCGAAACGTTCTACGCTTCCTACCGCCCTTAGTCATCGAGAAAGAGCACATCGACCGGGTCATCACCGTGCTTGACGAAGTTTTAGGTGAAGAAGAAAGTGAACGACAAGGCAGTGCAGTTTCTAATTAACCTGCTTGGCATTTACAGCCCTTCAGGCAAAGAGGAAGCCATAGGCAACTTTCTCGCCGAAGAAATGATGAAGATGGGCTTCCAGGTTGGCGTCGACAGCGTCGGAAACGTAATCGGCGTGATCGGCGAAGGCGAACCGGTCATTCTCTTATGTGGGCACATGGACACCGTGGCAGGGCATATTCCGCTGCGGGTTGAGGACGGTAAAATCTACGCTCGAGGCGCAGTGGACGCCAAGGGGCCTCTCGCAGCTATGGTTATGGCTGCCGCCTCAGTGGGCAAAGACTCTGCATTTAAAGGGAAAATTTTAGTCGTCGGCGCCGTGGAAGAAGAGGCTACAAGCCGCGGCATTCGGCATTTGATAACGCAGGGAATAAAAGCTGACTACGCCATATTCGGCGAGCCCAGCGGTGTTGAACACATAACCGTAGGCTACAAGGGGCAAGTTCAGCTTAGAATAGTTGTGAAGACTGATACTGGTCATGCTTCTACGCCTTGGCTTTACGATAATGCGCTGGACAAAGCATACGAGCTCTGGCAGCAAATTAAGACTGCCTATTCTTACTCTCCGTCGGGTAACCAGAATGGTGAAAGCCCTTTTTACGCTGTAACCGCCTGCCTCACAAAGTTGACTGGTGGAAGAGCAGACTCCGTAATACCCTTCGAAAGCGAAATGGCCATCGACATCAGAGTGCCGCCTCAGTTTACCACTGCGCAAATTATTGAACAAACGCGGAAAATAATTGCCCAGTATCAGGCAAGCAACCCAAAAGTTGCGGTAAAAGCATCTGTTCATGATGCTGTGGAACCGTTTGAAGTGAACAAGAACTCGCTGCTGGTTCACGCGCTGTCAGCAGCAATTAGAAAAATACGCAACAAACCAGCCACGTTAATGCGGAAAACTGGGACAGGCGACATGAACATTCTCGGTAACGCCATGAACCTGCCCATAGTCACCTATGGCCCAGGCGATTCACATCTAGACCACAGAACAGACGAGCACATCGTCATAAGCGAGTATCTGGACAGCATCCAAATTTATAGAGAAACACTTCTGAAGCTTTCGGAGCTGCATAATAAAGATAAAAGTTAACAGGCCGCGCTACATTTTGTCCAGCTTGAATTCCTCGTGGATTGCGCGGACTGCGGCTTCGCCATCCTTTTCTTTGACCACGAATGAAATATTAAGCTCTGAGGAGCCCTGCGCAATCATTCGGATGTTTATTCCCTTCTTTGCCAACGCCGTGAATATCCTCGACGCCACGCCAGGTGTGCCCTTCATGTTTGCGCCCATAGCGGCGATAACGCAGACGTCGTCTTCATCCGTGATTTCGCTGACCATGCCTCTGCCGAGAAGCGCTATTTCCAGCGCGCTGAGCGCTCTGCCCAACAAGTTTCGGCGTATTATCAACGATACGTTTGCCTCGGAGACCGCGGCGGAAATCATCATGACGTTGATGTTGCTTTTGCCCAGAACATCAAGAACTTTAGCGTAGCTTCCTGGAGCACCAACCATCGCTGCGCCTTTAATGTTAATCATCGCTACATCTCTTATCATCGCCACCGCCTTTACCACGTCCTTAGATGCGGCTTCTTGCCCGTCTGCTATGAGGGTGCCTGGATTTTCAGGGTTAAAGACGTTTCTTATTCGCACGGGGATGCGCGCTTCAGCTACGGGCTCCAGGGCGCTTGGATGCATTGCCTTGGCTCCGAAAATGGCCATTTCAGCGGCTTCTCCGAAAGAAAGTTGCGGCAACGTTTTGGCTGAAGGCACAATCTTCGGGTCAGTTGTCATAATGCCGTCTACGTCGGTCCATATCCAGACTTCGTCGGCGGATAGCGCTACGCTGAGGATTGTAGCCGTGTAATCTGATCCGCCGCGTCCTAGCGTGGTGACTATGCCGTCTTGGGTTGCAGCTATGTATCCCGTTACAACAGGCACAATTTTTTTCTCAAGTAGCGGTTCAAGCCTTTCGCGCACGTGATGCGTGGTAACATTCATTAGCGGCCGCGCTTCTCCGAAATTGTCATCTGTCACTATTCCTGCCTCTTTCCCGGTGAAATACTGTGTGGGCACTTTGATGTTCCGTAGGGCGCCCCAAACTAATGGCGCAGACAGTCTCTCGCCAAAGGATAAAACGTAATCTTTTGATTTAGGTGTAACTTCGCCGACGTAGCAGATGCCCATAAGCACTTTCTCAAGTTCGTCAACCGTTTTCTTGATTACCTGCTTTACTTCTTTCTGTATGCCTTCATCCTCTATTGCTTTCTCAGCCGTTTCCAAGTGCCGCTCTGCTAATTGTCGTGTGAATTCTTGAACTTTCTTTTCGCTTTGCTTTTTTGCTTGTTCCGCTTCTTCTAGTAGCTGGTTTGTTACTCCTGCTAAAGCGGAAACCACCACTACTACGCTGTAGCCTTTTTTCACGTTTTCCGCTACTATGCTGGCTACTCGGCGGATGTTCTCGCCTGTAGCAACTGATGTTCCACCAAACTTCATAACTACTTTCTTCATGTTTCATCCTTCCATTGCTATGAGAGCATTTTGCTTGCTAGTCTACGTCTTATTTCTAGCAAGTCCCTTAAAACTGCACTGGCGGTTTCTATGCCGCCGGCGCCCTTTCCAACAAGTGTCTGCTCCCCAGCGAATTCAGTGTAGAAGGTTACTGCGTTCAGTACGCCGCTGACGCATAAGGGGCTGTTTTTCGGTATCTCCATCGGCTTAACGGTTGGCTTGCCTTTTCCGTCTATTGCGCCTATGAGCTTTATGGTGTTGCCTCTTTTTGCTGCTTCATCAAGCGCCTGCAGTGTCACATCGCGGATGCCTGTTCTATCCACGTCCCTTAGCGTTACCTTCTTGTTCATCACCCAGTTGGTCAGAATAACAATTTTACATGCAGTATCAAATCCTTCAATATCCATGGTTGGGTCTGTCTCTGCGTAGCCGAGCTTCTGCGCGTTTGCAAGCGCTTCTTGGAAGGACACGCGATTTTGCGCCATTTCCGTCAGTATATAATTGGTTGTGCCGTTTAGTATACCCTTTATGGCTAAGATTTTGTCTCCTGCGAGGCAACGCTTGGCAAACTCCAGCATGGGTGTCCCGCCGCCGACTGTTCCGCTGAACCGCAGGTAAACATTGTTGTATTCAGCTAATTCCATAAGCGCTGGCAACGCTAGGGCTAACGGTCCCTTATTGGTGGTGACAACATGCTTTCCAGTTTTGAACGCCGTTGTAATATGCGACATGGCGGGCTCGCCGTTTTTGATGTTAACCGGCGTGACTTCAACAACAACTTCTGCTTCAACGGACTCGATTACGTCTAACGCTGTCATTCCTGGGTGCCCAAACTCCGGATCTGCTGATATTGGAGCGCCTTTTTGCCTAAGCGTCTCTAGCTTTTCAGTGCTTAGTCCCCTTGGGTTGATTACTGCGCCATCTATATCGACGATGGCAACGATTTTCGGATTAAACCCGTAATCCTTAACTTTCTCCGCATACCGCCGGGCTAGTATTGCCGTTACGCTTTTGCCAACCACGCCAAACCCAATCAGGATAATCCTCATGCCCACTTCACCTTGCCATGACTTCTATGGCTCTCTTTAATCCTAAAACATCTTCGATAGCCGCCATTTCCGCATCGACTTCCACAGGCTTCTCGCTCATCTTAACCGCGGTATCTGGGTCTTTAAGTCCATGGCCCGTGGTTACACAGACTACGCGTTCATCCTTGTCTATCACGCCGTTTTCAACGAGCTTTATCAAACCCGCAATCGATGAAGCGCTTGCCGGCTCAACAAATAAGCCCTCAATTCTCGCAAGCAACTTCTGCGCGCTTAAAATCTCCTCGTCAGTCACGGTTTCAGCAGTCCCCTTCGACTCCCGTATGGCGTTTAACGCTTTTTTCCAGCTTACCGGCGCGCCTATTCGTATGGCGGTTGCAACGGTTTCAGGCGAAGCGACAGGCACGATGGTGTCGCTTCCAGTCTTTATTGCCCGCGCTATTGGCGCTGCACCCGCCGCCTGTATCCCCGTCATCTTTGGAAGCCCCTTCACAAAGCCAAGCTCGTGGAACTCCTTGAAGCCTTTCCAAATGGCGCTTATGTTCCCTGCGTTTCCAACCGGCACAATAACCCTATCTGGCGCTTC
The DNA here is from genome assembly GCA_037481775.1 of Bathyarchaeia archaeon. GTDB lineage: Archaea > Thermoproteota > Bathyarchaeia > Bathyarchaeales > Bathycorpusculaceae > JAOAIV01. The sequence continues at coordinate 11,841 of JBBFKZ010000016.1, forward strand.
CTGGTTCAGCTGATCGCAGATTTCGAAGCCCAGCGACTTTTGCCCTTCAATTCTGAATGGGTTAACCGAGTTTAGTAGGTAAATGGTCCGGTGCTTCTCTGAAAGCTTAAGCACAATATCCAAGGCTTGGTCAAAGTTGCCGCGCACTTGAATGACCTTCGCGCCGTAGATCATGGCTTGCGAAAGTTTTCCGTATGCAATTTTGCCTGAAGGTATCAAAACTGCGCATTGTAACCCTGCCTTCGCTGCGTAAGCCGCCAACGATGCCGAGGTGTTGCCTGTAGACGCGCATATAACGGATTTAACGCCTAGCTCAACAGCTTTGGTTACGCCGACGGTCATGCCTCTGTCCTTGAAGGAGCCTGTGGGGTTTTCACCCTCATTTTTCACATAAAGCTCGCGCAGCCCCAGATGTTTTGCCAAGCGCAAGCATGGATGAAGCCCTGTGCCTCCCTCATTTAATGAAACAATTTTTGAGGCGTCACTTATAGGCATGAAGTCTCGGTAACGCCACACTGAAAGCGGCGCCTTCCGCCAATCGCTTCCCTTAAGTGCTTTACTCAATTCCTTATATTCATATTTTATTTCAAGTATGTCTCCGCATTTTCTGCAGAAGTACACAATTTCATTTACATCGTATGTGCTTCCGCAGTTAATGCAAACCTGCTTAGCCACTACATCCACCTCTTTAACCTGAATATTCCGCGTGCATCGCTTTTGCCGTGGTTGGCAAACAGTATCAAATTGTAAGTATTAACACTATTGTTGGTTTCCAGCGCTATTCGCCGCCGCGAAAGCATCTGCGCATCACCCTACTAGGTTGGACAGAACCTCGTAAGCTTTGAGGCTGTCCTTTTTTTCTACAACAATTATTGTTTCTGTCCAGCAGGAGATGAACTCTATGATGTTCACGTTTTGCTCCGCCAGCAACGTCGTTAAGAAGGCAACAACTCCTGGCGTAGCTTCCAACTCTTCAGGCGAATGAATTACTATCATTGTGCAATTATCATGCTTGACAAGCGCGTTAATTCTCTCAGGCATGTCGCTTCTGTCGAGAAGGTAAACGTACTTGCCGAGCAAGTCTACTTTCATCCCGTTTTTGGTGTTCAATTCCTTGCTTGTTATCATAACGGCTTTTCTGTCATAAACTGCTATTCCGCTCCGCTTCAGCACCTGCAGAACTTTTTCTTCCCTTTTCTGCTTATGCTTTTGAAGGTCTTCTGCAAACCTTCGCAAGGCCGCTTTTATGGCGCTGGTGTTGTCTATTTTCAGCTCTTTCTGGATTTGGCGGGCTAGCTCGCTGAGGTTAACTATGCCCTTTTCCAGCGCCTCCAGCAGATACGGCTTGTTTTGAAGGTGACTTCTCACAGTTTTAGCTATTGGCATGGTGCATAAATGTATCAAATGGAACATTTAAAGCTTGTTAAGTCACAAAAAAGTCGCAATGTTTAAAAACACCGCCCCCGAGGTAAGGGAAATAAATTTCATTCAAAAAGCGGGGGAGCAAAACGACCGAAAAAATCGTATTGGCCTACTCAGGCGGACTAGACACGTCCGTGATGATTAAGTGGCTTCAAGAAAAATATAACGCCGACGTGATAACCGTAACAGCCAACGTCGGCCAGCCAGAAGATCTAAAGGAAATTGAGGCAAAAGCGAAAAAACTAGGTGCCTTAAAACACTACTCAATAGACGCCAAAGAGGAATTCGCTAAAGATTACGTTTTTCCAGCAATAAAAGCCAACGCACTGTACGAGGGAAAGTATCCCATAAGCACCAGCCTCTCTCGGCCGCTTATAGCCCAGAAGATGGTTGAAATCGCAGAAAAAGAAGGCGCAACCGGCTTAGCACATGGATGCACAGGCAAAGGCAACGATCAAGTGCGCTTTGACGTAACATTGGGCGCGTTGGCGCCGGACTTAAAGATCATTGCACCTGTCCGCGAATGGAACATGACCCGCGAAGAAGAAATCGAATATGCGAAAGCCAAGGGCATTCCAGTTTCCAATGCAGCAAAGAAATATAGCATAGACCAAAGCATCTGGGGCAGGTCCATCGAGTGCGGTGTATTGGAAGATGCCAGCAAAGAACCGCCTGAAGACGCTTTCGAATGGACTGTCTCGCCTGAGAAAGCGCCGGACAAACCAGAATACGTTACCATCCAATTTGAAGCAGGCGTCCCTGTTGCCTTGAACGGCAAGAAGCTTGATCCTCTCACGCTTATTGAAACATTAAATAAGACCGCGGGAAAGCATGGCATCGGCCGCATAGACCACATAGAGGACCGCTTGGTCGGCATCAAATCACGAGAAATCTATGAGTGCCCAGCCGCCACCGTCATCATAGAAGCACACAAGGACCTGGAAAAGATGGTTTTAACGCGGCATGAAGTCTTGTTCAAGCAGCAAATTGACGCCCAATGGACATTTCTGGCTTACGCGGGCTTGTGGGTGGAGCCTCTAAAAGAAGATCTTGACGCCTTCATAAACAAAACTCAGGAAAAAGTCAACGGAGAAGTCCGTGTGAAACTATACAAGGGCGGGCTTCAAATAGTAGGCCGCTCATCGCCGATGTCGCTTTACGACAAGAATCTGGTTAATTATAACATAAAAACCGGCTTTAACCCTGCTTACTCCAAAGGATTCATTGAACTTTGGGGTCTGCAAACCAGAATGGCTAATATTCTGAAAAGAAAAGCTAAGCAGCAAAAAGGCACTGCGGGAGGCGAGTAATGTCAAAGCTGCTGCGAGGCGGACGCTTATCAGCGGTACGCGAGGACGTTGCAAAGTTCACCTCCTCAATGAAGGATGACCTGCGGCTGGCAGAAGCCGTAATCGCCATCAACAAGGCTCACGTAATAATGCTAATGGAGCAGAAAATTCTTAAGCAATCAGACGGCGCCCAGCTTCTGCAAGCGCTCGCCAAATGCTCCAGCACGGCCTTGGATGCTTCAGCGGAAGATGTTCACATGGCTGTGGAGGAAGCAGTGCTCCGAGAGGTAGGCGAGACAGTAGGCGGAAACCTTCATATCGCTAAAAGCCGAAACGATCAGGTTTCCACCGCCATTCGCATTGAACTGCGGAAGGAGCTACTTAATCTTATGCGTGCCGTGGCTCACGTGCAAGAGCATCTGATAGAAGTTGCAGAAGACCATTTGAAAACCGTCATCTTAGAGTACACGCATCTGCAACCGGCGCAACCAGTAACATTTGCTCATTACCTGATGTCGCATTGCGCTGCGTTGGAACGCGATCTTGAGCGTCTCCAAAACGTTTACGCACGGGTTAACCTCTGCCCGCTTGGCGCAGGCGCACTGGCAACAACAAGCTTCCCAATAAACCGCGACAGAACTGCGGCGCTTCTAGGCTTCGCCGGAGTAGCTGAAAATTCCATCGACGCCGTTGGCAGCCGGGACTTCATAATAGAAACCCTTGCTGTGCTTACGCTAATCGCCGTTAACCTAAGTCGCTTCGCCGAGGACCTAATAATCTGGAGTTCCTCTGACTTTGGCGTGGTGGAGCTGCCGGACGAGTTCACCAGCACAAGCAGCATCATGCCTCAGAAGAAAAACCCCGAGGTACTGGAGGTCATCCGTGCACGAGCCAGCCATGTGCTAGGCGATTTCGTAGCCGCAGCTGCAGCAGTGAAAAGTTTGCCATCCACGTATAACCTTGACTTCCAAGAGATAACGCCCAAATTGTGGGCTTCAATAGAATCTGTTCATGCTTCACTGGATATGCTCCATAAGCTGCTGCCCAAACTGAAAGTAACGCAGAGTGTTGCGGATAAGGCGAACGCGAGTTTCGTAGCGGCAACCGAGCTTGCCAATCTGCTTGTGCGAAAATATGATGTTTCCTTCAGAACAGCGCATAAGATAGTCGGCGCCTTTGTTAAAGCGCTAATAGATGCGAAGCTAACTTTCGCGGAAGCTACCTCCGAAATGCTTCAGAAAGCAGCGGAAAACACTGCAAACATTAAGCTGAAAGTTAAGGCTGAAGAATTGAAGGCGCTTGCTGACCCGCTTGTGCTGGTTGAAGCATGCAAAGTTAAGGGCGGTCCTGCTCCTGAAGTGGTTGAAAAAGCATTGAATGAATGGAAGGAAAAGTTGCTTCAAACCAAATCCCATATATTGCAGTTAGATAAGCTGCTTGAAAAAGCTGAAAATGCCTTGGAAGAAGCTGTTTCCGCATATTCCAGTGAAAAACGTAAAACTTAAAAATTCAGAATGGTAGGTAGTATAGGGCTTTGGCACCAGAACAAACTTCCAGCAAAAACAAGAAAGCGGTTCTACTGTTAGCGGACAGCACTTTCTTCATCGGCAAAGGTTTTGGTGCAGCACGGAAAGTTTCAGGCGAAGTTGTTTTCTCCACATCAATGGTTGGCTACCCAGAATCGCTCACAGATCCTTCATATAAAGGTCAAATCTTGACCTTAACTTATCCGCTTGTAGGCAATTACGGCGTTCCACCACGCGATATGAAATTCGGATTGCCCATTTACTTCGAGTCAGACCACATCCAAGTGCAAGGCTTAGTTATCCATGAACTCTGCAATGACCCACACCATTGGGCGTCAACGAGAACACTAGACAGGTGGCTGCAAGATGAAGGCGTACCAGGCATTTACGGCGTTGACACCCGGCGTCTCACCAAAAAACTGAGAACATACGGAGTAATGCTGGGCATTCTACAAGTTTGTGAAGCCGGCGAAGAGCCTAATTTGGAAAATCTTATTCAAGAAGCAAAAATGGGCATTCGAGATCCCAATTTAACTGATTTAGTTAAGGAAGTAACCGTGAAGGAACCCATACACTATAATGTGGACGGCAAATATACTGTTGTTCTAATCGACTGTGGCGTCAAATATAATATTCTGCGGAACCTGCTGAAGCGCGGTATCAACGTTATAAGAGTTCCCTACAACTTCTCAGCGAAAGAAATCCTGGAGTATCATCCGAACGGCGTTTTCCTGAGTAACGGTCCAGGCGACCCGAAAAAATGCGTTAGCACCATCCAATGCGTCAGCGAGCTTGTCGATAAAGTTCCGATGATGGGCATCTGCTTGGGTGCTCAGATACTCGCGCTGGCAGTAGGAGGCGACACCTACAAACTAAAGTATGGGCATCGCTCCCAAAACCAGCCTGCGCTAGACTTGAAGACTAACCGTTGCTACATCACCACGCAGAACCACGGTTACGCCATCGACACAGAATGCTTCTGCAGAATACCGCTGGAGCCATGGTTCATAAACGCCAACGACAAAACCATAGAGGGCGTGAAGCACAAGAGCAAACCTGCTTTTGCCGTGCAATGGCATCCCGAAGCTGCGCCAGGACCATACGACACCGAATTCCTCTTTGACGAATTCAAGAAACTAATGGAGGCTGCTTGAAGTGCCCAAGTTTGACTGGATACGCAAAGTGCTGGTGCTGGGAAGCGGCGCCATAAAAATCGGAGAAGCAGCCGAATTCGATTACTCTGGAAGCCAGTGCCTCAAGGCTCTGCGAGAAGAGGGCATCGAAACTGTCCTGGTAAACCCAAATGTGGCTACTATTCAAACAGACCCACGTCTCTCCGGCAAAGTGTACCTGTTACCTGTGACGCCTGAATACGTGGAAAAGGTTATCCAAAAAGAAAGACCTGATGGAATTCTCTTAGGGTTCGGCGGTCAAACCGCGCTTAACTGCGGTGTTGAACTCGCACAGCGCGGCGTCTTTGATAAATATAACGTGAAGGTTCTCGGAACACCTGTTGAATCAATAGAGCGTACTTCAAATAGAGAGCTCTTCAAGCAAGTAATGGCTGACGCCAATGCGCATCCATTGCGAAGTAAATCCGCCACCACAGTTAAGGATGCCATTGCAGCAGCTGAAGAAATCGGTTATCCCGTCATAGTTCGCGTTGCCTACACTCTTGGTGGTAAAGGCGCAGGCGTCGCCCATAATGCTTGGGAACTGAAAGAAATTGTAACGCGAGGCTTAGCGCAAAGCCGCATTACTCAAGTGCTTGTGGAAGAGTATGTAGGCCACTGGAAAGAACTTGAATATGAAGTTATGCGGGACTATGCAGATAACTGCTTAATCATCTGTAACATGGAAAATTTGGATCCCATGGGTGTCCATACAGGCGATTCCATAGTCATTGCGCCTTCGCAGACGCTGACAAACCGTGAATATCACCTCATGCGGTCAGCGTCAATAAATGCCATAAGAGCGTTGGGCATAATCGGCGAATGCAACATTCAATGGGCCCTACATCCGAAATCCGAAGAGTTCCGCGTCATCGAAGTTAATTCACGTATGTCAAGAAGCTCGGCGCTCGCAAGCAAAGTAACCGGATACCCCCTGGCATACATTGCAACAAAATTGTCCATCGGATATCTTCTTCCCGAACTTATAAACAAAGTTACCGGCGTAACCACCGCATGCTTTGAACCAGCGCTTGATTATGTTACAATCAAGATTCCACGATGGGACCTGCAGAAATTCAAAAACGCAGATCGCCACATCGGTCCTCAAATGCGCTCTGTCGGCGAAGTAATGGCAATCGGACGCTGCATTGAAGAGGCGCTGCAGAAGGCAGTGCGGATGTTAGATCTCGGCAAGAAGGGTCTTGTCTGCAACGATGACGAAGATGAGCCAGAACCAATTGAAACCATCAACGATGTGCTGGCAAACCCCACCGACGAAAGACTTTTCAAAATTGTTAAAGCCATAAAAATGGGCATATCTATCGAGGAAATCTATCGCTTAAGTGGTGTTGATCCATTCTTCCTTTATAAAATTAAGAATATCATCGACATGGAAAGAAAACTTCGTAAATTAAATCTCGATGATAGCGATGCCGCCGAGATTCTGAGGGAAGCCAAGCGCTTAGGCTTCTCTGACGAGCAAATCGCAATCTGCCTAAAAACCGATCAATTTACAATAAGAGCATTCAGAAAGAAAGCAGGTATTACTCCTGTCGTAAAGCAGATTGACACTTTGGCTGCAGAGTGGCCTGCTAAAACTAATTATCTCTACATGACATACGGCGGTGACGAAGATGACCTCGAATTTAGCCGTCATGAGAGCAAAGTTATCGTTCTAGGCGCAGGAGTTTTCAGAATCGGCTCAAGCGTAGAATTTGACTGGTGTGGAGTCAACACAATTTGGGCACTTAAGAAGAACGATATCAAAGAAGCCATAATGGTTAACTACAACCCTGAAACGGTCTCAACAGATTATGATATTTCTGACAAACTGTACTTTGAAGAATTAACCGTTGAAAGGATTCTGGACATTTACGAGAAAGAACAGCCACTAGGAGTAATCGCCAGTGTCGGCGGTCAAATCCCAAATAACTTGGCATTGAAACTGGCAAATGCGGGCGTAAAGCTTCTGGGCACTTCAGCAGAAAACATAGATTTAGCCGAGGACCGATCAAAGTTCAGCGCCCTTTTGGATGAGTTGGGCATTCCCCAGCCAGGTTGGAGCAAACTTACCTCCATCGATGCGGCTAAACGTTTCGCAGAGAAAATCGGGTATCCAGTAATAGTGCGTCCCAGCTATGTCTTGTCCGGCTCAGCCATGCGCGTGGCGTATGACGAGACTGCACTGGAAAACTTTCTCAAGTTGGCAGCCAAAGTTTCCCGCGAACATCCCGTAGTTATCTCCAAATTCATCGAAAAGGCAAAGGAAGTTGAAGTAGACGGAGTCTCCGACGGAGAAAACGTCATAATCGGCGCCATAATGGAACATGTGGAAAATGCTGGCGTTCACAGCGGCGACGCCACAATGAGCATTCCCCCTCACACGCTTTCACCTGAGATTCAGCAAAAAATTGAAGAATGCACGCAAAAAATCGTTAAAGCCCTGAGCATTAAGGGACCCTACAACATTCAATATCTCGTGAAGGACGGCGTGGTTCACGTTATTGAGTGTAACCTGCGTGCGTCAAGATCAATGCCATTCGTAAGCAAAACTAGAGGCGTAAACTTAATTGAACTTGCCACGCTAGCTATGCTGGGCAAAAAGATTGAACTTAAGAAGTTGCCGCCTGCGATGCACGTGGGCGTAAAAGTTCCTCAGTTCAGTTTTATGCGGCTAAGCGGAGCAGATCCGGTCTTAGGCGTTGAAATGCTCAGCACAGGCGAGGTGGCATGTTTAGGCGAAAACTTTGCTGAAGCTTTCTCAAAAGCGTTGCAAGCAGCCGAGTTCCGAATCCCCCCTAAGGGTGGCTCAGTGCTCATAACTGTCGGAGGCGAAGAACCAAAAAGAAGAGTTGTGCCCATAGCAAAGGCTTTCGAGGAAATGGGCTTCAAAATCTATGCCACCGCGCACACTGCTGAGGTATTGCGAGCGGAAGGAATAAAAAACGTAACAGTTCTACATAAGGTCAAAGAAGCCAGTGCAAGCCCGAACATTCTTGATTATCTTCGTGATCAAAAAATCGATTTGGTCATAAACGTGCCAATGGGAAGTAAGAACAAGAGCTATTCCGATGTTTTGACAGATGGCTACATAATCAGACGGCAAGCAGTGGAATTCAACGTTCCAGTCATTACGAATCTGGAGTTAGCCGCCGCGCTTGTTAAGGTCTTACAACAGCAAGGCAACAATGGTGCTACAATTCGTTCTTTGAACGAGTACATGAGTGAATTGCCTTGGCGGCTCTGGTAAAGCGCTAATTTCCACTAAATCTTGCGATCATCTTTGCAGGAAACATAGACATGACTCGTTTTTGATTTAGGGCATAGATGGTCTATTGTGAAATTAAAAATGACACTTTCCAAACGTATGGAAACTTCCAAAAGCCTTTAATACACGTTTTATCATTTCGGTTCGTTTGTTGGTTGGAGGTAAACGAAACTCAAACCCAAACAGAACACCCGAACAATTAAAGAAATAAACCAGAAAATACGAAAGGGCGATGTCCAAGTTTTAACCGCTGAAGAGATGAAGCGTCTCGTTGAGAGCAGCGGCGTTGAAGTTGCTTTCCGAGAAGTTGATGTTGTAACCACAGGAACTTTTGGCGCCATGTGCTCTTCAGGTGCGATTATAAACCTTGGGCATTCAGATCCGCCGATAAAAATTGAGAAAGCTTGGATAAACGACGTGCCAATCTGCCATCCCGGCGCAGCGGTGGACTTGTATATCGGCGCGACTGCCATGTCCGAGCGGCAGCCTTTCGAGTACGGCGGCGGCCATGTAATTGAGGATCTGGTAAGTTGCAAAGAAGTTGAATTGCGCGCCACATCATACGGCACCGACTGCTATCCGAGAACTCAGATACGGACGCATTTAACAAAGGATGATTTGAACCAGTTTCATCTGCTGAATTTCCGCAACTGCTATCAACGTTACGCCTGCGCCGTAAACAGCCGCGACGAGACAATTTACACTTACATGGGCAAGCTGCTGCCAAGAATGAAAAACGCCACCTACTCCGGCGCGGGCGAGTTAAATCCTCTGATGAATGATCCTGACTACGAAACCATAGGCATCGGCACACGGATATTCCTCGGCGGAGCCCAAGGATACGTGATCGGCGAGGGAACACAGCACGATCCGCAGAACCGTTTAGGAACCATAATGGTTCGTGGAGACGCCAAGAAGATGAGTCCTGAGTTCTTGCGAGGCGCATCCTTCACGCGCTACGGTACCACACTTTACGTTGGAATAGGCATACCTATACCCATCTTGAATGAGGGCTTGGCTAAGAAAACTGCCATACGAGATGAAGAAATCTTCACAAACGTGGTTGATTATGGTGTGCCACGCAGAGATCGCCCAGTGTTGGGCAGAGTAAGCTACAAGGAGTTGAAGTCCGGTTCAATAACTATCGGCGATAGGCGAATACGAGTTAGCTCGCTGTCCAGCTTGAAAACTGCGCGGAAAATAGCCGCCACATTGAAAAAATGGATTGAAGAAGGCGAGTTCTACTTGACAGCGCCTGTTGAGCGCTTGCCGCTTGACACCGTTTTCAAACCGATGCGGCAGACTGAAGAGGTCTCCTTCGTGGCTAACGTAATGCAAAAAGCAATCACCTGCAAGGAAACCGAGCCTCTGCAGGCTGTAGCCGAGCGCATAGTCACCCGCTCAGTAAACCACATCGTAATGGTTGACGACGCTGGCAGGCTAACTGGCATAGTAACTTCATGGGACATAACTCGCGCACTGGCATATGGCAAAACAGCGCTGGCCGACATCGTTACTCGGCGAGTAATTACCGCTAAGCCTGATGAGCCCTTAGAGATTGCTTCGAAGCGGATGGCGCAGCATAACATTTCCGCGTTGCCCGTTATAGACAACGAAAAGAGAGTGTTGGGAATCGTCACCGCTGAGGACGTATCTAAACTGCTGGGAAGGTGAGAGACTGAATGACGCGTATACTCCTTAGGTTCTCCGAAAACATTGTTGAAGAGCCAATAATAGCACAAATAATTTTGGAATTGAAAGTGCCAATTAACATTATCACGGCGCATGTGAACTCGAAAGGCGGCGAGGTCATAGCCGAAGTGCCTAACGAAGCGCTGGACAAAGTGGTTCAAGCTTTCCGCCAACGAGGCGCGGCGGTTAGCATACCCAAGCTTATCGAGGTCGACAGCGAGAAATGCATCAGTTGCGGCGCGTGTGTCACACTATGCCCCGTGGAGGCAATTAAAATTGACGAGGACAAATCGATAGTTTTCGATAGAGAAAAATGCATTGGCAGCCTCTGCAGCGCATGCGTGGACGCTTGCCCAACAAGATCCATCAAATCAGTGAAGCAAAATAACACTGAAGTCGTAGGTAACCGCGGTCACTGAAGCGTTTTGGAGCGAAGCAATGAAAAGCCTCCTCAAAGAACCTTTTATTTTCAAAGAATCCCAATGCGTAATAATCGCCGACAAGCCAGAAGGTCTCCAAGCAGCTAAAGAATCCATTAAGCAACACAGGCGCAAGCTAGAAGAATACATTAAAACTAACCCACGATTTTTGCATACGCTCGAGCCTGTAGCGGTTCCTAGTAAACCGCTGGTTGCCAAGCTCATGGCGGAAGCAGCGGAGAAAGCAAATGTCGGACCCATGGCGGCTGTCGCCGGCGTCCTAGCCGACTTAGCAGTAAAGGCTATGCTGCGCGCCGGTTGCGAAGTGGCGGTCGTAGAAAACGGCGGTGAAATCTCAGCAGTGGCAAACGTGCCCATCGACGTGGCGGTTGCCGTGGGCGACACGCCACTATCAAAGCGATTCGGCTTCAGACTAACGGAGTTCCCAATAGGCGTCGCCACAAGCTCTGGGCGGTTCAGCCACGCCTTAAGCTTCGGAGACGCAGACGCTGCAACGGTCTTCTGCAAAAACGCAGGATTAGCCGATGCAGCAGCAACAGCAGTATGCAACGTGGTTAAAGGAGAGGACTGCCAAGCCGCCATCCACGCTGGGATGAACAAAGCGCTTTCCATTCAAGGCGTCGAAGGAGTACTCATAATCTACAAGGATTTCACAGGAACCGCAGGCAAAATTCCACAAATAATCAAAATAAGTTCAATATGACGCGATATGCAAAAGCACGATAAACGTTTTTTCCATTTTCCACTCTCTTTTTAACTATGATGAATGTTCAAAATGAACTAAATATTTTGATCGTTTTTTAGAGGGAAGCCATCAAAGGCTGAGGATACTGAAACTTGCAAGATCTCGATCAAAGTTATGAGTCACTTTCAGTTGTTTCACTTTTGATGCAGCTTATGCTGCAAGCGAAAATCATTGGAAATATTTTTTGATTTCTTCGAGTGAAAGAACCATGATGCCCTTCTCTTTTAATATTCTCTCGGCATTTTCTAAGTCACTGGCTCGCAGAATCAACGCGATTTTGCCGTCCACATGCACCGCAGAAGAATATGCGTACTCGATGTTTATGCCGCCATCAGCCAGAATCTTGGTTATTTTAGACATTTTATTCTCTTCCGTAATGAAAACCGCCGTCACTTCTGTGTTTTTCTTTGACTTCGCAAGATTGTAATCTGCTGCCTCCAAAACAGTTGTCGCTTTAACAGGATCTTCTGTCACCATCCGCACTAACCCAAACTCGCCAGCATCAGCAATCGATAGCGCAAAAACTCTAATTCCATTCTTATCCAACTGAGCCATAGCCTCAGACAAAGAACCCGGCCTATTATCCAGATAAACGCTCACTTGTGGTATAGGCATAAAGACCACGGTTCTCAATTAGCTTCAGACAATATTTATATTTTCACATAAGCTATAGTAAACGATTCATCATCTCGGAGACAGCGCTGCTTGCTAGAGTGTGTCGAAATCTCAAAACGCTTCGGCGGACTTCAAGCATTAAAGAAAGTAAACTTAACAGTTAACAAAAACGAAATCGCAGGGCTCGTTGGCCCCAACGGCTCAGGAAAATCAACATTACTAAACCTCATAAGCGGCGTTTATAAACCTGATTCAGGGAAAATTCTTTTTCTAAACGAAGACATCTCCTCGCTCCCACCATACGCTGTTTGCTCTAAAGGTATAGCAAAAACTTCGCAGACGGTTCAATCCTTCCCAGATTTGACTGTGATTGAAAATGTGCTTGCCGGAGTGCTGTTTGCTCAGAAAAAAACCGCAGACAACTCTGATCCTGAAGAAAGCGCAAAAGAACTTTTGGAATTTGTAGGTATAGACAAAACAAAATTCAATGTGGAAGCCAAAAACCTGAACGTGATTGAATTACGCCGTGTTCAACTTGCCAAAGCGCTGGCAACCATGCCTAAATTACTGCTTTTAGATGAGCTTCTCACAGGCTTAACTCCAAAAGAAAGTGATGAAGCTATCGAACTGATAAAACTCATCAATAAACAGGGAATAACCGTGCTTATAGTTGAGCATGTAATGCGCGTCATTATGGGCTTATGTAATCGCGTAACAGTCTTGCATCACGGCGAAAAAATCTTTGAAGGTACACCAAAAGAAGTAGTTAACAACGAGAACGTGATAAAAGTGTACCTCGGCAAAAGATACCTGCTCTGTGAGGACTAAGATGTTAGAAATCAAAAATGTATCCGCCTCATACGGCATGATTCAGATACTTCGCGACGTATCATTTCATGTTAAAGAAAAAGAAATTGTCAGCATCATAGGTCCCAACGGCGCAGGAAAAACAACTCTCGTTAAGACAATCGTGGGTTTGTTACATCCGACAAAAGGAGAAATTCGTTTTAAAGGCGAAAACATAGAAAAGCTGCCACCATACGAAATAGTGAAAAGAAACATAACCTTAATTCCTGAAGGCAGAGAAATTTTCCCTAAAATGACAGTCGAAGAAAACCTTCTGTTAGGTGCATACACAATTAACGATAGAGATAAAATAAAAGAAGCAAAAGAACGTGGTTACCAAATTTTCCCGGTGCTTAAGAAAAAAGAAAAAGCGCTGGCTCAAACTCTCAGCGGTGGTGAGCAGCAAATGCTTGTAATCTGCAGAAGTTTAATGTCAAACCCGGAGATGTTAATTTTAGATGAGCCTTCTCTTGGATTAGCACCGCTAATCGTGGAGAAAGTATTGGATACAGTGCGTAAAATCAATGAAGAAGGCGTCACCATCCTTCTAGTTGAGCAGAATATTCGTGATTCTCTTGAAATTGCTGATAGAGGATACGTTCTTGAGCAAGGTAGAGTAATTTTAGAAGGAACAAGTAGAGAACTTTTATGCAGTAAACACATAAAAGAAGCATATTTAGGCCTTTAAAAAGTGATAAACATGAATGGCAGCGAATATTGGAACGAAAAAATCGAAACCATGCCCATACAAGAGTTAAGAAAACACCAGTTTAGAAAGCTCAAAGAACAAGTAAAACACTGCTACGAAAACAGTGTGTTCTATAGGAAAAAATTCAAAGACGCTGGATTAAAGCCTGAAGACATTAAAACATTGGAAGACCTGCAGAAAATCCCCTTCACCGTGAAAGATGATCTTAGAGACAACTACCCTTTAGGTATGCTCGCGGTTAACCCTACAGACATAGTTGAAATTCACGCCTCTAGCGGAACAACTGGGAACCCTATAATCGGCGCCTACACGAAAAATGACATTGACGTATGGCGAGAACTGATGGCACGCACCATCTACACTGCCGGCGGAAGAAAAGAAGACGTGATCCACATCGCCTATGGCTACGGACTATTCACAGGCGGCTTAGGCTTCCATTATGGTGCTCAAGCAATCGGAGCAATGGTAATTCCAGCAAGTGGCGGGATGACACAGCGGCAAATAAAACTCATGAAAGACCTGTGCGCTACAGTGCTATGCTGTACTCCAAGCTTCGCAGTTTACCTCGCCGAAACAATGGCGAAAGAAGGAATAAACCCCAAAAAGGATCTGAAACTCAGGCTCGGCCTCTTCGGAGCAGAACCATGGTCCGAAAAAATCAGAGAACGCATCGAGGCAGAACTCGGCATAGAAGCCTTCGACATCTATGGTCTAACTGAACTCTGCGGTCCAGGCGTTTCCATAGAATGCAATGAACATGAGGGGCTACATATTTGGGAAGACCACTTCATTGTAGAAACGATTGACCCTGAAACTGGCGAGATTTTATCTCCAGGAGAAGAAGGCGAATTAGTTTTTACGACGCTGACCAAAACGGGCATTCCGATGCTGCGTTTCAGAACTAGAGACCTTTCAGTGCTAGCCACTGAAAAATGCGCTTGCGGTCGCACTCATGCGCGGATGCTGAGGGTAATGGGCAGATCAGATGATATGTTAATCATAAGGGGAGTCAATGTCTTTCCCTCACAGGTAGAATACGCCGTGATGTGCTTCCCAGAATTAGCTGCTCAATATCAAATAATTGTTGACAGACCGGGAGCTTTGGATACGTTTGCTGTAAAAGTGGAGTTAACCGAACAAGCGTCGCATGATAAGCAGTTAGACAAAGAGGCGCTTAAACGTAGAATCCAGGAAAAAATCCATGGAATAACAGGGTTATCTGCGGAAATCGAAATCGTGCCTTGTGGTGAAATCCCCCGAAGCGAAGGAAAAGCAAAAAGAGTCTTAGATCTACGCAAGGGCAAAACGTGAAGGCCATAACCAAATGAAAAAAATTGCGATAGACCAGCCTGGAAAGGTCGTTCTGCTTAACGGCGATGAAGCGGTTGCCAGAGGCGCAATCGAAGCAGGCATTAAGATGGCTGCCTCTTATCCAGGTACTCCAGCAACAGAAATTCTGGAGACAATAGCTGAGGTTGCAAATGCTTTTGGAATCTACGCTGAATGGAGCGTAAACGAGATAGTTGCCACCGAAGTGGCTGCTGGCGCTTCGATGTCCAATGCACGATCCATGGTTTCCATGAAGCATGTGGGATTAAACGTGGCTGCTGACGCTGTTATGACGCTGGCATACACGGGTGTGGAGGGTGGCATGGTTATCGCGGTCTGCGATGACCCTGCGATGCACAGTAGCCAGAATGAGCAAGATACGAGATATTTTTCTGTTCATTCAAATTTGCCTCTGTTGGATGCAGGTAACCCGCAAGAAGCTTTGGATATGACGCGGGAAGCCTTTGAAATAAGTGAAAAACTAAAGTTGCCTGTTATAGTGCGGTTGACCACGCGGGTGGCTCATGGGAAAGCACGAGTAAAACTTGGGAGAATCCAGAAAGCTAACCGGCAAGTTGAGTTTGACAAGAATGGCGCACGGTGGGTTATGGTGCCCTCAAACGCTATTAGGCAGCATAAGATTCTGCAGCTTAAACTTGCTGAAGCAAAAAAACTTGTTAATAATTCCAGATTTAACGTCATTGAAGACAACGGAAGTCAAGTGGGTATAGTTGGAAGCGGCGTAGGCTATTACTACGCGCGTTCCATACTGGATACAAGTAAATTTTCCTGGTTGAAGTTAGGCTTCGTATATCCATTTCCGTCAGACATTGTTAAGGAGTTTGCTTCGAAAGTAAAGACGATAATTGTTGTTGAAGAACTGCGCCCTTACCTCGAAGAGAACATGCAGCGATTAAACCTAAACTTCTTAGGCAAGGAACATCTGGGATTGGATGAAACTGGAGAGTTCACTCCAGACACATTGCGCGAAGCATTTTCAAGGTTAGGATTATGCGATAAACCAGAAAACCCGGAAGAGTTGGCGCTACCCCCGCGACCACCCGTTTTATGTCCAGGTTGCCCCCACCGGGCTTTCTATTATTCTCTAAACATGGTTAGTCAATCCATTAATTGCGATCCTCAAAAATGTGTAGGATGCGTTATCTGCGAGTACGCCTGCTCATGGACCAAAGAACAAGTGTTCAATCCACTAAAGTCCAGAATACGCGCAATAAGACTTGATCCGTTTTCCAATGCAGCTATAGCATGCAAAATCTGCAAAGAAGCACCTTGCGTAGCCGCTTGCCCCGAAAAAGCGCTGCGGCAGTCCCCTGAAACCGGAATTGTGGCAGTCGACGAGGACAAATGTACCGGCTGCGGCTGGTGTGTAAGCGCTTGTGATCACGGAGCTATAACTCTGCATCCAAATAAGCATAAAGCTATTGTTTGCGACATGTGTAACGGT
Source organism: Bathyarchaeia archaeon (assembly GCA_037481775.1). Classification (GTDB taxonomy): domain Archaea; phylum Thermoproteota; class Bathyarchaeia; order Bathyarchaeales; family Bathycorpusculaceae; genus JAOAIV01. Next base: position 28,359 of record JBBFKZ010000016.1, read on the forward strand.
GAACCCGAATGTGTTCGGTTCTGCCCAGAAGGCGCCTTAAGCTTCTCGGGCAAAACAACTGATAAAATCGTTACAGGCGACATAGGCTGCTACACTTTAGGTGTTCTTCCGCCAGTGAACACTGTGCACACTTGCCTATGTATGGGCGCTGGAATTTCGCAGGCAGCAGGGATGTTTCACGCTGGCATAAAAGACAAAGTGTTTGCAGTCATAGGCGACTCAACTTTCTTTCATGCTGGAATGCCCGGTTTGCTTAACATAGTATATAACAAAGCAAACGTGTGCGTGATTGTTTTGGATAATCGTTCTGTAGCCATGACCGGGCATCAGCCAACACCGGGTTCCGGAAAAACCGCCATGGGCACAGATGCAAAAATAATTCGGATTCAAGACATTGCAAAAAGCTTTGGAATCGAAAAAGTTGCAGTTGTTGACCCCTACGACGTGCAGAAAACAACCAAAGTGCTACGTGAGATGCTTAGCTATCAGGGCCCATCAGTGATAATTTCTGAGAGACCTTGCCCCCTCAGGATTGAAAGAGGGCCGGCGCGTGAGGTCTCAAAAGAATGTAATTCATGTGGTATGTGCGTGAAAGTTTTCGGTTGCCCAGCCATCTCTCTAACTGTCGAACGGGCGGAGATAGATCCAACTCTCTGCTGGGGCTGCGGTGTCTGCGAGCAAGTTTGTCCCTTCGGCGCGATAAGGAGCACTGGTTAGAATGAAGCTGGATGTGATTTTCGCGGGCGTTGGCGGACAAGGTGTAGTGGTATTAAGCGATATTTTCTGTGAGGCGGCACTGCTGGATGGGTTTGATGTTGCAAAAGCAGAAGTTCACGGCATGGCTCAGCGAGGCGGCTCAATCGTTGCGTACGCCCGAATCGGCGATAAGGTTGAATCGCCTCTAATAGAGCGAGGAAAGGCTGATGTAATATTAGGTTTCGAGGTTCTTGAAACTGCAAGAGTTCTGCGCATGTTAAAGAATAAAGGCACCGTAGTCATGAACACGAAGTATATACCTCCCAATGTCGTGTTCCAAGACTTAGCATCTAAACCCGTTAAGATAGATGAGCTAATTGGTGTGATAAGGAAGAAGGCATCTAGAGTTTACGAAATAGACGCTATACGCATCGCCACTGAGCTTGGGAACCCCATTGTTGTCAACACAGTGCTTCTCGGAGCGCTTTCAGCTATTCCAGAGAATCCTATAAAAAAGGAAACATTAGAGAAGGCCATGTGCGAGCGGCTCAAAGGGAGGCACCTTGACATTAATTTGAAAGCTTTTCAGCGTGGCAGAGAAAGCGTACTTTTGAGTTAATTTTATTAACGCTATATGCGATATTAGCGAAGAAAAAATGGAGAAGGGATAATGCAAAAGAAGTTAGTTATTGCTCTTATTGCTGTAATCGTAATTATCACCGCAGTCGTTGCTTCATGGCAATTAACCCAGCTGCCTTCATCTGAGGCGCGCCCAATCAAGATAGGTTTGGTTGCATGTTATGAAAAAGCTGAGGGCCAAGACATGGATCGCGCAGCTAAACTGGCAGTTAAAGAGATTAATGACGCCGGTGGAGTTTATGTGCGAGACTGGCATACCAAGGTTCCCATCGAATTAGTTATAGTTGATACGCAAGATGATACACCAAGTAAATCCGTTGGTCCTGTAACCCGCGCAATAATAGAAGACGAAGTTGACTTGTTGATCGGCGGCTACACAAGCGCCGGCACTCTCGCTAATCAGGTTGTAGCAATTGAACATCGTGTTCCCTACATAATAACAGGTGCATCGACAAGTCTTGTCACAAGAAGAGGCCCTCAAGGCAATTATGGCGGATTACCTGATGGCGATACGCGAAGAATTGAAGATGCTGAAGGAATGAGTTACATGTTTCACTATTGTACAACAACTGCTGATTACAGCAAAACTGTAGTTAAGTTCTTTGCTGAAGAAATGAAACCTTTGCTTGACAGTAAGTATGGCTTTGATTCTTCTAGAAAGCTTAGGCTAGCTATACTTTACCGTGACGATGCTTTTGGCAAGGGCGTTGCCGCTGATACTAAAGCATTAATACAGAGTTATAATTTGCCCATAGAAATTGTCGCTGAGAGGAGTTACCCAACAACTGCTACTTCCTTCCAAACTGATCTCACTGCCGTGAAAGACGCTAGTCCTGATGCAGTGTATGTTGTAGACTTTATCGCGAACACTGCTGAAATTATCAAGGAAGGACAGAGAGACGTAGGCTTAAACACTGTATACATCGCTGTTGAATGTTGTGAAGACCCAGCGTTCTACACTCTTCTAGGCCCATACGGTCATGAACAACTGTTAGAATCAAAGTTTGCTCCATATGCTGGTCCTCCATACTATCTTGCTTCAATCGAAAACTACGTGAAAAAATATCAGGAAACGTATGGCACGCTTCCAGGAATGATGGGTGCTGACACATACGATGCTTTCTACATAGCTAAAGATGCAATTGAGCGCGCAGGCACATTAGACAAAGCGGCAATTAGAGATGCTTTAGAATCATGCGCTTTAGATCAGATATTGATAATAACTGAAACGGGCAAAATAGAATTCAGCACTGGCACAAACTATCACGAGATTGCACCAGTAACTTTCGTTGAGCAGCTTATATGGAATGCGGATGTCAACGAGTGTAGATCTGTAATAGTGTATCCTGCAACTGCGCCAGGCGTTGGCAAATTAAAGCAGGCTGACTTTGTTCTGCCAACTGCTTACGCACCAGGAAGTCCGTAGGCTTTCTTAATCAAACTTTTTTCTTTTATTGTTTGAGTCTCGTATATTTTAAATATTCATCATGAGAAAATAGGTGGGTCGATACTGCATGATTACCTCTGGCTTAATTCAAGCATTGCTTTGGGGGATAGCCAGCGGTTGCGTTTATATACTGTTGGCTACTGGATTAAACATCATCTTCGGAGTTATGAAACTCGTCAATTTTGCCCATGGTCAATTACTGATGATTGGCGCCTACATCGCTTTTACGGTAACCAGCGCACTTGGGCTAAATGCCTACATTGCTATTCTGGTTGCCATGGGCGCTGTTGCTCTAATCGGCGTTGGCCTTGAAAGATTCACCTTTCGCAAGGTTCTTGGAACCGATAAGTTGAATGAAATCTTCATCAGTCTTGGCTTAATTTACGTGTTTGAAAACGCTGCTGTTCTTCTCTGGGGGAATACCCCCCAGCAGATTCCAAGTCCACTCAAAGGAACCCAACTCTACATAGGACAAATCGCAATTGGTTACGATCGTCTACTGGCCATTTTAATTGTAGGCGTCATACTGTTTGCTCTTTTCCTTTTGCTAAAGAAAACCAAAATAGGCTTGGCTATGCGCGCAACCAGCCAAAAAAGTAGCGCTTCAATGCTTATGGGTGTTAACATCGAAAAGGTCTATATTTTCACTTTTGCTTTGGGCGCCGCGTTAGCGGGCGCCGCCGGAGCACTGTACGGAATGATTTTTCCCTTCGATCCAAGCATCGGCGCGCTTCCCACGATCAAAGCTTTTGCCATAATCATAATTGGAGGTTTAGGCAGCATACCTGGCGCAGTGATTGGCGGTCTTCTCTATGGTATAGCGGAGAACCTCGCGGTCTACCTTCTTGGTGGAATATGGCAAGACGCTATAGCTTTCGCTTTGCTCATAATCGTGCTCGTAATTAGACCAACCGGAATTTTCGGTGAGAGAGGTGAATAAATGGCTATAAAAAAGGCATTCGCAAACTCGTTTAGTTTAGTTAAGAGCGAAGTAGCGGATTTTTATCGCTCCCAAAAACTTTACCCTGTTATAATCACCCTAATTATCGCGGCGATTATGCCCTTTTTCGTAAGTAGCTACGTAATTAGTGAAGTCTTAACACCAATGATTATCTTCGCAATTTACGCTTCAAGCTGGAACCTGCTTGCCTCTTCAGGGCAAGGCTCCTTGGGGCACGCGGCTTTCTTGGGCATAGGCGGCTTCACCTCGGCTTTGCTTACAATCAAATTAGGCTTACCATCAATAGCTAGTCTCTTTTTGGGCAGCTTGATTTCAGCTGCGATAGGCGTGCTAATAGGCCTAGCATGTGTTAGGTTGAAAGCATGGTTTCTAGCCATGGTTACTTTCGGCTTCTCCGTAATCATCGTCACCATTTTCAGCGAATTTGACGAGTTCACCGGTGCCATCATGGGCTTCAGAACTCCGCTTATAGTTGAGCGTGGCATTCCATTTTATTACACGGCACTTGTTTTTTCAGCAATTTCTATCTTCATAATTTATCTTATAATGAAATCGAAACTGGGCCTGGCTTTCAGAGCCATACACCAGAACGAGCTTGAAGCTAAAATGATCGGCATCAACACCGCTAAGTACCGTCTAATCGCTTTTGTTATTAGCACTTTCTTTGCGGGCTTAGCAGGAGAACTTTACGCCCAGTCAATCCAATATATTCAAAATTTTATTTTTGCGCCTTACTATTCGTTTTTGCCGCTTATGATGTCTGTTATCGGCGGATTAGGCACCATAGAAGGGCCAATAGTTGGTTCCGTCATAATTAGAGTAATCGACTCTTACCTGCCCAGTGTAGACTCTGCGCTGGACGGCCTGCTTCACCCCTTATTTCCTAGCGTAAGTCATGTCGGTCCTCCACTACGCATGTTAGGTCTAGGTGTATTCTTCATTGTGATTGTAATTTTTGCGCCAAAAGGTGTGTCTCCTCTTATAAAGAAAGCATACAATTATTTACGCAGTAGCCCAAAGGAGAAAAAAACACGATGAAAGGTAAAGATATCTTCCGAGAAAATTTGGGAATCCAAGTTCTTGAAGTAAAAGATGGTTACGCAAAGCTCTCTCTGAAATTAACGAAAAACCACATAAACTCTCTGGGTGCAGCTCATGGTGGAGCAATTTTTGCATTAGCCGATTGCGCCTTTGCAGAGGCTGCTAATTTTGGAGAAAATGTCGCGGTTGCGGTGCAAGTGAGCATTAATTTTCTGAAGCCAGCGTTCGAGGGCGATACTCTTACAGCAGAGGCCGTAAGGGTATCTGAGGG
>JBBFKZ010000017.1:0-30841 GCA_037481775.1 Bathyarchaeia archaeon
CTATTCCCGAATTTATAGCGGCTGTTGCAGGCGGCGTGTGGGCTGCAGTTTTCGGCTTCAAGATGCTAAGATTATTTTCACATACAAAATTTTCATAATGCAAATCGCAGCGTTCGTGAAAAATTCCGTTTTATGCGTCACTTCGAAACACTTCGAAAAACTGCGTCAGCATAGATTTGGGCGCAACAGTAAGAGGAAAAGCTTAGCGCATAACCCTGCGCTTCAACGTATTTAACGGCTTCTTCGCTTGGAAACGCTACAGCATCAACCCCCGCCTTCAACGCCAGAACATCAGTTTCAGCACGATGCCGCCCTTTCGGCCGCATACACCCCAACACCAGCGGCGTCTCAGGAAACATTAACCGCGCCATAGCCGTGACTTTAGCCACGTCCAAGGGCGTTGGCGGTTTAGTCGCTGCCATTGCGGTTCCACGTATGGGCATGAAAGCAATAATGACTATGGCGGAGGGCTTCACTGAACCAAGCAGTTTCAGCGCGTCATATTCACCTTTCAATTGTCCATTCTGAAGGCCAACGACAATATGAGGAACAAAATTTAAGCCCGCTTCCTGCAACGCGTCAAGCGAGCAAGCGTAGTCTCTAACCGTCTGATTCAAGTTGCATACTTCGCGTATAGTCTCATCCGAGCCGATAATATCTATTAGCGCGGCGTCAACACCCGCGGCTTTAAGCGCTACGGCAGCAGCTGCGTCAATTATGCCTGTGTGAACAAAAACCGTTAAACCTAACTTGCGCTTGATCCGCCCGATGACGGGAATAAACGGCGATAGCGGCACAGATCCGTCTGGGCGACAGCCTCCGCTGATGAGACAGCCGACAACACCGTTTCGTTTAAGTTTTACAGCAAACTCAAAAAGTTTTTCTGGCGTAACTGCTGGCTGCATGGTTTGCAGTATTTTGCCGCCGCAGTGCTTACAGTTAAGCGCACACGCTGTACCAGTAACAGACACTGTAGGAAATTGAGTGGGGAGCGAGCAGTAGTATTGTGTCTTGTAATGCATGAAGCTTGGCGCATAAAAACGCACAGTTTTGGATGCTGAAACAAGTGTGCCGCTGTCTAGTAAGCGCAGAAGATCTTGTGGGCTTGCCTGCCAAACCATGTCTGGAGAAAGTGGCGCCATGATTTTTCGCTATAAAGAAAAACCTTTGCGACGTACTTAATATTTTTCGTTTCGATCTGCACGCTTTGGCAACTCTTCATTAAATTCCGAAAGCGCCGGCAACATTTTTAGGGCTTCATTTACATCTCCAACCGCGGTTTGCAACTTCTCCAGCCGTTTCGTAATAGCAAGCGTCTTGTAAATAGCCAAACCACGACGCGTCAAAGCATAACACATCTTCGTTTTGTAATGCTTTTCTTCTACCATTCCACATTTCAGCAGGAAATCAAGCCGCTGGCGAAGAGCAACGCAGTCCATGTTGCAGACGTAAGCGATGGCGTCAACCGTCAAATGCTTCTCAGCTAATGCGGCTAATATAGCCTCGTAGAGTTCAAGTTTTGACTTGCGCATGCCTGCACGCTCTGCATCTTCAATGAAAAGCCCTTTTTTAAATAAAGAATTTGTGAAGCCCAAATCTTAAACCAAAAACACACATAAAACTAAGAATCAACAGTTACTGCAGCAGCTAAAGTACAATCCAAGGCAATTCACCCCATTTCATCCAACCCCCTTCTTCAACCACGCATGCCAGAACTCGTAAAACACAGCAAACTCCCACGCAAGTCCATAAACGCTCAACGCAAAACGCCATCACCAACAAACTAAACACAAACAAAACGATAAACACCAACTTGGAACATCTCGGTACCGTCATATTTGGCGGCTATTAGCGATTCATTGCAGAAACCTATAGAGGGGCTATTCGCCATTGGTGCTTGCCGCACCCAAGAAACATTTTTCAAGAAGACAAGAGAGTCCATTTAAAGATAATAAAAGGCGCCACTTTATTAGAATGTATGTTCGCACCTTTTCAGAATGCAATTACCCTTTTTTAGCAAGGTATTCTCAACTATATCTGCCAGTTTCTCAGGGTTTTTCAGTCCATCGGCATAAGGCACTTCGGAACCTAAGCTTTCTGTGCTATAAACTCCGCTGAAAGCCAGTATAGGCTTAAATAAGTTGAAAGCGTTTTCTGCTTCTTCCCTAGATTTCACCACCACAATTTTTGGTATGTCCCTCTTCGCTGCGACAAGCCTTTTAAAGCCTTCAATGAATACGACATCACTGTTTTTGCATTTCTTCAGCAATGCTGATAGAGGCATACTTGCGATAGTAGCTTTTTCTATGGTGGTGATCTCGTTTGCTGCCGCGCTGATTATGGTCTTTGCGCCCGCCTTTGCATAACGCCACGTGTCTTTGCCCGGCGTGTCAATGGTGAAATCTGGCTCGGGGACATGCTTAATGGCTGCAACCGCGTAGCCTCTTTGCGTGAGTTCCCGTATTAGGTTTTCTATGGTGGTTGTTTTTCCTGATTTTTTTGTTCCAACCACAGCTATGACTTGCATGATCTTTGCCTCAAGTTGTCATTTCTTCTTTAAAGATTGTTTCCAAGTTTTTCTTGCTTATACCTAGTTCTGCAGCCAAGTTTTTAACCAGCTTAACGTATGTTCTGAATAGACTTTGCAGTATCTCAGCCTTTTCTTTTTCCGACAACTCCTTCTCCTCAGCCAACAACAACGCAAACCATTTGCCTAAGTCTGTAAGCTGATAAGCCTTAACCCAGATGACACGACTCTCTGTCTCATTCTTCTCCATCAGTTCGATTAGAACCCCAAGTGTAGTTAGAGTTTTTAGGTTTTCGATAATCGTTTTATTAGAGTAGTTTAACTGCTTCACGAGATCTTTCTGGTAAATACGCTTGGCTATTCCTTGCTTCAACGAAAAACGCAGGATATCAACGCCAGCCTTGGAACCGAATATGGCACTTAAAATCCTGTCCTTCTGCTCAGCGGGAAGAAATACTACATAAGGATGTAATTTTACACTCAACACCAACACCTTCTACACGCCATTGTAACCTTAAGAATTTAAGATTTTTGCTTCAACACTTGACCATCAGCATATGCACCAGCTCGTTATTTTGCGCTGCACGCAGTCCATAGGCCCTTTAGATAAAAGAAGAGAAAAGACAGAAACTTTTAGTCAGGACTCAGAACATTGAAAATGCTGACAGCGCTATTTCTCAAGCGCTTCCTTTATTTTGCTTAAACAGTCTGAAAAATCGACGGGCTTATCGAATTTGATTCCTCGTTTTGAAACACTCAGAATAACATCATAGCCTTTGCTGGATAATGCTCTTTCCAAGATTTTGAATGTATTGCCTTTCCACAGCTTGCATGTACAGAACAAGATCGCCTTTTTGCCTCTGGTTTTAGGCAAATGCTCTACAAAATCAGCGGCCACCTTAGCGGGTCTAAAACCTTCGACCGGCGTGCCCAAAATCAGCAAGTCGAAGTCCTCAACAACATCTGGGTTAGAAGAGGTTATGGCGAAAGCAGGCGCATTTATCGCCGCGGCTATGGCTTCCGCCATGCGCTTAGTATTTCCCGTTCTTGAAAAGTACAATACACAAGGCTTCATAATCTTAAAGTACGCGGCTTTAGCCTAATATAACCTTCGCTAAATGGAATGCTAAAGGCTAAAATTTATAAATCCATCTCAAAAGTTTATGTGCGCTCTCGATTTCCTCGGAAAGCGGCAGTTGCAGGTAAGCGCCGTGAGTGTTAAAGTATGGCGCTCCTTTTCTAGAGAACAACGTTAAAATCTTGCCATCATGGTTGAGCTTAAAACCTTCTTGACACGGCTCATGGCCCCTTATCAGAACCTTAACACCCAGCATATCCAGAACCTTGTCGGTGACGTCTTTGCCGAATAGTCGGCCCGCGCCTCTGGGTGAATACAGCGCCCCGTTAACCTCGTCAACAGGATCGCTCCACAATAATTCTTCAAGATAAGTCTGTTCAGGATGCAGTTTATGCGCAAGAGCCAAATCTTGAATGCCTCGGATGTTTGAGGGCAAGCCGCCGTGAACCATCAAGTACCGCTCTTCTACAAGCAATGCATTGTAGAGATAACTGAACAACTCTTGAACCTTTGAATACACAGCGCGCCAGTTTTCCTTGAATCTGAGCTGAAACTGAAGAGGCAGGTCATGCGGCGAAGCCAGCAAATCACTTGGTCCCTCATGGTTCCCACGCAAAAGCACAACTTGCTTCGGAAAGGCAAGCTTAAGCCGTAAAACAGTGTAGTAGACCTCTGCTGAACAGGCGCCTCTGTCGCCATAATCACCTAGGAAAACTACGAAGGCATCGTTATGCTTCGCCAATTTCTCAGCGAAGCCACTGCTTTCAAGGATAAGACGAAGGCTTTCTATGTCTCCGTGCAAATCACCAATTACCAACGCTTCACCTGAAGGCTTAAGCGTAAGCAAGCGCTCCGAAGCAGTTAAGTGCCCAAATCTGCCGCTTTCATCACGTAGCAGCAATATAGCGGCATCCACAATTTTAAGAAAATCGCTGCTCTGGGCAGTCATTGACTTCTTGATTATTAACTCGAGATTCATGCCAAAAGTACACTTCACACTACAAAATTTGGATTTTTACACCCAAAGAACCGTAAACATTCTTTTCGATTGCCCGTTTCAGATTGTCGATTTTTTCCAGCGTCTCCCGGTAAGCACGCTCTTTGATGGCTTCATGAGCCTCAACACTCATTTTTCTAGCTTTAAACTGATTAGCCTGCTCTTGATACTCAGCAAGAGTAGCTTTTATCTCTTCCATCTTTGCTGAATTCAGAATTTGCCTTTCCCGCGTAGCCATCTCTATGCAGCGCTGTTGCAAAGCCCACAAAGAATCATGAAGTATTTCATTTATGGTCTGCTCTGCCTTTTTCGCCTTGTCGGGTTTTAGTTTAAGCTTACCCTCGCTTATTAGGCGAGCCAATTTCTGCAAAATCTGCTTTAGCAGTGGGTAACCATCTTTCTCAATTGTCAGAGCCTCGAAGGGCTTTTCCAAATAGTGATTAAGTATATTCAGCTCCTCAAGCGTTAAACCGGCGCCGCCGCCTTGTGTAGCCATTGCTTGCATTTTTTTGAAGGGTTTCTGCAGATGCCGCAACGCCTGCTTTGTTTCATTATTCAAGGCGCCTATTTCTGTCTCCACGAGAAAAAGCTGGTCGATTGGACCCTTGCTTTTCAAATCGGCAATTTTTTGTTCCAGTTCAGCGATTTCTTTCTCTAAAGGCAAGCGCTCGTTCACAACGCTTGTTCGTTCCGCTTCAATCTCCACTAACTGCCTTTCAAGATTACGCAGTTCATCAATTAGCTGGAATGTGTCCTCCAAAGTTTTGGTTTTAACGTAATCTTTTGATAGAAAATCGTTTAAGGCGGCTAATGCGATTTTTGCTTTTTCATAAACTGTTAAGAATTTTCTTCTATCCATAATAAAGAAGGGCGAAAGACGCGGAAACCAGTTTCTAATATCGATGTCTATTACAAGAAATACTTTCTGAGCTTCTTGAGCAAACCTGTTCAAGCTGTCATAAGAGACCTGTTCGGGAACACTAACTTTCCTGAGGCGTTCCAAAAAAAGGCGAGCCAACTTGTTTAAGGCCCTGGCACGGTTGTAAACGCGCATATTTCTTTTTTCAATTTCTTTTGCGCTGTTGTCAAAAAGCATTTTGCTTGCATCTGCAACGCTTTGGACCGCCTCGCGCACATCGTCTCGCAACTTCTGTGCTTGCGCATGCACCGGCGTTAGAATAGAGCTAGTTTGATCTGTAAGCCAACTTTTGATTTCAGCGGAAGAAAACTTTAGGGCGTCAGGCAATATTTTCACTCCAAGATTATTATTAGCGAGGCGCATTTATCAGTTTTTGGCAAAAAATTTCACTCTTTTTTGAGTAGCTACGCTTAAATAATTATAATGACAACTAAGGCTGACCAAAAATGAACACAAAAACATTAGCCACAACAATAATATTCGCTGCCCTCACAGTAGCGCTTAATCCAAGCATCTCAGGAATAGGCGTTCCAGCGCCATACGCGCCATTCCTCATATACGGCTTATGGGAAATTCCCATAGTCACAGCATTCCTAATAGTCAACCCCACAGCAGCGATCTTAATTGCGCTTCTAAACTCCGCCGTCTTGTTCGCGTTTTTCCCCGGAGCTCTTCCAACAGGCCCCCTCTACAACCTCATAGCAGTATTCTCTACGCTACTAGGACTCTACATAGCTCAAAAAGTCATAAAACACAAAAGCACAGAGCAACAAAAAGCACTTAAAATCGTTGCGGCATCAACAATCCTTGGCATCATTCTACGAACATCGCTTATGACAGCAGTGAACTATATCACACTGCGTCAACCGTACCCGTTCGGTTTTGAATTAGAAGAAATGGCGGTGCTTGCGTTCCTTCCCTCAGGCGCCCTATTCAACTGTACAGTAGCGCTCTACACTATTCCAATAGGAGAATTCATAGCCAACGTTGTCAAATCGCGGTTGAAACTGGAAAAATTAGAAACCTAAAGACTGCAGCAACACATCAGGATCAAGTTTTCCAGCTTTGAAAACTCTGCCAGTTTTCGCATTATTTACAATCAATGTTGCCGGCGCGAAGAGGTTGTGATCTATCTTGTAGAAGTCGCGGTCTGCTTCACGGAAAATCTGCAGAAAAGGCTTGCCATAATCCTTTGACGTCCCAGAAGGCGCTTGCTCAACAATCTTTTTCAACGCAGCCTCATCCTCGTAGTCAACGGTGCAGTACACCGTGCCGCCATAAAGTATAGCGTCATTAGTCCTTGCCATCGCCACCTCAAAATCAGGGCAAACCGGCGGAATAGGCGCGTAACCGCATGCATAACGAATAAATTTCGGGCTTAAACCAAGCGTCCTCAGCTTATGAATGCCAACCTCAACTATTCGCCCTGTAACTTGAACTAGACCAGCGATGCTTGCAGTAGGCGCCACAACCACGAGCAAGTTCTCCACCTTAACATTGCAGGCGCCAGCCACCTTCTCGATGAGCATATCCGACGGCAGAATATTACTCTCAAGCGTTAACACTGCCTTGTCAGATAAATCCTTGTAACCTATTTCCTCATAAATCTCTTTAGGCTTCAGCGCCAAAGCCCGCGCCGGCCCTGAACCTATCGCTATAGAGCCATCGCTTTCTTTTATGCGCCATCCAGCAAACTGCGAACCTAACGCGGCAACAGCGGGACTGTCCGTGCAAACGGTTATAGAGGGAAGCGACATGGCGCCGTAACTTTTGAACTCTATATTTGCCCTTCCACAGCCACCCATGCAAAGTTCGGTGAGAATAAGCCCTGCTTGGAACCCGCCAGAAGTATGCACACCAGCGTCTATGACGGTGGCGCCTGCACTTGACTTTGAAACTTTAACACCATAAAAATCCGGATTGCTTAGCAAGTGCTCGGCTAGTTTCCATGCCATGCAATTTACGCTTAAAGCGCTATTCATAGGCTTAAGCCTCTAAAGAAACCTTTCGTAGTGACTTAAGTGCGGATTAGCCGTTTTGGAGACAAAGAGCTTGCCTCTGCCGTCTTCTGCCAGATCGCCGAGAAACACGTAGAACGGCCCGTTAACGGATTCAGAATCATCCACCTTCACTTTCGGCTTTATACTGTCAATTGTGAAGGTAGGCATGACTTCTTCAAGATAACCGCCAACCACGATTTTGCCGCCGGTCATGCATGCACCTACACGGGTGCCACATTCTTTTTGAACATAAATTGTACCTTCGACCATACGGAAGCCTAGGAATTGCTTGACGCTACCACGGATTTTGATGACGCCGCCACGCATGTAAACTCCCGAGTCACTGCCCACATTGCCATCAACAATTATTGTGCCACCGCGCATGCCAGCACTGCTGCCTCGGTACGGTGAAGCTAAATAATCGCCTGCGTTACCGTGGATCTCAATTAATCCGCCTTTCATTTCGGATCCAGCCCATCCACCTGCGTTGCCGTTCACGGTGATTTTGCCTCCGGACATTTTTTCTCCCAAGTGCATGCCTATGTTGCCGTTGATGACGATTTCACCATCTTTCATGGCTTTGCCTACAAAACGCACTTCGCTTGCGTCACCGTTAATAACTATATCAGGCGTTTCCGTGCTGCTCTCTTCTATCTTAAATAGGTCGCCAAGTGTTTTTTGCTTGTTGCCTTCCCAAACTTCCAGTTTAGCAATTTCAGCCCGCGACTTGCCTTTGAACACATCAGGGCTTATGCATTCAGCTATAACTGGAAACTGGAACTTTTTGAGGGGAGATAGCACTATCATCTTTAAACATCCGCCTTTATTGTTAATGGGCATGAAACTTTAACGTAATGGTCATACACAGGATAATTGTCGTACTCAACTGTCCAGTACTCCTTGAATCGACGTTTCATTTCCTCATCCACCTTAACCTGCTCGGCTGTTTTCACGTCAAGCCACATCGTCTTGCCATCCACATGCCGCAGTATCTCGCCATCCTTAACCACGATTTCACCGTCTTTGATAGTATATGCCGCGTTACCAAAAGCACGACGAACCGCCTTATACTTCTTGGATATGTCAATTTTCTCGGGGTTAATATCATAGATAGCGATGTCCGCATCGGCGCCAACGCCCAAATGACCCTTATTCTTCAAACCTAAAGCTTTAGCCTGTCCGGCACGGGTAACGATTGCGATGTCATAAAGCGTAAACTCACGCTTTATCGAAGGCAGCAAACTAAGCTTCTGGGCTTTCTTGTGGCATTTCTTCAACGTTGCCATCCGCGCTTTTTTACTTATCAACCAAGCAATTATCTTCGGATAAGCAAAGAAAGGCCCACCGTTCGGGTGATCCGTGGTCAGAAACATTTTCCAAGGATCCTTAACCAGCAACGCCAGCTCCAACGCTATTGACCACTGGGTGGCGTTCACGGCGTTGTTGCGTTTATAGTGGAAGGGAATTATGCCGCCGCTTGTTTCCGTTTCTACATCGCTGTTAACCCACTTGTGTCCACTTAACTCGTAAAGCGTAAACTCGAAGGGCCCATCAGCCGTCATGGTAGTTGTATCAGTAAATATAACCTGTCCCATGTCAAAGGTCAAGTGATTATGAGCGTTAATATATTTGGCTATTTCCTCAGCACCCGAGCGCATTGTGCCCCAATCATCGCCCGCGAAACTACTGAACTGCAGATGAGTAATGTGCGCCACGGGCTTATCATCTGTAGCTACGCTTTCCAACGCGCGCATAGTATCCAGCGTTGTCACGTAATTTCCAGGCAGCCCTAAATTGTTAGTGTGAAGATGAATTGTATGCGGCAAATTCAGCATTTTATTAACTTTAGCCAAACCACACATTATATCGCGTGGCGTAATTCCAAAGTAGGGAACTTGATCGTCTATTGTGCGCACGTTTCTTCCGAAACCCCAAGATTCTAAGCCGCCGGGATTAACGATTTTTATGGCGTAACCCTTGGTTGCGGCAATCATCCATGCCACGTATCGTGCACACTCGGTTAAATCGCCTTCACGCAAATACTCAAGCACAAACCACCAGTCGCCTAGAAGAGGATAAGTTGCCTTGTCCAGCATCGGCGTATCGTTCAATTCCTCATGCGTATGCTTAGCCTCTAACGGCGGCATCGATGGATTCATTATCGTTGTATAGCCCATTTTCGAGTAGCGATAACCCGTCACGAAAGTAGAGGGCACAGAGTAGCCGACACCTGAACGTGTTACCGCAGTTTTCCGCACAATATCTTTAACGTGATCTTCTGGCCGCATGAGCCTGCCAGTATTCACTTCCGCACCAGCAATATGCGTGTGGATATCCACGCCGCCAGGCATAATTGTCAAGCCCGCGGCGTCGATTACCTTGGCCTTCCGTTCGTTCACTGACTCAACTATCTTGCCGTTTTTGACGGCGATGTCCATTTTTTCGCCATTAATTCCGTTTATGGGGTCAAAGACGAAACCGTTTTTGATTAACAGTTCAGTCATCTCTAAGCAGCCTCCAACTTGCTCATTTTCTTGGCTTTGATAGCACGTACCTCTTCAAGGATGCGCCTCAATATTTCCTCATCAGAAAGTATGCCTGCTGGTGGCTTTACCACCTTCTTAAGCGGCAAAGGCACATGATCCATGCGGTAAGCAGTGCCTTCTGATTCTATACCAACAAAGGCGGATGGAATCACCACGTCGCCAAGCATAGCGGTAGCGTTCATGTGTGGATCTATTACGATGAGTGGTGTTTTAGTCATGTGCTCCACAGCACGTTTTGGGAAAGTAGCTCCAGGATCCGCAGCTATGACAAGGGTAGCGTCGGATTCTCCGCGCAGAAGTATATCTATACAAGTGGTTTCTCCTGGATTGTATCGCGGATAGCCTAGCGAAAAGTCTACGCCATATGGATAGCCACTTTGCCAAGTAAACACGACGTTGGCCCCTGTGACGTTGAAGTGGCCTCTCATGGGCATGATAACGAATTTTGTGCGCTTGTTCAGGTCGCGAATTAAGGATATGGCGACATCTATGTTTCGGAATTTTCCAGCGCTTTGTGTTAATCCCATGCCGAAGAAGATTACGCCGAAGTTGCAGTTCACCATGGCGTCGGCCACTTCCTCCAAGTACTCCACAGGAACCCCGCCAACCTTGTCGACGTCGAGCTCTTGATCGCGAATTAGCGCTCTTATTGCTTGCATTACCTCGTAATCCTTGTTAGGTTCGACTTGAAGGAAGTAATCAGCCATCTCAGCAGTCATAGACTTCCGAACATCGACAACTATCAATTTGCGGCCTTCTTTCATCAAAGTTGGCGGTGGTGCATTAACAAGTTCATGTTGGCGCATCGGCAGTGCTTTAGGTCGCTTTACGACGCCTCTTCTTACGGCACTTTCAATTTTCTTCTTTCCGGCAGAAGCCTTGACCTTCTGTATATAACCTTTCCAGTCGCTTTCCTCAAATCGCCCTTCTGTAAAAGCAGTATATCTCTCAAGATGGCGCGGATGCGCACTCCACGGGTCGCATCCCCAGTAAATGATTAAATCTGCACGGTGACGAATCTGCCCAAGCGTACATGTTGGAATACCAACCTCTTGCACGCTCAATATGGAGGGACCATGGCAAACAACAGCCGTGTTATCTAATACGCCACCGATTTCTTCGGCTAATTCCACACCTACGCGCTGTGCTTCACAGCTTGTGGAGCTCCAGCCGTACAAGATGGGGTAGTTAGCATTGGCGAGAATTTCAGCGGCTTTATGTATGGCCTCATCCAAAGATACCGGAACGAGTTTGCCATCTTTGCGAATCAATGGGGTTTTAATCCGATGTTCACCTTTGTAGCCCAAGAATTTGGATTCACAGAGGGCACATCCGTTTTTAACCTTTACAACCTCATTATTCTCAATTGTTAACTCTATATCATCGCATAAGCTGCCGCAAATGGGACAGGTAACCGATTTAACCACAACCATAAGTCTCACTTTCCATACAGATTTCTAAGGAGTTCTTCCATACTTAAGACAGGCTTATCTGGGGCAGGCTCTACTTCTGCGGGGGTACCCTTAAACGACGGCATGCCGATGCTTGTTGTTGAATCATCGACTATAGCGTTTGCCCATGGACCATAGGGAATGTAAATTATACCAGGCATCGAGCCACGAGGATGCTTTACTGCTCTGAGAACTATGGAACCATGCGGTGTCGTAACCAACACGTTAGTGTTATTTTTGATGCCAAGCTTCTTCATGTCTTCCTCGTCCATGTAAACCGTTGAACATGCCTCAAAGTATTCTTGCGAACTTTTCCCCTGCTCTTTCCCAACACCCTGCTCAATTGTTCTTCCCGTAAGCAAGGTCACGCGCAACTTTTGCTGAACCATGAAACCGACCTTACCAATAGAATTCAAATGCTTATATTTAAGATTAAGTTCAAAAGTTTCCAAATTTTATCACCAAAGAAAAGGAGTTATTAAGCATCAAGATAACACTCTAAAGCGTTACAGCTACTTTCGCAGCTCAGAAGTCGTCAGGTAACTTCACGTAAATTTTTCCATCTTGAATTTTGCATTCATAGGTAATTAGCTTTATTTGCTTAGCTTTTTGATACTCACCGGTGCGGACGTCAAAGCTCCAGCCATGACAGGGGCAGGTTACGATGTAGTCTTTCAGTGTTCCGTTGGCAAGAGAACAGCCCATGTGTGGGCAACGATTCGAAACTCCGTAGACTTGGTCACCATACCGTGCCAGCAGAATGTTTCTGCCCGCGACATTAACAAGTTTCATTGAACCAGCTTTCAGTTCAGCTTCACTTATGGCGGGAACGAAATCGCCTTCATGCATATTTTTAGTCTCCTATTATAAAAAAAGGAGTTAGCCAACTATTTTGTTGGCAACTCTTTCTTGCATAAGAACCAATCTATATATTCGTAGCCTTCATGCGCACGCTGTTCAGCTGCATCAGTAGTTGTAGGCGGTGGAACTATAACTTTATCACCGGGCCGCCAGTTAGCGGGCATGGCAACCTTGTACTTGTCTGCTGTTTGAAGTGCGTCTACAATGCGCAGTATCTCATCCATGTTTCTGCCTACGTTCAGCGGATAGTACACGATAGCTCTCAGCGTCATTTCTGGATCGATAAAGAATACACAACGTATTGCAGTTGTGGTGCTTTCTCCTGGATGAATCATTCCGTATAGTGTAGCTACTTTCATGTCTAAATCGGCAATTATTGGAAAAGTGATGTCTACGCCCAGTTTTTCTTTTATCCTGCGTACCCAAGCTATGTGGGAATATACACTGTCGATACTTAAGCCTATTAACTCCACATTTCGTTTCTTTAATTCATCGTTTATTTTGGCGAATGCAACAAACTCGGTGGTGCATACTGGCGTAAAGTCGGCTGGATGCGAAAAAAGTATTACCCATTTGCCTTTGAAGTCGGAAAGTTTTATTTTGCCCTTCGTTGTTACTGCCTCAAAGTCTGGGGCTGGCTCGCCTATTCGTGGCATAACATTTTTTGGTTCACATTTTTCTTCCATATTCCACACCATTTAACACTTATTTAGGAACAAAATACTTATTAATAGTCGTATTATATTTACTTATCGGAAGAAAAAATTACAAAAAAGCATAAAAAAGTGCGGAATTGGTAAAAAATGGTGTTAATTCCAGACGAAATCGACATGAAAATACTGCAGATGCTAGAAAAAGACGGGCGAAGTTCATTTAATGAAATAGCAAAGAAGCTCAAGTTAAGCGAGTCAGCAATAAGAAAAAGAGTAATAGCATTACAGAGCCGGGGTGTGATCAAAAAATTCACTATCCAAGTAGACCCCACGAAGCTGGGGCTGCACAGCGTTGCCATTGTAGGTGTAGATGTAGAACCGACAAAACTGCTTGAGGTCGCTCAGAAACTTTGCGAGATAAGCGAGATCAGAAGTGTAGCCACATCCACCGGAGATCACATGATAATGACAGAAATATGGACAAAGGATGGGCGAGAACTCACGAAGTTGCTATCTGAAAAAATCGGCGCCATAGAAGGCGTCAAAAAAATCTGCCCCGCAATTATACTTGAAAAATTCAAAGAATAGCTGAAAACGCAAAGTCAATAGCTCAATTCGGTTGCGGCGGTCATTTGAACTTCACAATATAGGCACACTACGCATATGTACGTAGTCAGGGCCGGTAGCCGCCAAGAGTGCACAAAGCTAAAGCTGCAGCAGTTAAGTCGGCGGTGGTTCCTGGATTGTAAAGGCTATCTGAGTTTCGGAGTTTTTTATCAAACGTCACAATGCTTTGGCGCCCGTCTTCTGTTTCTACGCCACCCAACTCGAGGATTTTCCGGGCATCATCGGATATTTCGCGGGCTTTTTCGATGCCGACTTTGCGGGCAATAAACGTGTCAGGTCGTTCAGAGAGAACTTTCAGGAAAGTGTGAATGATAGCAGTGTTTAGACACTTAATTTTCAGTTGTTGCATAAGATAAGGGTAAGCAAGATCGAATGTTATTGTGTAGTTGTTAACCCACTCATAACAAATGTCATCATAACCAGCGGCAATTTGAAAAACCTTAAAAAGTGAAACTTGCTCCTTAAGCAGACGTGCCTTTGAAGCTGGATCACGGACATCAAAATCCGGCGCTTCATTTAGCCCGCTTGGTTTGGCGATCTCAATGGCTTCATAGAGAAAAACCGCATCCTGCGGAGTAGTGGATTCCACAACACGCTTAAGGTTTCGCCTTAGCGTCACAAAATCGAACCTATCTTTGTCCATGGGTGTTATGCCAGCGGCCACAGCCAAGGGCACGAACAGCATAATCGTCCCAATCAAGGTGTTACCGCCCTTTTGCCATGCCGCAACGTCCGCAGCACAAGTTCGTATAAGCTCACCAACACCTGCATTCTCAATTTTAAGTTGGTTGCAGGCTATCGCGATGCCGCGGCTTGCTGCTTCTTCAAAAGCGTCGCGGGCAGCAACGGCAGAAGCAAGAAAATGCTCCACGCGTGTGCCTTCAAAACCGACAATGAAGTTCACGTTTCCCGGTTTGTCAGCGCTTACTTCAAGCAGTATAGCCAGTTCTAAGCATTTTGCGATGTGTTTGGCTTTTTCGGTGCATTGCATGATGGAAAATGGTTTAGAGAAGGTTTATTAACGTTATGTAAAAAACTACACACTATTGAAGCTACTGACATAATGAGCTGCTGTTGAAGGAACAGAAGAATGCAAGCGCGAGAAGGTGAGCTGATCCGAACAGAAAATGGCGTAATTTTCGATGTAAAAGGCTTAATGCATCCGCCCAGTCGCATCATAGCGTTTCCACGGTTTATTCCTTCTCAGCAAGGCACACGACGAGACTCCAAAAGAGCGTATGGCAAAATCTACAGTTTCAGTGACCGATTCAAATTTCTTGAGCAAAACATGCCAGAGCTAATAGTGCATGATCCAGTTTTTGACGAAACCCTATGCGAAGTGCCCCACCACATGGTTGAAAGGCACTATGATCCAGTTGGAAAGCTTGGATTACTACGTACATCCAAGAAGCTGAATACGCTGGAACAGAAAGTGGTGCAGCTAGCAGAAGAGCTAAAAGAAGCAGCCGGCATTCCTTGGAGCGCCATAGGTATTTCGGGCTCCGTGCTTGTCGAGTTAGCCACTGAGAAGTCGGACGTTGATCCAGTGATTTATGGCGCAGAAAACTGTCGTAGAGCGTACGAGGCATTAGAAACCTTGTTGAAGGATGAAGCGTCAGGGTTCAAACCTTACAGTCATGAGGATCTGAAAGCCTTGTTCGATTTTCGTTCGAAGGACACCATCATGAGCTTCGAAGACTTTTGTCGGGTCGAACGGCGAAAGGCGTTCCAAGGCATTTACGCTGGCACTGAGTACTTTATACGCTTCGTGAAGGACTGGAGTGACAATATTGGACAGTACGGCGATGTTCACTACAAGAACGTTGGTTACGCGAAAATCTCAGCCACGATTGCTGATGATGCTGAAGCGCTTTTCACACCATGCACTTACCAAGTTGAAGATGTCGCAGTTGTTGAAGGCTCAAAATTGGAGCCAATAAGGGAAGTTTCCTCTTTTAGAGGCAGGTTTTGCAAGCAAGCAAAAAAAGGCGAGAAAGTTACTGTGCAAGGAAAAGTGGAGCGGGTAATTGAAAGGCAGACAGGCCACGTTTATTATCGCATTATCATTGGAAATAATCCTTCGGATTACATGATACTCGCGCGTTAATGCAGCGCCTTTAAGACTTGCTCATAGTAACGCGGGCAATAAGTTAAGGTAATCTGGTGAAAACTATGTTTAGGTGATTGAACCTCCTCAAGGTTACCTTCGACAATAATGGTTTCATCTTTTTGGACTTGCTGACGAAACTCTTCCATGTAAGAGAAAACGCGCACAACTTCCGCGGCTTCACTAGGTCCATTCAAGACTTCAAGCACTTGCACACCATAAATTGATGGAATAAAAGGTGCCTCATCATCGGCGGTGACGCGCGCCTTAAGTTTTGCCCAGCCCTTCCGTATAATACGCGTTTGCGAGTCATATTCAGACTCGATTTCACTCCAAGCTTTAACGGGCTCAAACTCGGCCTTAATTATTCTGCCGCTTTGCGCTCGGTCATCGTATAAGCCGTAAATCATCTTGCGCCGCTGGTGCCAAACAAAGTCTTTCACATCAAAATTTTTGAAGAGCCAACGTTTACCCCTCATCGCGTCTTCGGACTCAAATTCGTTGCTTAAACTCGAGTGGTCACTGGCATACAGCTCCGCAAGCGTCTGCCGCATCTTGGCGTTTTCCGCCTTGCCATATACAACGAAGTCTATGTCTGAGTACCGTGGGTGATAGAATCCATGCAGCAGAGAACCGAAAACGCCGAAGTTCTGCACTTGCAAACTTGAATGCTCCAACACAATGTTTAGGACAGCTCGCATTGCACGTAATAACTCGTCTTCCGGTTCAACAGCGAGTAAATACGCCAATCGCTCACCGGGTCTTCGGGCTTCCATTATGGCGTTTTCAGGCACCCCCACAAGCTTCAGTCCCAACATCTCGTGGAAAATCAGGTAATGCGGATAATTTTTAGCTACAAATTTCATGCCCTCATCATTGTAGAATTTGTAGAAAAGCTGGTTGCTTCCTGTTCTCGGTGCTCTCGGGTCGGCTGAACTAAAAATCTGGGCGGAGGCGTATTCAGCGTCGCATATGTACGCGTTAGGCGGATGGCTGTAGCCGAAGACGCGGAAGATTAAGCCTTCACGTGTGAGTATGCCGTCGCGGTCTCTGAGGCTTAAGCTGGCCAAATGTACTCTTCCTCTGAAGTAGCGGTGCCCACTACAACTTGATAGTAGACAGCGCCTGTCTTAATGACTTCAACGCGCTCCAGTGTGCCGGCAACTTTGATTTGGCTGCCTTGGCGGGCAACGTTTCGGTAACAACCTATGTTGGAAACTACAAGTTCAGGAACGCGGTCGGGCGGCAACTCCGATTGAGCGTCTAATGGCTTGTAGTTGGCGATTTTATAGATAGCTGGACGAAACATAGCTTCTGTGTCATCGCTTACGATGCACTGAAACTTTACTGGAGCAATTGACGAAAATCGCGCCATACCGTAGAACGTGTTAATCTCCTTTGGCTGCCGTGTGGCGTTATACATGAAGATTTTGCCTTTGTAGCGTCCTTGAAATTTCCGCGCCGCCTCCAAGCGGTTGCTAACAATGTAACTTAGCTTGCCGGCTTCAACAAGCCGCGCTATTGTAGCTTCAACTTTACGGAAGTTCTCCGAACCGTAAACGACAAAGTCTATGTCCGACTCAGCCGCGTGCATGTCTAGGGCTATAGAGCCGTGTATGCCAAAATCCTCTAAGCCGACGCCGGACTCGGCTGAAAGCAGATCTATGAGCTCGAGCGCCAGTTTTTGCAGGTTATCAGGCGCCTTTGCTTGACGGAGTATTTTGAGGCGTTCTCTGGGAACAAAAACTTGTTCAATACGGTTCAGTGGTGCAGTGATTAACTCTTTATTGCGCAGGTAACAGTAGTAAAGGTAGTCTGGGAAGTTTTTTCGGAACACTGAGATAAATGTCTTATAATTCTTGGCTGTGTAAAGCTTCTCTGCTCGGAAAAGCTGCCTGCTGCCATACTTCCAAGTGCGCTCCAGCATTTCAACATCGAAGAGAGATTTGAATTCGGCGGGAATGTATTTGAGGAATGCGAAAACTCGGTTTTGCGGGTGCTCATACCCGAAGGTGTTGAAGATGAAACCGTCTTTGGTTACGAAAGTGTCTCCGTCAGCTGGAACCCAGTTAGCTGTTGCCGTTTTAAGTCACCGCGGAAAACAATAACTTTGATGCCTAAAAATCTATTGCAGCAAGCAGCATCACTGGATTTGGATAAGGCATTCAAGTATTTGCAAAGTTAGGGAGTGTCTGATTCAGTTTGGTTTCTGTTTTTGAGTTTTCTATTAAGCGAAATCCCCTCGAAAAGAAAGAGAAACATGGCAACTGCTGTAATTACAGCTAAATAAACAAAACTTGGGTCTGGAACAAAATCGAGCATGAAAAAGCCGACTAGTAAAATTGCAACTTCAGCGCCAAATGCACCCATAAAAAAGAAGGAGTAAAACAGCAGTCTGGGCACGAGGGTTCTGCCAACCCACACGTAGCCGTTGACGCCTGTTTTTTCTTTAAGTAAATAGTCTCCGTAAGGGTTTCTTTCGATTAAGCCGAGATCTTCGAGTTTTTGCAGATGTCTATGCGCCACACTTGGACTGCTAAGGTTTGCACCGCGCATAACAGCCCTTGTGCCAACTGGCTTATTAGCGTGAGCAATATAGGCGTAGACGGCTAAAGTGTTGCCTTCAAGCTCTTCGCTTGTCACACATGTTACACCTAAGGCTTTTGCTCCGGGATTATAGGGCTTGTTGGAACTTGAGGTAAGCTTTGAGGTAATGTACCGTAAACATATTGGTCACCGCTCTTAGTCAACTCTACATGTTGAATAACTTCGCTGCTTGCAAGTGTCACTGTGGTGGTGTTGCCGTCGAATGTGACGTATCCGAGTCTGCGTACATCAATGTAGATTGTTTGGGCATTTTGAATGTTTAAGATTTTCTCAGGTAACGTGGTGTTTCCGAAGGAACTGCTCGATGAGCCGCCGCCAAAGCCACATAAGCCTAAGCCATCAGCTAAACAGTCAGCCAGAGTTCCGTTGAATTTGGTTATAAACGTGCCGCCGCCGCTTGTGGTCGTGTTAAACCAGCCTGGACGTGCAAAGTAGAACGATTTGGTCGGATCAATGTCTTCTTTGAAGTTGGCACCAAAGGAAAATGTAATATTTTCAATCGGTCCTTTGTCTGAATAGACTTGCAGTTGATAGTATTCTACTCTAGCGTTATCAAGAATATTTATTGCGTCAGGATTAACAGAATAGTTGAGTAGTACTAAATGTGCTGAACTGTAAGATACCATATCATAAATGGATTCACTAGTTGCATTCCAGGAAGCGTAAACCACATTACAGTTAAACCAAGGTATATCATCAGTTGCTTGAGCCTTAGCTTGAGACATAAAGAACGCTAAAGGCATAATTGAAGCTGTTCCGATTGTTATTGCGAGAATGCTGAATGCGAATAATTTTTTCTCTATTTTCATTTGGTTTTTCACCAATTTTCTAAGCAACAAAGCATCTAATAATTCTCCCTGAAGAACAAAAGTGTTCTCCAAAAGAACAGACATGCTCAATTTGTTTCATCTTAGAAAAGCCAATGTGAAGTTTTCTCGAAAAGCGGGCATGGCAACAGTAACCGTTTTTCTCACGGAAACTTTAAGAGCAAAAGGCCATCTGCATCTCCATAGCAAACACTCAAGGAAAGGTTCACAGTGAAAATCGGAATTGCAACCAGAAACATGGAAGCGTGGAGTAGCACGCAGCTTAGAGAAGCGCTGACTAAACGAGGCATCTCGTACGAGTGCTTCACTTTTCCGAAACTCGTCGCGCAGCTTGGACAAAAACCCTACTTCAAAGTCAATAACCTAAACTTGCTAGAAGATTTAGATGCCCTTATCATTCGCCCAATTGGCCGCGGCTCCCTGGAAGAAATAGTTTTCCGAATGGACATGCTCTACAAACTTGAACGCCATGGCTTTCTAGTAATAAACCCTGCAGAGGCCATAGAGCACTGCGTTGACAAATACGACATACTCGCCATTCTTGAAGATAATGGCGTACCCGTGCCGCGCACAGTGGTGACAGAAAGCGTAAATGAAGCCTTAAAAGCCTTTAAAGAGTTGGGCGGCGATGTTGTGGTTAAGCCGCTTTTCGGCTCCAGAGGTATAGGCGCAACACGCGTAGTAGACGCAGAAGTTGCAAACACCGTCTTCAAAGCCATAACCTTTTCTCATGGCGTTATCTACATCCAAGAATTCGTGCCTCATGGAACATCAGACATCCGCGCATTCATTGTAGGCGGCCGTGTGATAGCAGCAATGCGCCGCGTAGCAGACAACTGGAAGACAAACTACAGTCAAGGTGCAAGACCGGTGCCCATAACTCTTGATTCAGCCCTTGAAGAGATAGCGGTTAAAGCGGCTAATGCGATAGGCTGCAAAATTGCAGGCGTCGACATACTTGAAGGCCCAGATGGACCAAAAATCTGTGACGTGAACAGTCAGCCAGGCTGGAAGGGGCTGCAGATGGTTACGAAAGTTAACATAGCCGACGAAATCGTCAACTACGTTTTGTCTGAATTAAAAAAGTAAGAGTGGAAATAATGCGCAGGCTGGAAATAACAAAATACGACCTCGCGACAAGGACCTCCAAAAAAATGGTGGATTACGTGGCAGAAGAGAAGCCATTGCACATATTTGTAAACACTACTTACTGGGCAACAATACTCTGCTCACCATTAAATCTTAAGGAGATGGCAGTAGGGCACCTATTATCAGAGGGAATTCTAAAATCAACTGAAGAAATTAGGGAAGTAGAATTAAAAGAAAAAGAGGGAACATGCCACGTAAAACTGCAACCTGCAATAAACCTTGAGGAACGCTTAAGCCTCTCGAGACTTCACCAACGCGTAGTAACCTCTGCATGCGGCGGGCAATCAATATATCAGTACCAACGAAAACCAGCAAAGGTAACCTCAAGCTTGACAGTGAAAGCTGACGTACTCTTCAACGCCGTCAACCAGCTAAACTTTAAAGCGGAAGTTTTTAGACAAACCGGAGGCGTGCATGCGGCAGCCCTCTATACCGCCGACGGAGCCCTTGTGGCTATGGCTGAAGACGTCGGCAGACATAACGCGGTTGATAAGGTAATCGGTATGGCGGCGCTCAAGCAAACTTGCTTCAGCGAATGCTTTTTAGCATCTACAGGGAGACTATCAGGCGACATAGTGTTCAAAGCCGCAAAGGTTGGTTTACCGATTGTGGCGTCCTTGGGCGCTGCGCTGGACTCCGGCGTCGACATGGCAGAAGCCGCAAACTTGACGTTAATCGGGTTTGTCCGCGGAAAACGTATGAACATTTACACTTTCGCGGAGAGAATTCTCTCGTAAGGATCAACGGCAACTTGTGGAAAAGGCGTTGCCTTACCATTTCTTACGAGAAGGCGATTTTTGCTTTTAGTGAAAACACCTAAAAAACTCGCAAATAAACCGTTTTCACGTAAAACTTTTTCCACAAGCTCTTTAGCTTGAGCATCCACAGCCGCTATAACTAGGCCAGTTGAAGACATCGACAAAACCTGCTCATCTGAAAGCTGAAAAGTATCTTGCAACTTTCGCACTTCCGGGCTTATTGGAATTTTTTCGAAAACCACATTAAAACCTAAGTCTGAGGCAAGGGCTATCTCATTGAGCGCAGCCACTAAGCCGCCTTCGGTGGCATCATGCATGGCATGAACAAAGCCTGTCTTAGCAAGCTGTAAAACTTCCCTCACGCAACTCTGCATGCGCATAAGCCCAGAAAGTTTTTCAGCTTGCGCGGCGCCAAATAACCTCTGCGCCAAAGCCTTATGCGTCAACGAAAAGTTGGCGAGAATTTCTAAGCCAATTTGCTTAGTGCATAAAATTAGGTCTTCGGCTTTAGCATTTGCTGGCGTAATTAACTGATGTTTCTCCACGGGGCCATATGCGGTGCAGACGCCTACTAATTCTGATAAGCCAGCATACATGCCAGTATGCCCAGTTACGATGGCAATTCCTAATTCATCAGCAGCACTGCACACTTGCTCCATAGCCACTTGAAGAACCTGCGGCTCGGCAGATGACGGCGCAAGCAGGTTAATTGTACAGAATTCTGGCTTCGCCCCGAAAAGCGCCACGTCGGAAGCTGCATAATTGATTAGTAGCCAACCGAACCATTCTCTGGGAACGCCGATGCATGGGTCGGTGGAAACAACCATGTATTTATCGCCTAGTAGGTGCACGCCTGAATCGAAGCCTGGAAAAGGCGGCACGATCACTCGAGGGTCTCTTTTTATGCAGCTTAAAAGTTTTTGAAGCTCATCTAGCCCAAGTTTGCCCATGGACTTCATGAACCTTTAGTTTTCTCTAGCATCTCTATGCCTCTGTGGGTTATTTTGAAGGGAATCCAACCTAACGGGTGCTCGCAGCCCTCCATTTTGACGATGCGCATTTCGCGTTGAAGGGTTTCTTCGTTAAAGCGGAAAAAGAATATGTTGTGCGCTTTATTCAAGTCGAGGTCGGTGGCTCGCTGCGTTGCGAGGTCTTTTTGTGTCGCGGCAGTCATTATATCAATGTTGACAATGTTATCATAATGAGACCAGTTTATTGTCCAGTCCTCGAGAAGCTCAGCATATTTCAAGTCGTAAAGGGAGAAAAGTTGTTCGCTGAAGTCTCCTGCAGCAAATCGCGTCACTTGATTAGCAGAGATTAGGAATTTGTCGATACGCTTCATCTCCTCAAAATCGTCAAGACTGAAGTATGTTACGCGCGGATCTTTCGGAAAAGTACTGAAATGTGGAAAAGCTTGAATAGCAATGAATTTGCCCTCGTCGATGTATGGTCCAATGTTCCATCCAAAGGATTTGAAATACGCTATCAACCGTGGAAAAGGTTTGTCCATGACATCGTAAGCTACGGTTTCGCCTTGCTGAAGCCCTTGCCAAAGGAACTGCATGGCGAAAACGGTCTTTCCTGTTCCTGGCGGTCCGTAAAGAATGTTGCGAGAGCCTGATTCTATTCCGCCACCGATTAGTTCATCAAGCCCCTTTATTCCAGTTTTAAGCTTCATTCTTTATTTCTCCATTTTAAAGGTAAATGCTCAACGCTTTGCTCTTCTGCAGAAGGTAGACGATTATGCCGCTGACAACAAGTTCGGGAACAAGGTAGCTTCCATTATACACTGCAGAGTACACGTATGGATTCAGCTCTGGAGCATACAATGGCGCCCAATAGACCACGCCAGCCACGAAATGCATTATAAAACGGCCTATGATGCCGGCGGCAGCGCCAAGTACAGGCTGCTTTTTAGTCCAACCAGCAACGCCTAGGATGCCGAAAGCTAGCGGGTAGTCCAGCAGCATCTGCACTGGATTAAGGAAATAGGGTTGGATAGCAAATTGTATTAAGCCGTATACTGCGCCTGCAAACAAGCCTACTTTTGGTCCCCGCCTAAGTGCAAGCCAAATGATCGGCACCATCGAGCCGGCAGTTATCGAGCCGCCTTGGGGCAAAGTATAGACTATTATGAAACTCAACGCGGTTGCCAACGCTACAAATATGGCGATTTCAGCCAATACCTTAGCTGCAACTTTATGTTCATTTATAGAAGTAGATTCACTTTTGTTCGCATTCATGTTTTTTCCCTCCGCCAGTATTATCTGGTTCAGGTTCAAAGGGTCGACAGCGATTCAGCCGTCCTCTCAGCCGGGTCACAGCCCAGCTCCCCTAAACCTTGCTTGGGGATAATGTTATTTAGTTGTATTTTAATTTTCCTAAAGTCTATAATGCAATGGAGAAAATCGGGAGATGCAACCTCTGCCTAAAGAATATAAGTTCACCGAGATCGAGCGGAAGTGGCAACAGAAATGGGAAGAAATGGGTATATACCGCTTCGACTGGAACGACACAGCACGACCAGTTTTTAGTATTGACACTCCGCCACCATATCCCTCCGGTGAATTCCACATGGGCAACGTCTTGAATTGGACGTACTTTGACGCAGTAGCCAGGTACAAGCGTATGCGCGGCTACAACGTGCTTTTTCCGCAAGGCTGGGACTGTCATGGATTAAGCATCGAAGTACAAGTAGAGAAAATGAATAACATTCGAAAGCGTGATGTGCCGCCAGACCAGTTCCGCAAGTGGTGCGAGCAGCTTGTAGAGAAATATATTGCCATGATGAAAGAAGGCATTTTAAAGCTTGGCTGCAGCGTGGACTGGACTACCGAGTACCGTACAATGGATCCGGACTATTGGCGGCGCACGCAGCTCAGCTTCATACTTCTGTATAAAAAGGGGTACATTTACCAGGGAACGCATCCAGTAAACTGGTGTCCACGTTGTGAAACAGCAATAGCAGATGCAGAGGTGGACTACGAAAAAAGGCAAGGCATACTTCATTATATTCGTTTTCTACTGGAAGGCAGCAGTGAATACTTGCTTATTGCCACCACGCGACCAGAATTTATTCCCGCTTGTGTAGCTGTCGAAGTTAACCCAGAAGACCAGCGCTTCACCAAGTACATCGGTAAAAACATCGTGGTTCCACTTGTCAACCGCCCTGTTCAAGTTATCGGAGAGGAAGCTGTGGATCCCGCTTTCGGCACAGGCGTCGTTATGATTTGCACTTACGGAGACAAAGAAGACGTAAAAACGGTCATCAAACATAAGCTGCCGGTTATCAAACTTTTAACTGAGAACGGAAGAATAAATGAGAACGGTGGCAAGTACGCAGGCTTAACTATAAACCAAGCCAGAAAAGCCATAGTTGAAGACCTCGCCGCTGCGGGATTACTAGAGAAAACTGAGCAAATTGAACAGGAAGTCGGCGTGTGCGACCGCTGCAAAACACACGTAGAAATTCTCGAGCACAAGCAGTGGTTCATGAAAACGCGCATACTAACCGACGCCGTGGAAAAAACCGCTAACGAGGTTGTATGGTATCCGGATTATATGAAAACACGACTGATTGACTGGGCGAAGTCTCTCGACTGGGATTGGGTCATTAGCCGCCAACGCGTATTTGCCACACCAATTCCTGTTTGGTATTGCAAAAACTGTGGTGAAGTAATACTCGCAGAAGAAACATGGGTTCCAATAGACCCAAAGCTGGAAAACCCGAAAATTGGCAAATGCCCAAAATGCGGCGGCCGCGAGTTCACTCCCGAAAGCGACGTGTTTGATACGTGGATGGATAGTTCAATAACATGTGCTGTGCACGCTGGCTGGCCAGACCGCAAAGATTGGCGAAGATTTTTCCCTGCTGACATGCATCCGTCAGGCATAGACATCATCAGAACATGGGCATACTACCTGATGGTTAGGCACTTGGCATTGTTCGGCGAAACACCTTACAAGAGCTGCCTCATCAATGGCATGGTTCTCGGCTCAGATGGCAGAAAAATGAGCAAGTCACTTAAGAATTATGTTGCGGCACCCGAAGTTTTAGATAAGTATGGTGCAGACGCCACCCGCCAATGGGCTGCTGGAGGCGGCGCCACAGGCTCAGACATACCTTTCCGCTGGCCCGATGTGGAATATGGAAAACGCTTTCTCGTTAAACTTTGGAACGTTTCATGCTTCGCAAACAAGCTTTTAGCAGATTACAAACCTACAGAAGCTGAAGATGTAAAGCTGGAGCTATTGGACAAGTGGATTCTAAGCAAAGCTGAAAAGCTCACGCGAAAAGTAACTGAAGCATTTGAGAAATGCCAGTTCAACATTGCACTGGAAGAAATACGCAATTTCACATGGCATGTTCTCTGCGATTGCTACATAGAAGCAGTCAAAGATAGGCTTTACAGAGGAGAAATACATGGAGAAGCCAAAAAGGTAGCGGCACAGTATACGCTTTACGAAGTGTTATACCGTATTTTGCAGTTTCTTTCTCCGATAACACCGCATTTGACAGAGGAAATATATCAAGCCATGTATGCGGATAATAAAGGCTTTAAGAGCCTACAGGTTGCACCTTGGCCTGAATTTAAGCAGGAGTGTATTGATGAGACGGCGGAAAAACATGGAGACCTAATTATAGCAGTTATAACTTCGATCCGTAGAGAAAAAGCTGAAAAGCGGATGCCTCTGAATACACAAGTTAAGAAGTTGACAATTTACGCTGGAGATAAGGCAACAGCAGAGATAATCAGAGAAGGAGAAGGGGACCTAACAGGGACATGCAAAGTCTTAAATCTTGAAATTCTTGCAGAGAAAGGCAACGGCAGAGAAATCGATCAATACCCAGAAGTTCATTTTATAGCTGAATATTAAAGGTGAAACATGTTGAAAAATACAGAAAATGCAAGAAAAGTCGGGATAATAGGCTGTGGCGCCATCGGCACACTTATCGCTGAGGCATTCGAGCGAAGGCTAGTTACATGCGACAAACTAATTCTATATGACCAAGATGAAAAGAAGGCGGAGAAACTGAAAAATTCCATACATTTTCCTGTCATTCTGGTTTCAAGTCTTGAGGAAATGCTTGAACTTAGACCGAAGGTTATCGTGGAAGCAGCGTCACAGCAAGCTGCCCGAGAATACTTAGAACGGATAGTAACCGCAGACATCGATTTAATCGTTATGAGCAGCGGCGCTCTCTTAGACTTAAACTTACAGAAAAACAAGATTCATGTGCCCTCAGGAGCCATAGGTGGATTGGACGCGCTTTCCAGCGCTGCATTAGCGGGGATAGATAAGGTGGTTTTAACTTCGCGAAAAAATCCCAGAGCATTAGAGATGAGCAATAAGGAACCGGAAATCGTGTATGAAGGCAAAGCTGAAGAGGCAGCACGGCTTTATCCTCGGGAAATGAACGTTGCTGCTACTTTGGCCTTAACCGTTAAACCTGCAGAGGTATGGGTGCAAGTGGTTTCCGATCCTACTGTGCAGCGTAATACGCATGAAATAAGAGTGAAATGGCGGTTTGGCGAAATGTTCTTGAGGTTTGCGAATGACCCTCATCCAGATAACCCGCGAACCAGCGCACTTGCCGCATGGTCTGCGATAAAGCTACTAAAAAAACTCATAGAAAAATAACTGGTTCTTTTATTTTATGAAGTTAAACTAAAAACAGCAACTTGACACTGGCAAAGATAGCAATACAATTACTCGCTTCAAATAAAGTCCTAAAAGGTAAAATAAAAATGCTGCATCGTAGGGCAAAAAATTCAGATATACAGCGACTATTCAAGGATAATGCGTGCATCCACTGTTTTCGCGCCTTTCTCATAAACCAGTATAGGATTCAAATCTAACTCTTTTATTTCAGGATGATCCATGACAAGTTTTGAAGTATTCAACAGAATATTTATCACGGCATTGATGTCGGCTGGCGGCGTATTTCGATAGCCCTCCAATAGCGGGTATGCCTTAACTTTTGTCACCATTTCTTGTGCATCGGCTCTTGTGATGGGTGCAACCTTAAAAGTTACATCTTTTAAGAGTTCAACGAAAATTCCTCCCAAGCCGAACATCAAAGTCTGTCCAAACTGTGGATCTTTAATCGCGCCTACTATAACTTCTGTTGATGGCGGCGCCATTTCTTGAACTAAGACGCCGGCGATCCGGGCCGTCGAATTGTATCTTTTAGCATTATCCAATATTTTACTGTAAGCACTTCTAACGGCATCAGCGTTTTTCAAGTTAAGCATAACACCGCCAGCATCGGATTTATGGATAATTTCAGGAGAAACAATCTTCAAAACCACCGGAAACCCAATTTGCTCCGCAAATTGAACTGCTTCCGTCTCACTTTCCGCAAGTTTAAACGTGGTAACTGGAATAGCGTATTCCATACAGATTGTTTTTGATTCATGTTCCAATAGCACTTTTCTGCCTTCCCGGCGAGCTTGGGAGAGAATCAAAGTTGTGTCCAAGGTTATAACCCCTACAATTTGTACATGTAAAACAAACAACATGGGTTTAAATTAGTTTTGGGTTAATAAAAGACAAAGCTTATAATCTAAGTTGTTGCAATGCACGCAATCGTTTAATTATGTTTGGGTGCGTCGAGAAAGCTTCAATCAACTTATCCGCGAAAGTCAGCTTCTTTGAAAGAATCTGCTGAACTAATTGCTGATCACTTTGAATCTCCATTGCAGATAACGCAACAGCATCCGCGTTCACCCGATCAGGATCAGCAATGAACAGCGCCTTGAAAGCGCTATTGCTTTGCGTTGCCTTTTGACCGCGACTGGCCCGCCTTGTTGAATTGACTATCTTTGCTAGTCCAGTAGAGAGTTTCTGTGCACCGTTGTCTACGACAGAAACGCTGTGCCTATCCGCGTAGTATTCGCGGAGCCTACTTAAGTATAGAATCAACAAGTTCAGTATCCATGAAAAGGCTACAAATGCTATGCCGATTAAGGCGCTGCTACCTTCTTCTCTGCGCCCGCGGTATATTCCAGAAAGCATAAGCGAATAGCCAATATAGTAGAAAAGCGCTGGCAAGAAAGAAACCATCATCATAACTTGCACATCTTTGTGCTTCAGATGCCCAAGCTCATGCCCTATAACTGCCTCAACTTCAGCCTCATCTAGTGATTGCAAAAGCCCTTCGGTTACTGCGACACGATTGCCCGTGAGAGGAGATCCGTATGCAAAGGCGTTTGGAATTGGAATTTGTGCTATCATAAGTTTTGGCTTGGAGATTTTACTTTTTTGACTGAGGGTCTCAACTATCCGATGTAGTTGCGGGTTTTCATTTTCTGGAATTTCACGCACCCTGTATATAGCACCGATAAGATAGGGTGATATTAACCATTGAAGAATGTTAAAAGTTACAACAAGAAGACCTAGCGTTAATAAGTCGAATACTCCGACCAAACTCATAATTACTGCTAATACTAATGTGGACAAGCCAAAAATTATGGCTAATGTGCCGACCATGGAAATCCGAAGTTTCCACAAATTCATGGTTTCCTTCACAACATTCTAGTGAAGAAAGGCAACTTATATTTTTTATGCGAAATAAATGTTCTTCTGCTACTTCAGCCAACTTACCGAGTAAAATACGGGGATTTTAGTGGCAATTCATTTCTATCCGCTTAAATACTGATTTCAATAATATTTTAGCTAAATACTGGAGAACTAAATCCATTGTCCAACAAACGTGAATGGCAACATATCTACACGCTTATTAAACTAGCGGAGATGGGCGCTCACAGGCGAATCACAAAAACGTCAACCGAATATTTGGCTGAGAAGCTGGAGATTTCCCAGCAGACATCATCTCGTTACTTGATAGAGCTTGAGCGCAAAGGTTGGATCCAGAGAACAGTAACTCCTGAAGGTAGCCTAATAAAAATCACCGATGAAGGCGCAAGAGAGCTACAAAAGCTATACGTTAACTTGAGATTTTTGCTAGAAGCAACTTACCCGCCCTCCATTACCCTTGAAGGAACAGTCTTCACAGGTTTAGGTGAAGGCGCCTATTATATTCTAAAAGAGCCTTATAGACGGCAATTCATTGAAAAACTTGGATTTGATCCCTACCCTGGCACACTCAACCTTAAGCTTACAACCGACTATGACCTTAAGGCGCGTGCAGAACTTGAAGCATACCCCGCTGTTGAAATTCAAGGATTCAAAAACGAAGATAGAACATTTGGGCTGGTTAAATGCTATCCCGCCAAAATAGATAACAAAGTCAAAGGTGCTTTGGTCTTTGCATTGCGCAGTCACTATGACAAGTCGGTTTTAGAAGTAATTTCTCCAGTATACCTTAGAAAGCAACTTAACCTCAAGGACGGACATAAAGTGAAAGTAGAAATTTTCACTCTTCCATAGCACTAAGAAGCAAGTAAATAAGAGTAGCTAATTGTATACTGCGATTCTGGTTTGCGTCTTAGTGCCAATAAATAGCCTAACAGCAAGCCGGTAATCAAGCCGCCTATATGCGCGTAGTTGTTAACACCAGGGCCTGAACTTAGAAACAACAGAAAAAACGCGTATATCAACGCACCAATTATGGATTGGCTGAAACTGCGTCTTGCGTAAATTGTAGCTGCCCCAAACATCGCAAAGATAGCTCCTGAAGCCCCCACCGAAGGAACATCAAGTGGCAAAAGCAGCAATGACAGCAAATTCCCCGTTAAACCGCCTAAGAAGTATATCAGCAAGTATTCTGGTAACGAGAACATTTCTTCGCTTCTCAATCCGAAAATTAAGAGAAAGAGCATGTTACCTGCAAGATGCGCTATATTCGCATGGACAAACATAGAAGTAAGAAGGCGGTAGTACTGTGCTTCATAAAGGACCAGAACATTTATTTGACCATACTCCAAAATCATTCGACCACTGGTATTTAGAAAATCTCCGCCAACAAATGATGTGTAAACGTAAAAAGCTACATTCAGTGCAATAAGAATATACGTGGGCTTAAGCATTTGGCCATTGCTCATGTGCTTCTCATCTTGCAAAGTTCTCAATAATTCTCTGTCTTATCTTCGATGAACTATCTAAGGCATCTTCGCCAAATTTGCCGATTTTAACGACTTGTACGTTTAATTTATGTTTATCCACATATTCTTGAACGCGCTTCTCTATATCTGACTGATCGTACCCTAAAGCAATCACATCTGGCTTGATTCGCTTAATGACATTCGCTATGTCAAATTCCTCAAAACCAAGCACCGCCGCATTAACCACTTTTAAAGACTCAACCAAAGCACGCCGCTGGTTTTCTGGCATTATGGGTTTTCTTCCTTTGCTTTTTTCCACTGTACTATCCCTTGCGATTATAACTATAAGTTCTGCGTCTTTGCCGCCAGCTTTCTTGGCTTCCTCCAAAAACCGAACATGCCCCAAATGTAACAGGTCAAACACGCCTGAGGCTAGAACGATTTTTTTCTTTCCGTGTTTGTCGGCCATTCGAACATCACGATACCCATAAGCCTTAGCGCATCTAATAATCCTTCGCAATATGCAATCGATGTCAGGCTTATTTCAAGTTTTTTCTGAGACTTATAATACTTAGCATCTTCCAAATAAGCACGGATATACCCCAAAATATTGTTAATGCTTTCCTCAGTTACGCTTGTTGAACCTTTTATAAGACGCAGATTCTCCAGAACTTTTTCTGCGGAAGCTATATACTTTGAAGTTAGCTCTTCCAAACTCATCAGGCA
>JBBFKZ010000018.1:0-29942 GCA_037481775.1 Bathyarchaeia archaeon
CACTGAACCTCCGCGGCATGCGCCAGCCTGCCAATCTGATTATAAGTAAGCGGCAGCGCCAAAGCTTTCGCGAGCGCCAAAGCAGCAGTTAAAGCGCCAGCTGCGCTTGAGCCGAAGCCCGCGCCTATGGGAACATCCACTTTATGGTTGATAATAACCTTGTAAAACTTGCTGCTTCTGTGCAGCAGCATCTCAGCGACTGTTCGAGTGGTTTCGGCTTCGGGCGCAGGGGCACCGTTAATTGAAACGCTGATGCTGTTTGCTTTCGCCTCAGAAACAGTAACTTCGGTTAAAACGCCTTTTTGGATGCCGAAGCCGCCGCCTCTGGCGCCTACTCTCGCCAAATCGGTGATGGCCGCGCCGTCGGCTGTTCTGTCGCAGATTTCGAAAAAACTTGAAATTCCCGCAGGGGAGAAAGCAGTTACCATTCGTTTTGGCATTACGTCGCCTGTTTTTCAGTTTTCTTTGAGAGTTTAAGAGAAGGAAAAGCCCTGTAGCATGCTTTGATTATGGGTGGACCAAGAACGAGAACAAAGGGGATTTCAGTGGCAACTGTCCACACAAACACCAACGGAACAAAAGAAGCAGGTATAGGTGATTTGAAGTAACCGTTTGGAGAAAAGAACAGGTTGCTGTATATCCACACTGCAATCGCCACTATTGTCGCGCCTACCCCTTGTCCAATCAAGGCACCGACGCTGAAATTTCGCCATTCTCTCTTGAAAGCAAACATTACCGCAACTGCAAGTATGCTTGCTACGACAACCACTGTTAGAAGGGCAATAATCTCTGAAGTTGTCAGTCCTGTAAAAAGCAGAGATTCAGTCGGCAACAGCACCGTAGGCAACAATAAGCCAGCAACAATGATGCTCCCGCCAACGATTACGCTCAAGCTCAATTTTTTGCGGCTGAGATCTGTCCTAGAAATGTACCCAATTAAGAAGCACATAGCAAAGTTGCTTGTGACCCCGGCTGATAAGCTGAGCAATGGGTCTCCGTGGTACATAATGTCTCTGATGAATATGCCTATTGCTGCGCCTATTCCGCCTACCCAAGGTCCAAACAAGACGGCGAAAATTGAAGGAACTACTACAGCTGGCCAAAACGCTACGCCGCCTAAGCTGAGACCGAAACTGGTTAAAAGTCCTATTACCGCGTACAAAGCGGCGCAGACTCCTGTGATTGCAATTTCTGATGACCGCATTTTATGTTAACCCCTCATTCGTTTGTGTTAAGGCTCTCTTCAAGTTAATTTTTATAAATAAAACTTCCCTATGAATTGTTTGTACATGTTTAAACTTGGAATGGCTTTTGCTTGCCCATAGAGGCTTAAGCTTTAAGCCTTACACCGCTATTTTTTGTGTCTGCGGATTCGCTCTTGCCTTTGACTCTTTATACGCCAGTCTCTCTTCCGCTGCGTTTCAAAAGTAATCTTGCCTTGGCTTGTCAGATTAGACGGTAACTTTCGGTAGTGCGCTATATTCCGGTAAAATGTTTCGCAGTCTATACGGTTTTCCTTAAGCGCCTCAATGTTCCTATTCAAGTCAGCCTTCGCTACCGCATCAGTCGCACCATCAAATAACTCCGAATACACCGTATAAGCGGCGTGGAACTGAAAATTTGTAGGTTCATCAATCAAAAGCTTCTTTGGATGTGAGGCTTCATTTCTGTTAGGTTCTTCACTCATAGTTTTCCCGCATTTACGCAAGGTATCATGTGGATTTTCTCTCTTTTATATGTGTTCCCACCTAAAGCGGCTTTCGAAATAGAAATTTTTCACAGGGCACAATCAAAGCATAAACGCAAGTGGCAGTATACTATGAAAACGAGTTGCCCCGATGATGACGCTTCAGATAAATCGCCTTATCATCGCCGCGTCCCGCTCTAGCGCCTCTGCATCGCGGATGTCTGGTTGATGTGGGAAGGAACTTTGCGTGTGCATGGGAATAACATGCACGTGAAGGTGAAAAATCACTTGCCCAGCCGTCGCACCGTTGTTCTGCACGATTCTGATGCCCGGAGCAGACATAGCTTTCCTCACGGCGTAAGCTACTTTCTTAACGATTCTATATAGATAAGCGTGCTCCTCCTCAGGAATTTCATAGATGTTCTCATAATGCTTCTTCGGCACGACAAGTGTGTGACCGATGTTTACGGGTTGTATGCTCAAAAAGGCTATCACGCGATCATCTTCGTAGATTATGCTTGCAGGCGCTTCTCTGCGCAGTATCTTGCAGAAAGTGCATGACTCAGACATTTTGACCCACGATTCCAGAGTGCTGTAACTCTTTAGTGTTAGAGCATAGTTAAAAATGCAGCTATATGTTTAAAAGAATACTACAACTAAGATAGCTTCATGAGCGTACTAGTTGATGATATAGGGAGTTTTCCGCTTCCCGCTGGCATTAGCAGAGAAGCCTTTAGCAAGGCATATCAGCTTGCGAGAGACACCATAATTAACGGAGGCGACGTCAGAAAAGACGCGTTTCTTGTAAAGAATTTCTGCGAGGTCACGCTTAATTCTTTTCGTAAAAAAGTCATTACAGGATTAGATGTGGTTAATTATCCTCAGCAGTATGAGGGGAGGAGGCAAGTCAGCGATCTTCTTCACAGAGCAATGGACAAGGGCTCTTTCGTAGTCGAGGAAAGGCAGGCGGTTCTGCCAGAAGTGCATTTAATCAATGCGGAAGCAAAAGCGCTCAGCGAAGAGTTTGGAAAAAAAATATTGCTGCGCGTGTCAATATTTGGTCCGCTGGAGCTCTATCTGAAAGAGATAGGAACAACTCCATATGAGGATGTGCTGGAGAGTTTCGCTGAAACCATACAGCGCGTCGCTAAGAACACTATTCTAAACTCTAAGTACATCGAGACGAAGGTAGTATCCATTGACGAGCCAAGCTTCGGCTTTATGGATATATCTGCCGAAAAAGATTTGATGTGCGAAGTGCTGGAGAAGGCTTTTGACTTTCATGGTGCAGTAAAGCAGATCCATCTCCATTCGGCTTCAAGACTACCAGACTTGCTTGAGATAGACAATATTGATGTGGTGTCCTTTGAGTATGCGGCGTCACCGCAAAACATCAAAAGCATCTCGCGGAAAATGCTAGAAGACGCTGACAAGCAAATACGCGTGGGCATTTCAAGAACAGACATAGATGCAATTATGGCGGAACTGCACGACAGAGGCATAGAGAAGCCAACTGCTGAGCAGCTGGTTGAAGATGAAAAGACAATAAGAAAACGTTACGCCACAGCCAAAGAGAAATTTGGAGAGCGAATGACATTTACTGGGCCTGACTGCGGTCTTGGAGGTTGGCCCAGCCAAGAGGCAGCGCAGCTTTTGCTGAAAAGAACCGTGGAAGCAGTAAAGAAAAGAGAGTGAAACTACCTTAGCAGTATTTTCTCGCCAGTTGCAATGTACGCGATTGCCTCGCATACGTATGTTGCGTGATCCGCTATTCGCTCCAGATAACGCATCACAAGCACACTTGAAATGATGCACTTGCTTGTGATATGCACTTTTCCAATTAGCTTGTCAAGGTATTCAAAAAACATTTTGTCCACTTCTCGTTCAATGTCAAAGACGGTTTTGGCTAATGCCACGTCATGCCGCTTGAGCGATTCGATGCTTATTCTAACCATTTTTAAGACTTTTTCTCCGACTTCTTTGATGTAAGCTGGCATCCAAGCTTCGCATTCCGCTATTCCACCGAGCCTATCATTAATGTATGAGATGTCTAGTGCGTATCTGCTGTATCGACCAAAATCATAAGCTATTTTCATGTAGGATTTTATGGTTCTCAAGTCAGAGGCTACTGGCTGAAATCTGGAGATTAATTCGAAAGATTTGTCTTCGACCTCGTCGACCATCGCTATCAGAAGCTCAGATGTCTCCCGCACTTTTGGGTGAACGCTTTCTCCGCTTAAGAAGCCTTGAATTGCCAAGTCAACGGTGTCATAAGTCAGCTTGCCCATTCTACAAAGCAAAGCAGACAGCTCTTCTAAACCCGCGTCTATAATTCTGCCCATAGCTTATCCGAATTCTCCTGTAATATATTTCTCTGTAAGTTCATTCTTTGGATTCTCAAAAATATCTTTGGTTAATCCATACTCAACAAGTTCGCCAAGGTAAAGAAAAGCAGTGTAGTCTGAAACTCGTGAGGCCTGCTGCATGTTATGTGTAACAATCACGACAGTATATTCCTTTGATAAGTCTCTAATCAAACTCTCGATTTTTGCCGTTGCAATTGGATCCAAAGCAGAACACGGCTCATCCATCAAAATAACCTCGGGATTCACTGCTAAAGCGCGGGCAATGCATAGCCTTTGTTGCTGGCCGCCAGAGAGGCTGGTTCCAGGCTTTTTCAAATCATCCTTAACTTCATCCCACAAACTCGCCTGCTGAAGACATCTCTTCACTATTTCATCAAGCGCCGGGCCTTTTTTGACGCCTACGAGTTTCAAGCCGGCGGCCACATTATCATAAATTGACATCGTAGGGAAAGGATTTGGTTTTTGGAAGACCATGCCTACTCTTCGGCGAATTTGAACGGGATCAACATCATCATCGTAAATGTTTTTTCCATCCAGAAGCACTCGCCCTGAAACTTTGGCTTGGGGTACCAGTTCGTGCATGCGATTTAGCGTTCGAATTAGAGTGGATTTGCCGCAGCCTGAAGGACCGATAATTGCCGTCACAACGTTAGCTCTTATTAAAAGATTAACATCTTTTAGAGCTTGTTTCTGCCCGAACCACGCATTCAATTTTTCTGTTCTTAGCTTTTCACTGTTACTCATGGGTTAATTTCACTTTTTGAATTGACGTCTACTAGCTATTCTCACGCATACATTTAACGACAAGACTATTAAAATTAGCACCAAAGCTGCGCCCCAAGCCTGCGCCTGTACCTCTGCGGATGGCTGCCGCGAATTCAAAAACACTCTCAAAGGAAGCGCATCCATTGGCTGATTGAAACCTTGGAAGAAGTAAGTGTTTCCCATAATGGTCAGCAAAATTGGCGCTGTTTCGCCTGCAATTCTAGCAATCGAGAGAAGTGCGCCTGTAACTAAGCCTTGCCCAGCAGCAGGAAGCACAACGCGAAGAATTGTTTTCCAACGGTGTATACCCAGCGCCAAGGAAGCTTCTCGGACTGTGGTGGGTACAAGTTTAAGCGATTCTTCTGTTGTGCGCGCCACTATAGGAATCATGATGAATGAGAGAGCTACTGCGCCTGCGAGAGGAGAGAAACTTCCTGTTATACCTATGACGACTATGCTGAAAGCAGTTATACCTACTACTATGGAAGGGAACTCCGTGAGGATGTCGTTGATAGTTCGCATGGCTGAAGTATACTTGTTGCCGCCGAATTCAGCCAAGTAAATGCCTGACATGACGCCTACGGGAACCCCAATCAGACTAGTTAAGCCAATTAGAATGAGTGTTCCTTGTATTGCGGGACCTATGCCTCCTTCTAAGCCATTTGCTGTTAGAAAATGAAGACTTAATTGCGGAGCCCCGCGTGCAATCACCTCGAAAACGATGCTTGCCAAGGGTATAACAGCGACGACAACGCAAAGAAGACAAAGAACGTAAGCAATTTTGTCCTTGAACTTCCTAAAACGGTAACTGCTTAGCATTTACTCTACTGCTCCTCCCTTAACTTTTAAGACGCGAGTAACCATTAGGTGAGCTATTATGTTTATGAGGAGACTTATCAGCAGCAAAACTAAGCCCGCGCCCATGTAGGCGGATTTTTCCAGCGGCGTAGGCGCCTCCAAAAAACCGTTGGCTATCAAAGAAGGCAAAGTTTGCCCCGGCTGAAACAGGGATGTTGGCAGGGCGTTTGGGCCGACCGCGTTGCCAATTACCATTGTGACGGCCATTGTTTCGCCTATTGCTCTGCCTAAGCCGAGAATGGTGGCGCCTAAAATTCCTGAGCGTCCGTAGCTTAGAACCCAATGGCGAATCACTTCCCACCTTGTTGCGCCGATGCCGTATGCAGCTTCTCGAATATAATCTGGAACTGCGCCAATTACGTCTCTAGAGACAGAGGCTACTGTGGGGATAATCATTATGGCAAGAATTATGCCTGCGGTAAAAAGGTCTAGGCCAAAAGGTGTGCCGCTGAAGATTGAAACCCAACCTAACTGTGCGTTAACCGGCTTTTCGATGTAGTTTAAAACCCAGAAGCGTAAGACAAACAATCCCCAAAGCCCGAATATAACGCTGGGCACAGCAGCCAACAGTTCGATTAGGTAAGATACAGGCACGCGAATGGCTTTGGGAGCCATTTCTGCAAGGAAAATAGCAATTCCGAGGCTTAATGGCACTCCAATCAAGAGAGCAATACCTGAAGTGACTAAGGTTCCAAGAATGTAAGGAAGCACACCGAAAGATTCTCTTCCCTCCACAGGGTTCCAGTTTACCCCTGTAAAAAAGCTCAAGCCGAAGCGTTGCAGAACTGTTGTCGAGCCAGTTGATAAAACGTAGAGTGTGGCAAATAGAATAACTGCAGCCGAAGCTACCAATACTCCCGCTGCAACTTTGAATATCGCGTCGCCAGCTAAGCTTCTTCTCATCTTATTTGTCTCCTAATAAGCAAGAAAAAATTTGGTTGTTAGGCAACCTAACCTGACGCAGGCGTTAGGATATTAGAGGCTGGCCGTTGAATGTTATTGACCGTATAGTTGCCTCGTTAAGCTGAACCAAGTTCGAGGGCAACGCAGCGTACTGCAAGCCTGATGCAAGCTGCTGACCGTCGTGTACCACGTACCAGAGGAAATCCACAAGTTGTCTTGCTTTGTCCAAGGTCATACCAGGGATAACGTTGAGCTCTTTATACACAAGCAAATATGTCGGTGTCACTATTGGATAAGCTTGGCTTCCTGGAGTATTAAGTAGGCTAACGCTAGTCCAGTCTCCGCTGCCGGCGGGTAGCCCGCTGGTTGGAAGTGATTCAGCGGCGGCTGTTGTCGAAGCAAGCGAGGGCACCACAAAGTTCCCAGCGGAATTCTGAATCGCAGCAACAGGCATATTATTCTGTAAGGCATAGGCCAATTCAACATAGCCTATGGCATACTGCGTTTGGTTTACGGTAGCTGCGACGTTGGCGTTTCCACTCGCGCCAACTGTTACGCCAGGCCATTGAACTGTAGTGCCGCTTCCAACTTGCGTGTTCCATTCGGGACTTACAGCGCTTAAGTATTTAGTGAACCAGTTGGTTGTGCCTGAGCTGTCAGATCTGCGAACTTTGATTATGTCCTGGTTTGGAAGCGTGATTGTTGGATTCAAAGCGGCAATTGCAGGGTCGTTCCATTTAGTGATTGTGCCCAAGTAGATGTTGGCGATAATGGGGCCTGTCAACTTTAGACCACTGGGAACATCAGGCAGATTATAGGTTATCACTATTGCTCCTATGGTCTCTGGGATATGTAACGCGTTAGGTGCTGCTTCACGTTGGGAAGCAGTGAGTGCTGCATCTGTGGCTGCAAAGTCAACTGTTTTGCTT
This sequence comes from Bathyarchaeia archaeon, assembly GCA_037481775.1. Taxonomy (GTDB): domain Archaea; phylum Thermoproteota; class Bathyarchaeia; order Bathyarchaeales; family Bathycorpusculaceae; genus JAOAIV01. The sequence continues at coordinate 7,509 of JBBFKZ010000018.1, forward strand.
GTAAAGGCAGATATTCCTGCGCCGCTGCCGACTCCCTGATAGTTGATTTGGACGTTTGTTCTAACTTGCGTAGTATAGTGCGAGATAATTGCGTTAAGTAGGGGTTGAGGGAAAGTTGCGCCTGCGCCATTAAGAGTTGCAGGACCTGGAGTTGGCGTGGGTGTTGGGGTTGATGCAGGCGTAGGTGTAGGCGTGGGGGTGGAAGTAGCTGATGGAGTAGGCGAAGTTTGCGGTGTTGGTGTGGGCGTTGAAGCGGGCGTCGGTGTTGGAGTTGGGCTGGGCGAATTAGTTGGCTCTGATGCTGGTTGTGACAAGTACATGTAACTTGCTATGCCTATTACTACTATAGCTATGGCAACTATTGCTAAAGTTATTGTTTTATTCATGTTCATACTTCTCCATTGTTTTTCATCATTTTTTTCAAACAGCCAATACCCAACTTTTGATTATATATATTCTCCCAATAATCATTATAGACTATATAGAGACAAGATTTATCTATAGCTAATACTGCAATAATACAGAGGCAGCAAAGATGAGCAGCGCTTCTCCAACACGAAGAGAGGAAACAAGAAAATTACAGGTGACAGGCGGATCCACGTACATACTTTCCTTACCTAAACGGTGGATCACACAGAACCAGCTTACGAAGGGAAGTACTTTATCAGTTCACGAGGAAGAAGACGGCTCATTATCAATTGTTCCCTCAAAACTTAAAAAACTTGAAAAACAAGATGAAGCCTTGATCCGCGTTTCTTCAGCAGATAAACCAGAAGCGGTAACAAGAAAGACAGTGGCAGCCTATCTAGTAGGCTACAACATTCTTCATATAAAAGCCCAAGGTCAGCAACAGCTATCGTCGAAGTTAAGGAATCACCTCAAAAACTTTGCACGACATTTCCTAGTGGGAACAGAAATCGTAACAGACACATCTACAGACCTAGTTCTGCAGGTTTTGCTTAATTATCCGGAACTCTCCGTCCAAAGTGCATTAAGAAGAATGGCAATCATTACCTCATCAATGCACAAGGACGCCATAGCAGCGTTCAAAAACATGGATCACTCCATAGCAAAGGCAGTAATCGAAACAGACAATGAAGTGGACCGATTCAACCTCTACATGATACGTTTACTCAAACTGGCAGTATCAAATCCTCGAGTTCTCAAAGAAATCGGCTTAACTAACGCAAAACATTGCCTTGGATATAGACTCATAACAAAAGCCGTCGAAAGAACAGCAGATCACGCAACAAAAATTGCAGAAAACATTCTCGTCCTCAAAGAAAAAGCAAGCGATGAACTTGTCGAGAGAATCGAGAAAATGAGCAACCTCGCAATCTCCATGTTCGAAGACGCCGTGGAATCTCTTTTCAAAGGTGACTTCAACTTAGCTGAGACCGTGATTGAAAAAGTAGACCAAACTGTTAAATTGGAAAAAGATACCGCGCTAACATCTCAAAACATTAGTGCGAAAGAAGTTGCTAGCTTAAGCTTACTCATCGAAAGTATACGCAGAACAGCTGAATACGCCAGCGACATCGCAGAGGTAGTGCTTAACTTGAACGTAGACTCAGTAATAAAATGAAAACGGCAAGAAGTTACAAGAAGCATTTCAAATCACCAATAGAGCATACGCTACACAACTGTCAAGCCAAAAATGGAAATGCTTAGAAAGGATAAAGTAGGCGCTGTGAACGCTTAAACTCAACAGTTCAGCTAGTTTTTAGGCGTTGCCTTCTCCACTGCATTATTTAAACTCAGCATTTCCATGTGCGCCTTTCTAACAAGATCTGCAATGGTTTCTTTCGTAGGCACTGCTGCACTTAGCGCAAGCGCAAAGGCTTTCTGATGGGCAATCTGCAAAAGCAAGGTTATGTTCTCAGCTGTTGGGTAAGCTATGCTCAAGGACAAAGCGAATGCTTCGCCGTGGCCTTGCTCCAAACTTTTGCGTGCTGCGTCAATGTCAATTTTAAGTTGCTCGCCGTCTATCAATACGCCCTCGTCTAAAATTACCTTCATCGACAAGCCAGCTTCAACTGCTTTGATTCCGAGCTTCGAGAGGACACCTGCAAGTCTCTCCGATATTTGCTCGCCTTTCTTGACCACCAACGTATCTTTGCTTATCCAGACGCTTCCAGATTCTATTCTTGTGGGCAAGCCAACAGAATTCAACTGGCTTATTATCGGCCCCGGCGGCTGCCCAGTGTTTCCAGCTGGAATAACAACATCCATGGCAGCGATGTCGCCGGCTTTAGCTATTGTCTTGACCTTGCCGCGCTCAAGAAGAAGAGCCAACTTGAATGGGTTGAGATTAGTGAACAAAAAGAGGTTTGGACCCTCTAGGTACTTCTCAAGCTGTTTCAAGTCTTCACGCTTAGTATTTTCGATGGCAATTTTCGTTAGCGTATTCTTTAAAACTTTCATGTAAACTTTGCCGGCTAAACTTTTCTTCAGTTCTTGAAGTTGCGTGGCACGGACTTTTTGTAAACTGGCGATTCCTAAGGCTTTGTATTCCATTAGCAAATTCGTTATGGCATCAATCTCGCCGGTTTTTTCTTCCAATACTTGTTGGGAAGGCATAGGTATCCACTCTGTTAAGGAGTAATTTTTACTGGTTCACCCATGGATGTTTTTATGTAAGCAACTTTGACGTGTTTGAGGCCCCGCTTAAGTTTTCCTTCAACAACCCTTAAGACTGCTTGAATGTTGTCAACAAGCGCGTCGTCTGGCATATCTTCGGTTCCGATGGGACATTGGATTATGGGCTGATTGCGCATTTTTACAACTACTGTCTTGCGTTGCTTGAGTATTAGGCTTGCAATGTCCGCGTTTGGTGGAACAGGCACGGGGAGCTTTCCACGCGGACCCAAGACAGGCCCTAAAATCTTGCCGACAAGCGGCATCAATGGAGCCTCGGAGATAAATACGTCGTAGTCAGAGGCTATTTTCCGCAGTTCTTTTTTCTTTCCGGCCAGCGCGTCAAGGTCTGGTTTTTCAATAACAAAATCTGCCTTGGCGTTCCGTGCTTTAAGCGCTAATTCGCCAGAGGCGATGACGCATATTTTGTTTGGTTTTCCCGTAGCGTGAGGAAGTTCGAGAACTTGCTGTATTTTGCCTTCAGGAGCTTTCATATCAACTTCTTTGAGATTTAGAATCAAATCTATTGTTTGTGTAAATTTTTTCCCTCCAGATTTTGCCTTCGCCTCTTTAACGGCGTCTAACAGCGATTTCTTGTCCAAGGGCATCTTTTGAGCCTCGTGCCAATGATGAGACAGAACCCAATTATAAAAATATTCGCTTATTCTTCGCCTTTACTGAACAATTCCGCGTATTTACCTTCGTCAATTTCAGATTGCACTTCACGCGGGTCCTTGCCCTCAACTGTCACGCCCATGCTGACGCAGGTGCCTAGAACTTCCTTCGCGGCACTCTTCAAAGTTGACGCTAACAGTTCTTGACGCTTGATTTTTGCTATGCGAAGCACTTGTTCCATAGTAAGGTTGCCTACTTTCGTTGTGCTTGGCGCTCCTGAGCCTTTCTCGATTTTCAACTCGCTTACAATCAGCGCTGAAGTCGTCGGCGTACCAACAGTAACCTCGAAGGTTTTGGTTTCAACATCAACCGCCACTTTCACTGGAACCTTCATGCCAGCGTAATCTTTCGTAAGCTCATTGATCTTGTTCACAACAGCCATTGTGTTAATGCCTAAAGGTCCCAGTGCAGGACCCAGCGGCGGCCCTGCAGTTGCTTGTCCTCCGCTTACAAGTAATTCTACAATTTTTTTCTCAGCCATTATGCTTCACCAGCCTTTTTTGCTCTTTCAACTAGTTTAACGTAATCTGAATGAACCGTGATTGGCAAGGTAAACGTGGCTTCTAGCAGTTCAAGCGTAACCTCGCCTTTAGACTTATCTAGCCGCGTAATTTTTGCGCGCATTCCTTTGAATGGGCCACCAGTTATTTCCACTACATCATCTTCATTCAAGTCTTCAAGAACAGGCTTTCGGACGATGTAACGTTCGATTTCGTTAAAGTTCACTAAACCTGGAATACGTGAGCGTACATGCCTTATTCCAGTTATGGCTTCTTCCACGAAATGCGGACCGTCAGCCTCAACAAAAACGTAGCCTTTCAGGGCTTCAGGAACGAGAATGGCCTTTATGGGAATGTGCTCCATTTCCACCTTCGCCGCTACGAGCCTTGCCACATTACGCTCTTGCCCAGTTGTTGTTTTAACAACGAAAATTTTCGTCTGAGCCTGTTCCTCGTTCTTTTTCTCCATAAACTTCTTCCTTCTATGATGCAGGTACGGCCGTGGCGCCGCCTAATGCGAACGAAAGTAACTTAATTATGAAACCGATTAGGCCAATAGCGCCTATGCCTAGGAAGCTGATTTTTAAAGATAGCCAAAGCTCATCTTTCCCAGGCTTCACTGCTAACTTTAAGGTTCTCGCGCATTGTGATAGAAACGATTTTACACCCATATTTACCGCACACTCAAGATTTCATTAAGGAATAATAAACGTTACTGTGATTTTAGGGGTTTAACAGCTAACTGCGCGGAGTTTATTAAATTTTCTTGTATTGAAGCCCGATTTCTTGCAGTGCCGCCAGCAGTTGCGGCTTGTCTGCGCTTTTTATGCCTTTCCAATCAAGAACCGCACAATCGACTTTTTCCACGGTCTTTTCCACACATTGGCGGAGCATCTCGGCGTCCACTAATGGAACCGCGTATTTTGGAATCATATGACCGAAAACCGCTTCGTCACTCAAAGCCATGCGTGTGAAACGTTCATTATAATGTGTACCGCCTATGCCCAAAACCGCCTTTTTCTCGGAAACACCGAATTTGCCAATAGCTGACATGGCAGCATGCGCAACCGCTTCCGCCGCTTTCAAATCACGCCATTGCTGCGGCGAACTACCCAGCTCAACAAACATCGTCGGCGCGTTGAGTGACGGCCCATGGTGCGTGCATTCGTAGCTTACCTCATACTCAAGCTGCATGCCCTCCTTGAAGTAGGAGAGCGCCTTTAGCGCGTCGCACATGGCGACGGCAGGTGAAATAGACAATTGCCGTGGCAAGCCGCCCAATTCCGCTTCGCCAAAGTTTCCCGGAGTATGCGCCGAAAGCGTGGGTTTGCCGCTTGTGCTGCTGTGCCGCGAGATGAAGACGATCAGGCTTGGATTAGGAAAGCTGCCGGTTAGGTACTGCGCGTTTACGGCCTCTTCACGGAGTATAATGAGGTTAACCTCTTTCTTGTTTACAATTGTTGAATAAATGGGGTTTCCTTGGAAAGCTTGACCCACCGGCTTAAAGGGATAATGCTCCAAGACTTGGCGTGCTATGGTTAAACTTGCAACATCCTTAAGTGAAGCCACAAGCAGGATCATGCGGAAGCCTTCGCATTAAAGACGCGACCTAGAGAGAAAAAGGTTTCCATAAAGCTTATTTGCCAAGCGCTGCTTCAACCTTTCTGCGAGAGACGAGGGAAAATGCATTTACTCAACTTTAAAGAGTTATCGCCTGAGCAGCTTACTGAGCTAATAGATTTAGGCATTGAGGTTAAGCGCAACCCTGAGAAATATCGCAAAGCATTGGACGCCAAGTCGCTGGCGCTGATTTTCCAGAAAACCAGCACACGCACCCGGGTTGCGTTTGAAGTAGCTATGACGCAGCTCGGCGGGCACGCACTATACATCGACTGGCGAACCACGAACTTCACTTTGGCGGATATTTACGACGAAACAAAATATTTGTCGCGTAATGTGGATGGCATAATGGCGCGGCTACTGCGGCACGTTGACCTGCAGCGCATGGCAGAAGCATCTGCGGTGCCAGTAATTAATGGCTGCGACGAGAAATATCACCCAACCCAAGCTATTGCCGATTTAATCACAATAAAGGAGAAGCATGGCAAGCTGAAGGGCGCACAGCTGGTTTTTATAGGCGTGCATAATAACGTGTGCAACTCGCTGATTGAGGGCTGCACAAAAACAGGCGTTAAGCTGACCACAGTGACGCCAATAATTAACGAGCAGGCGCGTGATGAGGAGCTTATGCAGGCGGCTAAGAAGACGGGGCTGTGGCAAACCACGCTAGACGCGAAAGAGGCAGTGGCGGATGCGGATTTCGTTTACACTGACACATGGATTGACATGGAATTCTTCACTGACTCCAAATTTGCGGCGGAGAAGGAGAAGCGCATGAAGCAGATGATGCCCTATCAGGTTAACAAGGCGCTGATGAAGAGCAGCAACGCGTACATTATGCATGACATGCCCATACACAGAGGCTTCGAAATAAGTGCTGACATAATCGAAGACAAGCGCTCAGTAATTTACGAGCAAGCAGAAAACAGACTATACTCAGCAAAAGCAATACTACTAAAACTAATATCTACTTAAACAAGGAAAAAGTTTGACTTGTTTTTAAAGTTTTTAGTTCTACTGATGCAATCAAATTATGGAGTAGCCTTTAGTGTAAAAGTTTGCTTCAAAAATTTGTTTTGAACAACTTGCTGCAACGTAGGTTCTACTCAGAATTATATGTCCAACAATTTTACCATTTTCTTCTGTTATCAGTGCAAGTTCAGGAATGTAGCTGACGCTGGCACGGAGACGATTAAACATAATTTTGTTCGTTACCATTAGACACTTTAGCCGTTTCGAAAGCAGTCTTCACAAGATTGTAAATATTAAAGCACTCTGCGGACTGTTCTTGCCTGATATTCAGCTGCACATGACCCAGCTAAATGAGCAAAGTATGTTTTAACGTAGTATCATATTAACGAATTTTTCTGGGTTAAACAGTTCCAAATCCTTGTACGCTTGTCCCACACCGATGAATAGTATGGGTTTTTGCGTCACGTATGTTACACTCAGAGCCGAACCGCCCTTTACGTCCGCGTCCACTTTCGTCAGTATTGTCGCGTCTATGCCTATGGCTTTGTGGAATTCTGCAGCCTGAGTGACCGCGTCGTTCCCAATCAGCGAGTCCACCGTCAGTATCGTCAAGTCAGGTGAAACAACACGCTTCACCTTCGCCAGCTCATTCATCAGGTTCTGGTTGGTCTGCATCCGACCAGCCGTATCAATCAGCACAACGTTTATTCCATGCGCCTTAGCGTGACTTATAGCGTCGTATGCGACTGCTGCGGGGTCTGCGCCGTACTTGTGCTTTATGATGCGCATGCCAAGGCGTTTCGCGTGTTCCTCCAGTTGCTCTATGGAGCCGGCGCGGTAGGTGTCGCTGCCAGCAAGCACCACGGAGTAGCCTTTCTCACGCAGGAAAAGGGCGACTTTCGCTATGGTTGTGGTTTTGCCGGTGCCGTTTATGCCTACGAAAAGCAAAACCAGTGGTTCGCCTTTCTTGCGTTTCTCCTCCGCCTTCTTCAGCAAGTCGATTTTATTGTTTGTGAGCATAACCTCTAGGAGCACTTGGCGCAGGTTCTCTTCCACGATTTTTTTGCGGTCTTCCAAACGCTTGACTTGCATGCCTACTAAGCGCTTTTGAAGCTCTTCGCAGATGCGGTCAGCCACGGGAAAGGCAACATCGTTCTCGGCGAGAACCATTTTAAAATCTAAGAGTATGGAGCTGAGGTTTTCAGCCTTAAGCTCGATTGTGGTGACTTTGGTTACTAAGCCCTTAAAGCCTGACTTAAGCTTCTCAAACATCGCTTGAAGCTTTCCCTTCTCGCATTTTTGCAAGTAAACTTTCAGCGCGGTTCCTATCTGCGTTGATTCGCTCAGCTACCTGCGCAAACTGCTGCTGCACCGAATTCAGCGTTTTCTCCAGCTCTTCTATGCGCTCTTTAACAACGGCTTTTGCTTCCTGCAGTGTTTTCTCAACGGATACGCCCGCGCCGATGCCTACAACAACCTTATCAGGCGCTGCCAACTTCGCTTTTAAATAAGAGCCTCCGCCTATTGGAACAAGAAGCTCCGTGTCCTCTTTCTCCTTTTCTACACTCTCCAGAGTCATGTTGGCATAAGACAATTCCGTCATAGCCGCAGTTATCATGCTTATTCGCTGCTGCAGGGTCTCGGCAGTCTGCTCTAAAAGGCGCATTTCAAGACTGAGCCTGCGAAGCTCCTCTTCCTCTTCGCTTATTTTCGCCAAGCTTATTCCCCAGCCACAATCTTTTTCAAAACAGGATTCTTGATTTCGTCAGCCGGGACTTCCTCAACGCTTAATATTCGGATATGATATCGTTTGACGCGGTGTTTGCTGCCGATTTCCGCGTAAACTTTCTCAACGGCATGCTCGGCTTTAGCAGCTAACATTTCCTTTGCGAAGGGAGTCTTCAAATTTGGTTTGTTAATTTCGCCTGTTACTCGGAAAACCTTCATGCTACATCATCTTCCTGCACAACATCCAATGCATTCCCAATTATAAACATCTCGGGTCCAGTTGTTAAAGAACCGGCTACTGCGGCGTGGCTATTAGCTATCAAGCCAGTGCCAACGTAGGGTATGCCGCAGTTGATTGTGCCAACATCCACTGGAACTTTAAAGACGCTTTCCAGAACCTTCCTCTCCTCGTCTTTAAGCAACGGGTGCGCGAGGACGCCCTTGTTGGTTGCCACCGCCAGAGAACCAACGTATGGCAAGCCGGCAATTTCGGCTGGAACCACATCAACGCCTAAGGTTTCGGCGATTTTGCTTATTTCATGTTCCTTGAAGCGGGGGTCAACAACCGCTCCATGATCGTTGGCTAGCACCAGATTGCCGTAGGCGGTCTTTTTTGTCTCCATAACCGTTATGTTGCCATCAAAGGACGATTTGATGGCAGTGAATTCTTCTTCCTTAACTGAGTGAGGCAATAGAATGCCGTTCGAGTTTGCGCAAGCTAGTGCGCCAACCAGCACTGAACCAGCGATGGAAGTGTGAATGAGCTTTACTTTTAACCAGTCTGCTGTCCGCTGAGCCTTTCTAAGTGGAACCGCTTTTGGAATTATGACGATTTTATCGTTTGCAAGCGAGTAGACGCCTATACTTGCGCTTCCAGCGATACTGGACAAGTAAACGGCCAAGGATTACTCGCCCTCAGCCAAATAAAGAGTAACATTACCATCCTTGTCTTTAGCAGCACGCACCCGAATCTTTCTCGGAGGCTTCTCTATGCCTCTACTCCAAACTCTCTCGTTAACCTCGTTACTTATTACAAGCTTGGGCAATTCTTCCTTTTCCTCTTCAGCTTCAACAGGTATTTCCAGCTTCATATGCTTAATTATGAATTCTCTAATCAACTGTATAGCCCGCGGAGCTCTTTTCTTAGGCGGCCTAGCCAAAGCCTTAACCAGCGGAATAGTGTATATTCGCTCTTCAACTATTTCTTCGCCTTCTTCCTTCTTTTTCCGCGGCGTAACCTTTTCTTCTTCCTCAGGCGCCGCTTCCTCTTCCGCCTCAGCCGTTTCCTCTAGGGGTTCTTCTTCCAGAATTTCTTTAATTTCATCAACGGTCTTCTCTTCACTAACGCTTGCGTCCACTACTTCCTCGTCAACCTTTGCTTTAGACGTGTTTTCTTCCGCTTTAGCTTCTTTTACCATAAGTTACCAACACTCCTATGCCTTTATTTTTCGTGTTCTCCAAGTTCTTCTTCGCTTAGGGTTCGTCCTAACTTTCCCGTCGGTGCGCACAATAACCCATGTTGGAACGGCCTTTTTCTGCTTATTAGCCTTAGCCAATCTGCGTTTTTTAGCCGGAGGTTTAACTCGCGCCATACTTACACCCTTCTAATTTTTGTCTCTCGCTTCCGAGATTGAAGCTGAATTAATATTTGTTTCAGTTGGGCATCTGACAACGGTATGGGCAACTTGCCCACCTGCGCCAACTGTATCAACTGAAGCTCGAGTTGCTCAGCGAATTCAGGCTTAACCATCTTCAAGTTGGTCAGCCTCTGGCGAGCTTCAGGCGAAAGAATCTGCCGCAGTAATGCTTGCTTCTGCGCTTCCAATTGCTGCTCTACTTGCGCTTGCCTCTGTTCATCACTCATTTTTTGCTGTAGAGCCAAAAGTTTTCTTCTACGAATCGCCTCAAGCTCTTCATCCGACATCCTTAGTCGCCTTTGTATTTCTTGAGTTCGGGAATAGTTTTCGCTAACTCTTTATGCAAATCCTCAGCTATCTCCTGAAGAAGCTTACGTCCCTTCGGAGTTAAGATTCTTCCGCGAGGACGCGTGGTTTGAACTAAGCCAGCTGTTTCAAGTTGCTGAAGGATTTTTCTAATGTTGCTTCCGCCAGCTTTTACAACATGCTCAGGTTTAACGCCGAAATCTTTTCTTCCACCATATGCAGAGCGCAGTTTTTCTAGCCCTACAGGACCATGAACATAGACTTTACGCAATATTGAAGCGCTACGTATGTACCACCAGTTGGGGTTTTGCGGATGCTTTTCCACGTGAGCACCAGTTTTAGCAAGGCTTGCCCATGCTGGAGGCTGCACTTCATCAATGTTCTCTTTTAGATATTTGGCTAGTTTTTCGATGAATTTGGATGCTGGGACATCGTATGGAGTTGTCAAGATGCTTGTTCCCTTTTAATTTTTCCTTGCAGTAAAATCATTAAGCCTAATATAAATATTCTCTGGAAGGAGACATGTTCCAAAAAGGGATAAATCCCCAATTGCGGATGGAGCGCATACTAATTGCAACAGCAATTCAGAAGACATAAAAGCAACTGCAGGATAATCTGAAGAAGCGGTGAATTAGGTATGAAGCCTAAAATTACTAAAGCAACTGAAAAAGAACGTCAGGAAGCAAAAAATTGGCCTACCTGGGAAAAAGAAGAATCCACATTCCCATGGGAGTATGACGAACAAGAGAAATGTCTAATTCTAGAGGGAAAAGCTGTCGTGCACACGCCCGAAGGAAAATTCGAGTTCGGCGCAGGCGACTATGTAGTGTTTCCCAAAGGGCTTAAGTGCACATGGGAAATTAAGCAGAAAATCAGAAAACACTACAATTTTGGCTAAAAAGAAGCACCCTTTTTTAGGCGAAAAAGCGTTAATTGCCGCGTTTTAAGCGCGGTAAGCACCTTTTAATTTTATAACAACCTTTTTAGGCTGCTTGCGTCATCATAAAGTAAGGAAGAAAAATAAAATTGGATAATAAAAAACCGGGAAGCCCGTCGGCTTTTTCTGATGCAGAATTGGTTGCATATTGCGGTATTAACTGCAAGGATTGCAAAGCACGCTCAGAACGGCGACTGCAACTGGCGAAGTTGTTCAAAGAATCGCTGCAAGAGTTACCTCTGGACTTGTTTAAACATGTTCTACCGCCCTTCAAGAACATCGATCAAGTCATGGAGTTTCTAGAATTTCTCCCTCAACTAGGCCTCACGCAAACTTGCTGCACATCACCAAGTGAACCCTGCGGCGATCCTAACTGCGAAATTCGAACCTGCATAAAAAATAACGGCTACAGAACCTGCGCCGAATGCACAGTGTATATAACTTGCTCGAAACTTGATTTTCTCAAACCGCATCACCCAACGCTGCTGACGGATCTTGACTACATCAAAAAGAATGGATTCGATCAGTATATAACAGAAATAATCGCAAAACACAAGTTAAAGCCCATAATTATCAAATAAACTTTAGCATTACTGCCTTCTGCCTAGAGAAGAAAAAGAAAGTGATTATAATTACTATAGAAGATAGTAAATTGTTGCTTCCCTGTTGCGATAAACAAGAGTTTTCAGATGGCTTTATATGATTTTAATATACTACTGATTCCAAAAATAACCTCGATAAAAATAGCAGAGAATCAAGAATGAGCAAAAAAGGCGTCAAAGCGCTTTCGACATGGTTAAAAAGTAGAGTTGACAAGTGGCGATTAGCCTTTTTGATCTTTGCATTAACCTACGCCATCTTGCTAACACTGAACTTGCCAGTGATGGCGATTCAATGGGATGAAATCACACACTTGAACGGCGGTTTACGCCTTTTGCGTGGGCTTTATCAGGAGTATTTTGCCTATAACGCGTTTTATCCGCCGATGTACGATGCGATAACAGCGGTTTTCTTCGGCGTTTTCGGCGTGAGCGTGTTTGCAGGAAGATTCGTTTCCGTGGTCTTCGCGTTCCTGTCGCTCTGGATAATATACGAGTTAGCTAACAAGATGTTTGGCTCGAAAATCGCGGTTTTGTCCAGCGTTCTGCTTGCGGTGATGCCTGGGTTTGTTTGGCTTTCGCGGATAGCCATGATAGAAACTATGCTTGTGTTCTTCTTTACAGCAGCCATGTTTTTCTTCTTTAACTGGTTGCGTACGCACCGAAACAGAGACTTGGTGTTAAACGGCGTTGCGCTTGGCATAGGCTTCCTCGTCAAATACCAGATACTCGTCGCGGGCATAGTAATGGTGGCAAGCGTGCTGCTTTTGAGCCGCAATTATCTGAAGGAAAAGTTTTCTAAGATGCCGCTTTTGATTGTGGCTGTCGCCTTAGTGGTGATACCATGGGTCTTCATCTCCTACCAAGTCTACGCTTCGGGAATGCTGGACCAGTGGATATACGCTTTGAGCATGGGCAACCCGGAGAAGTCGCTGTACAGCGAACGCTTTTCGCCGCTTATATTCTATTTTATAGAGATAACTTGGCCATACAACGATGTACATCCAGTTTCATTCTTTCTCTACATCATAGGCCTGCTTGGTTTGGGGCTTTTCGCGTGGCGGCGGAAAACTGAAGACAAGTTTCTCCTCACGTGGTTCGCTGTGGTCTTCGTGTTCTTTACGCTAATACCGAATAAGCAGTGGCGATATGTGATCCCGCTATTTCCGGTTTTGGCTATTTCCGCCGCCAACCTTATCACGTTTGCTTACGGCAAACTCGCGAGGGCTTGGCGTTCCGAGCGTATAAGCTTAAACAGGAAGCTGGCTGCAAAAATCACCGCAGGCTTGTTCACGGTATTCCTTGCAGTTGCTTTCTTCTTCAGCATAAGCGACGCGTACTATTGGGTTGCGAAGGACCAGATTGAGGTCCCCATCGAGGCGGCGACGCGCTACGCGGCTAGTTGCCTAGGCGAGAATGAGTCGATAATGCTTGTTTGCCCCTTCAACTTATTCAGCCATGACATGGTGAAGTTCTACTTGTACGCGACCGGTACAAGGCGTAATGAGGTTTGGCAGTATCCAGAGCTGCCAGTGGATACTTACACGCCGAATTTTGACATAAACGAGTTCATCGCCCTATGCGAGGAGCGTAACGTAAAGTATGTGTTCACATACGAATTCGGCGGCAACGTGTCCTACTTCAACACGTCGCTGTGCTTGATGGACATTTATCAAATGTTTTATGAGTCAGGCAGGTTTGCGCCTCTCTTCGGCAATGATACGGTGGAGGATATGATTAAAGACGGGCGGCTTCCTGCGTTCGGCACTAATCCGCGTAGAATTCTTATCCTGACGTTCCTGCGTTAGCCTTGAACCTCAAGGAACTCGAAGCCTGTTTTCTTATCCGCGGCTCTTTTCGCCTTTGCCCCTGCAAGCTCTATGATGACTACTTCGCCGATTTGCCAAACATCTACGCCCATGCGGACGCAGCCGGTTACCGTTTGCTCGTTTCTGCCGAAGCTGGCGTGCATGTGCAGCTTAGGCTTGCTTGCTTCATCCATAAAGATTGTGCCGACGCCGCAGGCTTCATGTACGCCGCGGAGGAGCGTAACCATGGGCTCCGGCGGAAGCACTTCGCCGTCTTTCGGGCCGACGACTACGCGGCTTTTCTCTTTTGCTCCGCCTAGGAAGAAGCAGAGCGCCGCGGAAATGTTCTGTTCAGCAGCAAAGGCTTCGATGACTTCGTGGAGGCAGTCGCCATCGTGTAGTCTCAGCACAAAAATTCTTCCAAGTTTGGCTTCGGTGAAATGCATTATGCTTTTAACCTCGCATCTTGAAGCTAAATTGGAGAGAGCAAGCTAATATAAAAACAGTTTTGGACTTGAAGTTGACGCTGAAAGAACTCGCTTTCGCTATATTCTTTTGAGGTATAGTGGCTCTGTGGCTTCCTTTTTACGTTTTTTACGAGAATCATTTGCTTTGCCGCTGTCTGCCGCGGTGACAGCGCAGACTACATCTTTCTCAGCAATTACCGAAGCCTTTTCTTTTCGAACGCGGCTCATTTCTATTTCATCTCTCTTTAAAAGATAAGAGAGCGATTAAACTTAATAAATGTTGTGAAAAACTCTGAAACTGAACTGAAAATAGCAAAAAAACTTGAAAATTAATCTAAAATACTGATAGAGACTTCATATTGGCTGTGTCTCCTTATCTGCGGCTTAATAGCCCCCCTTTTCCCAGCACATAAGCATGTGCACGTATATTGCTGTCTGCATTAACTATTTTTCAAAGAAGCTTGTCAGCCGCTGTTGCGCGGATTCTTCTCGGCTGAAGCACGCTATTTTGACGCCTACGCGGCGGATTTCAAGCTGCGATGCGCTGAGAAGCTTCTCGAAAAGTTCCTGCACCGTTCGCCTTAGCACAGCAATGTCGTTTGTGGCTGTTTCCAGCGTGCGTGAGCGACTCTTAGCGCTTAAGTCAGTCATAACAGCGATTACGCTGATCTGCTTGAAGCTGAAGCGTCTCTGCGCTGCATCTTTGTGAATCTCCGCGATTAGCTGGCTGGCTTTTTCCATTATCCGCGTTAGGTCACGTGTGTCCTCTTTTAGAGTAGCGATTCGACTGATTGATTCCGCTTCGCCTATTTCCTGCACTGGCGCATTATCTATGCCGTTTGCGGCGTTGTGAAAGTATATGCCAAGCTTTTTACCAAAGATCTCCACGAGCCTTTGCACATCATAGACTGCGAGGTCGCCGATGGTTTTTATGCCCAACTCAGACATTTTCGCCGCTGTTTTGCGTCCTACGCCTATGAGTTGGTCAACCGGCAGCGGCGACAGGAAACGCGTCACGTCTTCAGGCGGGACTATTGTTAAGCCATCAGGCTTTTGCCTGTCAGCCGCGATTTTGGCGACAAGCTTGTTCGGGCCTACGCCCACGGAGAAGGTGATGCCCACGCGAGTTTTGATGTCGCTTTTCATTTTTTGCACTAAAGCTTTGACTGCGGCGAAATCAGCGTTCACCTTTTGCGTGACATCCAAGTAAGCCTCGTCTATGCCCACCTGCTCAAAAGCGTCCGCGTAGCTTCTAAGCGTCTGCATTATTTTGTTTGAGATTTGCTCATAAAACTCTGCGTCAACAGGCAGAAAGACGGCGTCGGTGCCCTCCAGCCGCTTCTTCGCCAGATAAAGCGGAAGCCCAGATTTCACGCCATATTTTCTGGCGATGTAGTTGGCGGTGCTTACGGCGCCGCTGTCTTCAGTGCGTCCTGAGTAGACGCCTACGACGACCGGCTTGTCCTTGAGCGCCGGGTTCCGCAGTTCTTCGCATTGAGCAAAAAAGTAGTCCAGATCCACCAGCATTATAACGCGAGTTGACTGCGGCATGGCATTTCATCTCCGGTACGCGTGAAGTAGCCATGAGCCGTCGCATGCTGCCGTGTTCAGCTGCGTTAGGCCTTCTCTGCAGACGCCGAAGCGCATCCCGTTTGCGGCGGCTAAGCGGCGGATGTTGCTTAAGAGCTTAAGCCTCAAAGCATGGGGCAGAAGCGTGTAGCCGCCTGCTTTTTCGCCTTGCTCAAAATATAGTGGTTTTAGTTTCTCTGCGACGCGGGGCATAGCTGTGGAGAATCGCCGCCAATTGTCAGGTTTAATCTTGTAAGTGGAAGCGGTCAAGTGCTTGACGCCGATGCTTGCAAGCGCAGCAATAAGCCGTTCAGGGTTGTCGTTTACGAATGGAATTATTGGATCAACGCGCACTGACACCGGAAAACCCTTGCTTATGAGTGTTTCAACGGTCTTGAGGCGCTCGGCGGGCGAAGGAACATGCGGCTCAAGCAGCCTCGCCGTGTCCTCGTCATCGGTAGTTATGGTCAAGGCGACGGCAGAAGGCACTTTGCCCAATAAGTCGACGTCGCGCGTGACAAGCGTAGATTTCGTGATTATCTGGATTCGGCAATGGCTCTGGGCAAGAATCGCCAAGCACATCCGCGTCAAAAGTGCTTCAGCCTCAATGCGCGGGTAGGGGTCGGAGCTGTTGGCGATTGACACGATTTCGCCCTTTAGCTTAGCGGCTTCCCGCTGCAACCGCTGGAGCAAATCGCGTTTTGGTCTGCACTCGGAGAAGCGGGGAATATAGCTGGAGGCGTAACAGTAAACACAAGCGTGGTCGCATCCTGTGTAAGGGTTAAAAGTCAGTTTAGGCGGGCAAGTGCAAAGGTTACTACGCCAAGGGTCAAACCGCGAAATTAACGCCACATCTGCTCACTACACGCACTATAAAGAGCAGAAGGCAGACAAAAACCATTCGCCACCGATAATAAGCAATGTATAAGGAACTGGCAGCAACAATCGCGGAAGCCAGCAATATTTCTCACGGGCTAGTTACTCCTTAAAATAAGGAAACGACGACCAAAAATTATGCATCAGTTCACCAGAAGCAGGGAATGTACTCTCTAACCCGCAGCGGCACGCCCAACTCGTCGGCGACTACGCGGACTTTTTCCAAGTCAACTTCAGGCATCCTCACAGCCGAAACCTCCACATCCAACCCAGCCATCTTCGCCTTCTTGATGAAGTCCAGCACAGCAGCGAAACCGCCAGCACACGTGGGTCGGCAGTTCTCCGCGTAACTCGCCTCATCATGCCCATTCAGGCTGACGCTGACTTTGCTGACGCCAGCAGCACGCAACTCGCTCGCAACATCTATGCCCTTGTTCAACACGTAACCGTGACCGTTCGTGTTAACCCGAATAGGAATTGAACTGCCACGGCGCTGCCTTATCCAACGCGTAACCTCCAACAAAACATCTAACCGCGCAGTGGGCTCGCCGAAGCCACAGAAAACCACTTCGTCCCAATGGCGAAGCGCCAAAACGTCTTCCAAAGCAGCCTTCACTTCGGCGGCTGCAGGCTCTTTTTCCAGTTTAAGATTGAAGCCGCCTACGCCTTGCCTGAAGTTGCGGATGCAGAACCAACATTTGTTTGAGCATTTGTTGGTGATATTTAAGTATAGGCTGTTGTCTAGCCAATAAACAACACTCGGCTTTTCCTTGCGAACCACGCTTTTCCACCTATAAGGCATTATACTGCTAAGTGTGCATTTGACTATATAGTTTAAAGTTTCTCTATGAAAAATGTTTTAAACCACAGATACGAGCACTTGCCATGTGAGGGGGAACAGTGGTAAAGTGAAAAAGGTACCGCTGTTTGAGCATGAATTTGTTCATTACAGAAAGCACACAACAGAATGGCTGATAACGAAACAAAGCCGCTAGAATTGGTTCAGCCTCCACTTCACGCAAGAAAGGCAACGCCTAGCAACAATTCATTTCTAATCCTAGTGGCGCGTCTTATTTTGCGCTGCTTTAGTTGTCTATAAACTATCGGAGAAAGCAAAAGCACAATTAAAAGGGGCAACATAAGAAGCCAAAAAGTCGCATTCTTAACTGTAGATTCGGCAAGCTTAAACGTGATTGCCAAATCACCGGGTAACGGCTTGGAATATTCTGAATAAACTTTCAAGGTCACTATTTCCACGCCATTCTGTTGCTTTTTTGTGTAGTTTACCAAGTTCCATACGCTATCGGACGCCGTGGTGTACGCTTGCATGTCGGAAACGTTCACATCGAAGCGTATAGTAAAGTAAGCAGTTGAGTTAGGCCTCAAAGGCGAGAGGTATTCGCGTATGTTGAGATCATATAGGAACACGTAGGAGCCATTTATCAGCTGGACAGGATGCTCATAGTGAATACTGAGCACGAAATGTTCTGAAACAGGCTTTAACACGCAGCGAATCATAGCCCAGTCGCCAATGGCAGTATGATGAGTATCGTAGGGATAATAGTGCCAGCTGAGGTCTGTTCCGTTCAGTTTCACTTGAATGTTTGTTGTGCCAGGCGGAATAGGATAATACATTGGCAACTCTTGCAAAGCACATTGCGCGCCAATTTCGGAAACTGCAAGCACATATATCGGGTACAAGCCATCAATTTTCGCCCACAAAGTCCCGTTGACGCATGTAATAGTGTAATTGACGTATTCTTCGGGCATGGCAAAAACTAGACTTAACGGGTCAGGGTTCGCCTTTGCCAAACTAACAAACGCCGAACCAATCAATGTCAATGATAAAAGCGTTGAGAGTAAAACTGCGGCACATAATATTTGCGCTCTATAAGCCATCGGCGTTTCGCTTCCTAAACCATTAATAAAAGGTTATTTCTTTGATTAAAGGATTCTCACGTAACAATTAACAAAAAAGACGCCCCTAGCCAC
Organism: Bathyarchaeia archaeon; assembly: GCA_037481775.1. GTDB lineage: Archaea > Thermoproteota > Bathyarchaeia > Bathyarchaeales > Bathycorpusculaceae > JAOAIV01. The sequence continues at coordinate 25,832 of JBBFKZ010000018.1, forward strand.
TAACTCTTGGCTAGCGCCTTCATATTTGGCGCATATTAGCGATTCATTGCAGAAACCTATAGAGGGGCTATCGCAGGAGGCATTGAAGCGTGCCAAAGCAACTAATTGTTTTCAAATTTCTATGCGAAAGCATAAATCAATCTCGTTTCATTGCTTCTGCCTTAAGCTCTTTTGGCATAAGTTCAATAGCGTAGCGTAATGCTGTTCGCGGCATCCACGCCTTGTTTTTCAGCACATAGTTTAAGACTTCTTTTTGATGCCGTCTGCTTGCTTCTTTTAGAAGCCAACCATAACCTTTCTGAACCATGTCATCCTCGTCTTTCAGGAGCATATCGGTTATTTCGAAAACCTCGCTGAGAAACTCGCCTTTCCTAGCGGGAAGTATAAGCGACACTGCAGCAGCCCTTCTAAGCCAACGGTTACTTGACTTAGCCCACTTTTTCAATTCGCTAACAGCCTCAGGATGTTTCTGTATTAAGCCGCCAACAGTGTGATTGCAAAAGCTGTCACATTTAGCCCAGTTATTAACGTACTTTTCAATCCAGCCCTCAAAAACTGCCAAATCACTTGGCGCAAGCACCTCAACCAGAGACGGCAGCCAATAACAAACTACCGCTGCCTCTTCGGTATAATCAGAGCGCAACAGATCTTCACAAAGCGAGAAAATCTTTCCCTTATCGAAGGTTCTAACTTCTCTCCAATACTTCTTCGCTATCTTGCGAACCACATCTGCTTTCACACCGTAACAGGTAATTTCTTCTTTGAAGAAACGCTGAAAACTACGTTGAGTTTGCTCATCCGCAAGTGACCTCAGTTCTTTCCTAATTTCCTCAACAAGCTGGTGCATAATCACCGTATACGCGCATGCAGAAAAATAACACTTTCCTCTAGAAAAAGAGAAACAAACAACAAAAAATGGGAAAGAGGAACCTACGGCGTCTCCATCTGGTAAAGATCGAGATCCAACTCGAGCTTTAACGGCTTTTCCCGCACACCATTCTCTAAATCATATATGCTTGCCAGAACTTTCTCCAGCCCGCTCTGCGTAATCTTCTGAACCACGGCAACCGCTGATCTAGCCGCATCCTCAGAGCTAGCACCGCAGACAGCCAACGCACTTTGATCCAACAACTCCGTCGAGCCACCCTTCAGTTTATATGCTTCTTCTAGACCAATCGGACATTTCACTGCGATCTCTTCAGGCAAATGCTTAGTCAACGCCTTTCCTCCGCCAAACCTCAGCACTAATCAAATCACGGATAGCAACACGTATGGCCTCAGCTCTATTGGGGTAGAATCTTTCATCCACCAGCTGATCCAAAGCTTTTATATAAGTTTCAGGAAGATATAGCGTGATTAGCTTCATTGTTTTCCTCTCCCGTTGGTGGAGTATCAAAGCGTGTTTTTGCGTTATACTTCTATATATTATGTATTAAATATGTTTTAATCATGTTCGTTCCCTACTTTATAAGCATTTAACAATGTATGTTGCAGTTTCATGTAAATTCCGCTCCAAAGAAACCCCTATGTTTTTATTTATTATTAAAGCATCTAATGTAATGCGATGTGAAGCTATGCGTGTTTTCGTAAAAAGCTATGGATGCGCGGCGAATTTAGCTGACGGGGAAGTTTTAGCAGGCTGCTTAGCGAAAGCAAGATACAAACTAGCACAGTCCGCCGCAGAGGCAGACGTGGTGATTTACAATACCTGCGCGGTTAAAGCGCCTACAGAGAACCGTATGATCGAAGTTTTAAAGCGCGTTCCACCTGAGAAAAAGTTGATTGTCGCAGGTTGTTTGCCGCTTATCAATTTCGAAAGGTTACAGCGTGAAGTGCGTTTTGATGGTGTTGTTGGACCCGCCGCGGGCAGAAAAATCGTCGAGGCTGTAAAACGCGTTTCAGAAGGCAGAAAAATCATCATGTTAACCGACGCGACAGAGGCTATGCCATCGCTGGATCTTCCAAGATTGAAAGCAAACAGCGTAACAAGCATTCTGCCGGTTAATTATGGATGTTTAGGCATGTGCGCTTATTGCTGTGTTGTCTTTGCAAGAGGCCGCTTGAGGAGTTACCCAATTGCCAAGCTTGTCGAGAAAGTGCAGCAGGATGTGGCTGCTGGCATGAAAGAGCTCTGGATTACATCGCAAGATGCAGCGTGCTACGGAAGAGACATCAACACGAATCTTGCAGCGTTGCTTAAAGCGATATGCAATGTAGATGGTGATTTTCGGGTTCGCGTTGGCATGATGACGCCGAACAGGGCTGCTGACATCTTAGACGAGTTAATTGAGGCTTTTGAAACTCCTAAAATTTTCAAGTTTGTGCATCTGCCCGTGCAAAGCGGTGATAACGACGTTTTACAGCGAATGTGCCGCTTTTACAGCGTCCAAGATTTTAAAGAGGTAGTCGCGGCTTTTAGAGCCGCTTTCCCCGAGATTACCTTTGCGACAGATGTTATATGCGGTTTTCCAGGCGAAACACGCGAGGCCTTTGAAAACACGCTTAAGCTGATTAATGAAATAAAACCTGATATAGTTAATGTATCAAAGTTTTTTCCTAGACCACGAACAACAGCCGCTGCAATGCAAGATGATTTTGTGGATTTAGCGGAAATTAAACGGAGAAGCACGGAAGTAACGAAGCTGGTTAAGCAAATCTCGCTGGCGAGAAACCAAAATTGGATCGGCTGGGCTGGCGAGGTTCTCATTGACGAGAAGGGGAAAGCGCCCAGCTCGTGGATAGGTAGGAACTTCGCTTATAAACCCGTGGTCGTTAAAAGCGCAGAAAACCTGCTTGGCAAAATGCTACAAGTTAAAATTGTAAAGGCCTTCCCCACGTACCTTGTTGGAAAAATTGAGTAAAGACGCGGCCTGTGATTGACGCTTAACCAAACTTTAAATCGTTAAAGCTTCTCCAAGAAATGTGAGTAATCAACGATAATTTCTTTTCATTTTATGCAATGTATTTATGTTTCACTTTAAAGTTACTTATCTCAACCAAAAAGGAACGGAAAGCAGAATGACCGGCAAAGACGCAGTTACAATGTTGCATGGCGCTGGCGGCACAGTCATGCACAAGCTAGTTAATGATTATATTGTAAAGTACTTCAGCGGCTTGGGCAACGCTGAGGTTCCGCTCGAGGCCTTAGATGACGCAGCAGTCATCGGCGATGTCGTGCTAAAAAGTGACTCGCACGCGGTTAAGCCCATCTTCTTCCCAGGAGGCGACATCGGCCGCTTAGCGGTCTCCGGCACTGTAAACGATATTTCGTGCTTAGGCGCTGAGCCTTACGCTTTGGCATGCGGTTTGATTTTGGAGGAAGGCTTGCCGCTTTCCGACTTAGAAAGGATATTGGCAAGCATGCGGCAAACATGCGTCGAAGCAAACGTTGGCATAGTAACAGGCGACACAAAAGTTGTCGAAAAGGGCAGTTTAGGCGGCTGCATCATGAATGTTTCAGGTATAGGCAGAAGAACCAAAGCGCTTGAGAACAACCTTGAAGTGGTCAAGCAGCACCGCAGCGGCTTCACGGCGCGATGGACGCTGGACTCCAACCTAAGCGTTGGCGACAAGATAATTTTGTCTGGAACCATAGGCGATCACGGCTTGTCTGTGCTCTCAGCGCAGCAAGGGCTAACTTTTGGAAGCGAGATAAAAAGCGACGTTAAACCCTTAAACCGACTTATTCAGCGTATGCTCGGCGAAGTCGGCGGTGTTGTCGCCATGAAAGATCCCACAAGAGGCGGTTTGGCAGACGCTCTAAATGAGCTCAGTGAAAAATCAAAGAAGGGCATACTAATTTACGAAGAAAAAATTCCGGTGAGAAATGATGTGCGTGCTGCTTGTGAAATGCTGGGTTTAGACCCGCTTGAAGTTGGAAATGAAGGAAAAATGATTATAGGCGTGGTGCCCGCGAAGGCGGAGCAGGCGCTGGAGTTTCTGAAGAAAACTGAGGAAGGCAGAAACGCGGAAATCATCGGCGAAGCCACAAGGGACTTCACAGGTGTGGCCATGCAAACTGTTGTCGGCGGCAAAAGGATAATCACGAGACCAGTAGGCGATCCGGTGCCGAGAATCTGCTGAAAAGACGACAAGCAGTAGGCGTCATTAG
>JBBFKZ010000019.1:0-29210 GCA_037481775.1 Bathyarchaeia archaeon
CAAAGCATCAACATCCCCACGCCCAAGCCTTTCCTCAAACTCCACCTCCCTGCCTCTCAACCTATACACCTTCTGACGCGCATCCCTGACATCAGACTCAACCAACAACCAACCAGCCTTCCGCAACTCAGAAAGAAACACGGGCACCTGCTCCCAAGCATCCTTATTCCTATCCATCAAAACCCGCGCAGCATCCTCAAAACGGAACGCGCGGCCGCCGAAAGCATCCCACAAAATCTCATAACGCCGAAAAACCCAAACAGGAACATCCCTACTCAAGACAAACAACCCTGAAAAAGGGTAAACGTAAATAGCGCATATAAGAGTTGCGCTTATTAGATAAGCAACAATAAAACAGCTTATCTATTTTCAGCAAGAATACAAACCACAGCCACAAAATGCCACTACAAAAAGAAGAAAAAAACACCGCCACACCGCATTTCTTCTTCCCACCCAAGCCACAACCCGCTCGCTTAACGCAGAAAAAAGTTATTATTATCACAACACACCCAAAAAATAATAACAATCAACGCGGGCACAAACCAAGCCGCAAGTTTCAAAAGAAGAAGAAAAAGCGTGGTTGTTTTCTTCTTCTACCAGCCAAAAGATGACACCCCAAGGCTAAACAAATCTAAAAACTTCGCAAAACCCCCTAAGTCTCGCGCGCGGCCTTCAGAGTTGCCTCAGTCAAGCAACAAATGAAAACGCACCTACTTGTCCCATTGAGCTATAGCAAAGGACAGAGATAATACCCAATATTGACGGTGGCAAGTTGGATTTCTTGAATACTTGTACATTCGGGAGTCTATTCCGTTCTTCCCATTGTCACAATGGCACTAATTCTTCGGATCGTCTGTGTTAGATATCGTTACAAAGCGCCAAAAAATTTTGCATTTTTTAAATTATGATTGCCCAGCTCATTTTAGATAAATTTGCCTATAAGGCATTTAAATTGAGTTTTTACCGTTTATATAAAAAAGGATTGGCAGCTTTAAGAAGTAGGCATATAGTTTAGAGTTATCCATCGTATAATCGAGTAAACGAACAGCACTATTGATATAACAAGGGCGACTATTGCAAGCGGCTGAAACACTGATATTTGATATATTGTCCAAAGCTGTATACTTTCCTGAAGTTTGTATTGCAGCGTATGGTCAGTTGTTGTTTCCATTTGCCCCCGTATCATTGAAATAGCAAATCCGGGAACGAAAAACAGCAGTAGCGCTATGCAAAGAACAATGATGGCGGAGACTAGAGCAAGTTTAGGTAGTTTCACAACCTACCTCTCCTTTACTTATTGCCCCTCTTACAGCTTAAGCAGCTGTTATCTCTAAAGGTCAATTCAACCCCCCAGAGGCAGAATACATCAATAACGTAGACCCTATTGTAATAGGAACCGTTTATTGATTTAAATTTGAAGTAGAATTTAGATTTTTCGCAAGTTTCATTTAATGTGCACTCAACAGAAAAATAACATTAACCATCATACCGAAGTTGAAGTAAAAAGTTCATAAATAGACCAGCATCAAAATAAGATTACCTGAAGAAACCCATTTTCCTAATTTAGCACTTTAAAAAGCACAGAACAAAAGTCACAGGTCAATATTCAAATAAATAGTCGATGAAACTTGATTACCAAACCTTAATAGACGCAACGCAATCATAAATAAACTGATAAAATCGTGAATTGCACGCAAAAAAGAGCGAGGCAGAAAAAAGTTTACTGCTTAATTTTAGCTTTTTTCTTTCTCACCATAATTAAGAAAATCACAATAATCGTTATCAATACGATAGCTGTTGCTGAAATAATGTAGATCAATATATCCAGTATTGGATTTACTTTACTTGAAGCAGAACTCAAACTTATTGTCACTTGATGCGTGCTGTGGGTATAAGTAAAGTGTAATGCCCAAGAGTCTGCTTGAGGCTCGGATTCAAAAGTTACCTGCCCACCATCAAGATAAACTCTCAAACTTGAAACATCACGCACCAAAGTTTTAGGAATAATCACATTAACATAACCCACAGTCCCTGAAGGGCCAGTAACACTAAAACGCAGTTCATCATTTTCCGAGTCAAACAAAAGCCCAGAAAGCGTTGAATTTGAAACAACCGAAAAGACATTCTCTTCCTCATACGGAGTTACAGCAAAATTAACTACTTTGCTAGCCCCTGAATACTCCGAGTTTCCACTCCAGCTTACATTAAGCATGTAGTTACCAGTAACTGAAGGACGCCACACCACCGAGTACCTACCATCAGCATCAGTGTTCACAAAAGACAGCACATCCCATGACGACCCGCCGGACACACTAAGGTAAAGAATAACGCCAGTGTTGGACAAACCTACACCATTAGCAGTCAACCTTCCACTAATTTTTGTGCTAAACCCCGAATAAGTGGAAGTGCTTTCAACCGCCACGTCTATCTCAGCAGGAGGCAAACTTGGCGGGGTAGGAGTTGGCGATGCGCTTGGGCTAGGCGAAGGAGCAGGGGTTGGAGACAAACTACTAAAAAAGGCTCGCAGCTGCCTGTCACCAGACATCAAAACGATTATTCTTGAATCTGTTCCCATAAACGCCCCATCCAAGTACCAACCACTAAAAGTATAACCCACATTAGCTTGCGCCACTACCTGAACCGAACTACCGTACTGGAAGACCATTTTCCCCGCAGGAGGATCCGTGACACCTCCTTCAGGCGGATCCACGGTTATCGTCAAAGAGGCGGAAAGTACAGAAAAAGAAGCCATAAGCACGTTGTCTTGAAGCATAGTTACTGTAATTGTATCAAGCTTATGCTGAAAAACACCGTTTAAATACCAACCACTAAATTGATAACCAGGATTCGGAAAAGCCCTAACTTGAACAGAAAGACCATTATCCACATAAATAGTCCCTGGGCCAGGAGATGTTGTACCACCAGCTTGATTATTGACCTGAATAGTTAATCGCCATCTGGCTGGATACTGCCCGCAAACTTGAAGCGGTATCATCTGCATTACAGTTCCAAAATAAAGCAATGCGACGAAAACAAACACCAGCAAAAGCTTACCAAATTTCAGTTTAATTACCAATACCCCCAACCCTACATAATTTTTCTCTTTTAAAAAATATAAAATTTTTGTAACTTTTGAAAATAAGGTCTAACGATTATAATTTACTTGAAGCTTATTAACAGGGCTGAAAGCCGACAGCGCAGCAGAGGCGCCCCATGTCGCCAAACGCAAACTTTAATCCTATTTTCAGCTTAATTTCATAGTTAATGGTGTGAGATTCATCAGGAGAAAGCTTGTTGGTTGAAAAAACCAGAATAAGCAAACTATTAATTTTCATTTTTGTTTTTTCATTAACATATCGATTACTATTATTAACCATTAACAGATATCCTCCTGGATCAGATATAGGGCTTCATGAAAGCGTAGTAAACTCAATTGCATTTGAAAAGACAGATTTTTTCTGGAATTCATATCATATGGGAGGGGAAACAAGCGCAACTAACCCGGGCTATCATATTTTTGTGGCGTTTATACGCGCCTTTACAGGTATGCCTGATTATCTTTCACATGTCCTTGTAGTTTCATTTTACTCGTCATTTAATGTTTTATGTGCTTTCTTAATTACTAGGCGATTATGGAGTTACTCTGCCTCGCTTATAGCTGCTTTTTTAGCTGTGTTTTCTGGTGGAGATATAGAAATGTTATGCTGGGGCGGGTACCCAAACTTACTTGCGTTGCTACTTATCGCCATTGTTTTGTACTTTTGCCTGCAATACCCAAGGTTTTCTATTGATAACCACTTTATGGTGGTTTCTTTGTTGGCGAGCGATATTTACTTGACACATGTCTTCAGTGCGCTTGTTTTCACAGCAATAGTCTTTCTTGCGCTTTTTTTGTTCAGTATAGCTCGCAAAGGAACATGCTTAACTAAAGAGCAGGTTGTCTATTGGGTTGCACCCATCATTATTGGAGCCTTAATAGTTTCACCTTATCTTGTTAAGATGCTTCCAGTTTATTTTGGTTCGTCAGGAACAATCATTGATGCACCTTTAGAAACACGAGAAGCCTTAATCCAAAATAGACTTGTTCCAGCTGAGTATTTGATTATAGCGTTTTTATTTGCAACGCTATTTTTTGTTTTTTCAAAGCTCTATAAAGGAAAGTACATTACAATTTCATCAATTCTCTTTGCAGCATGGATAATTACTCCTACCATCTTTACGCAAAGTTATTTGATTGGTTTATACGCAGATTACAGGAGATTTGTATATTTTGTCTTCTTTCCAGTAATTATCTGCCTATCTTTAATTGTAGACCGCATACCGCAGGTACTCTTTAAACTTGGAGAATTTTTGTTTAATCGGCGACTGGGAAAACCAACGATTTCAAATATTAACGAGCCAAAACGTGGTAAATCTTCCAGTTTATCAAACAGGTACCTTGCAATATGTGCTTTTTTGTTGTTAGGATCACTGTTTTTCGCGCCTGTTTTAACAGCACCAACCATTGGTTTTGAAAAAGCGGCATACTATCAAGTTATGACACCACAAAAATTTGATGCCATACGGTGGATCAAGGCCAACACGCCATGTAATTCGGTCTTTGTTGCAAGTGCGGAATATGGCTGGTGGATTTCAGGTTTCGCGCAGAGACCAACGTTAAGCGCTGTAGACCCTCAATACCTGATACTTGCGCGTGAACTAGAACCAGCTGAGGTGGCGAGAAATTTACTTCGCTCCAAGTATTTTATCGATAATGGAGTGTTACGTGTTGAATATAACAATCTGCCTTGCTATGAAAACAATTTTGGTTTCTATACCAAACTTGCAGGGTTATCGTCTCTCTATCAATTTTTCCTGCTAAAAGATAACCAGATAAGCCTATTATACCGGCATTACGGTGTCCCATCACAGTTAGATGTCTCTGATCTCGAAATTACAACTGTTCAGTTGAGGAATGATTCGAGTTGGGCATCGGTTAATATCATCAGAGAAAACCCTGATTTGATCTTCTCTGAATCAATTACACTTTATTCTGGCGTTAGATTCCTGAAAGTTAGCTTGGAACTGAGTAGCAAAGTCGGCGAGGTACTTCTAGATTGGCTTATCATTCCCATTTTGTCTAATGGCATAATGGTACAATATGATGGCGGCGTTGCGTTTGCAGATCAAAGCGCTCACATGCTTAATCAACTTTTGTTTGTTGAAGAAAAATTAGCAACTCAAATCAAATTACAAGAAAACCCTGATTCTTATGTACTTATCAAGAATCTTGAAGGGCAAAAAAACGCGCGTGTAGAGTTCTTTTTAGGTTCAAGCGTGTTTACCGTTAGTGAAAACCATGAAAATTACATTTACAGCGTAATATATCACAATTCGCAAACTTATTTTGACAGCGTAATTAACTCTGAGATTATAGTATTTAATTATCAAAATGTCTTAAATGCGTGGAACATTTCTTATATTGTTGTAACTCCAATTGGAAACTCACAGCACCTAATAAATGACAAAAATTTAAACATAGTTTATAAAAACAGCGAAGTCATAATTTTTAAAAATAAATGCCTATGATTTTGCGCGCTTTTTACTGAGAGACCTAAACCGCTACTTTTTCTTTTAAACTCCGTGCAAGTTATCTGCAATTAATGGTAAAAACTGCTACTTTAAAACAACAAAACGGCCCCTACCTGCTAATCGATTCTCTAATCCATCAAACTTCTAGGCTTCCAATAAGCTGCAAACCATTAAGAAAAGCGGAAGATGTTATTATTAATGGCAAAATCAAAAAAATAATAACTACAGCCAAAACCTGCCCTGCTTCCAGAAAGCACTGGTGGAAGAAGAAAAGCGGCGAACAAGACTAAACAGTCAATGTTGCCTGGACACTCAAAGAACCCGGCAAGCTGCTTGAAGCAGGATTCCAATACGTCTGCGACTACCAAAACGCAAAGCTCTTCAGAAAAACCAAAACAGCCACTAGCCGGGGATTCATCCAATTCCAGGTTGATGGCGCCGGGGAAGGGACTTGAACCCCTGCGGGCCAAAGGCCCACTGGCTGGCTTGTCTTAGGCCCTATTTATGCCTATAAGGATCTCGAGGCCAGCGCGATAACCACTCCGCCACCCCGGCTTAATTAGAGAAACTGCAGTCGCATCTAAAAGAGTTTTCATTTCTCTTTTTAGGTTAGCAGCGAAGGGAAGAGCCATTGCTTCTTGCTTGTCTTTTTCTTTGCATCCCATTCTGAAAGGATTTTTACGGCTTCATTGGCGATTTTTATGGCGTTTTCTTCACCTGCACCAGCCTTAAACTCGCCTGTGTAGTGGCTGTTGTAAACTGCCAGCACAGCGCCTGCCCGCAGCCCGAAGAGGCTGGCTAACGTGTAGAGAGTTGCGGTTTCCATTTCCACGTTTAGCACACGTGCTTTCTGCAGCTTAGGCACTAAATCGATCATTTCGCAGGTTTCGCACTGCTGGCTTGCTCTGCCTTGCCCCGCGTAGAAGTCGGCGGTCGTAGCCGTTATACCCACGTGATAGTTTGCGATGCCAAGGGTTTCAGCGGCCTCGACGAGGGCAAGCAGAACCTCGTAGTTCGCGGCGGCAGGATATTCGGGCATGACGTAGCAGTTGCTTGTGTAGTCCAAGCGCACGGCAGCAGAAACGATTACCACATCGCCGCAGGCTATTCCCGGCTGTATGGCGCCTGTGCTGCCTACTCGGATGAAAGTATGCACGCCGATGGCGGAGGCTTCGTTAACAGCGATGGACATGCATGCTGGGCCGATGCCGCTGGACAACGCGGATACAGCGACACCCTTGTACTTGCCTGTGCAGCTGCGGAACTCACGGTTGACGGAAATATCTCTTGCAGTATCCCAGAAACGGGCGATTTTGGGGACGCGATCTGGATCGCCCGGAACAAGCAGATACTCGGCTAAGTCGCCTCTTGCACATGCAATGTGGTACTGTTTGCCGCTGGAAGATACATCGTGCATCTGATTCACCATTTTTAAATGGTGCGCTTAAAGGATTTAAAATAATAGCGAAAAAGAGGAAAACCGCATTTACGCGATAAAAGGTGACTTTTTGGCGGTTGATATAAATAAAAAGGAAATGGGGGAGAAATTTAGATTTTCTTGGTTTTAACTGCATTCTCCAGTGCTACAACGCCTGGAAGCTTCTTGCCCATGAGGAACTCGATTAAGGCTCCGCCAGCAGTGCTTATATAGCTTATTTTATTTGTTAAGCCGTATTCTTGTATGGCTGCGATGGTGTTGCCGCCGCCTGCAAGGCTAAAAGCTTTCGAGCTAGCGATGGCTTCGAAAACCTTCTTGGTGCCGTAGTTAAATTCCTTGTTTTCGTACACGCCCATTGGCCCGCTGACAACTATAGATTTAGCTTTGCTGATGAGCTTCGCGTAGTTCTCCACGGTCTTCGCGCCTATGTCAAAAATCGAGTATTCCGTCGGTAGCTTGTCCACGCTGATTTCTTTGCGTTTGCCATTTACGTCCAGCGCAACGTCAACTGGCACCATGATTTTTTCAGGATATTTCTGCATGAGCTCCCTGATACCTGGAATCAAACCTGTTAACTCCTTCTTGGCGAGGAAGTCCATGTTCTTCTTACCCAAGTCCACTCCTTTAGCTGCAAGGAACAATTGCGCCGTAACACCGCCGACTATTACGTAGTCTGCGATTCCGTTGCTTAGCACGTACTTGCTGATTTCCAATGAGTCGTCTGCCTTGGCGCCGCCCATGGCGTAGACGCAGGGCTTTTCAGGTTTTTCTAATGCGCGGGCCAGCGACTTCAACTCGCGCTCCATGATTCTTCCTGCGACAGAAGGAAGCACGGCTGTGAAGCCTACCATGGAAACGTGGCCGCGATGTGCCGCAGCGAAGGCATCATTAACAAATAGGTCGGCCAGTGGCGCGAGGTTCTGCACTAATTCTGTTTTGGCATGCTGTTCAGGTGTGCCGCTTTTGGTTTCTCCGTCCCAGCTGCGCACGTTTTCGAGAACGAGAATTTCGCCGCCTTTCAGCGCTTTTATTGCCTTCTTTGCTTTTTCGCCGAACACGTCGTCCACGTATTTTACTGGGCATTTCAGGATTTTTCCAAGAATCTCCGCGTGCTCCTTCAGCGGCGTGTAGTCTGGGTCGCCTTTTCTTCCCTGATGTGCAAGAACAACTGTTTTTGCGCCTTTCTCCGCCAGCTCTTTTAGTGTGGTTTCAGCGTGTGCGCGGATGCGGACGTCGCTTGTGACTTTTTTGGTTTGCGGGTCGATTTCGCTGTTGAAGTCTACTCTGACTAGGACTATTTTGTCTTTGACTTGAACATCATCTAAAGTTAGGTACTTTGCCATACCACATCACTTTCATGTTTTGGACAAAAGAAAAATAGGAAGAGAGCTTTTAAAGGTTAAGTTGCGTTTTGAGCCTTTTAGAGTCCTGCTTTTTTGGCGACTAATTCGATTAGTTCGACCATTCTGCAGGAGAAGCCCCATTCGTTGTCGTACCATGCGAGGACTTTGACGAAGTTGCTTTTTCCGCCTAATACCATTGTTGACTGCGCATCGAAGACTGCAGAGTACGTAGAGTGCAACACGTCGGATGAGACTATTGGGTCTTCGGTGTACGCCAATATTCCCTTAAGTGGACCTTCTGCTGCTTTTTTCATTGCAGCGTTTACGTCTTCAGCAGTGACTTCCTTCTTTAGCACGACGGTTAAATCTACAATAGACACATCAGCTACGGGTACGCGAAGCGCAATACCGTTCATTTTACCACTGCAGGAGGGAAGAACCTCGCCGATTGCCTTAGCTGCGCCTGTGCTTGTTGGAATAATATTTAATGCTGCTGCACGCGCTCTACGCAGATCCTTATGGACTAGATCTTGAACTCTCTGGTCGTTGGTGTACGCATGAGTTGTAGTCATAAAGGCTTTTTCTATGCCAAAGTTGTCATCGAGGACTTTGCTGACTGGGGCAAGGCAGTTTGTGGTGCAAGAAGCATTACTGAGTATGTTGTGTTTTTCATGATCGTATAGCTTGTCGTTTACACCCATGACTATGGTTATGTCAGGGTTTTTTGCTGGTGCACTAATGAGAACCTTCTTGGCTCCTGCTTGCAAGTGTTTTGCTGCGGCTTCGCGGTCGGTGAACAGGCCAGTTGACTCCACAACTAAGTATACGCCGAGGTCTTTCCATGGGAGAGCCGCAGGGTCTTTTTGGGCTAGGACCTTGAGGAGTTTGCCGTTGACGACTAGGTCGTTGCCTTTGACTTCAACTGTGCCGGGGAATCTTCCGTGAACCGAATCGTATTTCAAAAGGTGCGCGTTGGTCTGGGCGTCTGCAAGGTCATTTATGGCCACAAAGTCTATTTTGGCTTTGCGTTCAAGTGCTGCGCGGTATAGAAGACGTCCGATTCTTCCGAATCCGTTAATTCCTACTTTTATGGTCATTTTATAATCACCATTGTTAGGCACGAAGTAATCACATATTTTATCTTAATTAATTTTCCGACTGAAAATGCTGAAGTTACATGTTGCATGGTACTGCGCCGCAATCGCGTAATACACTGCTACTATGTTTTCGGGGCAAATGCTGCGAGATTGATTCTGTAATAGGCGCATAAGCATTTTATAGGTAGAGTAATGATTCCACAGACTGCTTTTAAGTTAATTTTGGGCTAATTATGCAAAACTTTATTACATTGCCCAGCATTTTGCATCTCAAAAAAGGTGGAAACACGTGAAATTCGGCACATACGTATTTGAACCAAAAAAAGCTGAAGGCTTTGACTTCCATTTGTTTCGTGTGAAACCAGAAGTTGGCAGACGGCTACCGCCTGTGCCAGACATGTACAGTAACGTAGCAATTTTCGGAGACAACGTTACAGCACGAAATCATCCGGACTGGATTTCCCAGTCGCCACTTGGACCCGCTTGGAGAACAAATGACCAATTTAACCTACGCTGGGACGTTCTCTGCGCTACGCAACCGGAGCATAGGGCGGAACAGCTTGATTACATTGAAGATGTTTCGAAACGCTCGCCAGGAGTTTGGCTGAACAGCATACACTTTGCAGATCATGGACACTGCACTTGCCCACGCTGCAACGAACTATGGAAGAAGAGCGGGCTCAGCTGGTTTGAGTGGCGCAAAAAGGAAGTGACAGACTACATTGCCCAAATCAGGGAACGCGTAAAAAACGAGTTAGTAATAGGCTTGCTTCCTGACCCCGTGAACTCTTACGAGCGATTCGGCATTGATTTCGATGCACTTGCACCGTACGCTGACGCGTTCAATGTTGTCATGTTCTCAAAGAACTATGCAACTCCATGGTACTGGGAGATGCTTTGCAGAGCGTTCAAGAAGCTGCTTAAGAAGCCTGTTTACGTTAGCTTTTACGTATTCGGTCCAGGCGACGATCCGCGAGAGGTGCCTTCGCCAAGCGAGTTGATAACGCTTTCAGTTCGTGCAGGAAGAACAGGCATTGACGGCATATTGTATCTTGCAGACAAAGCGAGCCAAATCTATGATTTCCAGAAGGCAGTAGTCGACAAGGTTGAGCTGAGGCAGAGACTGCGCACTTACGGATGCCCAGAAGTGCTGGACTTCTTCGCCAGCTGGGAAAAAATCATAGGTTAAGCCTTCAAGAGAAGCCCATACATAGACGGCGCAAAATCAAAGTGGTTGAAACAAATCACCACGTACCCTTTTATTTTGTTTAAAAGTTCGGCTATTTGTCTATCTTTAATCGGAAGTGGCTTTTGATATAATACACTTGTTTTTACAAGTCAAAACGGTGAATTTGCGGCTTAGTGACATCATAAAAGGTTGGCGTGCAAAACAAAAAATAGATAAATATCAGAAACATCTGTCATAGCACCAGGAGAAAAATCGCATGACAAATAAACTCTTAGTGAAGGATTTAATGTCTACAAACGTTAATGTTTTCCGAAACGAGTCGGCAGTGCTGGAAGTTGTGAAGGCGATGGCTAGCTGCGATGTTGACTACGTGATTGTGGAGCAGAGCGGGCAGCCAACTGGGATCATAACGGAACATGATATTATAGTGCGTATGCTAACTCAAGGGCTAGATCCAAAAGTAGTTATCGCGAGAGCTATATACACTAATCCGCTGGTGACGATTGAAGAGACTGCAACGGTGGAAGAAGCTGCCAAGCTGATGAAGGAATGGAAGATTAAGCATTTGCCAGTGACCAGAAACGGCAAAATCGCGGGCATGCTCACTTATCTTGACATAGCTTTTAATGTTCCAGAACTGTTGCCTGCAATGAAACAGCTGTATCGCCCTTCTAAATAGATAGAACACATTAAACAGCGCGTCGCTTTCCAGCAAACCTGCTTTTTTTTAAGTATAATATCTTGCGAAAAAAAGCTCATGAGACTTGACTAATGTACAAATTTCTCAGCCTACTTACATTGGAAACAAGGGGTTGCGGCGTCTTCAGGGGCAGTAGGGAAAAATTGAAAAGCAGCTTTGGAATCATTAAGAGAGATAACAATGAGGGCTTGAGCTTTGGATGAAGTTTTAGAGATGCTGGACAAAACTGCCAAAAGAATTCAAAAGACGCTTGATGAAGCCAGGGAAGCAGCGCAGAAATACGCAGCGTCTTATGAGGCGCTGCTTAAAACGGAAGGAGCGACTGAAGAGCAGAGGATAAAGGCTTTTATGAGGAAGACGCTTGAGCTGGATCGCTTGGAGCGCTTGTCCTCTCAGTTGAGCCTGCTTTATGTGCTTCAGATATTTGCTTTCAAGGCAAAAGTGCTTCAGATAGCCGTTGACAACATTAATAATCAGCTTGTGCAGTCAGGGGTTCTTCAGAAAACTGCTGAGCTGGAAGATGTAAAGAAGAAGATTGACGCGTTAAAGATTCTTTTGGAAGCGCAGTACGAGGCGTTAAAGGAAATCAGGGAGAACCAGAACAAAAACTTAACCTACATTCACTGAAGCCCCATTTTTATGGGAAATCATCCCACAGAGGGGTAATTGTGTAGTTGCCTATCCAGTTGGAAGTGGTGATTATTCTGCTTACCTGTACCACTTGCCATCTTTCTAGGTTTCCAAGAGGGATGGTCAGTTAAAGGCTGAGAGTTCATTCTTGTAATAGGCGGTTATGTCTAGCCGCGCATTGTACGCAGTTCTGTATCCAACATTGAAAACTATTCCTTCAAATGTGAAGTGGGGATGTGGATAAGTGACATTTCGCGGCTCTACGGAAACTCAGCGAAGTGACCAAGTAGGGTTTCTGTTGGGCGTCCAGTTGGTTTTGAAGTTCATTATTTAACCTGTTTAACTCTTCTATACTTGAGTTTTTTGAAGCGACTCAAAATAAAGCTTCAATGAGCAAACAACACAGGAAACGGTGGCCAATAGAAGAAGCAAAAGAACAGCAAAAGTCCTCTTGCTGGTTTTATCCATTCCTAATCACTCGATTCTATTTAATGCACTAACAGACTTAATACTCTCTCCGAGGAACGAACTGTTCTTCCAAGGGAACAAAGAACCGATTATCATAAGCAACCATTTGGAAAAGCAAAAGCCACACAGTGTTCAATAGGATGCCACGCATGGTTCAGCCGTGTCAGGTCTTGGTGCAGTTATAGCTCGGCGCAGCCCATAGCGCCGTATAGCCTCTTTGGTTCTGAAGGAGACTGCCGTGATAGCCCCTCTATAGGTTTCCTGCAATGAATTGCTAATAGCCGCCAAATATGAAGGCGCTATTCTGTGTCGACTCGGTTGGGTTTGGTGGCGTCTTAGTTTCTGTCAAGGGTTTTTCCTTTGGATCATGTGCGGGTTGCGGTGTCCTAGACTTCTGCTGACTAGCGCTAGGTCTTTAGTTGCATGATAGGAGGGTGCAAGGCGTTGGTACTGGTGGACCGGTGGGGATTTGAACCCCAGACCTCCTGAGTGCAAGTCAGGCGTTCATACCAACTGAACTACCGGCCCGCATGGCATTTTCTCGAATTCTTTAACAGTTCCTTGTTATTTATGTTTTGTCTGGGAAATAGCAGGCTTAATCAAAAATTCCAAAAAAATGGGAAAGATATGAGAATAAATAGAATTAACTGTTAAGCGTTAAAAGCTTAATATCGTCTTTTTGGCGGTCGTTTCTTTGACCAGCACTCTCGGCAGTAAACTGGCCTGTTCGGGTCAGGTTTGAATGGAACTTCACATTCCTGGCCGCATTCAGAGCAGACTGCCTTGTGCATCTCTCTATCGGACATTAACTACTTCAACTCCTTATTGATTAACGCGCAAAAATTGCTTCTTGCACGATGAACTTATGCACTACATGGAATCATATAAAACTTGTCATCGAAAACAGCAGTTACAGCAATTAAAAAGTATGTATAAGAAATGTAAAAACTATGGAAGACATTACTACTTAGGCGGACTAGGCATTTAAACAGAAAATGCTATACCTCGAAAGCGAGAATAAGTTGTTTTGGAGAGGAAAAAGGGATGATCGAGTTTAAAGTAGTTAAAATTACGCCGCCAAAAGACTGCAATGTAATTTTGGGCATGGCGCACTTCATAAAAACTGTTGAGGATCTATACGAGGCGTTAGTTAATTCTGTACCCAACATTAAATTTGGCATAGGCTTCTGCGAAAGCTCAGGCCCATGTCTAGTGCGGCACGAAGGAAACGATGAAGAACTGCGGCGGCTAGCAGCAGAAAAAGCCTTTGAAATTGCATGCGGCCACAGCTTTGTGATATACCTTAGAAACGCTTATCCAATAAACGTTTTAGACAAAATCAGAAAAGTGCCGGAGGTATGCACAATTTTCGCTGCATCCGCGAATCCCTTGGAAGTGATAATAGCGGAGACAGCGCAGGGTAGAGGAGTAATAGGCGTAATTGACGGGTTAAAGAGCCAAGGCATAGAAACAGACGCGAACATTAAGGAAAGAAAAGAGTTCCTAAGAAAAATAGGCTACAAACTATGACGGCGCCACGGGGAAAAATAGGAGGAGGCAAGGTGAAGTTAGCGCTGACTTCCAAGCCCTGCAAAGCAGCGTGTGGTGAAAAGGTAATTCGGTTTTGGTTTCATCTTTGAATTGTTAATTCCGCTGGGACTTCAAGCTCGATTTTCTCTTTCATTTTCTCTGCGGCATACGCGACAAGTTGATTAAATTGCTTGTCTGGGAGGACATCACGTGCTCTGGACAAAACTTCAAGGCACAAATCTTTAAAAACGAGGTCGGCGCAACCTACTTTTGCGTCATCAATTAATTCCTTGCAAGCTTTGAGGATTTGTTCGCTCATGCAACTTCACCTTGCAAGCTAATAGTTCACTTTAAAACATTAAAACACTTATGAATTCACAATACTTATCAAGAATAAGCCTTTTTCTGCATCAGCAAACCCTTGAAATCGCCATAAATCTGAAGCCAAGAATGACCTAATGTAACTTTTGAACTTCATCTGCAGCGTCAACATTGTTCATACCACAAACTATTTAGTGTCCCTTACGCAAGTTTCAAAATGCAAAGGTGGCTTTTATGAGCTCAACAGAAAATTCAAACCCGGCAGAAACATTTAGGAACCAAATGCTGGAACAACAGGAGCTTCTAAGGTACAGAATGAAGCAGATCAAACATAAAATCGCCGTGATAAGTGGAAAAGGCGGAGTGGGCAAAAGCACCATAACCGTGAATCTTGCTGCAGCATTCGCCATGTACGGAAAACAAGTGGGCATATTAGACGCCGACTTGCATGGCCCCAGCGTGCCGAGGCTATTAGGCCTAAGAGGACAGCAGGTTAAAATTGGGCCACCCGGAGCATTCCCAGTGAAAGGCCCGTTAGGAATGAAGGTTATTTCAATCGACTTCTTTTTGTCCGAAGAGCGAACGCCAACTATTTGGCGTGGCCCGCTAAAGATGACGGCGATACGACAGTTACTGTCAGATATTGCATGGGGAGAATTAGATGTTCTCTTCATAGATTTGCCGCCTGGAACCGGCGATGAGCCGCTAAGCATTGCCCAACTTCTGCCGGACATTGACGGCGTCATAATTGTGACCATGCCTTCGGAGCTTTCGCGGGCTGTCGTTAATAAGGCAATCACTTTTGCGCGTCGGCTAGCATTGCCGATAATAGGCATAGTGGAAAACATGAGCGGCTTCGTCTGCCCAAAATGCGGCGAAAAAATAGACATATTCCAGTCGGGCGGCGGAAAGAAAATGTCTGAAGAGACAGGCGTCTCGTTTCTCGGCAGCATCCCCTTAGACCCAAAGGTGAGCATGGACTCTGATAAAGGCGCGTTATTCATAGTTGAGCATGCAGAGTCGCCAGTAGCCAAAGCCTTCATCAAAATTGTCAAAAAAGTTGAAGCCTACCTTGAAGAAGAAAGAGAGCCCAAAACATCAGAGTGAAATGAAAATAGTGCGTCTAGGCAAGCAACCAAGATTTCTGCTGAAGGTAAATTATAAAAAATAAAGAAAGTGGAGAGGTCAAATCAGCACTCTTCACTGCACAGCAATGCTCACTCTTTTGTGAGGGTTATTTCCATCGTTGAGACCATGCGGCTTTTGTTTTCGCCTTCTCTCGGCGGCATCTCAGCAGTGCCGATGGTTATGTTGCTAACCTTCAAATCCTTCATGAAGCGGTTCCTAGCTATCTCAGCCACGTCAACAGCCGTCGTAATCGCCTGCCCACGAGCCTTCAACGTTATCTGCTTAGCATTGCCGGAAGAGAAAGCCGTTATGATAGCCAGCACATAACTCATCGGAGGCTTATTCCCAACGAAGATAACATCAGATTTTTCTGCCATTTTCCATCACTCCTTTCTATTGTTGCTTTTTTGGTGTTGCATCTGTAACGTTCTACATCGTCTCTCCTTAGACATGGAACGTCACTGGTCATATATTACAAACTTGCTTATAAACTCAATTCAATAATAGGCGATAGATTATGTTCAAAGAAAAAGGGGGCTTTGAAACTTGTTGGGTTATGGGAGACTTGTGTAGGGAACAAAATGGGTATAAAGAGGGTCTAAAGAAAGCAAATAAATTGAAAAGCCCCGTGGAAAGCTAGAAGACCCATAATTAGAGAAAAATTGACATTGGATATTGAAGAAACCGATGGCCCACATCTCTTTCAGATACAGTTTTATACCTAATCATTAAAGGGAAAAGTGCTCTCTGGAGTGTTAAGCATGTCCGTGTCGCCTAGTAGCCGCGAAGTGTTAGCGAGACGAATTGCTGGAGAAATAATCCTATCAAGCAAGCCCGGCGCAACCATGCGAAAGTGGCGCGAGCTTTTTGCAGTTTCCCAGATAAGCCTTTCAGAGAAAATGGAGCTTTCATCATCAGTCATAAGCGATTATGAGAGCGGCAGAAGAAAAAGCCCAGGCGCCAAGTTCATCAAACGATTTGTTATGGCGCTTTTGCAGCTTGACGAGGAAAAGGGAAGCCGCTTCACCAGAGAATTCGCCAAACTGACAAGCTCACCAAGCATGGCCATCTTGGACTTGAGAGAATTTCCAATTCCGGTTCGCGTGGAATATCTCTGCAAAGCCATTGATGGCGAAGTAGTGGCATGCGCCAACAAGTATACAAAAGAAGTTAACGGGTACACTGTGGTGGACAGCAAAAAGGCGGTTGAAGCTTTTTCCGGCTTAGAGTATGCGCAGCTATTCGGCGCGACAACTGAACGCGCCATAGTCTTCACTAACGTGGATGTAGGATACTTGCCAATGATGATTGTCCGCGTTAGCAGCTTAAAGCCAAGAGTAGTAGTTTTCCACCGCACCAAACCAGACGACTACGCCATAAAGCTTGCTGAGTATGAGCAAATACCGCTCATCTACTCTGCAGCGCCAAACGTTGAGCAACTAGTAAAGGCTTTGCGGAAACTGTATCGGATAGCCTTGCGCATAAAACTTGGAAGACGCATCCGCCCGCCACCAAAAATAAGCACCTGAACGATGTATCCGCCAGAGACTGAAAGGAACAAAGCCCTTAAATGAAAAAATGGGATGAAGTTCTTTACAGACAGAGATCAGCCTATTCCATAGGTGTTGGCGAATAACGTGCCAAATAGCCTTTTGTGATTCTAGGCTTTTTCGGCTTCCATGCCGCCAAGCGCTTCTTGATCTCCTGATCTGACAGCTCCAACTTTAGCATGCGATTAGGAATGTCAATGGTGATTTTGTCCCCGTCCTTAACGATAGCGATTGGTCCGCCTTCTGCTGCTTCCGGCGCAACATGCCCAATGCATGGTCCTCTTGTAGCGCCTGAAAATCTGCCGTCCGTCACTAAAGCTACTGATTCGCTTAAACCCATTCCCGAAATCGTGGCTGTCGGCACAAGCATTTCTGGCATGCCAGGCCCGCCTTTAGGTCCCTCATAGCGGATGACTACGACATCGCCTGGTTGGATCTCGCGTTTTTTCATTGCTTCCACGGCGTCTGCTTCTGAATCGAAAACTCTTGCTGGGCCAGTGTGCTTAAGCATCGTAGGTGAAACCGCCACTGTCTTTACCACAGCGCCTTTCGGAGCAAGGTTTCCGTATAAAATGGCGATTCCGCCGCCTTTGTGAACTGGGTTTGCCAAAGGCCGAATGACATTGTTGTTTAAGACTTTGGCGTTTTGTATATTATCTTTGACTGCTTTGCCTGTTACGGTAAGCGCATTCAGGTGAAGCATGGGCGAAAGCTCCTTTAATAGTGCAGGTATGCCTCCAGCGTTGTGCAGTTCTTCCATATCGTAGGGTCCACTGGGCACCATATTGCACAGGTGCGGGACCTTTCGGCTTATTTCATCGAAGAGGCTCAGTGGTAGAGAGATGCCTGCTTCGCGTGCTATAGCGGAGAGATGCAGCACCGAATTTGTGGAGCCGCCTAGGGCCATGTCCACCGCGATAGCGTTCTCGAAAGCCTCTCGCGTCAGAATTTTTGATGGCAGCAGCTTTTTACGGGTAAGCTCGATAATTTTTTCTCCTGTTTCTTTAGCGATTCGGAGTTTCTGAGCGCTTGTAGCCAGCGCTGTTGCGCAATAAGGCAGCGACATGCCTAATGCCTCAGTTAGGCAAGCCATAGTGTTCGCGGTGAACATCCCGTTGCAGCTGCCGCAGCCTGGACATGCCGCGGTTTCCAGCTCGGAGAGTTCTTCCAGCGTCATTTTTTCAGCTATGACTTTACCCATGCCTTCAAAAACAGTGTTTACGCCTACTTTTTCACCCTTAAAAACGCCGGATTCCATTGCGCCGCCCGTCACAACGATCGCCGGGATATCCAACCGCGCCGCCGCCATGAGCATGCCAGGCGTGATTTTGTCGCAGTTCGTCACCAAAACCAGTGCGTCTAGGCGGTGCGCCTGCGCCATGGACTCAACTGAGTCAGCAATTAACTCGCGGCTTGGAAGGGAATACCGCATTCCCTCATGCCCCATAGCTATGCCGTCGCAAATTGCAATTGTGTTGAATTCGAAGGGTGTGCCGCCGGCGGCGATTACCCCCTCCTTGACGGCTTCAGCTATGCTTCTGAGGTGGATGTGACCGGGAACAATGTTTGTGTAACTGCTGGCGATTCCAACGAAGGGTTTCTCGATGTCCTTGTCCGTTAAGCCGAGAGCCTTTAGCAGTGAGCGATGCGGTGCACGCTCAATTCCTTTTTTTACTTCGTCACTTCTCATGTCAACTCAACTTCGGCAAGTTTTACTGAAGTGCTATATGCAAAGCTGGATTTAAGTCATTACGCTACTTCTGTTAAGTAAGCGCGACGACTTTTGGGCTGCTCGCATGCTAACCGCTTACTTAGGCATGCCTTAGGCGGAGAGGAAGCCGCCGTCAACGGCGATAAGTGCGCCGTGCACGTAACTTGAAAGGTCGCAAGCAAGCACGAGAGCCATACGGGCGATTTCATCTGGTTCACCCAGCCGCCCCAAGGGCAGTCGCTGACGGTACTCTAAGCCTGTTTGGATTATGCCCACGTTGAATTTGAGCGCTTCCTTAACCAGCTTTTTGGTTCCCTCGGTGAAGACGCCGCCCGGTATCAGCGCGTTTATTCTGAATCCGTGTCTGCCGTCTATTCGTCCTCAGCCACGTGTAATCAGGATACCCGTATTCGTGTATCAGCGCGTTTATTCTGAATCCGTGTCTGCCGTACTCGGCGGCTAATGAACGCGTGAGCATTATGACGCCGACTTTGCTTATGCCATAGGGCACCAGATCCTCCTTAACGGGCATTACGGCTTCGACAGAGCCGACGTTGATTATTACGCCGCCACGTTTCCCGCGGCTCTTTATCATTTTTTGGCACATCCATAGAACCGAGTTCAAATTTATGTCCAGCACCTTCTGCAGAAAGGCTTCATCCAATTCCAAAAAATCCCTCAGCGGATAGATGCCAGCGTTATTCACGAGTATGTCTGGCTCTTTGCCTTCAAGCACGCGCCACAGCTGGTCAATCTCGGATTTACGGCTAAGATCCACCTTGTGGACGTTGATTTTCACATTAAATTCCGCAAGCTCGTTTCTTGCGCCCTCAAGTTTCTCTGCGTCTAAATCAATAAGATCCAAGTCTGCGCCAGCCTCAGCGAAACGGTGGGCTATTGCCCGGCCAATGCCTGAAGCAGCGCCAGTAACCAAGGCGATTTTGCCACGTAAAGAAATAAGCTCCATCAAGCCTTTCGTTTTCTTCTCGCCCGAGCTAAGCATGTCCAACCCATCCACCAACACTCAGTTTAATTATGGCTGCTGCATAGAAAAAGTTTGCTAGCCCCCAATTACCTGATAAAAACGGGCTGCCGAAGCTTGCCGCTCAATGCTTGCGCCTTTTGAAGTAGGCCAGCAAACCCACGCAGATAATGGCGACTATCGTTACAGAAACAGCCGCTACCGGCAAGCTAGGAAAAGGCTCTTTTGGCATGGGCGTAGGCGTTGAGTTTTGAACCGAGAAAACAATAGGCAGTGTGGATTCGCTACTATAATGAAGCTGGTGCGAACTGTTAACAGCACATATAACGAAGTTGACCGTAACTTACGTATTTTGGAACGAAGAGCTCGTTACTCAACGATCCCCTGGTCGTAAACGTATCATTCGTTTGAATTTAAAAAATGAAAAAACATTGGTTTCGCTTAAAATCCTGAAGATCCTGGAGCACTCGGTTGACATTAAGCAACTCCGCAGAAGCCTAAAACGCCTCATGGAAAACACCACAGAAAATGGCAAGCTTTTCTAATAAAAAATAAGTCAGAAGCAAGCCTGATTGAATGGTGCTCCGGCCGGGATTCGGACCCGGGTCTTCGGCTCGAAAGGCCGAAATACTTGACCGGACTATACTACCGGAGCACGTCTTAAGCCGAAGCATCATGCAAATGTTTTTTCACTCGAATAAACCTTGCTCTCTTTTCAGCTGAAAATATTTCTAATTTGCGCTTTCCAGCGTGGGATGCATGTATGGCGCGGGCTGCGAAATGTCAGTAGGATATCTTGGCGGTTTCAGGAATCTTGCCTAGAATCTTCGCTGTTGCGCGTTCAACTTTTTCACGGTAAGCCGCTGTCGTGTAAACGCGCATTATGTTGATGAAGCCCTTCAGGTTCTCGATGATTTTGGAGACGTCGCTGAGGCGATGCGGCGTTTTCTTGCCTGCTTGGCTTCGGCTGAAAACGGGTATCTCCATGGACTCCATGAGCACCGCATGGTGATAAGGCACCGAAGGCACAGTAGGCACGTCGATGACCACTGCTTCTGCCGCCACACCCGCTTCCTTTGCGATTTCGCTCTGCATCTGCCGGCGGTAGGCTTCGCGCCCGAAAATGTTCGAAATCATCGTGTCCTTCTGGTAGAATGTTCGCTCATAGGCGCACTTCAGCATTCGCCGCCTCTCCAAATCGGCAATTATCTCTTTGGAGGCCTTACAGTTTTTCAATGCAACCCAAACAGTGCAGTCGTCCATAGCTAAATACTCCTCAGGTGTCTTAAACGCTGTTAAGCCAAGCTCCGCGTTTGCTCTTTCCATGGCCATGGCAAGCATGATCTGCGCTGCTCGGCCGACGCGGTGAAAATAGATGCTTTTAAACGACTCGATGCGGGCTATCATGAAGGCTTCCAGCGCCGAGAGAGCGCCCACCTCCACCGCCAAGTCCTCTCCTAAAACGTCAACCGCATGGATCAGCCGGAACACGTCGATGAACCCATACTCCGCGCCCGTGTGGAAAGTATCGCGCACAATAAAGTCCTGCTTATCCACGTCCACAGCGCTGCTTATTATCTGGTCAAGGAAGGCTTTGCCGGGCTTGTACAGCTTACCCACCGCAAGCTTCGCCACTTCCTCAGGCTTATAGCCCATTTTAGCAAGCTTATCGCCTAACTCGCTTTTCTCAATAATCCACGACGTGATATCCTCATGCGTCTTCTCCAAATCCTTAATCAGCAACTGCTCAAACACATGCGAAAAGGGACCGTGACCCACATCATGAAGCAACGCTGCAATGCGAGATAAATTAGCCTCTTCATCGCTCACAAGCCTAGAAATGTTCGGGTTCTCAACAACCTTGCCGGCTAAATACATGGTGCCGACGCAGTGCTCAAACCGCGTGTGGTTCGCGCCTGGGTAAACATACTCGGAGCCGGCCAGCTGCCGCAGCCGCCGTAGCCGCTGCATCGGATACGAGTCAATAAGCTCCTTCTCCGCTTCAGTGATGTACACGTATCCATGCACGGGATCCTTAATTTCGCCCCAATATGCTTTAGGCATTCCTGAACGTCTCCGCTCTTGTAAGTTATATTTAGGTGTCTCCCTATAATGTGTAGCGCTAGTTCAAGGTGAGCTGACGGAAGTTGACTAAAAGAGGCGCGTTCATCTGTCTTGAAGGCTTAGATGGCTCTGGAAAAACCACACAAGCGAAAATGCTTGCTGAAAAACTTAAAGGGGGCTATAACGCGGTTTACACGGCAGAGCCCAGCCGCGGCAAAATCGGCACCTTCATCCGCAAACATTGCCTTTACGGTGAAAAACGGCTTCCAAGCGCTGTTGAAGCATTACTCTTTGCGGCAGACCGCATGGAACACGTGGCAACAGAAATTCTTCCCGCCGTAGAGCAAGGGCGCCTTGTCATTTCAGACCGCTACCTCTACTCATCCATAGCCTATCAGGGCGCTGCTGGCTTGAGCATAGAATGGATAGAAACGATAAATGAGTATGCACTTAAGCCAGACCTGGCAGTTTTCATAGACGTTGACCCTAAAACCGCCATGAAACGGCTGAAACCAAACAAATCCGTGATGGAAAATCTGGAGACACAGCAGAAGGTGCGTATGATATACCTTAAATTTGTGGAGAAGGGCAGTCTCGTCAGAGTCAACGGTAATCAGCCTAAGACTGCAGTAGCCCGAGAACTATACGCGGTAGTAAAAAGATTCTTGGATACGTTTTACTGATAATAGTCAGTCTCAACCAGCTTTAACACTTTCCGCGCAGAAGCCCTGTTAATCTGATTCACCAGGAAGCTGGTGATGTCCCGCGGGGAAATGTATCTTGGGCCTCTTTCATGGTGAACCTGGATTTGCACGGAACCTTGGCTGAAAATAAAGCGCACGAAGTAATAGTCAAATTTCAACGGTGCCCTCTTCTCGCCAGCGGTTTTATAGTAACGTGCTACACAGAAGAAGTCCATTAGCTGAAGCGGGCCTTTCCTTAAGGCGTGGAGCACTTTCTTTGTTTCTTCCTCGTCTACGTAGCTGAAGCTTGATTCCTCAGCCAGACCTATCTCGAATATCACTGATCCATTGGGTACTGTAGGGGTAGCAATTTCCTCAAAACTGAAAGGTTTGCGATTCATGTCTCGTAGCACCTGTATTAGCTTCTCCTGAAGTTTCCTAGCTGAAAGCACAGAGGCAAAGTCTTCCGCGCTGTGAACATTTGCGGGGAAATTCGCGTAAAACCCCAACATCTTTTCGGCTCTGCCCTTTAGCCCTTTTTCATTTTCTTAACCTTTTCCAAGCTGCTTAGCAGTTCGGAAAGTGCTGTGCTGAGCTTCTGCAACTCATCCACGTTCTCGGTGTTTTGAATCTTCGCCTGTATCTCTGCCACTTTAGCTAAAAGCGTGGCTTCAAGCTTGTCATAAGCCAGGCTACGCAGCGCATCTGGCTCTTCATCCTCTTTTACCACGATAACTTTCTTTTCACAATTACCGCACCATAAAGTTCCATCCTTAAGCCTGAAAATCGGCGAAGCACAAGCAGGGCATGCCAACTCGGTTAAAGTTGCGCCTTGCCTTAGCAGGTCAGCCATACGTTTAATATGCTCATCTGTGGCTTTCTCTTGCATCCTTGACCCTAAAAGTAAATACGTGTCAAAGCTTATATAACTTGGTTACTGCGCTATTGCATTAGAGTTGATGCGTATGGTGCGGAAGAAGAAAGCTCAGGAATATGAAGAGAAAATTAAACAAGCATTAACTGTGCTTAACGAAGTCTCAGAAGACAGCACAACTCCCAGAAATATTAGACGCACAGCAAAAGACGCAATGAATGCGCTGCAAAGCCCAGAGTTCACGCCTGCTGTGCGCGCCTCAAACGCCATATCGCTGTTAGATGAAATCCTGCAGGACCCAAACATGCCACCTTACACGCGAGTGAAACTGTGGAACGTCATGAGCCTCATAGAAGCCATAAAAGACTAGCCTCAAAATCACACTATATTTTTTCAGTTATTACAAAACCATAATTGCTTTTGCCGCTACACACTTATGCTCTTTAAAGAAAAAACGGAGCCGTACATTAAAATTTGCAGTCGCGGATCAATAACGAGCTCTGTGAAGAGGCAGGAATGAGGCAAATTAACAAAGCTTTTCTCCGTCAAGTTCCACGGTGAGCATTCTCTTTCTCCACAGCTTATTCGTTAGAAATATATGCTAGTTGTTACATGTAAGTTTGGGTTCCAACGAGGACGATACCCCTTGAAATATGATGTAATCATCGTGGGTGCAGGTCCAGCAGGCATATTCTCAGCTTTAGAACTAACAGAAAAAAACAAACTAAACGTCCTAATTCTCGACAGAGGCCCTGACATAGACAAGCGCCGATGTCCATCAAGCCGCGGCTTCGACTGCCAGCACTGCGAGCCATGCTCGGTGCTCTCAGGCTGGGGCGGCGCAGGCGCCTACAGTGACGGCAAACTTACACTGTCCACGGAGGTAGGCGGCTGGCTTAACCAGTACATCTCAAACAAAGAGCTGGAAGAGCTTATAAAATACGTAGACGGCATATACCTAAAGTACGGTGCTGATCCGCAGGTCTACGGGGAAGACCCGGAAAAGGTTGATGAAATCGAGCGGAAGGCGTCTTTGGCCGGTTTGAGGCTCATCAGGCAGAAAATCCGCCACATGGGTACGGAGAAATGCGCGGAGACGCTGCGCCGTATGCGTCGAGAACTGAACAGCAAAGTCACGTTCCAGCCCAGAACAGACGTTAAGAGCCTCCTCGTGGAAAACCACGTAATAAAAGGTGTTGAAACCGCAAACGGTGAAAAATTCTACGGCAAATATGTCATAATCGCGCCGGGTAGAAGCGGCGCTGAATGGCTTCAAAATGAAGCCCAGTTTCACGGCTTGAAAAACGTGAACAACCCTGTGGACATAGGCGTGAGAGTTGAAGTTTTAGCCTCAGTTATGGAAGAATTAACTAAAACGCTTTATGAGCCAAAGCTCATCTATTACTCAAAGGTTTTCGATGATCAGGTTCGCACATTCTGCGTTTCACCTTACGGCGAAGTCACAACAGAATCGTATGATGGAGTGTTAACAGTTAACGGGCAAAGTTATGCTGAAAGAAAAACGAAAAACACCAACTTCGCCATTCTTGTAAGCACTTCCTTCACGGAGCCTTTCAAGGAGCCCATTGCCTACGGAAAATACGTCGCAAGACTTTCAAACTTGCTCAGCGGAGGCGTGATAGTGCAGCGTCTAGGCGACTTGGTCGCTGGCAGGCGCTCAACGCCTGAGCGGCTAGCTAGAAGCGTTGTAACGCCAACGCTGAAGAGCGCTACGCCAGGAGACTTAAGCTTCGTGTTACCATACCGTTACTTGGCGGACATCAGGGAAATGCTGCAGGCGCTGGATACAATCGCGCCGGGCGTTCATTCAAGGGATACGTTGCTATATGGCATAGAGGTGAAATTCTACTCTTCACACTTGCAGTTAAACAATGTATTGGAAACAAAAATCCAGAATATGTTCACAATTGGCGACGGCGCCGGCGTCACCCGAGGCCTAGTGCAGGCTTCAGCTTCAGGCGTAATAGTGGCTAGGGAAATACTTAGAAGAGAAAAACTGAAGGCGCAATAAAATGGTAGTAGCCCAGAGCATCAGGTGCTCGCACTGCGGCGCGCCTGTGGAATTCAATCCCGGCGAGATAATCGCCACATGCCGATACTGCGGCTTCATGACCGTCATAGAAACTGGGCAATCATACAATTTTGAGCATGCGCTATTGCTGAACAAGTATGACGAAAAGCAAATAGAAGAGCCCGTGAAGAACTGGATGCAAACTGGCTTTCTTAAGCCGCCTGACCTTGCCAGAAAATCAAAAATTCTTGAGAAAAACCTCGTTTACCTGCCGTTTTGGATCGTTTCTGTTGAAGCTACAACAAGCTATAAGGGAATATTCGAACGCATAACACCTCCGATTGTTAAGGAAGGCAAAATTCAGAAAGAGTATGATTGGCTTGTTTTGGCGAGAGAAGCCGCAGGATTCCCAACAAGAGAATACGACGTGCCGTTAGAAGGAAAAATTCCCTACGACTTCCGCAAGATTGAAGGCTTCGCCAAGGTTTTAAACAGCGAAATCGACAAGGAAGAAGCTTTAGAAAAAGCAAAGCAGCAAATCGAAGCGCACCATCAATTTCTCCTTCAACAGGAACTTGACCGCATAATTGAGATGAGCACCGCGTTCAATGTGAAGCAAGCAGTTTACTTACATGCGCCAGTATGGTTCATAAAATACGAATACAGAAGCAGAAACTATCAGTTGCTGATAGACGGCGCTACTGGCAACGTCATAAAGGGAGAAATACCGCAAAAAGGCTTCGGAATATTTTAACTAAACTCTTAAAAGCGAGATTCCACTCCATACTCAAATAAGCGGTACTCACGAGGGATGGAATTGAAATCGGACAGAAAAGTTTTTGATTATGGTGTAGGCGCCCTCGTTGTTCTTATCGCATCGCTTGGTTGTGCCGCAGTAATTTACGGTTTACCTCTGTTGGCATTTAATTTATTAAATCTTCCCGCATGGATTTTTGGGCCATTAGGCGTGTACACGCTGACCTATGCCGTTATCGCCAGTAAGGATTCCACGTATTACTTGGTTTGGGGTAGCATAATGTTCGCCATCGCCATTATATCCGCGTTTTATACTGCGGTGAATTCTATTGTCATAATAGGTGTTCTCGCCGTGGTCATAGCCATCATGGGTATTTTAGCATACCAGAGGAGTAAAAAATGAGTGAAAAAGACTATTTGGGAAAAGTCAAAGGTGAACGCACCCTTCTTGAGAAAATCATGAGTTACATTCCAGGATACAGAGGCTACAAGGAGAAGGAGCTACGAAGAGAAAGCGATCGACTGGTCAGAATGGAAATTGTTAACAAACTTAAAGCTGCAAAAACAGATTTCCGAAGAGCATTCGCCAATCCATCAGCTGTCCAGAAGCTGTCAGCTGACGATACATATCGTTTTGAAGCCTTTAACGCCAGAATTGACAGAGTTACTCAGCGCATAGACCGCGCAGTTGCTGGGTACGCAGGCATGTTCGACGCAGTGAAAGTTAAAGAAAACAAACTTGACGCCGTCACCGAGCATGACTTAAGCCTGATAGAAAAGGCAGAAGCAGTGAAAGCAAGCGTTAAAAAAACTAATCAACTTGAGCCTGGAACAGAAGAGTGGCGCGCCGCGATGGATGCGGTAATAGCGGCAATTGAGGAGCTGAATAAGCTTGTTGATGAGCGCGTGAGCATTCTTAGGGGACTGGGAGGTGAAGCGTGAAAATGCCAAAGGTAATCGAATGGATAGGCGCAAGAGAAAACGACATAGTCTGGAGATACCCAAACGAGGAGATCGCGTGGGGCGATAACCTTGTTGTTCACGAATACGAAGCCGCAGTGTTCTTCCGAGACGGCAAAGCATATGACGTATTCAGAGCCGGCCGGCACGTGTTGACGACGGCAAATTTGCCGTTGCTAACGAAAATTGTTTCCAAACTCGCCGGCTTCGACAAGGTCCCCTTCAGAGCAACCATCATATTTATCTCGCTTAAGCAGTTCCAAGGAAAATTCGGCGCGCAAGGGCAAACTAAAGAACTCGCACCGTTGAAGTTCTTCGGTGGCTTCTGGTTCAGAGTCGAAGAGCCCAACCTCTTCGTAAACGAGGTTATAGGCAGCCAAGGCGCATACACAACAGATGGACTGCAAAGCTTCTTAAGAGGTTATCTTAACGAGCGCCTCATTGACACATTAAGCCAGTACTCGCTTGCAGAAGTTTACGGCAAACTCGACGAGACAAGCTTGCTTGCGAAGAATATGCTTTACGATGCCTTTTCCAGGATTGGGCTTGAACTGATAGATGTAAAATTTGAGGGCTTGGATACAACTCCTGAATGGCGAGATAGGCTATTCTACATAAAAACGGGCGTCAGCGGAACAGAAGTTCTTAGAATGGAAACTGTTCAGAAATCAAGCGAAAGCCTTTCTAAAGGTTCAGGCGCAGCAGTAGGCGCGGGCGCAGTGATACTGCCACAAATGTTTCAACAGCCACCCGCTGGACAAGCACAAGTGATGGTACTATGCCCCAAATGCGGCTTCCAAAACCCGCAGACAAGCAAGTTCTGCGGCAACTGCGGCACACCACTGCAAGCACAACAAACACAAGGTGGCGTAAACTGCCCGAAATGTGGCACGGCAAACGCTCCAGGCGCCAAGTTCTGTTCAAACTGCGGAGCGCCATTGCAGGCTACTGTTAAGTGCCCAAAATGCGGTGCTGAAAATCAGGCAGGAGCAAAATTCTGCTCCAACTGCGGCACCAAACTATAACCCTTTTTTTCTTTTTCATTTTCTGTAGCATTTTCAGACAGCAGCGTTGTGGAAGTTGCATTTTAGGTGATGCTGACATGGCGTTATTGGGTATTCTTTTTGTAACGTTTTTATTTCCATTTTGTTTATGCTATGGCAGAGTCAGGATTCAAAATGAGCAATGAAACAATCGGTCGCGGCACATGGTACGACAAAATGGCCCAAAAGATAATTAGTCGAGAACAGAAACTTGGCAGAAGCCTAAGCAGGATTCGTACGGAAATGGGCCTCGGTGCCTCCGGCTTTCCACACATAGGCAGTCTCGGCGATGCCGCTCGGTCTTATGCGGTGACGTTGGCTTTACAGGAGATGGGTTACCATTCAGAGCTTATTGCCTTCTGTGATGACAAGGATGGGCTCCGCAAGGTTCCAGCTGGACTGCCGAAATCCTTAGAGAAGTACCTGGGCTTTCCAGTGTCCAGCATTCCCGACCCGTTTGGCTGCCACGAAAGCTACGGTAAACACATGAGCTCACTTCTGCTTGACGCGCTGGACAAGTGTGGCATCCAGTACACGTATATGTCTGCGAAAGAGGTTTACGAGAAAGGTTTGTTGCTTGAGGAGATTAGAACCATACTTTTGAACGCCAAGAAAGTGGGCGAGATCGTTAAGGAGGAAGTGGGGCAAGAGCGGTATACGGAAGTTTTGCCGTTCTTTCCTGTTTGCGAAAAATGCGGCCGCATCTACACTACAAAAGCCTTAGAGTTCATCCCAGAAACAGACAAGGTTCTTTATGTTTGCGAGGGCCTTGAAATCAGAGGCAGATGGATTTCGGGTTGTGGGCATAAAGGCGAAGCGGACATACGCCGCGGCGAGGGAAAACTAAGCTGGAAGGGCGAGTTCGCTGCGCGATGGCGCGCTTTGGACATACGATTTGAAGCCTACGGCAAGGACATAGCAGATTCAGTCCGCATAAACGACCGCATATGCCGCGAAATCCTCTGCTTTGAACCGCCCGCGCATGCGAAATATGAAATGTTCTTGGACAAAAGTGGAAGGAAAATCTCCAAGTCCGCCGGCAACGTGTTCACGCCTCAGGTGTGGTTCCGTTACGGCTCCCCGCAATCGCTGCTTCTGCTTATGCTGAAGCGGTTCGTGGGAACCCGCACCCTTGACGTC
>JBBFKZ010000020.1:0-28877 GCA_037481775.1 Bathyarchaeia archaeon
GTAGCGGTTACGTTTTTGCCGAGCGCTTGCTGATAAACCAGCTCGAAGCGTTTTTCCCAATCCATCCTGCTGATGCCCGAGCCAAGTGCGTCAATTTCCTCTTGCCGCGGCACAAGGCTAACCCGGTCAAACATGGGGTTAAGCCGCGCGTATGTTCCTGAACTATAGCCATAATCAACCTCACGGCCGTCCGAGGTCATGGTGTGAACGCGGGAGGGAAAATTCAAGTTCAGGATGTACCCTGTGAAGACGTCGAAATTTTTCCGTTTAAGCGCATAATTCACTAGTGCTCTTGCGCCGCAGGTGAAAATCTGCTTCAAATGCGTCTGTGTTGCAGGCAGAACCTTCGCATGGCCTGTTGAGCCCCGCGTCATAACCCAGCATTCAGGCGGCTCTGACAGAAGCGCTTTATAGTGGCCCTCCTGCACTTTAGATAGGTAGGGCGAAAGTGCCTTGTAATCAACTATTGGAAATTGCGTTTGAAACTCCGAGATGCCAGTGATCCTGTCTGCGTCGTACGTTTTACCATAATCTGTGACAGCGTACTTTTTGAGGAGATCGTATAGAACGGCTTCCTGCGCTTTCTGCGGGTTCTCCAATGACTCATACCATGGGCCAATTATAGGCTTCAAAACCGCTGCAATGGCGTCTTCATTGAGCATCATGGGCGCTTCGTTTACATTCTGTCTGAATTGCCTTATATGCTTCGCCATGTAATAGTGAAAGCAGGTGAAGAATCGTGACTCAGACAGCCCGCGTTGCCGCTGACAGGATTAGACGCCTCGAGGTGCAAGGCGCAAGAAACGTGGCTATAACCGCTATAAAAGCACTCGAAGCCTTAGCCAAGGAAACAACAGCAGAAACACGGGAAGAATTCCTTAGGGAGCTCGAGGAAGCCCGCGATTTGCTGTTTGAGTCGAGGACAACGGAGCCGCTTATGCGGAATGCTGTTCGATGGATAATCAGCCAAGTTGAAAGCAGCGGCGAAAGGCAGACCACTGCGCTTGCCAAACGGGTGTCCTCTGCGGCGACCCTGTTCCTAAAGGAGTTGGATGCTTCAAAAGACTGCATTGCAGAGATAGGCGCCAAGCGAATACGCGATGGCATGGTGATTTTAACTCATTGCCATTCTTCCACAGTAACATATCTCCTAAGCAGGGCTAAAAAGGAAGACAAAACCTTCGAGGTTATATGCACGGAGACCCGCCCAGTCTTTCAGGGCAGAATCACCGCCAAAGAAATGCTGGAGCTTGGCGTTAAGACAACGTTTATTGTGGATTCAGCAGCGCGTTCACTTATACGCAATGCTGATCTGGTTCTTGTGGGCGCAGACGCCATAACCTCCGAGGGAAACGTCATCAACAAGATAGGTACCAGCACCATTGCGCTTTTAGCCCACGAAGCCCGAAAACCCTTCTACGTTGTGGCGGAGCTGTTGAAGTTTGACCCCGCCACCGTCTGCGGAGAATACGAGCAAATTGAGGAGCGCAGCCCAGATGAGGTTTGGAAAAACGCGCCTGAGAAACTGCTGATCCGTAACCCCGCGTTTGACATCACAAGACGCGACTTCATTCATGGCGTAATCTGCGAGGAAGGCGTGATTCCACCGCATGCCGTGGCAGAGGTTACTCGCCGGAGATATCCGTGGATTTTCAAGCAGCACTCTGCACGGTTCTCCAACGCCTGCTGCTAAAAGCCACTGCAAGCAGGCGCTAAAGTAACGCGAAGCACGGCGCTTATTCTGTTCGGCTGTAACTTCGCAGGTATGTCCAGCCCGCCTCGTTCGGCGTGGAGGATTCGTAAGTGCCGTAAACCCACAGTTTATTTCTGTAAACAAATAAGCCATCTGCGTCATAGCCTCTGTCGAAGCGATAGAGACTGCCCCATCGGGAGCCGTCAAAGGCGCCGATCATGCTTCGCCAGTTTTCATAATCGCTGTACCAGAGTACATATAGCCGCCCATCGAAGCCAGTGATGCTTGAAGTGGAGCAACGGTAGCCTTTTTCTGAGGGAACCGCTGTTAACTCGCTTAATGTGCCATCGGCGATATTAAAGCGTCTTAGAACCCAGCCGCCGTCTTTAGGCTCTGGAGATTTGAAGTAGCTGCTGCTCCAGAAAACAAACAGTTCATCTTGATATTTCACCGCGGTGGCGCCCCAGTTTTCGCCCGAGTCATCACCGGGAGATAGTAGGGTAACGTTGCTCCAGTTTTCGCCGTCAAAACGGCCAAGCCAAACCTCAGCATGCGGCTTATCCCCTGCGCCGGCGTTGATGCGCAAATTTTCCCATACAAACAATAGCTGATCATCCGCGGCAAGCGGTATCCAGCCATTCGGTTGCTGCGTCGGAAGGGCGAAGCTGCGTGCCTTGCTCCACGAGTTGCCGTTAAAAGTTTTGTATGCAAAGCTGTTTACGAAGCGCCCTTGGGCATCGGTATTTTGGTAAATCAGCCAAACTTTGTTTGAACCCGCAACGTATATGGGTGCCCAATTATTGCCCATTTCGTTTTCGCTTAACGGCGCTTCAGCTTCGCGCCAGCTACTTCCATCAAAAACCTCAAGGCGAGCACGCATTTTGACTTCAAAATTGGAGCCATCGGCTATCCACCATTCAGAAAGTGCAGCGTATAACTTGTCTTGGAAGACAAAAAAGCTTCCGTTAACGCTGATTTTGTCACCAGGTGTTGTCAACCAAGCGGGACTGCTAAATTTGGCTCCGTCGAATACTACGTACATAATATCGGTTAAAGCGTTGTCTCCTGCACTTGTCTCGTTGGCGACGCCGCCTAAAGCGTTTTCGGTGATTACTGAGTAGAACATGTATATTTTATCTTCAAACTCAACGACCGTTGGAGCATTGCAGTTTACTGCCAAAAGCTTGCCCCATTCGCCCTCGTCCCAGGTAAGAGGCACTTCACGCGGAGTATTCAGGTAAACAAACAAGAACGCCGCAAAGGTTACCAGAATAAAAACGGTAGCAGAAACCGCGAGCTTCGACTCTGGATGTTCCTTCTTGTCGGCTGCCGCGTCGCTTTGCATTTAATAGGGCTCCCATTTGGCAGATTAGCAGTTGCACGTTATTAATACATAAGTGTATAAAAATGTGCTCCATCAAACCTCAAGAAGTATTCGAGCAAAGATGCTAGACAGCTTCTCTTTTGGTGGATGAAACACGGAATTTGAGGATCACAAGAGAACATTTCAGATAAAGACGTGGAAACTGTAAAGGAGCCGTTGCCAGCTTATTCTTTCCAAAGCTCCAACGCGGCTTTAAGCTCCTTATGCGCCTTAGCGTATTCCTCTAAGCTTATTCCCCGCATTACTGCGTCAACGGCTTGCCGCATAGCGGTGGCGCCTGCGCGGGTGCCCGCCGTGTGACCGTGGATTCCGCCGCCGGCTTGGATAACAACGTCTTTCCCGAAGATATCCAATAGCGCTGGCACAAGCCGTGGATGTAAACCGCCGGAGGCAACGGGCATAACCGGCTTTAAGCCGTGCATGTCGGCTTTCAGCGCCGCGATGTTCTCGATAACTTCTGCGCGGGTTTCAGACATTTTACCCACTACTGTGCCCACATGAAGCTGGTCAACGCCGACAGCGCGCAGCGTCTTGGCGAGCACGCGCATGGCAATCCCGTGCTTCGGGTTCTTCGTGAACGTTGCATGCCCAGCCCTGTGTGCGTGGATAACCAACTTGAAGTTTTGGTCGCGCAATGTCTGCAACGCTGAAAAGCCGCATGTCAGGACGTCAACCATAACGTATTCTCCGCCGTGTTCAAGCACAAACTCAGCGCGCTTAAGCATTTCCTCGGTCTCCGCCGTGATGTTTGCCATGTAAATTTTGCGTTCGCCGGTTTCCGTCTGGGCTTTGTCTCTGCTTTCAAGCGTCTTTATTACGCGGTCTTCGAAGGGGTTAAACCGTTGACTGCTTAGGTTCTCGTCGTCTTTGACTATGTCGCAGCCTCCAGCCCATGCCTCGTAGGCTACGCGGGCGTGATCAGCAGTTTTTAATCCCAGTTTCGGCTTGATTATTGTTCCCACTAATGGGCGCTCAGGAACTTTCAACAGTTTGCGGATTCCCGAAATGCCAAACTGCGGACCGTGGAAGCTTTTCACAAGTTCCGCCGGCAATTCTACATCGAGAAGCCGCAGATTCTTCAGCGCCTTAAGCCCGAAAACGTTTCCCGCAATGCTGCTCAGGATGTTAGGCATATTTCCATTCTCAAAAAGCTCAGCGGGATAAGCGATCTTCACCACGTTACCGACTATGCTGAATACGCGTGCCGCAAGCGCTTTCACGTAAGGTTTCACGGTGGTAAGCTCGGTCCATGTGCCGATGGAGCTTTCAGCGGCGACGCCGCCTGCTGCTTCCTCTAGGCTAATACCGTCTGGCTCCACGTAAAAAGTGCAGATCAACTCGGTTTCTGCTGGCTTGTAGCTTAAATCCACAAAGTCTATGTACCTCAAAACATGCGTCTCCTCTGCTTAGTTTGATTGCGTTTTGCTTAAAATCTTTAACTATCCAGTCGCCTAATCTAGCCTTGTGATCAG
Source organism: Bathyarchaeia archaeon (assembly GCA_037481775.1). GTDB lineage: Archaea > Thermoproteota > Bathyarchaeia > Bathyarchaeales > Bathycorpusculaceae > JAOAIV01. Next base: position 4,550 of record JBBFKZ010000020.1, read on the forward strand.
CATGGAGCTTAAGGCGGAAATTTTGAAGATTACAGCTGGCGGGAAACGAATTGCCATCATAGCCGAGGAAACCGCAAGTCTGCTTGGCGTGCATTCCTCGGATAGGATACGCATTGTGCATGGCGACCAGCAGATAATTGCTATAGCGAACATAGCCGCGCATTTTCCGCAAAATCGTATAGGACTTTACGAGGAAACCGCTGAAACACTCAAGCTAAGAGACGGCGAGGCGGTTGATGTGCAGTTGGCGCCTCTTCCGGAATCGCTCAAATACGTGCGGGACAAGGTGCATGGCAAAAGGCTTAGGGAGCAGGACTTGAAAACCATAGTCAAAGACGTCATAGAACGACATCTAAGCGATGTGGAAATCGCAGCTTTCCTAACAGCGCTTGAGATTCACGGATTAAGCTTAGGCGAAAGCGAGGCGCTGGCGCGTGCCATGGTGGAAACAGGCAAAATAATAGATTTCGGTGAAGCATCCATACTGGATAAGCACAGCATAGGTGGGATACCAGGAGATAAAACATCGCTGCTTGTAGTGCCCATAGTAGCGGCTGCAGGCTTAACGATTCCAAAGACATCCTCGCGTGCAGTAACCTCGCCGGCGGGAACTGCAGACAGAGTTGAAACCCTATGCCCCGTAAACCTTTCAGTGGATGAAATAAAAACTGTGGTGCGAAAGACAAATGGGTGTCTAGTTTGGGGCGGCGCGTTAGATTTGGCTCCTGCAGACGACCTGTTTATACAAGTGGAATATCCGCTTGGAATTGACCCGCTGCTTCTGCCGTCCATTATGAGCAAGAAAAAGGCGATAGGTGCCACCCACATCGCGATTGACATTCCCACAGGCAGCGGCGCCAAAATCAAAAACATGACTGAAGCACATGCTTTAGCGGCTGACTTCGTAGACTTGGGCACGCGCCTAGGCTTAACCATCCAATGCGCCTTAACCTTTGGAGAGCAACCATTAGGCTACGCTGTCGGCCCAGCGCTGGAAGCCAAAGAAGCATTAGCCACACTCATGGGCGACGGGCCAGCAGACCTCAAGGAGAAAGCAGTCACCATCGCTGGAATGCTTTTCGAAATGGTAGGCATCGAGAACGGGAAGCAAAAAGCCGAGCAAATATTAAACAGCGGAAAAGCGGAAAAGAAACTAAGAGAAATAATAGAAGCCCAAGGCGGAAACCCGCAGATAAGACTTAAGGACATACAAGTAGGCGCTGCCAAAGCAGAGTTAACCATTAACGAAACGGGCAGAGTCTTGTGGATCAGCAGCGAGAACATAGCCCAAATTGCCAAAGTAGCTGGTGCGCCCAAAGAGAAGGGGGCGGGAGTAATGCTTAAGGCTAAGCTAGGCGATGTGGTGAAGAAAGGCGACGCTGTACTGGAGATTTATGCTGAACGAAGCAGCAAGCTGGAGGCAGCACTTGAACTTGCTAAGCGGCTTCAGCCCATCGTGCTGAGCAGGAAGACTGGGCAAATGCTTTTAGACCGCGTTCCCCTAACCTGAAGACGTGACATCAAATTGTTTAAGCTGATGCTGTCTGCGTTTGTAACGCTTGATTACCACCACAGCAACAATGACCATGGCAGCAGGCAGGATCACGGCTAAAGCTTGAAGCAACATGGCCTTAACGGGATTTACCACAGCAAAGCATACAGTTTCCGACGCGGCAGTGTTGCCGAAGCCGTCAACGGCGTAAACTGTCAACGCATAAGCGCCCTCAGCCAGCCCAACCAACGTAACATTCCCATCCACAGGCCTACGCGCATGACCATTCAAGCTATAGCCCATCCAAACCACCGGCCGATCCACCGCGAAAACCAAGGAAACATTCCCCGTCGCGTAAGTCGTGTTTTCAGGCGAAAGCACACGCACAAGCGGCGGCACCATACCATAGCCCGGCGGCAGAAAACGCTCAACCACACCACTGGCACCTACAAAATAGACGAATGTTGGTGTGAAGCCGCCGATGGCATACAGCGTATCATTGTATGCTACCGCGCCGACGTATAGGCGTCCAGTCGGCATATTTGCGCCTCTAACCCATGTGTCATTTTCAGGAAAATAACTGTAAGTATACCCCGCAGTGCACGGTGCGAAAACAGTGGGTATAGGATCTGAAGTGAAGACGCATATCATTTTTGGGGCCAGATAACCTGTCGTTGCCGCTGCGGCAGCATGATACAGCCCAGTAGGAGGCGACGCCAGCTCTGACCAAGAGTCATTTTCTGCATTGTAAATGTGCAGGTGGGAGTCTGATATCGCATATAATTTGCCATCTATGGTTACTAGGGCGTTGTTATAGTCCGCGCCAGGCAGCGCCGCCCTCTTTATCCAATTGTCTGCTTGCGGATCATAAGCATAGTGAGCGCCATCACTAACTACCACATGAATCATGTCGCCTAACACGGCCGCTGCAGCCTCATAATGATAACGACTCCTTTTCCTGTAGCTATACGCCTCCTCAGGCAACGGCGCACACGCCGACCACACATCCGCAACAGGATCATAAACCTCATTCACGCCCGTCGGACCCTCACCAGACATGCCGCTTATACAGTAAACCCTGCCCCCATAAACAGCCACCCCAAAATAAGCCCTCCCAGTAGGCATAGCCCGCCTAGCAACCCACACACCCACAGCAGGATCAAACATCTCATTAACGTCTACAACCGAAGGCGGAAAAGACGGCCAAGTAACCTCCGTAGAGCCGCCCATAGCATAAATCTTACCACCCACCACCGCCACACCCAAGCCGCCTCGCTCAAAACTCATACTCGCAGTCTTTTCCCACTTGCCCGCGCCATCATAGGATGGCGGCGGAGGTATCGGTGGAACCGTCAAATTTGCCGTTTCAGTTATGCTTGCATAGAAGATAGTGTTGTTGGCAAGGGCTTGCTCAGGGAAAGTTACGCGTATCGTGTAGACGCCATTCATTGTCGGCGTAAAATAAAATTGCACTGAGCAATTTGGAAAAGAGTCGAATGGGCCATGGCGAGTGGTGAAGCCGTCGGGTTGATAAATCCAGATTTCGATGCCGCGGAAAACTTCGCCGGCAGGCGGAGCGGGACTAACCTGTATGCTTATACGCACTTGCTGCCCTTTCTCCGCAACATCAGGCTCAACAGATAACGTCAAATCAGTGCTGACAAGCTGGGGCTGAGCCCCAACAACAAACGTCAGCGTTAGCATTAAACTGAAAGCAAACACAAAAATTAATCTAGCAACATGCAGACTATACATGTTAAGCGACTGCATTTCTTTAATCCCCCGTCAGGATCACCCAAAGTTCACTTTTTAATTTGAAACAAAAAAAGGTGGAGTTAGCGGGCTCTGGATCGCACGCGCGGTTCAAGCAGCGTCCAAAGCCAATCCACGAACTCCCGTAGATTTTTAGTTTGGATGTAAACTTCGCCTGGACCAGTGATCTGCGTCACTAGGCCCTCGCCGCCAAGCAGCGTTTCTTTCAAGCCGCCGAATCGTGTGACTTTGTAACTGCAGGAGTCGCTGAAGCCTACAAGGTGAAAGTTGTCAACTATCAGCGTCTGCCCCGCTTCCAGCTGATGCCGGTCTATGGCGCCGAAAGTGTTAATGAACAAGTCGCCTGCGCCTGTAGCTCGAATCATGAACAAGCCCTGGCCGAATAGGCCCTTGGTGAAGCCTTCCCACTTCACATCCAAGTCTATGCTCGGCGTCGACGCTATATACGCTGATTTCTGTATGATGAAGCCTCTGCCAGGCGCCACTTCCAGCTTTTCTATGTCTCCCACGGGCGCGGAGACAAAACCCGCTTCGCCTGGGCCGTTAACGGCGGTGTAGTCGTTAACCCAGAAGGATTGGCCGCCTATAATGCTTAAGCCCAAGCTTCCCAGCAGGCTTTTCTCTCTTTTCCGTGTGCGGGCTTCTATGGTAGGCGTCATGTATGTCATGGCGCCTGATTCAGCAGTTATAGTTTCGCCTTGATCCAAATGTACAACAAGCATCGAGTACGACGGTTTATACTTAATCTCATATTTCATCGCGTTTTCCTCTCGGTGAAAGAGAGGGTCACGTGGCAAATAAGCTTTTAAGAAAACTCGATCAGCAGAGTGTCAGGGTAAATTTGCAAGGTAAGCCGAGATTCCGCCTAGTATGTACTGCACGGCCATGGCAGCTATCAGCAGAGCCATAACCCGCGCTATAATTATAGCGCCTGTTTTGCCGAGAAAATTGTACACTCCGCTTATGTATCTCAGGATAACCCAGGTTATGAAGAGCACAACTAGGACAGATGCAATTGTTACCAGCGTCCCATAGGTTTGAAGATTAAGAATAGTAGTTGTTATAGCGCCCGGACCGACAAGCAGAGGCATAGCTATGGGCACAGCGCCTATACTCTCAGGAGATTCGCCAGCTTCATGCAGCGAACCAGAAATCAAAATTCTTATAGCGATAATCAGAAGGAGAATGCCACCTGCAACCTCGAAACTGTATATCGAGATTCCGAAGATAAGAAAGATTTCTTGACCAGTAAAAGCAAAAACCAGAAGCAAAAGGATTCCGACGAGAGTGGCAGTGTTAAACACTTTTCTCCTTTCAGCCTCACTAAGCTTTTCAGTCAAGCCCATAAAAATAGGAACATTACCGAAAGGGTCTACAATAATAAAGAGCACAATTACTGCCTTAACCAGATTCACAGCAGCCTCAATAAGTGCTTCAGACATTAATCATCCTAAGTGTATTTTGCGCAGCGATAATAAAAGCCTTAAGCAACCGCGCACACAACAAGCCCATCATATTTGGCGCATATTAGACATTCAATGCAGAAACCTATAGAGGGGCTATCAGCGCGCTTACCCTGCAACCTAAAAAACTCAACGCACACAACAAAAAGCCCCACGCCTTAAAAGCGGAAATAAGATCAACCACACAAAGGCCAAACAGACACAATGTTTTCACGCAAATTTCGCGCAGACACCACCTGACCCGACACCTCAGGCTTTTGGGGGCCGCAGGCTGAACTGGTCGACCAAAGTCTTCCAGCGTACACCCCGGCTCCATCAAACCCATCTTCTATGGGCGCCTTCGTCCCGGATGAACGGGATGGCTGCCTCTTTTCGGGAGAGGCTTCGGGCTTAGATGCTTTCAGCCCTTATCCTCAACGGCGTGGCTGCCCGGCGACTGCCTTGTCAGACAACCGGTTAACTAGAGGCCACAGCGTCCCGTTCCTCTCGTACTAGGGACCCTTTCCCCTCAGGCAGCCAGCACTCCCAGCAGATAAAGTCCGACCTGTCTCACGACGGTCTAAACCCAGCTCACGTTCCCTTTTAATAGGCGAGCAGCCTCACCCTTGGCCCCTTATGCAGGGCCAGGATAGGAAGAGCCGACATCGAGGTACCAAGCCGCGGGGTCGATGGGGACTCTCGCCCGCGACGAGCCTGTTATCCCTAGGGTAATTTTTCTGACACATCCAGCCCCCACCAATGGGGAGCATGGATGATCGCTAAGCCCGGCTTTCGCCTCTGCATCCCTTACTGTTGAGGATACAGTCAGGCTGGCTTTTGCCTTTGCACTCTACGGCGGGTTTCTGTCCCGCCTGAGCCAACCTTAGGGCGCCCTTGATATCTTTTCAAGGGCGTGCCGCCCCAGCCGAACTGCCCACCTACCGTTGTTCCAGCGCCCAAAGCGCCGGTGAGAAACACGGTTGCAGAAGGTCGGTGTTCCATTTTCGCCTCCCCCGCATCCCTGAGAATGCAGGATCGACGGCTCCCGACTACGCTCTGCATCCACAACCGTATTCCAGCGGCAGGCTGCAGTAAAACTCCACAGGGACTTCTTTTCCCGCTGGGAGATCATGGACTGTTCGTCCACGTTACGTGGGTTCACCGGGTACTACGCGGGGACAGTGGGGCCCTCGTTGATCCATTCATGCACGTCGGAACTTACCCGACAAGGCATTTGGCTACCTTGAGAGAGTCAGAGTTACTCCCGGCGTTTGCAGGCCCTTAGCCCAGTTGTACCCAGGTTTCAGGTACCTGTACTGGCCAGGATTCAGAAGCCGTTCACACGCTTTCGCGCTTGCGGCTTCCTGTGTTTTTATTAAACAGTCGAGACCCCCTTGTCACTGCGACCTGCTTTTAACAGCACGAGGCTGAAAAAGCAGGCACCCCTTATACCGAAGCTACGGGGCTAATTTGTCGAGTTCCCTCGCATTAGTGTATACCCGACACGCCTTAGGTTTCTCGCCCAGGGACACCTGTGTCGGTTCTTGGTACGGTCACGAAGGATCCTTCCCAGCGCGTTTTTCAGTGGCTCCAGGAATCAGCTAAACCCCCCTAAAACGGGAGGCTATTCCCGCTTTCACCTGGTTCTCGCCATTACAGCACTCCCCAGGCTTATACGGTTAAACAAGGCGACAACCTTGCTTAGCTTATCCCGAAACGTCAGCGCTGAGCTTGCGTTGCCGCACGTACCTCCGTGGTTCCGGAATTTTAGCCGGATTCCCTTTTTCGACATGATCGGTTAAGTCATGTCTTAGGACCGACTTACCCCCGGCTGACGATCGTTGCCGGGGAACCCTTGCCCCTTCGGCGGAGAGGATTCTCACCTCTCTTTGCTGTTACTACCACCGGGATCTGCAATCCTAACCGGTCCACTGGACCTCACAGCCCAGCTTCTGCCCAGCTAGGACGCCCTCCTACCAGCGCAGCGCGGAGCTGCGTTCTGAGGTATCGGTGGCTGGCTTAGCCCCGTCCATTTTCGGGGCCGTCAGCCTCGGCGGGTGAGCTGTTACGCTTTCTTTGAAGGATGGCTGCTTCTAAGCCTACCTCCCCGCTGTCTGAGGCTGACGACGCCCTTTGGTTTGACATTTAGCCAGCACTTGGGGACCTTAACCTCAGTCTGGGTTGTCCCCCTCTCGGTCCAGGAGCTTACCCCCTGTAACCCGTTTCCCAAGGTCTACGGCGCGGGTGGATTCGCAGTTTGAAAGGAAAGTAGAGCCTTTCGGCTCCTTGCTTCCCAATCAGTGCTCTACCCCACCAGCTACCTCGCTTGGGACTGGGCTCAGGCCCACTTCGGAGGGAACTAGCTATCACCAGACTAGATTGGTCTTTAGCCCCTATCCCTAGGTCTGGGGAACGAATTGCACGTCAGCACCCTTTCGAGCCTCCACTAGGCTTTCGCCTAGCTTCGCCCTGCCCAGGGATAGATCGTCTGGTTTCTAGTCTTACAGCCGTGACTCCGGGCCCTTTCAGACCCTGCGCCTCGCTGCCTTGCGGCAGTTGCGCGCTTATTGGTTTCCCTATGCTTACGGGTGTTACCCCTTAGGCTTGCCACAGCTGTAAACTCCCCGGCCCGTGTTTCTAGACGGAACGTGCAACCCTGGTCCTCCTTCCTCGTACAGCCGTTTCACAACGGTTTCCTTTGGAAGGATTCTACCCTTCCGGGCTGCACACGTCTGTAACCGTCTGGTTTCAGGCACTTTTCACCCCCATTCCGGGGTGCTTTTCAGCTTTCCGTCACCGTACTAGTGCGCTATCGGTCTTGAGTAGTATTTAGTCTTGGAAGTTGGTGACTCCCAATTTCCCGCACCCAAGCCAGGGTACGGTACTCTGGGACGCCAGCGCAACTCTTTCTGGCTTACGCTTAGGGGGCTGTCACCCTCTATGGCGGGCCATTCCAGGCCACTTCAGCTTAGCCAGCGAAGAGGAAGCCAGGCCCTTAACCCTACATCTCCCACACTTTTCAGCATGGGATTCGGTTTGGACTTTTCCCTTTTCGCTCGCTGCTAATAAGGGAATCCCGTTTTGGTTTCTTTTCCTCCCCCTACTAAGATGCTTCCGTTCGGGGGGTTCCCGCTCCCTGCCGGGAGCACCGTAACTCCGAAGAACTACGGTGGGAAGTCCCATTCAGGCATCCTCGGTTCTAAGGCTGCATGCGCCTACCCGAGGCGATATCGCTGCTTGCCGCGCCCTTCTTCAGCTCTCAAGCCTAGCCATCCTCCAGACGGCGTTGGCGTAGTCGGGTCGGTGGTGGTGTCCGCTTCGCGTTTGGTGAAAACCTTACGTTACTGCGTCGTTTGGCCTATGCATGGTGTCATATGGGCAATTGCGCCCGTTCACCGCTTCACCCCTGCATCATCATCGATGCGGAGTTGCATCTTTTTCGATGGAGCATCCTAATTGCTGGATTCTTTTAGAAGTGAGTTTCGCTAATATAAGTGTTGTGTCGTTTGTTATAAGGGTTTTTGTAGTAACTACGGCAGGCGTATTCTGCATGCTTTACTGTATCTGCTGTTTTCTCGAGGTTGATAGTGGAAATTTTTGTTAAATAAATTACATTAAGTCCGCTACGATTATAAGAAGCACGGAATTTTAAGTGGCACACTTTTTTAATTTAAGGAACTATATTAATAGGGGTAAGAATGGAGTTCTTTGTCGGCACCTCTGGCTGGTACTACCCATGGAACGAAAAGCGAAGCCTAGACTGGTATGTCTCGAATTCTTGTCTAAACGCTGTAGAATTGAACGCAAGTTTTTACCGTTTTCCCTTAAGCAGCAAGGTTAGAGCATGGGCTAAAAAAGGCAAAGGCATAAGATGGGTAGTTAAGGTGAACCGCCTCATAACTCACACATTCAAATTCAGCGGCAAGGCGTTAAGCACTTGGCAAAAGTTCCGCGAACTTTTCGCGCCTCTTGACGAGTATATAGATTTTTATCTGTTTCAGCTTCCGCAAAGAATAACGCCTGAATCCGCACCTCTCATCGCGGAGTTTGCCGAAAAAACAGGTCTCCGAAAGCGCTTCGCGCTTGAAGTCAGAAACCGCGAATGGTTTGATGAAGCATGGGTTAGTTGGGCGTCTGAAGCTGGAATTACCTTGGTAAGCGTAGATTCCCCAGACTTTCCCCTCGAAGTATTCAACACAAATGGTTTAGTCTACCAGAGGATGCATGGAAGGACAGAATGGTACGCTTACACCTACAGCGATGAAGAGTTGGAAGAGACTGCTAAGAAGATTGTGAAGGAAAAACCGGAAAAGGCTTACGTGTTCTTCAATAACGACGCGGCAATGCTGGAAAACGCTAGAAAAATGTTTAATATCCTGAAGGGGAAGGTGTCATTATTATGACACTGGTTTTTTGCGACGCCTGTAGATGAGGAAAACGTGTCCTCTAACTTCTACCAACGTTGCACCAGTCTGTTCAGCCGCTTTCGCTGCAATAGCTTGAGCAGTTTCATGCTCTAAGGCGCTTTTCAGAATTCTTATTTTCAGCATTTTCTTCTTTTCTAACTGCTTCTCAATCTCATTTGAAAGCTGAGGTGTCAATCCTTCTTTGCCAATCCAAATAGTTGGGTTTTCGTCTTTTAATTTATACTTGATGTGACGTTTCATTCGACTGGTTATCTGGCTCAAATTTCATTTTTCTCCTTTTTCTTAGCATGAATCGGGTCTTTCGACCGCAGTTTAGACATGCTACTACTACATGAGGCTCTCTTTTTTGCTTTATGCGTACACGACAGTTTTCACCAGGTACAAGCAGCGTATTGCATTTTCTGCAAATCTGGCGCCTATAAGCTGTGGGTAAACGTATCTTTGCAGCCATAGCGATTTTTCTTGCAATGGCGATGTATCGCCTGGACAGTTGAGGGTTGCTTTTGTGTACGTTTTTAGCTTGTTGGAATAGTATCTGTATTCGCTGCCTAGCTATTTGCTTTACAGTGGACTTCATTGCCTAATGACCTTTGCATAATCAGCATTAGCCGATGCTATAGGTGTAGTGTCCTATCTCATAACATTTTTGTTTTCGCTGGGAATAACTGAAGTGGGTAAACGGCAATTCAAAAAGTGATTTAACAACGAGATACTTTTTAATAATTACTCGCCGTCTTATTCAAGACTTAAGTGAAGGCGATTGGGTCTTAACAAAAAGAATACGGTCAGAATTGGTGTTTCCCTCGTCATCGGCATCATTCTGCTCATCATTTTGCTCTGGTGGAGCGGCATAGACAAAATTATAGAGCAGATAAGTTCAGCATCGCCACTATGGCTTACGGTATCCGCGGTTGTCATTATACCCGCATACGTCTTGAAGGCGATACGCTGGAAGCTACTGCTGATTCCTGTTAAAAGAGGGATACAGGTCAGCAACACGTTTTGGTCTACAGCTCTTGGAGCTATGGTCAACACTTTAATTCCCATCAGGATAGGTGAATTCGCTAAAGCCTACGTGCTAGGCGAAAAAGAAAGAACTGGTTTTGCTCCGGCTTTCTCATCAATAATTGTGGAGCGCACCCTTGACCTTATAGGGCTCCTAACAATAGGTATAGTGACAATGCTGATGGTATCCACACAAACAAGCTTGGATCAGTTGGTGGCAAACATCTTCACCGCTGTGGCTCTGCTAATCGCAGCGATACTTACGGTTATAGTAGTAGGAACAAAAAAAGAGGACGCAATTATCAAAATAGTGATTCAGGTCGCATCGAAAATTCCTTTTGTTAAGAAATACGCTGCAAAAATCGCTGACTTCGCAAGTTCACTAATCAAGGGGCTGCAAGGACTAAGTCAAAACCCAAAAACGCTTATTATAAACTTATCATTAACTTGGGCTGCTTGGCTTGTGCATACATCAGCCATTTACTTCGCTTTTATGGCGTTCAATTATCCGATTTCATTTGTGGCCTCAACACTTGGCGGAACACTCATGTCGCTTACACATATACTACCCGCAACACCAGGCTACGTGGGATCTTACGAAGCATTCTGGGTGCTAATTTTCACCATGCTCGGCGTAAAAGAAAGAGAGATGCTTATGGCCATCGGCCTAACAAGCCACATCGTAGGAGCGTTACCGGTTATTGCGGTGGGCTGTATAAGCGTTATTTGGCTCGGCGTCTCTTTTGAAGAAATTTTCTCATTCAAAAAATACAGCAGCATACAAAATTTTCGAAAGGAGTGATTCGGCGTGAAATGCGAACTTGGCGCTGCAACAAAAATAAAGGCAGAGAACCCGCTAAAATGATTATTATAGCTCAAGCTGTCTAAAGCTTTTTATCGCTATATTCTTTTTTAACAGCTCGGAGAGCACGAAATTCAGATAAAACAACCCTAGGCATCCTTCGCAGGCTATACACCTTGCTGTTTCCTGCGCGGGCACGGTAGGTAATCGGCACTTCAATTACGCTGTGATGCTTCAGAGACATGTGTGCAGTAAACTCAAGCCAAAAATTATACGGGGAATACCTAATTTCCTTAGCCACATCCTGTGCCAGAGTAACGCGCATAAGGCGCATAACGCTTGTAACATCCCTGCATTTAAGGGGAAACATCATTCGCTCCAGAAGCTGAAGACCTTTTGAAAGGAAACGGCGATATAGAGGCTCCCGTCTAACAACTCGGCAGCCCATAACAACATCAGGCGCATGGCGCTGCATAATCCGCCAGAGCCGGAAGAAGTCATTCGGCTCATATTGTCCGTCAGAATCAATGGCTACAATGAACTCGTAATCAGCGGGGCTTATGCTTAGGAAGGCTTCCCGCATAGCACGAGGATATCCCTTCTTTGCAGCAGCCATTCTAACATGAAGACGCGGGAACTTTTTTGTCAACTTTCTAAGAACTTCTTTGGTTCCGTCAGTACTGCCATCCTCAAAAACCCAAATGTCAACATTAGCCATTTTACTGGCTACTTTCGCGTAAAGCTCTCTTATAGTGCCCTCAATCGTAGCTGCTTCGTTGTAGACGGGCATTATAAGGGCTACGCGCTCTTTATTAGAATGGGGATCCGCAGCTGAGTTATTAGCCATTTGCTTTTCCATTACTGTATCGAGATGTTTTAAATTTTTTTAGGGTACAGACCACAGCTCAGCGTTCGAAAAGCGCTTTTTCCAAATTCACCTTAACCGAGGCTACATCGTGATTTGTGAAATACCAGTCAATAGTTTTCTTAAAGCCTTCTTTGTAAGAGATTTTAGGCGCCCAGCCCAATACGCTACGCGCCTTGGTCAGATCCGCAGCTCTCGAAGCGACGCCTTGAGGCTTGCTTAGATCATGAATAATCTGTTTAGGTCTCCAGTCTACTATGTCAAACACCAATTCAGCCGCTTGATTAAGCGTTAGGCGGTCGCTACGGCCCGCGTTTACTGCAGAGCCGTCTTCAATTTTTTCGGAAGCCAATATGAGGGCGTCCACTATGTCTTGGACGTAAGTGAAATTGCGATCCTGCTCGCCGGTGCCCCAGATAACATATGGATCCATTTTGATGAAAGCTTTGGCGATGAGAGCGATTATGGCATGGGTCTCGTTTTCTCTCGGGCCGTAAGCCGTGAATATACGCACCGACGCAGTTTTCATACCATACTCCCGGTGATAAGCTCTCAAGGCCATTTCACCCATTAACTTGGCCCAGCCGTATTCCAAATCAGCAAGTGCCTTGTCCCGAACAAAAGGGTCAGCGTCATCTTCCTTAAGCAGATAGCTGGAACCCGACTGCTCTTGAAGATAAGCAGGATATACGCAGGCAGAGCTTGCAAAGCATACGCGGTCTACGCCGGCCTTACATGCTTCTTCGAAGACCAGCTGATCGAGAATCATGTTTGTGCAGCATTCAGCTGGGTGCGACGCGATGTAACCTCGGCCGCCGTGAAGCGCTGCAAGATGAAATATCACATCGACGTCTTCAACCATGCGTTTTGTGAAGCTTTTATCTTTAAGATCGCCTCTGTAAACTGTTAATCTATCATATACCCATGTATCTGAGTGTTTCTGGGTTAAGGGATACTCCAGATTCGCTAGTTTTCCGCTGGAAAAGTCGTCTGCTACCCGGACTTCGGCACCATTAGCTAGCAATGTGTCAACCAGATGGCTTCCTATGAAAGAGGCGCCGCCTGTTACAAGCACTAGGTTACCTTTCAATTTTTCATGCCTCGCAAACTTGGGCTTATTTTCGTATTTTTAAATGCTTATTTTAATGTAGCCACAACAATTAAGCTTTTCACGTTCTTTAGCAATATTTGCACAAGCAACTTGATCGCTGCATCCAAAATGACTAGAGACTGCAAACTTTTGCGAAGTTTGTGTGCACACTTTTTCAAGTGTTCCTTTAGCGGAACAAAATGTTCCATGAGAAGAGTGAAATATGTTCTTGCTTAATCATGTAAATGGCGAAACTGGGTGAGTAAGGGTCTTTTGCTGAAGACGTTGGCTCTATTGCTGATTTCCGCTTTAGCTAATGGACTAAACCTTACGGTTCCTGTTAAAGCGGATACCATCGTTGTTCCAGATGATTACTTCACAATTCAGGAGGCAATAGCGCATGCCATGGAAGGCGACACAGTGTTTGTAAAGAAGGGAACTTACACAGTAGACGAGAACACGACAATTGTAATAGATAAGACTCTAAGTTTGATCGGCGAAGACCCTGCGTGCACTTTAATTCTTGGAGCAAACAGCGAGCGTTATGAAAATAATATCGCAATTAGGCTTGCAGCTCCGAACATAACGGTTTCAGGGTTCACCATAGCAAACTTTGTAGTGGCAATCGCAGTTGCTAACTATTATGCGGAGCCATACCCATCAGACTGTAGAATAATTAATAATAATATCGTGAATAATGCGGATGGAATTAGACCCCAAAGAAACCGTCTGTTCATATCAGAAAATAACATAACCAAGAATAATGTGGGCATCTCAGGGTACAACACGGAAAACGTAATCATCACCCGAAACAGCATAATTGAAAACGGGTATGGCGTAAACATCGGTGAGTGCAGAAATATAACGATTACCGAAAACAAAATTTCCAACAACACGTACGGGTTAAACCTTGTTTATTATGGACCGTACTTAATTTGCAACAACACTATATCGAATAATGCTTGTGGAATAAGATTTGCAGAAGCATGCAGCAACGCAACAGTCCAAGGCAACAACATTACACAGAATGCAGTGGGCATAGCGCTGTTGATTTTTCCAAACGCCGGAGACATAGTAACCAGCGGAGTTGGCAATGTTGTTTTTGGCAATCTGTTCATTAACAACACAAAGCAGGCAATACGGGAAAAGAGCTCATACAATTATCCGCCTACAACGAGAATGGGCATAGATATTGTTTCATGGGATGACGGCACAATAGGTAACTACTGGGACGACTACGCAGGCATAGACGCGGATAATGATGGAATAGGAGATACGGCGTATATTATAGACGAAGACAACAAAGATTATTACCCTCTTATGACACAGAATATTAAAGAGCCAGTTACCACTTCAACTTCGCCCACATCATCTCCTTCGCCAAGCGCGGGGCTTACTCCAGAGCAAGCTCCTGCAACGGTACTCATCGCCGTTGCAATTGCGGCAATTACCTTTGCAATAAGTGGGCTGGTTTACTTTAAGAAGCGCCAGAAGGGCCAATAGGCTATGAAGAAAACAGCTCTGTTCGCGTTATTGGCGGCTTTAATTCTTTTAGCTGCTACTTTTAGTTTGCAATTTAATTGGAAAGCAGAAGCGAACTTCCTGCCATTGCCAACGCCTTCGCCCGCGTTTACCATAACAAGTGATGGTAGCATAGAACCGGCAACAGCGCCAATTCAACGTTCAGAAAACACGTATACGCTTACTTCAGACATCTCGGGCTACACGATTGTGATCGAACGCGATTACGTTGTGTTTGACGGCGCAGGCCACACTATTATGGGCAACGGAAACTCTACAGGAATTTATCTTAGAAACAGACACGGCGTCACAATTAAAAATACTAGAGTAGTTAATTTTGGCAGCGGCATAGAAGTTTTCTCTGAAACTTTTATGGGCGAAATGGGTTGCGATAACATATTTTTAGACAATGTCATTGAAAGCAATACTGTTGGAATATATTTAGGCAACTCGTATAATAATCTGCTAAGAAATAATAGTATGCGAAATAATAAGAGAAACCTCTGGGTAGCAGGTAACTACGTAAATGACATTGACGCTTCCAACACGGTGAACGGTAAGCCAGTAATATACTTGGTAAATCAAACAGGCCAAACTGTGTCGGCGGATGCCGGGTTTGTTGCGCTTATAAACTGTAAGAACATGAAAGTGCAAGGGTTAGACTTGACCAATAATGGAGACGGCATTTTGCTTGTTAACACAACCGACTCAGAGGTGGCTAAGAACAGCGTTAGAGAATGCGAGAAAGGCATTTATCTGATGAACTGCCAGCGCATACTCATCAGCGAAAACAATGTTGAAGGCAATGTCGAAGGCATACGTTTGGAAACTTCTCAAAGTTGCGTGATAACTTTGAATAACATAGCAGAAAACAAGCAGGGCGTTATTGGCCTGTCTTCAAGCGGCAATAGCTTTTTTGATAACGTGATTACGCGCAACTCTGAGGATGGATTTAACCTTTGTGGCGAGCTAAACTCAACCATCCGCAATAACAGTGTTGTTGACAATAACCAGACAGGCATAAACGTGTTTGACTCCGCCGGCAATAGCATAGTAGCTAACAGGATAACGGGTACCATTGGAAGCGGAATCAAGTTATGGTATAACGCGAACAGCAACAAGATCCTGCAAAATCAGCTAGCGGCCAACGGCATAGGAATATTGATATCCGATTCCGGGGATAATCTTTTGGTTGGAAATAATTTTACAGAAAACAGCGAATGGTGCTTACGTCTTGAAGGAACACAGAACAATAACAGGATTTACCTTAACAACTTTGTCAGCAGCAAAAGCGAACGCTTACCAGTTTCAATCCCCGGCATATGGTCACTACAAGAAACCAAGCCCGGCGGCGGAAACGTTTGGGACAACGGCACCGCTGGCAATTACTGGTCCGACTATACTATAAGGTATCCTAACGCTTCAGAAATTGGCAATTCAGGAGTAGGAGACACGCCTTACTATATCAACGAAAACAACATTGACCGTTACCCATTAATGAAGCCCGTTTCAGCCGCCATATTTGACGAAGTAGCTAGCGATGGGGATGATTGGTCTATGTTTAGAGCCAACGCGGCGCGAACAGGTTACGCTGAAGCTGAGGCGCCAGGCGGCAATCAGCTTTGTTGGAAGTTCAAAACTGGAGGCGAGGTTACTTCGTCTCCTGCCGTGGCTGACGGTAGGGTATATTTCAGTTCAGAAGACGGCTACCTGTATGCAATAGAGGTTGCTTCGGGCAGAGAAGTATGGCGAGTTCATCTAGGCGCAAACATAAGCTCGCCGGCGGTTGCTTCAGGTAAAGTTTTAGTGACTTGTAACGCAGGCGACATCGTCGCGGTTGACGCGAAGTCTGGAGCGCAGGTTTGGCGGCAGTCACTTGGAGAGGAGGCAGGGTTTGGTTCTCCGCTTGTGGTAGGCTCCCGCGTCTTCGTTAACGGGAAACGTAGCGTACACGTATTTAATGCAGAGACAGGCGCTAATCTCTATAATGAAGAGGTAAATCGCCGCG
The DNA here is from genome assembly GCA_037481775.1 of Bathyarchaeia archaeon. Taxonomy (GTDB): domain Archaea; phylum Thermoproteota; class Bathyarchaeia; order Bathyarchaeales; family Bathycorpusculaceae; genus JAOAIV01. The sequence goes on from JBBFKZ010000020.1 coordinate 20,975, forward strand.
TTTCAGGCGGAGTAGCGCCACTGGCTTATGATGGTAACCTTATTCTGGCTTTGGTTGCCGCGGGCGATATGCTTGGGTGCAACGCCTTTGAAGCCGTAAATGGCTATAGCCGCTTCTGGGTTACCATCGGCCCTTCAAGCGTTAACTGGATTAGAAGCGGGCCAGCAGTAAGCGATGGCAAAGTGTTTGCAGTTAACGTTAGCCCAGAAGGCTACAGCACGGTTTACGCCATGAATGAATTTGGAATGAATGCGTGGAATCAACAGTTAGATGGCGTCACTGAAGCTTCACCAGCTGTTGCCTACGGGCGAGTGTATGTGCCAACTGACAAGCATGTTTACGCGCTTAACGTCACCGATGGCACGGTAATGTGGAGTTATCCAGTGGATGGCAGGGGTTCTATTTCATCGCCTGCAGTAGCGGATGGAAAAGTGTTCTTCGGCCTTGATAACGGATGCATTTATGCGCTGGACGCGTACACTGGAGAGTTGGTTTGGGAATATAGGACAGGAGGCGCTGTGAGGTCTTCGCCTGCGATTTCAGACGGGCTGCTGTTTGTTGGCTCAAACGATGGGTATCTTTACGCAGTAGGGCGAAAGCCGGAGAAACCAGAAACGGGCACCACATCGCCAAACATACAATACTTGTTTGCTTTAGGTGTCTCTGGTGTTTTGGTGGTTGCAGGTGTGCTTCTTTACTTTAAGAAGCATAAGCTTAAGGCGAACGATGCATGAAGCGGCAATTCTGGATTATTATTACGATGCTTGTGGGTTTGGTGGTTGCTGGCGCGTTTTTCCTTAATCATGAACTTGTTGTTAAGTATATGTATCCGCATGATGCGCTCCACAGGGATGCTAACCTTGCTGTTAGGGGTATGGTTATTTCAGTTGAGCGGAATTATGTAACTCGCGGTTTAGTTGCCAGTAACTATCATATTTATCGCGTCTTTATTCGGTTAAACATGACGGAAGTGCTGTGGACGAGTGAGGAGTATCTCAATTCCTCAGTAGGTGGGCGCATAGTTTTTGGCAGCAACATCATCTGCGTTGGTTACGATTATATGGATGATACTCAGCTTGTGGTAGGTCAGGAAATTGAATGTAAGGGTTTCTATCTTGGAGTAACTGACACTGCGTATTCTTTTGTTTTGACGGTTGCTCCAAGCATAAACGGTAGTTATCTCTGCCCAGTTGAGTAAAATCGCTATCGTGCTTGTGAATGCGGTTTACGGTTCTTCTCGTGGTATACTCAGGTTATTGAAATGCTTATCGAATGAGAGTATAGCGTCCGCTTCTGTTGAAAGGGCAACAGCGTATTGAATTGCATCGTCCATATCTAAAGCGTGTAATGTTGCAATTTCTACCGCGTTTAATTCATCTTTTAGCGTTGTATTGTATACCATTAATCCTTTGTAAGCAGTTAAGCTTAAAAGGAAAGTTTTAAGTTCATGCAGCTTGTTGAAGTTTCTCATTATCACTATAATTGAGTGTATGGTGAAATCTGTTATTATGCCAGTCTTTTCGCCTTTATAGAGGGCGGTTAAGAATTTTTTGCAGTCGTCTTTTCGGCTTCTTGATAGTAGGACTTCTAAAAAGATGTTAGTGTCAATTAGATACATTTTTGAGCGCCTTGGATGTCCAGTGTTTCTGGGTTTCATGTTGTAGCGTGACTGAATCTGTAGATATCTCTGAGAGAAGGCCTTCTATGGCTTCAACAGGGTCTTTGGTGAATTGTGGTTTTTCTTTTTCTTGAGTTAAGGTCCATTGTGTGAAGGCTTCTTCAGCGGCTTTACTTAATGCTCCTTTTGTGTAGCCGAATTTTTTCATTGCCAATTCTCTGAATTTCTGCTCGAGATTCTTGCTTATTTGAACGCGAAGTGTCATTAATTCGATCACTAAATGTCAAATGGTAATAAGGCGATATATCCTTTTTGCTAAATATCATGAGTGAGTCATTGAAGATGTTGAAAGAGTGCAGGTTCTTGTGGTTTCTGTGGATAGTTTTAAATTTGTTTGTTTTGCATGTATGAGGCGTGGGCTGTGTGATGCTGTCGTCTCTTGTTGGTTTGGATCTTTCGGTCTTGGCGAGTTTGGCGCCGTATGTTTTGATTTTAGGAGGGGTTGTGGCTTTAGCTAAGCTTGTGGGTGTTTTCGCGAAGGGAGCGGTGGGCATGGTTGCGAAGGCTGTCGGCTTTTTTGGGTTTTTTGTTGGCATATTGCTGTTGGCGACGGGCGTGGTTGTGTTTCTCGGGCAGACTGGTGATTTTGAGGTTTGGGGTTTGCTTGTTGTTACGGGTTTAGGCTTGGTGCTTAAGCCTTTAAGTAAAGTGCCCTTCAGTGCCTTGTTGGGTTTAGCCGCAGGCTTAGCGTGTGCAGGGCTTTTGTACTGGTATTTCCCGTTGCCTGAGACTGTGCTGGGCATTTCCTCTATGTGGATTTATTTGGTGGTGTTTCTTGTTCCCGCCTTGATTGTGTTTTTGATTTTCAAGTTCGCGGAGGATTTGGCTAAGTTCTTCGGGATGATTTTGGGCTCTTGGCCTGTGATGGCGGTGCTGGGTTTGCTTTGCTTAGCGCAGGGAATTCTCCTACTAATGAATCAAAGTCTTCTATTGTTTTTTGGATTATGAAATCCAGCTGCATAGGAACCGAATAATGATTTTTTTATTTTTGATGCGGATTTCATGTATTATGAGGGGCCCATTGGCAAGTGGGTAAAGGCTATTTTTGGTAGTTTCCATGTTTTGATGGTGGAATAACGTTAGGGTTACAATAAAAAAGAGAGGGATGGGCGGATTAAATTTGCAGGTTTATTTCAGGTATGCTGTTTCTCGGTTTTGAGCGGGGTCGCAGAAAGTATGAGCCCACTACAACTGCCACGGTTGTTAATAGAACGAAGGCAGTGACTGTTAAGGGTTCGGGTATGGTGTTCATGGTACCGACTTCTATGCCCCATTTGGTTGGGGAGTCACCAGAGTCTGGAGGCCATTCTATGACGCCGGTTGAGGCGTTGCTTGCATCGTAGGCTGCTACCCTAAGGCCAGGCTGATAGCCTGAGCCTGATATGTCGAATCTAGGGTTGGATTTGTTAATGGTTATTTCGATTATACAGTGTGCGTTGCTGTTTTGCGGGGATGAAGCGAGCGACTCAGCGATTTTTATGTCGCTTCCTTATGTGTAGTTGGTGAATTCAGTCCAGCCTGCGCCGTTGCCAACGTATATCTTCAGGCCCGTATAAGCGATGACCAGTATATTCGATTTTTACGTCGTCTGATTTGGGTGCTGTGCCGCCGTCTGCGTTGCAGTCGTAGCATATTTGTATGTAATCAGCGGTGTCATTGGTGTTGTCGTATAGGACTTCGATTATGAAGTGCTGCAGGATGTCTCCTGGGTAGGTCCACATTTCTTTCCAGAATAGGCCGCTGGGAAGTTTTGGCGGGATTCCGCCGCCGTTCCATTCGTTTGGGGTGGTGTATTTTCCGTCAATGGTGGGTGCAGTTTCTGTGTTGTAATTAGTGTTGGAGTAATCCGCATTAGCGGCGCTGGCAATAGATGTGCAGAGGACTAAACCGAATAACAGGAATAAGGTGACGAAACTTGTGGGTAGTTTCGAGGCTTTTTAATCTCCTAAAGTTTAAGTGGAGATTATTTATTGCGTTAATTCTTTTTAAAATTTTTTTATACTATAAAACAGGCGTTGAAAGTTTATGTGGAAAAATAGATTTGTTTTAATGTTGCTGTGTTAGTTTTTGCTTCAGCAGATCTGAAAAGCGGCGCCTTTTTATAATTGAGCGTGGTCCGCATTTTTCAACTTTGTTCTGGCTGGCAACGTGGTGTCCGTTTTGATTTTAAGCGGTTTCCTGAGGTATCTGAGCAGTGCTTTGCGGTTCCATTCGCTTCAGTCTCTTTTTGTGCTGGATTACACTCCTGATTTTGTAACTGGCGATCACCCGGTAGTAGCGGCCTTGGGTGTTCCTGTAGAGTCTTTGCCCTTTAGTTTTCAGTTTGGGTTTCTTTCGCAACTGCTTCAAGCCTCACTTCGCTTAATAGATTATCACGGAGACTCTTAAGCCTTGAGTCATTTTTGGTTTCGGGTTTGCTGCCTCGTGCTTTCCCTTGTGACTTTAATTTTAGCAGTAAAAATTAGGCTTTAGAAAACTTGAAAAAATAAAATGGGGAGGTGAGTTTCCCGTTTTCACGGGAGCCTCGTTGTTTACCCTGCTATTTTTCCACGGATGGTGATGACAGCGAAGATGGCTGCGATGGCGGCTACCAGTGAGAGGACAACCGCTACCCAGACAGCCATGGATACACCCTCAGCTGCTGCCTTGGCGGCTTCAGCTGCGGATGTAGCGTCTTCAATTGCACTCACGGCGCTGTCAGCAGAAGCCTTAGCTGCTTTAGCGGCATCTACTGCTGATTGAGCAGTATTCTTTGCATCATTTGCTGCACTGATTGCGCTGTCTGCAGAAGCCTTCGCTGCGTCAGCGGATGCCTTAGCAGCGTCAGCAGCGGACTTTGCGGAGTTGGCGGCTGAGGATGCTGAACTAGCGGCTGAGGATGCTGAACTAGCGGCTGAAGCTGCTGAACTAGCGGCTGAAGCTGCGTTGGAAGCGGCAGTGTTAATGGCATTTAACTGAGCGGTTATTGCTGTAAGTGAAGAGTTCAGTGCGTTTACTCTAGCGTTAAGTTGATCAATTGTCGCCATAAGGGACTCCAAAGTGGCTTTTTGGATTACGGCAAATTTGCCGCTACCTGTGAAGTCAGCGATTACTGCGATCCAAGTCCAGTTGCCTACTGCGGCGTCGGCTGGCAATGTGAACATTGTCTTACTGTATGGAAGCACCACTGCACCGGGTACACCTGTCCAATCTCCACTGGTAATAGAAATTGTATTGTAGACGTAGCCAGATGGATCTTTTACGACTATGTATCCGCTGGCGGCGGCGGTGCTGGTGACGTAAAAGCTTACAGTGTCTCCTTGAACATAGGTAGTACTGCCAGTATTGATAGTAACAGCAAGTATTGCAACAGTGAGGGTAGCTTCAGCTACCAGCCCATTTGCATCAGTGGCGTTAACGGTATACGTTCCTAGAGCCCATGTGCTTGATACAGTGAAGCTGCCTCTGAAGCTACCTGTAGCATTAGTCTCTATGGCGGTCCAGCCGCTTGCATTAGTTACGGTCAACGCACTGCTCCATGTTGCGTTTCTTATAGCAAAAGTTAACGCGGTACCAGCTGCACGAGTGAAGTAGTCGGCTGCGACTGCAACTGTTAATCCTCTAGAGGTGGTACTGGGGGTGAGGACTAGCTGTGTGGTTTGTGTGACTGTGAAGGTTGTTTGTGCAGATAAACCTCCACTGTCAACTGCGCGCACTGTGTAATCGCCTGTGGCTACGGTTGGGACTAAGAAGGCCTGCGTAAATGTCTTATCAGAGGCTACGGATGCACCTGTTATAACTTGCTTTGTACCTAAAGTGACATTAACTGTTCCACCAGCGGTGAAGCCATATCCTGTGACAGTTACATTAGTTCCTGTTGGACCACTTGCTGGAGACACCACTATGAGCGTTACTGCAAGTTTAAAGGTTGTAGTTGCAGTTAACCCATTTGCGTCAGTCGCAGTAACATTGTAAGTTGCATCTGGAAGGTTTGGCACCGTGAAGCTACCGGAAAACGTTCCGTTATCTAGGGTCGAATATGTGCCGACGGTGAGCGCGCCAAATTTTACAGTAACAACTGTTCCTGCGATTGCTGTAAAGTAGTGACCCACGATATTTACTGTAGAGCCTTGCTGTCCCGAGGTAGGTGTCAACGTTATAGTAGAAACTTTCCCTGTTGAGACCGTGTAGGTTTCTGTAGCGTAGTAAGTTCCATCGGAAGCATTGACAGTCTTGGCACCTGCGGGGAGGGTTGGAATTATGATTTGCCCTGAGAAGGTGCCATCAGCATTTGTCTTTATAGGCGAGACCTGCGCAGCAGTAACACCGCCAACTGTGATGGTGACTGGAATGTTTGCTGTCTTGCTAAAGCCACGGCCAGTTACTGACACAACAGCGCCAGTTGGTCCAGAGTTAGGCGAAATGGTTATGGCTGCACCAACTGTAAAGCCCGCAGTTGCATTAATTGCAGGGTATGCGAGCGCAGTCGCGTTTACAGTATAGTCGCCATAATCAACAACGGGTACAGTAAAGTTAACTGAGAAGCTTCCTGAACTGGTGGCATTTACTGCAGCAACTTGCGCAGAGTATGTTCCATTTGTGAAGATTATTGTAACATTGCGTGCAGGGATTGTGTAATTAAATCCTGTACCTGTCACAGTAACAGTATCGCCGGGAATTCCACGTGCAGGGCTAACAGTGATTTTCGGTGTTACGGTAAAAGCAACTCCAAGAGTTGTTCCAGTGGAGACATCTCTAACGATCACATAATGCGTGCCAGCTGTTGTTTCAGGTATTGTAACTTTTGCCGAAAAAGCTCCAGTACCATCAGCATAGGTTGAGTTCAGAAGAGTCCCAGATAGCGTTTCCCAGTATAACTCTACAGGACCGCCAGCCGATGCCCCGGTTCCTGAAATTTCTGTCACTTGTCCAACAGGCCCTGAAGCGGGATTTGCAGTTGCGGAGAGGGCAGCACTTACTAGTGGTACTGCGGCAATTATCGTTGACAGCATGAGTAATGTTGTTATAAGCAGGGATAGTGTTTTCTTGCTTGTTTGCATTTTCGTATTTCTCCTATTTTATTACCTTTTTGTGCGTAACCTTATCTGCAGACTTAATATTTATACCTATTGTAGACAAAAATTAACCTGAGCTAGCAATTGTGCACATTCTCAATACCCATGTATATACATGGATATTATGCGGTGCAGGCAGTTTACAGTTTAAAGGAAAGAACCACCATGCCCTTCAAGCATTCCACTGATTGAAGCACGCAGCCCAAACCCTTCAAGATTCCCTCTAAAAACTTGCATAGAAGTTCTGTAGAAGCCATGGACAGAGCCGTGGAGACACACCGTAAACGCACCGTGCAGCCGTCCCTTATGGTGTCAACCTCATTCAAATCCCAGCGAGTAGCCTCGAGAAAACACCGTAAAGCCTCAACAGGATTGTTGAAGCGCTCCTTCAAATAGCGGCCATGAAGCACGCCGCTCTCAAACCACTTTTTAAGAAGCACATCACGTTCAGTATTGTAAGCGTTTTCCATCATATAATCTAACGCTTCCTGAGGCACAAATGCGCCGCCCAAAACCTTCTGAACCTGCAAAACCTCCAATTCTTTGGCAGCTTTTTCAGGAGATAAACCCACACGGCTTGCTTTAACTGCTAACTGAACAGCCTCTTCAACAAACTTGCCAATAGTCTCGCCTCTACCACGCGAAACGTCTAAAACAGCATCTATTAAATCCTCAGGAACATAAACCAGTCGTTTACCTTTACCTTCAGGCATTATTTGTCTTCCTCACAGCCTCTAAACGGATATTGCCCTTAAACACTTCCCTATCTGCAACTTCATAGCCAAACCCAGATAAAAGCCCCTCAAATAAGGAAGCCAACAGAAAAGTGTAAGCTTCACTAAAGCGCGGGCTAAAAACACTTACAGAAGCCTTATCGCCGCCGCCTTCAAGCGAGAAACGCGAGGCATTCCACATGAAAGTGCCTAAATCTCGCCGCAAAGCATCAAGCGGATCCTTCACGCCGCTGGTAACGTAACGCTTGGCAAGCCAAACCCCGGCTTCAAACCAGCTTTTAAGGGCTTTACCCTTTGCCTTCTCATACACAAGGTCACTCATGTCATAGCAGAGACTCTCCAAGGCCAAAACAAAACCAGCACGCTTCGCGGTTTCCAGCACGCCGCGCTCATCCAAAACACGCCGCAAATCCAAACCCAACGCGTCAGCCTTCAAC
>JBBFKZ010000021.1:0-27181 GCA_037481775.1 Bathyarchaeia archaeon
GTGGTTCTCATTCATTAACTCGCCAACTTTTCTTAGGTTAAACTCTTCCAGCGCCTTCCTCGCCTCGAAAGCCAACGCCTCTGCCTGCTTAAACAGCGCCTCGTATTTCTGCGGGTTTTTCTTTTTTCTCTCCGCGACGCCCTCCACCATGGCCTTGGTGTTTGCCACGATGCCGGTGCTTCCGATTACGATTTCAACCGGCTTCTGTATGCTTAAACGCTCAATTATGTTTGGGCCGCTCGCTATGTTTCGCTTGAACCAGAGCAAGCCGCCGTAAGTAGCCGCAGTGTTATCAATGCCAGACGGATTTCCAGCATAAGCCTTCTCTGCTTCATAGGCAATCTCGTTAATTCGTTCATCCGACATGGATAGGCCAAATTCCTCAGCTATTGCCCGTGCAATGGCTACGCTACTTGCAGCGGAAGCGCCGAGCCCGCTGAAGCCGGGAAGCGAACCGCCGAGCCAAATGCTGAATGATGCCTTTTGTGGCTCGAGACCCATGGTTTTAAGCATGCGCTCTATGGATTCTATCTGCTGTGCCTTTTTTTCTTCCGTGTAGCCCTTGGAGCCTCTTCGCTCATCCTTGATGGTTATTCCGACCGGAGTTTTCTTTACCTCAGCCTCCGTTGCAGAATCAATTGCTGAAACAATTCCGGGAACACCGTGAACAACAAAGTGCTCGCCGAACAGGATCACTTTGCCGAAGCCGTAACCTTTTCCCATTAAATAACACCCTTTTTGAGAATAGCTATGTGCGGATTAGATAAAAACATTCTTTCAATCGACCTGCTGCATGAACCCAAAACTTCCTTTAAGCAGTTGCCTAAGCCTCCTTGATGTATACAGATAATTTGACAACAGCAAAAATTATTACCACTAAAGGCTCAGCTGCAATGGCGACGGCTGAGTTCGGTCAGAAATTAACAAAAACATTAAAACGAAAACAGCAACAACCAGTGCCTTCATATTTGGCGCATATTAGAAATTCATTGCAGAAACCTATAGAGGGGGAGCTGGGGCAGCGGGAAACCTCGTGGTTGCTTACTCAATAAAAAATGCAACAATATTATGGGCTAAAAAACGTGGAGGTTAAGGTTGCCATTTCTCTTGCAGATACTTCGGTATTTCCGAGGAGTCCCTGGGGCCTACTTGAACTTTCCAGCCGCTGAGCTCCTCAATTTCTCCGCTTATTCTCGACGCTTTACCTGGAATGATGAGCTTCCGATGTTTCACTTTATTCTCTATGCCAGTAGCTTTTATGGCGTCTGCCACTTTCTCTGCTGTCAGCTTGCGTCCTGCAACGCCGCTATCCACCGCCGAGCCTTCAGTGTCGACAACAATTAAGTAGGCGTTAAGTTTTGAGTTTTCAATGTCTGAGGCGACGGTATAATATGTCAACGCAAAGTTAGTAGTGAACAGTACAGGTGAATTCTCGTCTGGATTACCGAACACTTTTAGACCAGGCTCCACTGCCACAGGCTTCCGCGGATCAGTGTAGATGTTCTGCCGCAGCACAGCGTTCGGAAGAAGTGACCAGCCATCAGTGCTGTGCAGAACGAGGACATCAGCGTAGCGAACAAGGAGCATAGCCGCTAAGTAAGCTTCACGCCACTTCATGATTTCTTCCGCTAAGTCGCCTTTATTCATCCAAGCAACCATCGGAACACCCATCAGCGGGAATCCAGCTAGCTCTTCGCCGGCTTTGCATGCGGCTCTACGCAGCATAGTGAAGTTATTCAATGTGTCAGCTAAACCCTCGTTAGCGGAGGTGCCTGGATCCAGCACGAGGTCTTGAACGCCATAAGCCAGCAAGGTCTTAACCAGCGACACTAGCGTATCCAGATCGTTCGGCGCTGAAACCACTAATGGGCAACTGTACATGAGCGCAAGTTCAGCCATATCTCGCCAGTTATCCACGGTCGCCGCGTACAACAGCGGCTTCGCCTTCGGCGCAGCCATCAAGCCAGCTTCAGCCACATTCGGATTCAAAGCACATAGGATTAGGGGTAAACTGGTATTTTCAACGACTTTCTTAACAGCAGCCTTAAACTTCTCCGGATCGCCCGATGTTGAGCGAACAGCAATCATGTCAAGCTTAAGCGTATATCCAATGTACTCATATCTGAACTGTTCGACGCGTTTTATGCGGTTTAGCAGTTCTTCTTCAGACATCTCGTCCGTAACATCGATTGCAATAGCTGTTGGGTTAAAGTACGTGAACTCATGTCGATACATGACGAGTTTTCCGCCGAGTTTGACGGCTTTATCTCCGACGCCTACAATCACTTCCTTGACCGGAGGCTTCAGCATCTCCTTCAGCTGATTGTAAGCTTTCTCGTACTCCTTCTTTAGCAAGGGTGAGCACTTGTCAATTTGTACTTCACGGTTAACGATTTTTGTGGCGAAAGCCATGCAATTTGCTTCGCCGCATTCTTTACAGTTGGTCTTGGGTAGAAGCTTGTAAACGTCGATGGGGCTTAGCTCTTTGACTCCAACTTTGCTTTTCTTTTCCCGTTCAGTCATACATAACCCGTCTCCATTAAAGCTTCATGGAAACCCAGTTAGCAAACTTGGTTGGGTCAGATTTTTTGCCGCTTATTAGGTGATTTATGATTTCTTTCAGTGTCTTCACCGCGGCAGGATGCATCATCATGAACAAGTCCACGCCGGCAAGCAAAAGCGTCAAAGCCGTCGTCACTTCCCACAGAGGGCCGCGAAGCTCACGAGGCTCCCACTCAGGCGCCATCTTCAGCCAAGCTTCCCGCGCAGCCCAAGCATTAGTGGTGCCAGAAGACATCGGATGCGCAAGCTCAACATCACCCATCAAACCTGCCAGCCTCGCACGTTCCATGTTAGTGAAGGCATAATCCAAGCCGTAACCAAGCGCTGCAGTCGTCAAGTCCATGACAATATCCTCTTTACCCAGAAAATCATACAACCGCCTATTAAGCTCACGCGCCAAGTTCAAATCCATAGGCGTAAAAGATAATGCCACATGCCCATTCTTCTTAACAAATTTTGCACAGCGTTCAACATCCATATCCTGTGTTATGGAACTAATTAAGAAGCGTTCACCAGCAAAGGTCTCAGTTATCTCTTCGAAGACATCGGCATCTTTGACTGGATCGCCGCAGCCGCCAATCACCAGCGGCACATCCACAGCTTGCGCAACTTTTTCCACTGTTTTAACGGCTTCTCGAGGCTTGGCATCTTTAAGCAGCGGGTCAATGCTGATTAAGTGGATTGTAACCATGTCAGCGCCGAACTTATCAACTGCAAGCTTCGCCCAAGCTGCTGGATCACCGATAACATCCTTAACGTGCATCTTAACGGCTTTAGAAAGCGGAACCTCCATGTCGAAAACGTCAACCGTAATCACTGGAGGATGCAGAACAGGACGCTCAAACGTGTAGAAAGCAGGAGTAGTCTCGCCGCCGATTACGAGGGATCGGCCACGTGTTCCGCCCTCGCCTTTGGTGGCGCCAAGCTTAACTTCAACAATTTTGCCAGGATAAGTCTCTATTGGAGGCACAAACCGCGTCTTCAGCAACTCCGATGGCTTACCCTTAACCGTCGGCGTTACCGTCGGCGGAGGCAGTAACTGCGCAGGCAAGCCTCCCGCGCCAAACCATAACTCTAAGTCAGCGGCTTCCAGCTCAAAATCTTCCAACTCTATTTCCTTGAACTTCGCCAGAAGCTCCAGCAAGTCAGGGCTGAGGTTTAGCCCCGAATCGACCTCCCTTTTCTTTTTGTCAGCCAACGGCTTCACCCAGCTTTAACTCTTTTTCTCGTCTTTTATGGAACGTATCAGGACTTTCTTGGCGTAGATTTTCGCGTCTTTCAGGATTATCTTGAAGCCGCCAGCCATTATGGGCAAAGTCGCCGCTGTTGCCACGGGGATCATTGCGCCTTCTTCCCCTTTTGCTTCAGCAGGCGCTGTTTCTTCAGCTGCCGCTGCTTCTGCCGCAGCCCATTTGGCCACTACTGGGTGACCTTTTTCCTTCAAGAAAGCTTTCAACGCATCAAGGTTCTGCGCGTCCTCTTCAGTAGCTATTTTGTCAACGACATCTTTTGGAATGAAATCTTTGACGCGCTCTTTAACTTCTTTGGGTAACCAGACAACACGGCTCCAGCCGCCATCAGCCTGAAGGAATTTCTTGGAGCGCATGTACTCGATTGATAAGCCGTGAAAGCCGTCGACTTGGCGGCCGCCTGCTGTTGAGTCAGCGAGAGTTGAGAATGGTAACCCGTTTACAGTCGCGCCTTTGAAGCCTCTATGCACTAGGCCGAAGCCGTCGACTTCTGGAATGTAGAATGCGACAGCTTCGAAGCAGCCGCATGAAGTGTGTGGATGGCCGAAAGCTGTGTAAAGCCAGACTTGGTTAATTTCGCCTAGTGTCTTCTTCTTGACGGTTTCGTTTACACCTGAATATTCGCCTTTTACAGGATCTATTAATGCGCCTTTTTCAATAGCGAAGACGGGACCTTTAGGATCTACATTTGCGGAAGCTTTGCCGTCAAACCAGCTTATGGCACCGCAGTTTGAGTACCGTTGCGGTGTGATGACGCAAACATGAGTTGGAGCAAAGGATTGGCATAATATGCAGCCGTAGAATTTGTCAACGTCCTCGTCTTTTAAGCCTCTGGCTTTAGCGTCTCTCGCCTCGTATGCCTGAATAGCTTGTGGATAAAGCTCTTTCACCTTTTCAGGATCTGTTATGAAGGTTATTTGCACTTTTTCAATTATGGGCAGTTCGCTTTTGAAAAGCCTATGCAAAACTTTGCCTATGTATTCAAACGAGTTTAAGCCTTTCTGGAAAGATTTTTTACTCAGCCTTATCCAAATGTCGTAGCGCTGGTTGAGGTGCATGAAACCTTCAATGAAGTTCATATAGCCATGGATGCGTCTTTCAATTACACCTTCCAATCCTTCATCAAGCGTCGCTCCAGCAGCTTCAACCAAGACGCCTAAGGGGTAAGCGCTGCCTTCTTTCATGTCCTTTATGTCTGGGCCGATTATGATTACTTTTCCATCTTCTATTGCGTCTGCAGGACGAACTTTTGCTAGTTCGAACTTTTCTTTGACGGTTGGACCTCCGAGCTCCACGTACATGTCGTTTCTGCGGATTCTTTCACCTTCATAGATTACGCCGACATCGACGGGTATATCACTAAACATTGACATTTGCTTATTGTCCTCCTTCAAATTTTTGAGTCATGACTTTTAAGTTGCTAGCCCATTCTTCCAGAGTCGCGTTTGGGAAAGACCAGCTAGCATGTGGATGATACAAGTTATCTAGGGTCATGGTTTTAAGGTTCGGGGCAAAATGCTTAAGTCCGCACAATATCAGCGATTCCATGTAATATGGCAAGGCTATGAACATTGCTAAGTCAGGATGGCCTTTACCATCGAGGCCTTGCCATTCAGGGTCAACTAGGCGATTGCCTATATCCATTGCAGACATAAACGCGGCAGGTTCATAGCCACGCTTTAAGAACTCGCTCACCATATGAGCGGTGGCTACCATGGGAACTTTTGAAGCCTTGGCAAAGTCAATTATGTAGTCGATAAGCTGCCTGCCTTCCAACCAACGCTGAGTAGCATTGCTGCCCACGATAAGTATGGGCCGCGCAGCTTTTTTTATCATTGCGACTGCTACTTCAGGTTTGGTTATGGGATTTGCTTTCTTTGTGGCGGCTATTTCGGCGCATTGCCATGGTTCACACGACATTGCATCATCACTCCTTCTTCTTACGTATCATCCTCGGAAGCAAAGTCGGGTCGGGGATTACGGTTTCCTTCCAGCCTTTCGCTTCCAGAATCTTGACGATTTCGTCTTTCATAGTCATCGGCACATCAGCTAATGTGCGCACGAATAAGTGTATATCTGGAGGCATGCAGCCATAGTGACGCTTATGCAGGTCGATGTAGTGGCTCAGTTTGATGCTGCGGCCCTTCCATGTGTCGTTGGGTCTCATGCATAATTTAGCTATAGCGACCATAGCTTCTTGTGGAGTTTCAACCGTTTGGAATAAGTGTTCAGGTGTTGGACCAACATTGACTTTTTCGCCTGTTCGGGCGTCGTAAACTTCCCAGTTTTCAGGTTTATCCGCCCTGCCAAGGAGCATGCGCCGGTATTTGCTGCCATGCGGTCCAACCAGGACTGGAACACCTAGGCTCCAGAAGCCAGCGGCGATTGATGCCGCTTTCTGTGAGTATGCGCCCCATGCTAGGCCAACTGCGCCGACGCGGTTGTGTATGTAATCAGCTATTTCTTCATAATTGCCGCGAAGCGGCCGCTTGGCGAATATATTAGCAACTTTTATTGCAGCACCGGCGATGTGCGAGTTTGCTACGCATGAGCCCACATTGAGTACTCCTCCTGCAGCAAATTCACCAGGGAATTCCTCATAGAGTGTTTTGCCTTCAGCATTTTTGTATGAGCCAGCCGACATAGCTGAACAACCTGAAGTGACGACGATGAAACGGCGGAGAGCGAACTCGCGGCATATATCGTAAACGTCTTTACCGCCGTGTGGATAGTTGGCGCAGCCCACAACTGCAAGTATGCCTGGAATTTCGCCAAGCACTATAGGGCTGCCGACATTGCGGATTTCGGTATCTTGCACAGCGCCTCTGCCTGAGCGGCAGTAGTTCTTTTCTTCAAGCATGCATCTTTCGCCCGCTTTGACTATGAAGCTGTGTATTTGCAATTTTACTGGACAGGCTTCTTCACAGCGCCCGCAACCAATACATTCTTCATATAAATCAGTAAGCGGACCCAGATTACCTTCAGCAGCGGCCTTCAGAGCAGCTGGAATCGGCAGGTCTTGTGGGCAACTTCTTTGGCACATATTGCATTGTCTACAGGTTTTTGCAAGTGTCTTAATTTCGTCAATTTCAGGAAGAACACGATATTTTCTTCGTATAGGCGCGATTTTGGTGGCTACTTTTACTGCAACTTCACCCACTTTCTCAGGGTCAAGAATCAAGACGCCTGGCACTTTGCCGCTTACCAAGTCGGCCACTATTTCGTCTGCAGGGTCGTTTGTGCGATTCTTGAAACCCATGCAGTTTTTCTCTGAAGCCGCGATAACTGGTGCTTTGACACGTTCCGCTTCACTGAAAATATCTGTTCGGATACATTGCTCATCAAGAACTACTACATCAGCAAACCCGCCACGTACAAACCGTAGTTGCCAAGAGATTGGCCCCACAATCTTGGCTCGATCGTAATAGCGTGTGTTGTCAAATGCGGTGCAGCATAAGCCCACCACTTCTATTTTACCATCAAGTTTGCTTTCCTTCATGTAATCAATTATTCCGACTGAAGGCACCACGTTATGCCCGATGCACATGATGACTGGTTTTGATGTGTCAACGGTGCCGATACCCATTTCAATTAGCGGTGCTTCAGGATCAGCCTTTGGGAAGTCGAATGCTGAGATTTGGGCGATGTCAGCAACTTCCATACCTACTTGATCGATACGCCCCGCATGAAACGCCTTTGATTCAAAATCTAGATTGTTACCCTCTTGGCCCGTGTGCGCTGCTGAGAGGCAGTGGGTTATTTGTGTTTCACAGTAATCTAGAACTTCCATCAGATCTCCAAGGGTCTTAGGCCTTATCCCCGTAACAAGTCGGGTGACAGGCGCCTCAACCTTCACGTTTAAACCGCCTACGTCTAATGGGTAATTTCTACCGTATTTTTCAACCAAGTGATCGACCACATGACGAGCATGGGCCGTATGGGTTGCAGCGCCAATGCTACATGCGATAAGCACAATGCGCGAAGATTGGGCAGCTATGTCTAAGCCGCATGCGCCTCTTTTTCCAGCTGTTAAATCGCATTTGCCGTAAGTGCAAAGGCAGCAGAGGTCGCAGTCAGGCATATAGAAGGGCTTGTATTTATTCAGAAGTTTCATGTCCCAGTCGCGCAATGTGGATATTGAGGGCATCGGTGTTGGCCCCATGGGCTCTTCCCATGAGTCATCGACAATTTTTCCTATGGATACTTCAAGGTTTTTAACAAGACCGGTGGCGGTCTTCATTTCTCCGATTTTCATGTGCACGTTTTTCGTTGTCAAATTAAAACCTCAGTAAAGGTTTACCTACATTCAAGGGTCAGATGGTTTTTAAACTTTTCCGAAATTTTTTTAACAAAACCACCAATGCATCAATACGAATGTAATATTTACTTGGATATAATTTTTACATAAAATAGCCAGCGTTGCTCAATATTTTCTTCACCGAAAGGTAAGCAACGTTATCAGAAGGCAACTCAAGCAATGATTTCCCATTAAGAACATAGTCATCCACTTGCTCATCAAAAGCAATTTTCCCTAAATACCTGAACTTCAAAGATCTTTCTGCTGTGTCTCCGAGTTGCTCAGGAAACCGATAGCCGCCTATTAGGTAAAAGTTGTCGAATTGCATACCTACTTCCTGCGCTATACGATACGCACGCTTGACATGATCGAAAGATTTCTTGGAATGGTCGAGAATGTCAAAAATATCGTTTACTTTTGACGTAATCCTCCTATTCAAATGCTCAAGTCCGGCTGGCGAGTCAATGAGCACGTACTTGTAGTTTTTAGTTAATGATTCCAAAGCGCCTTTCAAGGCAGCGTTCGGCATACAATAGCAACCTTCAACCCACTTAGTGCCTACAGCGAGAAAATCGAAATGATCGCTTTCAAATAACCCGCTTGACCAAATCTTGCTTTCTATTCTTTCTGACGGGGGAATACCGATGGTAGTACCGCCCTGCTCTATGAATGTGCTTACAAGAAGCTCGGAAATCGTGTGCTTTCCAGCCTCTTTTAGGTCAACACCAACCATTTCGGCAAGATTCTGATCTGGATCAGCATCCACAAGCAATAATGGCGATTGCCCAGATTCGACTAAGCATTTGGTCATTAAAGCCACAAAGCTGGATTTACCTGTTCCTCCACGACCAATAGTTACAAGAATTTTCATTTAAAACAGCACTCCATGTCAGGGTTGAGCGTTACTTTTAAGCAAAGTGTCACATATATTGTCTATGGTTCTTATTGCCGCAATATCTTTGTATTTAAGCGGTGTTTCTCCTAGCATGTCTGCTTCAATGACTTTCGCGTCAAATGGAACATAAGCAAGCACGGACAAGCCGTTTTTCTCAGCGAAACTCTTAACCGCTTCTTTCTGAGCGTCGTTCATAATCCGGTTACCAATTAGATAGAGCTGCTGCATACCTGCTTTTGCAGCTAAATCATGAATGTGCTTCGCTATCTCGAGAGATTTCAAATTAGAATCAGCCACGATAAGTAAAGCGTCAACTTGCCGGGCAGTTCCCCGGCCTATGTGCTCAACACCTGCTTCTAAATCTAAAACAACAGCCTCATCACGTTCAACGATTAAGTGGCGTAGCAAAGCGCGGATAACAGCGTTTGGTGCGCACATGCAACCGGCATCCATGGCTTTAACAGTGCCCATAACGAGCAAGTGCACGTCGAAAGGAGTGCCTACAGCATAATCACGGACTATGTCGTCCACGGTGAAGGATAAGCGGTAAACGCCAGAATAGCCAGTCCCAGTTTTAGAGTCCACAAGTTCCTTATTCTCTGAGATTGGCACTATCTTGCGAGCTTCTTCGGCGGACAAGCCCAAGGTTAAAGCAAGATTAGGAGAGGAATCAGCATCTATGGCTATGGTCTTTAAGCCTCGCTCAGCGAAGCCACGCGCGAGGCCGGCGGCGATAAGTGTTTTGCCAACTCCGCCCTTACCAGAAACAGCTACTTTCATAATGCCTCGCCCTGTATGGAAAAAATATGTTTGTTTGATGGCTTATTTATGTTTCCTTGAAAGAAGAAAGATTTGTATGCAAAAGATTTTTAATGCAAAGACGCCTTCCCTTTTAGCCGTGATGATATATCATGAAGATACTTAACGAGTTTGTTCCGACACGCAAATTTCTAAAACTGGCTGAAGAAATCAAAGACCTAGTTGACGGCTGGAACGTAACCGACAGCGCTGCTGGCTACCCCGCACCAAGCGGCACAGTGGTAAGCTGCATACTCAAAATGAAATACCCTGAAAAATACGTCTGCCCAATATTCATTCTGCACTACAAGGGACCAGTTGAGGTAGGAGGCTTAGCGCTTGCAGCAGACATCATAGGCTTAGACGGGCTAGCAGTAACCATGGGCGACGTGCCCAAATATGGCGAACCCATAAAGATGCTAAAATCCTCCGAAGAAGCAAGAGACTGGCTACGCACAACAGTGAAACTGAAGAACCTCAAATTAGGCTGCTTACTAACGGCACGGCGATCCGTAGAAGAAACACTCGCAAGAGTAAGAGACTCATGGGACTTCATCTACTTCATGAGACTGGAAGACAAATCATTCCCGATACTGGAGCAGGTAGCCAAAGAATGCAAGCGCCTAAACAAGCCCTGTTACGCATACTTCCTCGTGGGAACACCAAGAAATGTCGAGACAGTGAAAATGATCGGTTGGCCAGTCGCCGCAACCATGGATAAGGTGGAAGAAACTGCTGCAAAGCTAGACGGGCTTGTTGATGGCATAATCGCCACGTGCGCCGGAGACGCCGAAGGCGACAAGGAAATGCTAAAGAAACTGCAAAAATTCAGAAGCTAAAAAAGGCAGTTACCACCCTTTTTTGTTTATCCTTTCCCTCTTATGTAAGGGGACGACGAAAGGCCTAACTGAACAGACCTCTACTACCTCAACCTCCTTTTTTTCTTAAATCTCTTTCTACTCCTGTGTATTTCAGACAGCATTCTCTTATCAGCGATCCAAGTCGCACTACGGCTTTAGCCAACAGCTTGGGAATCCTTCATTCTTTTTTTAGCGGTCAAGCCGCAGGGGAAGGTAGAAGACTCCCAAGCCGCTTAGTCTTACTTTACCATAAACTCCTTCTCGTAGGTCCAAACAGCCCAAACCACATTCACCAACTTACGAGCAACAACCTTAATCGCATCCTTCTTGTTCCCTTTCCTTCTATAAGTATCCCAAAACACCTGCGCCAAACGCCCTTCAGAACAGTAACGAACATGCGACCATGAAGCTTCAATCAGAATCCACTTCAACCACTCATCGCCCTTAGACTCCCTGCCCATACCGGTATGCTCACCTGACTGCCTAACTTTAGGCACAAGCCCAGCATAATGAGCAAGCTTTTCTGGATTAGAGAACCGTTTGATATCGCATATTTCAGCATACAATGTTAGAGCAGACACGAAGCCGATTCCGGGAATGGTCATTAGCAGCTGCACTGGCTTTAGCTGACCATACTTTCTCTTCAGCATAGCTTCAATTTCTTTGCTCTGCCTATCCATCAAGTCTAAGAGCTCAACATTCTGGTTAGCCTCAAAAACACTAAGCTCAGATGCTGCCTTCCTGCCCTTTTTCGTCTTAAGATCCACCTTCAAGGCGATGTCTCGTTTTCTAAACTCAGATTTAGTCCTATTCTTTACGCCAGTAGAGAGCCTGGTTCTAAACGCTCGGTGTCTAAGCAAGCTTCTAAGCCACCTCAGTTCAGCAGGCGGCACATAGCATGTTGGCAACCAGTTCATCCTCGTTAAATGAGCCAGAGTTCTGCTATCTACTTTATCGTTCTTAACGTCTTCTGCTCGAAGCTTCACTTTCAAGGGATTAGCAAGCAACACTTCAAACTCAAGCTCTCTGAGGAAATCTATCCAGGGCCAGCAGAAACCAACCGATTCTAACGCCACTCTGCTTCCTTTAGGAACCGACGCTAAGCATCTTCGCAATTCAGCTCTGCTTGTGTTTACTCTTTCTCTTTTCACTATTTCTCCATTCAACTTCATGACTGTTACCTGAGTGCTCTTCAGGTGAACATCTAAACCAACCACTACTTCACTCATATTTCCAGTACCTCCGATATCTACGGCTTATCGGAGGTCTATCCAGAAAAAGCCTTTACATCCCGTCTTTTTTGTCAGCGCCCGCAGCAAAAGGCGGCAAATCTCAGCACAATGCTAAAGACAACTTAACCATTTCTTCATCCAAAGGTTCCAAATTGAAACCCATTTTGGCGCACATACGCAGCATCCGGTAGTTGTTTGAAAGCACATAACCGAAAATCGATGCCAACCTAAGATCCCTAGCGATCATGATGAGATGATCCAGCAGTTTTGAGCCAAGCCCGATCCCCTGCCACTCATCGCTCACAACCACAGCGAACTCGCCGCTCTTCCCATCTGGTTCAACAATGATGCTTCCAGCACCAACGATTATTCTGCTATCTCGCTGATGCTCCGCTATAATGGTGACTTCACGGCTATAATCCAGATTGCAATACCGCGCCAGCAAGTCGTGAGAAACTTCCTTCAATATTTGGAAAAACCTGAAACGCATGCTTTCCTCGGAAAGAGACAGCAAAAACTCGTTAAAACGCTGCTCATCTTCAGGTTTTATTGGGCGAAATAAAACTTTAGCGCCATTTTTCAGCACCCTCGCGGCAACATACTTTTGAGGATAAGAAGCAATAAGCGTGGTGTCCTGATGCTCAGCGACTTCTCGCATAATTCTGTTCCAGTCAAGCATCACGCACGCATCAACCGCGACAGCGCAATCTTTGCTGACAATCAGCGGGTTTATGTCTACCTCAGCTATTTCCGGAAAATCCAGTACAAGCTGCGAAGAATTCACCAATATTTTTTCCAGAAGCTTAACGTTCAACGGTAGTCCAGCAGACTGTGCATGCTTGTACACGCTTGTTTCTTCTATTAGCTGTCTAGCGAGCGCTTGATTTAATGGTGGGAACCCGATGCTGACATCTTTAACTATTTCAGCCGCGGTTCCGCCCAACCCAAAAATGATTACGGTACCGAAATATGGATCTTTCTTGGAGCCTATAAACAGTTCACATCCTTTTTCGTGTAGCAGAGGCTGAATAGCAACACCTTGAAACTCCATCATGTGGCTTTTTACTCTGCGAGCTAGTTCTTCAAAAGAAGAAGCGGCTTCTGCCGCGGAGCCAACACCCAAAATGACACCGCCGATTTTAGATTTACGCCAGAGGAGAGGAGACAGCGCCTTCATAACCACTGGGTAGCCAAGCTCAGAAGATAACGCTGCTGCTTCCTCGGTGGTTCTAGCAACGAGAGTCTTCACAACCGGAATATCGTATTCTTCTATGAAGCGTAAACATTCAGTTAATCCTAGGACTTTACGGCCCTCACAGAAAGCTCGCCTTATAATCCCCTTGAGAGAAGCCATGTTCGCTTTGACTGCAGGTATTTCTTCGGGAGTCTGATATAGAAGCGCCATATGTTGAGAATAATTATACAGATACATGAATGTTGAAACTGCTTCTTCAGGCGTTTTGAATGTAGGAATGCCGTTTTTATGAAGAACCTCGCGAGCTTTACGGCAGCGTTGATCTTCACCCAGCAAAGACGCGAAAATCGGTTTCTTGATTCCTTTTGCGGACCCAGCGATTACCTCTGCAAGGTCGATGGGTGTTGTAGCGCCTTGAGGCGTATACAAAACCAGAAAACCGTCACTTTTAGGGTCGCTAAAGCAGATTTCCAGCACATTTCTAAACCTTAAAGGAGATGCTTCTTCATAAACATCGATGGGATTCGCCACGCTGCAGTAAGGAGGCAAAATTTTCTTCAAAGCACTAATTGTTTCATCACTTAATTGCGCAAGCTTTCCACCACAAGCAATAAGGTGATCGGCGGCCATTATCGCTGGACCGCCAGCGTTGGTGATTATTGTCAGGTTAGGGCCTTCAGGCTTCGGCTGCATAGCCAAGGCTCCTGCACAGTTGAAGAGATCGCTAACAGCCTCGACGCGAACGATGCCTGCGCGTTTGAATGCAGCATCATACACAGCGTCTTCTCCACCTAAAGAGCCACTATGAGAAAACGCAGCTTCGACGCATTCCTTGAAGCGCCCGGCTTTGACCAGCAGAATAGGCTTGTTTTGAACGGCTAAGCGCGCTGCACTCATAAACTTTCGACCGTCTTTTATCGATTCAACATAAAGAAGAATGTAACGGGTCTGAGCGTCAGCGTTGAAGTAATCGATCAAGTCGCCAAAGTCAACATCAAGCGCTGATCCTAAAGAAACCATGGCGCTGAAACCAACATTGGCTTCAGCGGCCCAGTCCAATGCTGAAGCGCATAATGCAGCGCTCTGCGAGAGAAAAGCGATTTGTCCAGAGCTTGCTGGCTTATCGGCGAAGGTAGCGTAGAGGTTAATTCTTGGCCTTATCACACCAAAACTGTTAGGTCCAATAATCCGCATACCATACGTTTTTTTACACTCTAGGATTTGCTTCTCAAGATGCATCCCTGCTGTGCCTGTTTCCTTGAAGCCTGCTGAGATGATAATTGCGCCTTTCACGCCTACCTCTCCGCATTCTGCAATTACCTGCGGCACGATGTGCGCTGGAGTAGCGACCACAGCAAGATCTATCTTTGAGGGAATTTTGCTTACACTGGGATACGACTTTACTCCCTGAACGGTTGGTCTAAATGGGTTTACAGGTAAAACTTCACCCGCGTAGCCTAACTGTATTAGGTTTCGGAAAATTTTGGCGCCGATTGAATCTTTTCTGTCACTTGCGCCTATAACCGCGATCTTTTTAGGATTGAAAATGAAATGTAGGTTTTCTATTCCCAATTTTGGTGATTCCCTCGAGAAAAGCAATTTTCTATACAATGTATAATTTGGATACTTATCGTTTTAAAATCTTCTCAAGTTCACCTCAAGTGAGGCTTATCCAGAAGGTGTGCTTTTGGTTAGGGGAGAGATAACCTTAAGTTTTATTGGTGAATAGCCATTCATGCTTGTAAAAGCGAGGTAGACAGCTCATGGATGCCGTTAAGATAATTGCTGTTAAAAACTTGCCATTGATAACGGAAGGCGACAATATAGCGGAACTTATCTTTAACGCTGCTATAGCGCAGAATACGCCCATCCGAGACAGAGACATAATAGTAATCACGCATGTTGCTGTTTCTAAGGCCGAAGGAGACATCGTTAACTTGGATGATGTTTTGCCCTCGGAGCGAGCTATAGAAATAGCGCAGAAAACAGGGAAAGACCCCGCATTAGTAGAGACTATTCTTCGCGAAACAAAAGAGATCGTACGTTTAGGGCCTAACAGCATTATTACGGAAATAAAAAATGGAATGGTCTGCGCAAACGCTGGCGTGGATAAGTCAAATGTCGAAGGCGAAAGAACTGTGGCGTTGCTGCCTAAGAACCCTGACGCAACAGCCCAGAAAATTAGGCAGGAAATAAAAAGGTTAACGGGCTTCGATGTGGCAGTAATAATCTCAGACACACATGGTCGGCCCTTCAGAATGGGCGAGGTTAACGTTGCCGTAGGGGTAGCAGGAATTAAGCCTTTAAGGGACAGACGCGGAGAGAAAGACTTGTTCGGCTACGTGCTTAAGGTAAAACGAACAGCTGTAGCGGATGAATTAGCTTCTGCGGCGGAGCTTGTGATGGGGCAAGCGGATGAGGGTATACCCGCCGCCATCATAAGAGGATACAAATACCAACCCGTCGAAGACGCATCAGCCACGGAGCTTGTTAGACCAAAAGAGAAGGATTTGTTCAGATAATTAATTAGTGGAGAAACAGAATATGGATGAAGCGCTAATCAGGGAACTAAGTGAAAGAATAGTGAAAGCTGGTAGAGAGCTTTATGCGCAGGGTTTGGTGAAGGGAACAAGTGGAAACATCAGCGCAAGGATTCCCGGCGCAGACACGTTTCTGATAAAGCCTTCTGGAGCCTGCATGGGCAGACTTGAGCCGAAAGAACTGGTTCTCGTAGACTTACAAGGTAACAAGATTAGGGGCGAATTAAATGTCTCTATGGAGACGCCTATGCATTCTGCTATTTACAGAGCACGAGAGGATGTGCAGGCTATCGTGCATACGCATCCGCCGACTGCCACGGCCTTCGGCATTGCGCAAATAGAGATTCTGCCACTACAAATAGAACTCTGGATGCGTCTACCTAAGGGTGTGCCCATTATACCTTTTAAAGCACCAGGCTCAGAAGCACTTGCAGAAGCGGTGCAGAAAAAAATTGCCAGTTACGATGCAGTAATTCTTGAAAATCACGGCATCATAACTGTAGGCACAACTGTGGAAGCCGCTTGTGATCTGAACGAAATGGTTGAAGAAGCCGCTAAAGTTCAGCTTTCAGTTATGATGCTAACTGGTGGGCGTGCATGCGATTTAGCCGAGCTTAAGAAAAAGTTCAAAACTTAGAATATCTTAGAATAGCAGAAAAGTTAGGTGGAATAAGCATGGTGGAAGAAGCGCAGACGCCAAAAGAATTTTTCGAGCAGATACTACCTCGAAGATTTAAACCTGACAAAGCCGCCAGGGTTGATGTTACGGTTCAAATCAACATAGAGGGACCTAACGGCGGCAGCTGGGTGGTTACAATAAAGAATCAGAAGATTGAGGTTAAAGAAGGAACACATGCTTCGCCGACGCTGCTTATCGCGATGGCGGAAAAGGATTATTTGGACGTGGTTAACGGAAAAACAAGCGGTGAGAAAGCCTTTTTCAGCGGGAAGCTTCGGTTTAAGGGTGATCTCGGTTTAGCTTTGAGGTTGAAGGAAATGGGTTTTCTGTAGCAGGGGGCAAGCGCGGATTAATACGTTGCTGTGTACTCATAACAGCCTGTTATTGTTTCTATTCTTTGATTTATTGTCTGGTTTCAAAAGTTGAACGGCGAGGAAAGCTAAAGTTAAGGGCAGAATGCTTTTTTCTTCCTCGAGATTGATTAAGAATGTACTCATTTCAGTTATACTTGCACCCATAGCAGTTTTCACATAACTCCTAAATGCATCGTAAGAAGAGTAGTTTTGATGAAGTGAAATGATTGTTGCATCATATCCCAAGCCCATTCCACGTTGAATAAAGATAACACCAAACGGGTCTCTTCCTATCGTTTCAGGATGAGTCTTCCGAAACACTTCAATATGTTCGTGGTTTAATTTCGGATCAAATTTCAAGAGGTTCAACGCCATTATACTATAGCCTATTTTACAAAAGTTCGGAATAATCGTGTACTCTCGGATATACCCTTCTTTTTCCAATTTAGATCTAAGCCGTGTGGTGGTGGGTTGCGACGCACCTATGGCCTTTGCCAATTCCCTGTCGCTTCTTCGAGAATTTTTAATAAGTTCAGCAAGCAATTTCCTCTCTAATTCTTTTAACAATTAGTCTCCTTTCTCCTTTGGATTATGCACCTTAAGTGCCACTATTATGTTACCAAAAAATATTTTCAGATTCTTATTTATTAACTTGCCGAAATGGTTAAAGTTTTGCTATAACTTCTCTTGGCAAGTCTTCTTCGCCTATCTTGAAAGTTTGCGGCTCCTCAATCTTCAGAATTGCATGTAACGCCTCAGCGTCAAGTTCACAAATAAGCCGTAATATCTCCCTTCTGGCTAATTCGAGGTGCTCCTTGAGCAAATCAGGATTTTCGTGCAGCATTCCAGCAAGCGCGCAGATCTCTGCGGTTTTCAGATACCACTCTATCTTTCCAGTTTTACGGTTTATGTCAAAAGTAATAGGCCCAGCTCTGCAGGTTTCGGGTTTTACTGCGTGAACCATGCATTTTCTGGTTTTTTTGTCGTAGAATACGCATATGCCAAGTTCATCTACCACTGGAAAAGAATATTGTTCATGCGAAAATGGCTTTGGGATGTTGAAATGCTGGTTTTCTATGTATTCTTTGATGATTTTTTGGCGTTTCAGTGTTAGCGGCGGCTTAGCATCTTGGCAGCATATGCGTTTGCATCTGAAACATATATCGGAAGCACAGATTTTTTTCGCAGATTTACCCGGCATATGGCAAACTCACCTTTCCCTTAGGAGCACTCAGAAGTAGGGGTGATTATCGGCAAGGCAATTAATAAGCGTTAAATAAACATCCAAGATGGCTTCTTGAAAGCTGGTTTTCTGTGCTCTCTGCAAAACTCTGCTTCTTATAAGCTCAGATAAATTGCCTTCTTCAATCCGCTTTTTTACTATCCACAAATACTTTTTTTCATCTTCCTCTGCATTTTCAAAGGCTAAATTACATAGATGTTGGCAAACTTGCCGTGCTGTTTTGCCTTTCGGATGTGAAACCTCAGCGTTTAATCCATTGGCGATAACTGCGTTGAAGTCTTTTACCAGAAGCTTATGCGGCAGAGGTTCTGCATTTTCCACTATTAAACCGCGCAGAGCAGCCCGTATAAAGCAGCTTAAGGCTACATCTGATTTGACGCATTCTTGTTCATCCATCACGCGTACTTCTAGCGCTGCGCGATCAAATCTGAAAATCACGCCTCGGGAGTTTATCCATTCTTTGAAAAGAATTGTTTTTCCAGCTCCAAGCGTAGCTAAGTCTTGCGAGTACCGTTCAATTATTGTTTTCTGATATTGCTCGAAGGAATAGACGTACTCGGGGACAACATCGCCAGTTACTGATGGAACCTCCAATTGATTTGTCTTGTAAAAATGTAATCTGTTGTCCACATTAGGACCGAAGGCACCCTCGAATATTGGCGAAGACGCGGAGATGGCTGGAATATAAGCACATAAGCCAGCGAGAAGATTGTGTAGTATTATGCCAGCTTTTTCCTTTGAATAAGGAAGGTTTAGGTGGAAACTTTGGATGTTAAGCCAGCCATGCTGCTTGAGATTGAAGATTCTTCCGAGTTCACTGTAAATTTTTCTGTGGCGGTGATGCCAAATGCTTGTTTCTTCAAGCTTAAGTAACGGATGCATCCCTGTTCCAAGAAGGTACGCTTGATATTTTCTTTTAAGGAAGTCCAGCATTGTTTCCACGGCGCTTTGCATGGTTTCTTCGAAAATTTCAGGCGACCTGAAGGGAGCATTAGCCTTTATTTCCATAACGTGCAACTGGAGCTCTTTGCCAAACGTGAAGCGCGGCAACTCAACAAAGTTAACGATTCTTCCGTAGAAATCTTTTACGAGCTTATCTACGATTGGTAATGCTTGTAACTGCTCGTTAACAATTGAAAACTCGTGCTCTGGACCCAAAACCTCTAGCGGCTTGTACGTAATATTTCCTCTTTTCTTCTCACGAAACACTCGCTTAGAATAGGCTTTTAATGATTGGTTAATAAGCGTAACTGTGGATTTTTCTTGCTGCCCATGAATCAGTAAGTTTCGCCTAAAAAACCCTTCAAATAAGCAGACGTCGATTTTGGTTCTTAGTTCAAAAAGGCGCTTCTGTAAATCGGAGAACGGCAACTAAATTTGTCATTCACCAAAACTTGAAGCACAATAGCAGATGCCAGACGTGATACATGAGAAAGGTGTATAGAAACAATTTTAAGAATGGAGGTTTTAATGGTAGCGTAACCCAACTCGAAGGGTGAATCAATAAATGGATTGTGACAATCATGAAGGCGCAGAATGGAAAGAGCAGAAAGGCAAACGGGAAACCGAGTTGGGTTCTGCCGAGTACTGAAGAACTCCTCAGCTTACCGGATGATGAGCTTTTTGCTCTTTTAAACACTTCTTTGGCAGGGCTGCCTTCCGAGGAAGCAGAAAGGCGCTTGAGGATTTATGGATACAATGAGTTGGCTAAGAAGAAGAAAAGAGCAGCCATTATCGATTTTCTTTCCCACTTTCGAAGCCCCCTTATAATTATATTAATGATTGCAGGTTTGATTTCAGGCATACTCGGAGAGACCATAAACGTCGCCATCATATTTTCCATTATATTCATCAGCGTAATACTGGATTATTATCAAGAGTCCAAAGCGGAAAAAGCCGCTGAAATGCTGAAGGAAAAGGTAACTACAACCGCAACGGTTCTCCGGGACGGCGCGAAGCAGGAAGTGAAGCTTTCCGAAATCGTCCCTGGAGACGTTATATATCTTTCAGCCGGCGACATTACACCTGCAGATGCACGGGTCCTCACTGCAAAAGATCTATTCCTTAATCAATCGTCGCTCACAGGAGAATCGTTTCCCGTAGAAAAGACCGCGGGGCCGATAAAATCAAAGGGAACTTCAATCACGGAATGGAATAACTGCCTTTTTATGGGAACTTCCGTTGTAAGCGGGACAGCAACGGCTGTAGTGCTGAAGACTGGAAGCTTCACAGAATATGGAAAAATAGCTAAGAGGCTTGTTGAAAAGGAGCCGGAAACAGAGTTTGAAAAAGGTCTCAGAGGCTTCGGCTTTCTAATTATGCAAGCCACATTCCTTTTGGTTATATTCGTGTTTTTGATAAACGCACTTTACAAACGGGACATTTTAGAGTCCCTTCTCTTTGCGGTAGCGCTGGCTGTGGGCTTAACACCAGAACTTTTGCCAATGATTCTTTCAGTTAACCTCTCCAAAGGAGCGCTTGCAATGTCCAGAAAGGGCGTTATTGTGAAGCGCTTGTCAGCCATAGAAAACTTTGGAAGCATGGATGTTTTGTGCACGGACAAGACGGGCACTCTTACGGAGAACAAAATAAAGCTTGTACTGCATGTTGACGCGGATGGAAATAATGATGAGAAGGTACTTCTGTATTCATTTCTGAATAGTTTTTACCAAACAGGACTGAAAAGCCCGCTTGACGAGGCTATACTCGATTACAAGGATGTTGATGTGAAAGGATATCAGAAGATGGATGAAGTGCCCTTTGACTTTGTGCGGAGACGCGTCTCAGTGGTTGTTGAGTATGAAAGACAGCGGTTCCTTATAGCGAAAGGCGCTCCTGAAGAAATAAGCAAAGTTTGTTCTTACTATGAGTTAAGCGGGATTGTAGCGGATTTAACCGAGGAAATTCATAAAAAAATTGAGCAGAAGTATTATGATTTAAGCTCCGAAGGCTTCAGAGTATTAGGAGTTGCATACAAGAAACTGAAAGAAGAAAAAACCGTTTATTCCGTGAATGATGAAAATGACATGGTGTTTCTGGGCTTTGTGGCGTTTCTGGATCCACCTAAAGAAACAGCCCAAGAATCTATACGATTATTGAATAAAGCGGGAATAGAGCTGAAGATTCTCACAGGAGACAACGAGTTAGTGGCCAGAAAAACCTGCGAGCATTTAGGTTTTGAGGTAAAAGGAGTTGTTATAGGAAGCGAAATTGCCCAAATGCATGATGACGCGCTTGCCAGAATCGTCGAGGAAGCAAACATATTTGCGAGAGTGACGCCGGCCCAGAAGGATAGAATAATAAACGCGCTGAAAAACAACGGGCATGTCGTTGGTTTTATGGGCGATGGAATTAATGATGCGCCTTCACTGAAAACTGCGGATGTGGGAATTTCTGTAAACAACGCTGTTGATGTTGCAAAAGAATCAAGTGACATCATACTCTTGCGGAATGACTTGACTGTTCTAGAAGAAGGAGTACTGGAAGGACGAAAAACCTTCGGAAACACTATGAAGTATGTCATGATGAGCGTCAGCTCGAACTTCGGCAACATGTTCAGCGTTGCAGGTGCTTCACTATTTCTTCCATTTTTACCTATGCTGCCCATACAAATACTCTTGAACAATTTGCTTTATGATCTATCCCAGTCAGCGATAACTACGGACAATGTAGACGAGGAATACGTGGAAAAACCTAAGCGCTGGGATATTCACTTCATAAGAAACTTTATGATATTCTTGGGGCCGGTTAGCTCAATTTTTGACTTTCTAACATTCTTCATAATGCTGCTGGCTTTCAGAGCAGCCGAACCACTGTTTCAAACTGCATGGTTCATCGAGTCACTATGCACACAAACCTTGGTTATATTTGTCATCAGAACAAAAAGAACGCCTTTCTATAAAAGCAAGCCAAGTAAGCTTCTGCTTTTAAGCAGCATGGGCATCGTCGGCTTTGCATTGGTAATGCCCTTCACACCTATAGGCGAATTATTCCATTTTGTCACGCCGCCGCTTACATTCATTGCCGTTCTGGCAGGCATTATTGGCGCTTACCTATTGCTAGCTGAAACAGTGAAAGAATGGTTCTACAAGCGGTATGCTTACCGTCTAGAACAGGTTTTAATTCCGAGAAGACCAGCAGGGTTCTACTTGAGCACTACTGCGCGACTTATACAAGACATGGTAGGAGTAATTTGTCTGCGAGTTGAAGATGAAATTTCTGTGGATTCGCTGCTTGACGATTTAAAAGGAAGCGTAACCTATCCAGTAAATCACGAATTATTCATACACAATCTTCAACACCTACGACGCGCAGGGCTAATCAGCTTCAATTGGCAAAAAAGAACCATAAAACGAGAGAAAGCCATAAGAGACTATGTAATGCAGCAAGTGGTTAACAGCGAATTTTGGCCAAGAATCGCGAAGGATTGGCGGAAAATCAGCAATACCATCCAAAGTAAGCATGGTAAACTGAACATGGAATATCAGAACGTTTTGCTAACACAAAAACGCTGAGCACAGCTATTGCGTTAAAGTTCAGTATAGAAAGAGTAAACTCCGCTGAGCGCGGCATATCAAAGCGCAAAAATCTGAAAGAAGCGATTGTTAAAAAATTTAAAAGCATACAGAAATATTTACATAGCTCAGAAAGGTCTGGTTGTAGCGATGTCACCCGCTAAATTCGAATCAAGAAAATTCGTTTCAGTTGACCCAAGCAAGTGCACGGGCTGCGGAATCTGCGAATACGCTTGCACTCTTGAAAAGGGAGAAGCAGCCTGTAACCCCATAAAGTCAAGAATACGTGTCGTCCGAATGACGCCGCTGTTCAATTTTGCGCTTGCCTGCCGATTCTGTGAGGACGCCAAATGTGTAACTGCTTGCCCAGAAAAAGCATTAACGCAATCGGAGAAAACTGGCATTTTAACGGTTAACGAAAAGAAATGTAAAGGCTGCGACTGGTGCATACAAGCCTGCCCACACGGCGGCATAACACTTCACCCTGAAAAGGGCATCGCGATAGCTTGCGACCTATGTGATGGAGAACCAAAATGCGTTGAATTCTGCCCTGAAGAAGCACTTGAAATCGTATCCACCGACACTGAGGCGGAAGAGCGATTCGGTCGGGCATTGGAGAAACTTCCCGCAGAAATCGAGCGCTTAACCAATGCTGTTAAGAATAAGGATTGGAAGCCGCTGCTGGCAGAAGCTGAAAAAAGGTCAATAACGGTAACAGAGAAACTTGAGGCATTGAATAAGAAAGCGACTAAAGAGTCGCAGAAGTGAAAAAGCAGAATTTTCTTGACCAACTAATGCACGAAAAAAGAAGGAGATTATGGTTCTCCTTCGTAGCCCCTCAAGAGTTGGTCGATGTCTTTTCCGTTCTTTTCTCCGTCATAGCCGCCTTCCAAAACAAAGAATGCGGGTTTTTTCAGCGCCGCGATTCTTTCACCTATTTTTCTAAAGGTTTGCTCAGTCAAGCCAAGGGAAGCTAAATCTCCAAGATGCGTATCAAAGCCCACTGAAACCGCTACAACCTCGAATATGTCCACATTAATCATGTTTAATGCTTGATCAAGCGTCTCCAAGTAGCGTTGCTCGCCGCAGTCAGCTGGAAGCGGAAAGTTCAAGCAATTTTCCTCATGATGCAGGCCTGTGCCAGGATAATGTGGATAACGGTGCAGCGAAACGTAAACTACCTTTTCTTCGCCTCGAAAAATTTCTTGGGTGCCGTTTCCATGGTGACCATCAATATCCAATATCAAAGCGGTTTTGTCGAGGGCTTTCACGGCTATCGCGATATTATTTAAGTAACAGAATCCCCGCGTGTAAACACCCAAGGCAGCGCCATGACGCCCGGCATGGTGGCCAGGTGGCCGCATAAGCGAAAAACCGTTAATCTGGGCGGCCAAGAGGGCGCCGCCTGCTGCAAGCAATGCGTACTCGTAGATGTTCTCGTACGCTGGCGTGTCTGGGTCTTCAACTAAGCCTTTTTTTAGGTTCCAGATATAATCGGCTTCGTGGACTCTTAGCAGGTCTTCTTCGGACGCGGCTTCAGGCTCCGCGAACTTGTAATTTTTGTTCTTCAAGAAGTCATAGGCGATTTTTACTCTTTGGGGGCTTTCAATGTGCCAGCTGCCGTAGTTTAAGCATTTTTCTGAGAAAACTATTTTTGTCTTCATTACCGTTGCATCCATACATAGATAAGCGACGCTTTTCAAATTAAAATATACCTTCCTCTTTAAAGGTTTAGCGCGCACGAAAAATGGGAGAAGCCGCAGATGATTTCCGAGAATCCCCTTGCCGAGTTCCGAAAGGAATGCGAAGCCACATTAGCTCATGCTCTAAAGAAGATTCTGCCAGAAGTTAAAGTTGAAACCTTCTCATTTAATAAGCCGCCGAATCCTGAGTTTGGGCAGCTTGCTTCGTCTTTATGCTTTGAACTTGCCAAAAAACTCAACCAGAAACCGGCGGATGTGGCTGCGCATCTCGTTAGCGCTATTGGTAAGCGAAAGTTCACGCTAATTGAGAAGGCTTCGGCGATAGGAGGCTACATTAATTTCCATGTCAACTTCCCCAAGTTTTCTTCATTAACACTCCAGTCAATAAAACAGTATGGTTCAGCTTACGGATTCATCAAAACAGAGAAGCCCATGAAGATAATTGTTGAGCATACCAGCGTTAATCCGCTTCATCCAATCCACATTGGGCAGGCGAGAAATCCAATTATCGGCGACGCGGTGGCGCGTATCCTCAGATACAGAGGGCACACGGTTCAGTGCCACTACTACATTGACGATGTTGGCCGTCAATCATCTGTTGTTGCCTACGGCTACGACAAGCTTGGCAGGCCGCATCCCGACGAGAAGGCAGACCATTTTGTGGGCAAGATATACACGATAACCAGCTGTTTGGTTGAGCTTAACCGCTTAAGGAAAGAGCTTGAGCGCGTAAAGCTAGCCGCGTCTCCTGATGAAGTGGCGAAGATTACGAAGCAAATTGACGAGTGGATGTCAATTGCTGCGGAGCTTAAAGAAAAGTTTCCAGCGCTTTTTGATAGACTCTTGGATAAAATAGGCAAAGCTGAAAATGCTGAAGAAGAAATAAGCAAGCTGAATCTTGCCTACGAAAACGGTGATCCAGAAGCTAAGAAACTTGTAAGAGAAGTTAGTGAATTGTGTCTTCAAGGGTTTAGGGAAACGCAGGAGCGCATTGAAGTGCGCTATGACTCGTGGGACTGGGAAAGCGACCTGGTATGGAGCGGCCAGGTTTTAGAGGTTCTCCAGAGGCTGAAGACAACACCGTTTGTTTACACTGAAGGGGGTGTTTTGGAGTTTGATGCTGAAAGAGTGGCGCGTGTCTTTAAGCTTAAAGCGAAGTTGGGTTTAAGGGAAGATTACGAAGTTCCGCCTTTGACGCTTACAAGGGCGGATGGCACCACGCTTTACACCACACGCGATATCGCCTATACTCTGTGGAAGTTTGACCGCGCCGAAAAAGTGATAAACGTTATTGGTATGGAACAATCCTTAGCGCAACTGCAGTTAAAATTGGCGCTGTACGCCCTTGGCTACAGCAAATGCGCTGACAACCTAGTGCATTTCGCTTACAACCTTGTCACGCTTCCAGGCTACAAGATGTCTAGCCGCCGAGGACGCTACATAACTTTCGACGAAGTTCTCGACGAGGCAGTTCAGCGGGCTTACACAGAGGTTTCGAAGCGTTCACCACAGTTAACAGAGGAGGAAAAACGCGAAATAGCTCGCTTCGTGGGCATCGGCGCTGTGCGCTTTGCACTTGTAGATGTTGACGCAGCTAAACCTTTGGTTTTCACATGGGATAGAGTGCTGAACTTCGAAACGAACAGCGCTCCCTATGTGCAATATACTCATGCCAGAGCATGCAGCATCCTGCGCAAGGCTGCAAGAGAACCTGCTAAAGCAGACTTTACACTTTTGAAAGAACCGCTTGAACGTGAACTTGTCCTATCGCTGGCTAGTTTCCCAGAAACATTCAGTGAAGCCGCAGAGTATTTCAAACCTAACCTTATTGCGGATTTTGCTAACGCGTTGGCAGACAAGTTTAACACCTTCTACAATGCGTTTCCAGTCATAAAAGCGGAGCCGCCGGAGCTCAGCGATGCAAGGCTTGCTTTAACAGATGCCACAAGAATTGTGCTTCATAATGCTTTGAATTTAATCGGCGTAGTGGCACCAGAAAAGATGTAGAAAGCAGTGTTCTTCTAACGCATTAGACGAGGTAATTTGATGCGCTAATTCATTGCAGAAGCGACAACAGCTGATAGCCCCTCTATAGGTTTCTGCAATGAATCGCTAATAGCCGCCAAATATGAAGTTGTACAAAGTTATTTTCAGTAGGAAAGAAATAGTGGGGTTGAAATGGGAGCTTGGCGTTACTTCATCGGTAGTTTTAATTTCTTGATAACAGATTTTCGTTAATTCGTTAAATGGATTGGGTGGTTTGCTTGTGTTTTGCCTGTTTTAAAATTGGAAGGGTTACAATCAAAACGGAAATTGAAAATAAGATTAAATAAAACAGATGCGGGATAACTAATATGAAGGGGACCCCCAAGGGGTAACTTGTGAGGGTAGGCAGTAAAACTGTGAAAAGCGGTATAGCTAGAACAAAGTTAAGCTTGCTGTTTTGGAAAAACTGGTAGAGATCACGTGTTTTCAGCATCACTGCCAGGGTTATGATGAACAACGTGAATTCAAGTGTGATATTTATTGGATTGTATATATCGATATAGGTGAAGCCAAACTTGTTTGTGGTCAGGGGCCAAAATAGTTGGATTTGACCGCCTATTATGAAGTCGCCTATTAAAGAGTGAGAAGCTAAAGCTATAAAGTATGGTACTGCCTTCTTACGGTAGAATATAAAGAAGGGACTGAAAAGCAGTATTGCCATTATTATTGAATGCGTTGGTCCTCTATGTATCTCCATAATGAGCGGCTCAAATAGAATGTCGCTGTCAGGGATTATTGCGAGAACCAGAATTAACGGTATATTAAACTTCACGTTTAGAAGTCTTCCAGATGCTCTGCCTAAAAGATACGCCAATGCGAAGTGGCCGATAGCGAACAAGACTTTTTCGCTCCTTGAAAGCGAACAATTTCGGTGGCTAATTATTAAATCTATAGTTTAGCGCAAGCATAAAACGGGGTAACTTCAACTTTTACAGAGCTATAGTGACGGTTAAAGAGCAAATAAAAAAGGATGTGCCTAAACACGGATCTCATCAGAGCCTCCAAGGAAAGCAC
>JBBFKZ010000022.1:0-27038 GCA_037481775.1 Bathyarchaeia archaeon
GCTTACTGCAAGATATTGAGGTTTCCTGCAAGGAGCTAGACTTTTTGGTGGATTTGGCGAGGGCTCAAGGTGCTTTCGGCGCAAAGCTTACCGGCGGCGGTGGCGGCGGCTGCATGGTGGCGCTCACGCCGGGCAAGGAACTGCAGGAAAAGGTTGCACGCGCCATAGAACGCGAAGGCTTCGAGGTGCTGCGAACAAAAATTGGAGTTAAAAGGCTATAAAGATAAATGCGCCTATTATGGGCAGAGGGTTGAGGTTTGGGTTTTAGAGGTTTTTTGGAGCAGCTTCGCGCAAGTGGAGAGTTAACGTGCATCAGCAAGCCTGTGTCAACCGAGTATGAGATGGCTGGGATAATCGAGGCGCTCGGAGAAAAACCCGTATTCTTTGAGAAAGTCAAAGAATCCAGTATACCCGTTGTCGCAGGTCTTGTGTCTTCAAGAGAGCTGATAGCCCGCGCGTTAGGCATAAAAAAGGAACAACTGTTGCACAAGTTATCCAGCGCCATAGAGCACCCAGAGCCGCCTGAAATCGTGGAGAAGGGCGAGTGCCAAGAAGTTGTCGAACGAGATGTTGATTTAACGAAGCTGCCGATTATGCGTTACACGGAGAAAGACGGCGGAAAATATATTGCCTCCGCCGTAGCTATAGTCCGCGACCCCGAGTTTAAAGCGCGGAACATGTGCTTCCACAGGCTGATGCTGCTTGACAAAACACGCTTTGTAGCGCGAATCGTTGAGAACCGGGGCACCGACACCGCGCTCAAGAAGGCTGGCGGAGAACTTGACATAGCCATCTGTATAGGTAACTCAACTGCTGTTCTCCTTGCGGCTGCCACTTCGCTGCCAATGGGTGTCGACGAGTTGGGCATGGCTAACGCACTGGAGAAAACCCAGCTGGTCAAATGCAAAACCGTCGACTTGGAAGTCCCTAAAGACTGTGAAATAGTGCTTGAAGGAAGGATAACCAAGGAAAAAGCACAGGAAGGCCCCTTCCTGGATCTGACCGGGATAGTTGACAAGGTAAGGCAGCAGCCAGTAATCGAAATCAAGTGCATAACGCATAGGCGAAATCCGATTTACCAGACAATACTCGCCGGCAGAAACGAGCATAAGTTCTTGATGGGCATGCCTAAGGAACCTACAATTTTCAACGAAGTAAACAAAGTCTGCGAATGCAAAGACGTTTACATAACACCTGGCGGCTGCAGCTGGCTCCACGCGGTTGTCCAAATAAAAAAGCGCAACCCAGACGACGGGAAAAAAGCTATTGAAGCAGCTTTCAGAGGACATGGCTCGCTGAAGCACGTTGTCATAGTGGACGAGGACATAAACATTTACGACCCACATGATGTAGAGTGGGCAATTGCAACACGCTTCCAAGCAGACAAAAACGCGGTTATACTGCCAAACCAGCCGGGCTCATCGCTGGACCCGTCGGGCGACTTAACCGAAGGAAAGAAAGCGACTACGTGCAAAATGGGCTTGGACGCGACAATACCGCTTGCGGCAACAGGCAAGGGCTTCGTGAAAGAAGCCTATAAAAAAGTGGACTTAAACAAGTTTCTGTGATCACGGATGTACCTCACAAAAGAAGAGCAGAGAATGCTGGACGGCGAAGAAGGCTACGCCGTAAAGAAAAGCATGGAGATACTTGTTGCCCTCGGCGAAATCTACGGCGCTGAACGCCTGATAAAAGTGGGCTCCGTCCAAGTAGCTGGCGTCTCATACCACAACCTTGGAGACGCGGGACTGGACTTTCTGAACGAGCTGGCAAAGGACGGCAAAGTCAAAGTGCTCACTACGCTGAATCCGGCGGGCATGGATCTAGAGAATTGGCGGCAGCTCGGCATCAGCGAAGACTTCGCGAAAAAACAGGAGATGGTTATACAAGCCTTTGAGAAAATGGGCATACTTGTTTCCTGCACATGCACGCCCTACCTAATCGGTAACCTGCCACGCTACGGCGAGCATGTCGCGTGGTCAGAGTCGTCTGCTGTCACATTCGCCAACTCGGTTCTCGGCGCAAAAACTAACCGTGAAGGCGGGCCGTCAGCGCTTGCAGCAGCCTTCGTCGGCAAAACGCCATGCTACGGGCTGCACTTGGACGAGAACCGCGTGCCAAACATCCACGTGAAAGTTGACGCAGCCCTAACCAAGTTTTCAGACTGGGGCGCACTCGGCTACGCCATAGGGAAAAAGGCGGAAAACAAAATCCCATACATTACAGGCATAAAAGAAGCGGAATTAGACGAGTTGAAGTCTTTCTGCGCTTCAGTTGTAACCTACGGTGCTAAACCGCTTTTCTACATGGACGGCATAACACCCGGTGCTGAACGCTGGTCAGTGCCGAAGGACACTGTCACAATCGAGCAGCGTGACATCCAAGAGGCCTATGAACGAATCAACGATGACGTCAGCGACATCGATTTCGTCTGCATCGGCTGCCCCCACTGCTCGATTAAGGAAATAGCGGAAATAGCCCGCTTGCTGGAGGACAAAAAAATTGCGGCTAACACTGAATTTTGGGTTGCAACCTCCCGTTCGGTGAAGCAGCTTGCGGATAAGCGCGGCTACACTGCAATAATTGAGCAGGCTGGCGGCAAATTCGCATGCGATACTTGCATGGCTGTGGCGCCGCTTAAGGGCCGATTCAAAGCTTTGGCTACGACATCCGCGAAGGGCTGCTTCTATTCAAGGCAGAATGGCATGAAAACCAAAATGGGCAGTATAGAAGAGTGCATAGAAGCGGCGGTGACTGGAAAATGGAGTTAAAGGGCAGAATAATTTTCAAGGGCAAGGCTGAAGGCGAAGCCTTGGTGACTAAGCAGCCAATCTCCTTCTATGGGGGAGTAGACCCGAACACGGGTGAAGTAATCGAGAAGGATCATGAGCTGAAGGGACAAAGTGTCAAGGGCAAGATTCTTGTTTTCCCAACGGGGAAAGGCTCCACCGTAGGCTCATACACGCTGTATCG
The DNA here is from genome assembly GCA_037481775.1 of Bathyarchaeia archaeon. Taxonomy (GTDB): domain Archaea; phylum Thermoproteota; class Bathyarchaeia; order Bathyarchaeales; family Bathycorpusculaceae; genus JAOAIV01. Next base: position 2,974 of record JBBFKZ010000022.1, read on the forward strand.
GATGAGGAAGAATGGCACGGCACCCGCGGGAATCATCAACCGAGAATGCGAAACCATAGTCGCCGTCGGCGCCATAATCTCCGAGATACCCTGCGTTGACAAAGTGGACATCTCAAAAATAAAGACGGGCGACAGGATGCGCATAGAAAACGGCACAGTCACCTTAATAAAAAACTAATTTGACAATCAACAATGGAAAGTGTATCAGAATTGGATAAGACGAAACCGACAATCTTGAAAATCGGCGGCTCCGTGATAACCGACAAAAACGGTGAACTCGCCGCCAGAACCGAAGCTATAAACCGGTTGGCAGAAGAAATTCAGAAGGCGAACGTGCAGCGTTTGGTGATAGTGCATGGTGGCGGAAGCTTCGGCCATCCAACAGCCCAAAAATACGGAATAAAAGAGGGTTTACGTGAGGACGCGCAGAAAATCGGATTCGCGGAAACCCACCATGTTATGACCGTGCTTAATGGTTTAGTGATGGATTCTCTAGTGTGGCACAGCATCCCAGCCGTAAGCGTCACACCCTCATCATGCATAATAACTGAGAACGGCAGAATCAAAACCTTCGACGACACTGCATTAAAGCGGCTGCTTGCCATGGACTTTGTTCCAGTGCTATATGGCGACGCAGTTTTAGACGAGACGCTGGGTTTCACCATACTCAGCGGCGACCAGCTTGTGGCGTATTTGGCGCTGAAGCTTAACGCGGCACGGGTAGTGATAGGCGTAGATACAGACGGCTTGTATGACGCGGATCCAAAAACGGCAAAGAACGCCAAACTATATACGCGTCTGACGCTAAGCGAACTTGAGAAGATTAAGTCGAAGTTGGCGGGTTCCAGCGGAGTTGATGTTACGGGCGGCATGCTTGGCAAAATAAACGAGCTTATCCCGGTCATGGCACAGGGAATTCCAGTTTCCATTGTGAACGCGGCGAAGCCGAATCGCACTTATAAGATGCTTATCGGCGGCTCGGTAGAAGGCACGCTTATAGAGAAGGAATAAACTTGGCAGAGGAAACCGCAAAGCGCAAGGCAGATCACATCAAAATCTGCCTAAACGAGAAAGCGCAGGCAAGAAAAGCCACTGCAGGGTTTGAAGACATACAGCTTATCCACCGTGCTCTGCCTGAAGTGGACAAGGCGCAGATTGATTTATCAACAACCGTTTTTGGCTATAGGTTTTCTGCACCGTTAATTGTGGGCGCCATGACAGGCGGCACAGCAGAGGCAACGCGGATAAACGCCGCCATAGCTGAAGCCGCGGAGCAACTGCATTTGGGCATGGGTGTTGGGAGTCAAAGAGCCGCTATAGAAGACGCAAAGCTTGCGGAAACCTTTGCCATAGCGAGAAAAAAGGCGCCGACTGCCTTCTTAATCGCCAACATCGGCGGCGTCCAGCTTGTTCACGGTTATGGCGTAAAAGAAGTAAAGAAAACCATTGAAATGATAGACGCTGATGCAGTGGCCATCCACCTAAACGCGCTGCAGGAAGCTGTTCAACCCGAAGGGCAAACAAACTTTAAGGGGGTTCTCGCCAAAATCAGCGAGATTGCAGCGGCAATCGACAAGCCTATCATCGTGAAGGAAACAGGCGCCGGCATCGCTGCAGAAGACGCGAAGAAGCTGGAAGCCGCAGGAGTAAAAGCAATAGACATCGGCGGGGCAGGAGGAACAAGCTTTGCGGCAGTAGAATATTACCGCGCAAGAGGACACGAAGCAAGCATACAGCACTTTTTGGGCGATGCCTTCTGGGACTGGGGAATCCCAACAGTGGTAAGCCTCATAGAGACAACCAGAGTAGTTAAGATGCCTGTTATAGCTTCAGGCGGCCTGCGCAGCGGCATGGACATGGCTAAAGCGCTAGCGCTCAATGCTTCGTTAACAAGTGTTTCTCAGCCAGTGCTGCAAGCCGCAGTTAAAAGCGGCCGAGATGTGGCAAGCATGCTTTCATGTTTCATAGAGGAATTGCGGAACGTCATGTTCCTTGTAGGCGCGGAAAACGTACAGAAACTGGCGAAGACGCCGGTTGTGATTACGGGAAAAACTGCGGAATGGCTAAAGGCAAGAGGCTTTAATGTGGAAGCCTATGCCAAGAGAGGCGTATGTTGAGATGAATATAGAAAAATTTCTTGAAGAAACAGCTCCGCGGATAGATAAGACGATTGAAAAGTATATCCCTAGAAAATTCTCTGAGCATGCTGTTCTCTTCAAAGTCAACCCGCCCCAGTACAGCTTCAATTTGGAGGCTCTGAACAGGGGCGTCGCCGAGCCCATCTGGGACATGCTTGATAGAGGCGGAAAAAGATGGCGCCCAGCGCTTTTCCTGCTAATCTGCGAGGCGTTAGGTAAGAATCCTGAAGACTGCTTGGACTTCGCCATTATCCCCGAAGTCGTGCACAACGGCACGCTCATAATCGATGACATCGAAGACGCTTCGGAGCTTCGACGTGGGAAACCCTGCACATACAAGCTTTTCGGCGTAGACATCGCGGTTAACGCTGGAAACGCCATGTATTATCTGCCGCTTCTGCCGCTGATGGCGAAGAAGGCGGAATTGCCGGCGGAAACCGTCAGGGACATCTACGAGATTTACGCTGGGGAAATGATAAACCTCAGCATGGGGCAAGCGATGGACATAGCGTGGCATAGAGGCATAGCCAACGCTGACAAGCTAAACGAGCAAGATTACCTGCAGATGTGCGCTTACAAGACAGGCACCTTAGCGCGGATGGCCGCAAAAATCGCCTCTGTTCTCGCCGGCGCCAGCAAAGAGTTGGTGGAAAAGCTTGGTCATTATGCTGAAAGCATCGGTGTAGCCTTCCAGATGCAAGACGACGTTCTGGATTTGACCGGCAAGAAGTTTGCGGAGAAAAAGGGCGGTGTTGGACAGGACATCACTGAAGGAAAAAGAACGCTGCTGGTCATCTACATGCTGAAGAAGGCAAACAGCGCTGACAGGAAGCGTCTAATTCAGATTCTCAACATGCACACTTCAGACCAAGCGCTACGCAACGAAGCCATCGCGTTGATGCAGAAATACGGCGCCATAGACTACGTGAAGCACACAGCGGCGCGTATAGTGGAAGAAAGCTGGAATGAAGTGGACAAGCTTCTGCCTGCTTCAGAGGCTAAGGAAAAATTAAAAGCGTTCGCTGAATTTCTGATTAAAAGAACCATATAAACTCAAAAGAGCGTTAAAACCTGTGACGTTGGAAAATGATTCAGCCCTCCGAGAGCTCATTCTAAAAGTTGCTTTATTGAACGCGCTGCAACATGATGGCAAGGCCCAGATGGGCGCGATCATAGGTAAAGTCATCGGCGAGAGAAAGGACTTGAAAACCCAAGCGAAAGAGTTGTCCAGCTTAATCAGCAAAGTAGTCAACGAGGTTAACAGCCTTTCCCTTGACGAGCAGAAGCGCAAGGTTGAAGAGAAATGGCCTGAAGCACTTAAGAAGGAGAAAGCATCCGAAGCAGAAAAGCAGCTTCCTCCGTTACCGAACGTGGATAAGTATGCGCAGGTGGTAACGCGTTTTTCGCCGAACCCTGATTGTGTCCTGCACTTGGGCTCGGCTAGAGCAATAATACTAAGCCACGAATACGCACGCTTGTATAAAGGCCGCTTTATCCTGCGCTTCGAGGACACGGATCCAAAGGTGAAGAAGCCTGTTTTGGAATTCTACGAGCGCATCAGAGAAGACCTTGCGTGGCTTGGCTGCAAAATTGATGAGGAATATATCCAAAGCGATAGGCTGCCCGTCTACTACAAGTACGCTGAGCAGCTTCTTCGCGAAGGAAACGCCTACGTCTGCGTCTGCCAGCCCGAGCAGTTCAGGAAGCGCATTTTGAAGAGCACGCCGTGCAGTTGCCGCGATCTCTCGCCTGAGGAGCAGCTGGAGCGATGGCGGCTTATGCTGGAAGGCGGCTATAGCGAGGGCCAAGCGGTAGTGCGCGTTAAAACCGATCTAACGCATCCGAATCCCGCGGTGCGCGATTGGCCAGCGCTTCGAATCATCGACACGGAAAAGTATCCGCACCCGCGGGTAGGCAGCAAATTCCGCGTCTGGCCCTTATACAACATGGCTGCAGGCATAGACGATCACTTAATGGGCGTGACACATGTAATCCGCGGCAAAGAGCACTTGACAAATCAGGTGCGGCAAGAATACATGTATAAGCATCTGGGCTGGAGCTATCCAGAGGCTATACACTATGGCCGGCTGAAGATAACAGGCGCTTTCTTGAGCAAATCGAAAATTGTGCAGGGCATGCGTGAGGGTATCTACAGGGGCTGGGATGACCCGCGATTGGCAACTTTTGCAGCGCTAAGGAAGCGCGGGATAACGCCGGCAGCCATTAAGAAGATGATAATTGATGTTGGACCTAAAACTGCAGATGTAACGTTAAGTTGGGAGAACCTTTACGCTTACAACCGCAAACTTCTGGATCCGCAAAGCGACAGATACTTCTTTGTATCCGAGCCAGTTGAGCTAAGGGTCAAAAATGTTCCAAACACGCTCACAGTTAAACTTCCGCTGCATCCGGAGAAGCCTGAAGGGGGGTTTAGAGAATACTCCTTAACATCCGAAGGAAAAGACTCCGCAGCGTGCTTCTGGATTGCAAAGAAGGATGCGGAGGCCGCAAAAATGGGAGAAATGCTTAGGCTCATGGAACTCTTTAACGTCAAAATAGAAAGCGCGACGGCTAACTCGCTGGAAGCACAGTTTGCCAGCACAGCATATGAGGATGCGAGAAAGGCTAAAGCTAAGCTTATTCACTGGATATTAAAAGGCAAAGAAGTTCCATGCAAAGTAGTTATGCCAGACGCTGCTATAAGCAGTGGTTTCGCAGAAAGCGCTTGCAAAAGGTTAAAGCCAGACACCATAATACAGTTTGAACGGTTCGGCTTCGTTCGCATAGACAAAAACGATACGGAACTGGTGGTTTACTATGCCCACAAATAGCCGAGAGTGTGAATGAAGTGCGGAAGCAAGAGAAATTCGTAATCTGGCCCGCCTACTTTGACCAGACTAAAACAAGAAAAGAAGGTCGCCGTGTCCCCAAAACTTTAGCTGTGCCAAATCCCAAAATCGCCGACATCGCCACGGCTATGTCTCAAGCCGGTTTAAAGCATGAGTTAGTTGCTGATGCTGCGTATCCGAAGACACCGTGGCTTAAGACTGGGCTGATAATGGTTGAAAAGAAAGGCTCAAAAGAGCAGATTATACGTAAAGTTGCAAAACAACTTTTGAAGATAAGAAGTGAAAAGCCCAAGCAATAGTAGTGGCGGTTTAGCTTTTTTCTTCTTTGTCAATTAGAACGGCGTTTATGACTCCGTCGCTGCCGGGGCTAGAAGTAACGCGGGCTATGCCAAGTGAGGTTTCTATCTCAGCGCCTTTGGTTATTACGCCTCTTCGGTTATAATCTACGTTAGCTAGGTTTCTGACAACACGCAGAATCTCTACTTTCTCAGTTTTACCCGTTTTCGGATCCGTGACGCATGCGTATTTTTCGCTTAAGACCTTAACTTTAACTTGGCCGCCACGCCCTCTTACAATGCGCCTTTTAGGCTCGCCGACAATGGTTTCTGCTGGGAAACCTCCCATCTCGAACTTTCTTTTACCTCGGTAAGCGTGCTTCTTACCGCCTGTGCGCTTTCTTTTGAGTAAACTACCATGCCAAACTGACATTTCTATTTCCCTTTTTAAACTATTAACCCTAAGTGTTCTCTACAACCGCTATTTTGTCATATAAACATATCCATTTGTAGGCGATTAATAGCCCATCTTCAACAAGCCCTTTAAAGGCGAACCATCTCTTCTATGGGCAAGAGCAGAAATAAAAAAGGAAAAAAGGATGCGTTATTTTCTTACATTGGCGGCGGCGCTGGCGGTGGTACGGGTTGCGTTTGCTGTGGTTTTATTTGGAAGAAGGCTGCGGCCAGCAGCAAAAGTCCTATCCATATTAGGAGAGCGCCGATGAGCATGGCTACCAGTAGCACTGCGCCTATGAGCATCAGCAGCCCGGCTGTTGCGAACAATCCTACGCCTGTTTTTGCTGAAAGTGTTGTCAACGAGCGTCTTACGAAATAGAATGCGATTATGGCAAAGATCCAGAGGATAAGAAGCGTCGCGAAAAAGCCTGTTATGAATGGCATCACGGCGCTTACGTCTATATTTGATACATCCGGCGTTAATCCAGATAAAGCCGACCAATCACCATTCCAGTCTGGATAGACCGTGTATAGAAAATCCGTCAAAGAGGATAGAACCAGAAGTATAAGCGTGCCTGCCGCTATTACTCCGCCAACTATGCCGGTTATTAAACCGTAAAGTGCGTTGTTAAAAATGCCTTTTTCAGTATAATAGCTGGCTAAATTGTACAAAGAAACCATAACGAGTATTAAACCTACGAGTTCGATTATGCCGTAGTAGCTGATGAAGGGTATGACGCCGAGGAACATTAGAATTGCGCCGACGCCGCCAAGCGTTTTGCTGGTTTCTATTTGCATTTTCGTTTCCCTCAGAACATTCGTCTCAGTGTATTGTTAATAAAAGCTTTTTGCTATAGTTGTATGTTGTGGGCGGTTTGCTTGTAATTTGTGTGAGGATTATTTGAGGTCTTTATTTTCAAGTTGCTCTTTGAGTATTACGTAATAGTTTTGGAGATATTCTTTGCCGGCGTCTGTGATTGTGTAGATTTTTCGTGCTCTTCCTTCGTGGGTTTGTTTTTGGCTTTTGAGGAAGCCTTTTCGTTCTAGGCTGTTGAGTGTGGGGTATAGTGCGCCGTGTCTGAGTTTTATTTTGAAGGTTGTTTCTATCTTCTTTTTGATCATGTAGCCCCATAGTGGCTGGGTTTGGACTATGCGCAATAGTTGGATGTCTAGTAGGTTTTTGATTATGCGTTGAACAAGTTCTTGTTGGTAGGTTTCTGCCATGATTTTTCCCTGTTTGGGTGGTTTATGCTGGATTTTTTTCTGTTTTGGTTTATTTAATTTATGTTAGATTGCTGTTTGCTGTATTGTTTGGTTATGCTTTCTTATGCTTGTGGTATGTATGAACATTTATATTTGTGTTTAGGCTGTATAGAGATACGATATATGTCCAATAATGGACATATTGTATACAAGTCCAACAGAAAAACTGTTAAACACAAAAACAGAAGGAACAAAAAAATGGTAAACCCACAAAAAGAAGCCCAAATCAAACTAATGAAAGGTCTCTTAGATTTGATTATTTTGCAGTTTCTAAGCGGCGAGCCTATGCACGGCTACCAGGTCATAACCAAAATACGGCGAACATTCGGCGTCTACTTCGGCCCATCCACCATATACCCGATGCTGGCAGCACTGGAAAAGAAAGGCTACGTACACAGCGAATGGAACATGAGCAGCGAACGCCCCAGAAAAATCTACAAACTAACCGCCGAAGGACAAAACATGCTCAACTTCACAGAAAACTCACTAAACCTCATATGCCAAAAAATAGGCACCTCATCAAATATGGCTGTTGCCGTTGAATCCTCTAAAGCAGCAACGTTCAGTCCAATGCTTAAAAAAGTTAGGTCACATCCGCCACTCATTTAACTCCTGCTTTCTTCACATGGCAATTGCACAAGCGCCTCTTCAACATATACTGATAGGCAAGGGTGTCCTCTGCTGATCTTTGTTATTGCTTATGAAGCGGTTAATTTTTTGCGAAAATGTTAACATGTTAAGAAATTATATTTCTACAACTATCCTCTAAATTAGTACTGTAGTGCAGGGTGAAGATTTGGTTCAAAACTCCAGCGACACATGCAATGAACTACATCAGATTCTCAGTTTCTGTAGACACGTCGCTGGCTCAGCACCAATTACTGCCATAAGTATACTCGGCGAGTATCCAACGGGAAAATCAGAGGCAAAAACCGCTCTTGAAGTAGTTTTGGTAATCCGTGATTTCCAGCCCCGACTAATGAGTTATGTCAAAAACGTCAACAGAAGAATCGTATTTGTTTTTGCAGTTGATCAGTGGATTTTCGAAAGAGATGTCGAGCGAGGATTTCTAGGCGAAGCGCTAGCCGGCTCATTAATTTTCCCTTACACAGCCCTCTACGGCAAGGATTACCTTTATGCACAAGAAATAACATTGAAGAAACGTTTAATCCTTGAGCTATTAGAAAACCTGGTTCAAACCTTTCCAGAACTCTCTTACAGTATTCACATCAAACCAGAATATTTTGTTTATGAAGTCATGCTTAACAGAATTAGGATTTTTCCTCCGTTGGCTTACAGCTTGTCAAAATATATAAATGGCATTCCTAAAAAAGAATCTGAATTCATTCTCTATAGTTACATGGAAGTCTTAAAACAGCTTGAAAAAGAGAAAAAAATTATTTTTTCAGATAACTATGTGAAGCTTCACAAAAAATTTGTAGCTGAAAGCAAAAATCCAAAAGTTCGTTTAGCAAACATCTCGAAGAGCGCGCCGAGAGCGCTATTCACTTCAGTATTTAGTGTTTTGCCGCAACTTCTAAACTTTTTCTCGCAGAATACTGAGGTTCTTCTGAACTTTCAAAAATTCGCCATAAATCGCGAATCTGACCTGCAACAGCACCTTATAGACTCGCAAAAGTACATTTTTGTTCCCACAGCGCAAGGTCTGGTTTCTTTAGCTGACAAAGTTGACGTTAACACCTTTGTCCAAAAAATGCTTTTTAACGGCAAGAAAGCGGACATCACATTTGAGAGGGTTGGCGGCGTTTTAAATGATGTGTACCTACTCAAAGCTTGCTCTGATGGCGTAGAGAAGAAAGTTATTGTTAAGCGGTTTAAGGATTGGTCAGGCTTCAAGTGGTTTCCGCTGGCATTGTGGTCTTTTGGCGCCCGCTCCTTTGTTGTTTTGGGGCGATCTAGGCTTGAAGGAGAATGTGCAATAAGCGAACGCCTGCGTTGTGAAGGATTTAATGTTCCAAAGATTCTACACGTGAACCACAATGAACGCCTAGTCTTCATGGAATACATAGAAGGAGAAAACCTAAGCAATGCTATCAAACGCATTGCCGCATCAGAAAACATAGAAAAAGATCTGGCCAAAATAATGGCGGTAGGCGAGATTTTTGCAAGAGTGCATTCTCTTGACATCACATTAGGCGACACGAAACCAGAAAACATAATATCCAGCATAGACGGCAGGATTTACCTGCTGGACTTTGAGCAAGCTTCTCATGGCGGAGACAAAGCATGGGACGTAGCCGAGTTTCTGTATTACGCAGGTCATTATTTGCCGCCTTTCTACGGCAATGGAAAAGCCGAAGCAATTGCGAAAGCCTTCATAAACGGTTACTTGAAAGGCGGCGGCAATTCGGGCGTCATAAAGAAGGCAGGTACATCTAAGTATACGAGAGTTTTCAGCGTTTTCACCTTGCCATCTATACTATTAGCTATGTCACAAGTTTGTAGAAAAACCGAAGCACTGAGATGAAACTACACATGGTAAGGACTGAAACAAAGTTAACTTTCTATGGCGGCGTCAACGAAATAGGCGGAAACAAAATTCTGCTTCAAGACAAAGACACACGTGTATTTTTCGACTTCGGCATGTCCTTCAGCATGAGGAAACAATTCTACTCTCCGCCTTTCCTTTCGCCTAAAAGTGAAAGCAGCCTCCAAGAGCTGGGGATTCTCCCGCGAATCAAAGGCGCCTACAAGTTCGACCCTAGCCCAGCAGAGGTTGACGCCGTTTTCATATCACACGGTCACCTGGATCATTGCGCTTATTTATCATTTATAAAACGCGAAATTCCAATATACTGCGGAGAAACAACGCAGATAATTCTGCGGGCGCTCAGCGAAATCCGCCGAGCAGACCTCGAGTTCAGCGTTTCCGACATAGCGTTCAAGCCGTTCCGCACAGGCAATAAAATCAAAGTGGGCAGCTTGGAGATTGAGCCATTCCACGTAGACCATTCGGTTCCGGGCGCTTACGGTTTTCTCATCCACACTTCAAACGGCACAGTAGTTTACACTGGCGACTTCAGGGATCACGGCGCCAAACCCGCGCTAACTCGTGATTTTGTGGAGCACGCGCGAAAAGCCGAGCCCACCGCGATTATAACCGAAGCTACAAACATGACTGGCGCGACTGTGTCATCCGAAGTGGAGGTTGAAAGCAAATTGGATAGTATAGTGGCGGCTGCGGATGGTATTGTGCTCGCGGAATTCAGCTATTCAGATGTTGATCGATTGAACTCTTTCTATCATATAGCCAAGAGGAATCAGAGATGCTTGGCAGTTTCGCTGAAGCAGGCACATCTGCTGGAGGCGCTTCGAAGGGACAGGGGCTTAAGTGTCCCGGCGCTTGATGACGAGGGAATATTGATTTTTCGAAAGTCGAAGAAGCGCTTTGACAAGTGGGAAAGCCAGCTGATTGAGCAGTACAGCAAGCGAGGCAAGATTTTTGATGTCTTCGATGTTTCGAAGCAGCAGTGCAAGGTGGTGCTTGCGGTTTCCTTTCATGATTTTGAGGAGCTTATTCAGCTTAAGCCTGTGGCAGGCAGCTGCTATGTGCTTTCAGCTTCGGAGCCTTTCAATGAGGAGATGGAGCTTGATTATGAGCGGTTGATAAATTGGCTGAGGCACTATGGATTGCCACAATACCACGTACACGTCTCAGGACATATTATGCCGCTAAAGCTGAAGAAGGTGCTTAGGGAAATCGATGCCGCACGGATCTTCCCCATTCACACTGAAAGCGCAGACCTGTTCGCAAAGTTCATGCGCGACTTGAAAGGAAAAGTAACACTTGTTGAAAAAAGCCGTGAGTATCAGCTGTAGCCGAGAGCATTTATTACTCTCTGCAGACAGAAGAATATGCACGTGTGAGTTCGATGAGTGAAGTTTGGTATTATAAGGGCTTGTATAAGGTTAAGGTAGTAACTGAAAGCGAAGGCTACTGGATTATCGAAGCGCTTGAAGAGTTTGAAGACCTCATTAACGGGGAGAGGGTCAAGGTTAAAGTCGGCGAGCAACGCATCGTGCCCTCTGACGCGGTTTTTAAGCAGAAACACTTGGCTCCACCAGTAAAAGAGCACGCCTACGAATTGAAGATGGAAAAGAAGCTGAAGCAGTTAATCGCTGAAGACGAAAAGCAATGCAAGGACTAAAAGCTGGCTGTGCTGCAGAAATTTTAGCAGCAATCTTTAGTGTCAATTCTGTTTACTGCTTCATAAGCTATAAGCCCGCCAAAGCAGTTGATTATTTTACGATCATCGATGACGCTTTCGCCAGTGTTCAGCCGAAGAATTCGCATCATATTCCATAGTTTAGGCTTAAGTTGCTTAGGCGGCGCCATCTTCCTCCAAGCGCTGGTTTTCGCGGATATTCTCCGGCGCGGATACTTCATGGCGGTGGAGCAGAACCCAGCTATACTCGCATTCGAAATTGCGTTGACGGTTTTCGCCATAATCTACTTCATCTACATTTACCAGCGCCTAATGCGTCAAGTTCCCTAAGTCACCTAGCGTCCTTTTCAGTCACGTTTTCAAAATACGTATCCACTTTTCATTCCGCATTATCAAAAGGGCCTACGCAGACATTCAAAGCTTAAATGATTCACATTCATCTTACTTTTTCTGTTAGGAGAAAAATCCATTGGTAGACGAGAAAATAGCTGAAGGCGACTACGTGCTTCTCTGCTTGGATCCACGCCGCACATACCTCGTGCGGGTTGAAGCTGGAAAAACCTTTCATACGCATAAGGGCTTCATAAAACTTGATGAACTCGTGGGCAAGGAGTTCGGCGTCGCCGTGCCAAGCAGTGTGGGCGTAGAATTCACGGCGCTGAAGCCTTCACTGACGGATTACATCATGAAGTCGTCCCGCAAGACGCAGATAACCTACCCGAAAGACGCCGCGTTAATCGTCATGTTCAGCGGCGTCGGCCCGGGAAGCCGCGTTGTAGAGTCAGGCACCGGAACTGGCGCCTTAACAACGGCGCTTGCGCATTACGTGAAACCAGACGGCAAAGTATACACCTACGAGCTACGTGAAGAATTCCAAAAAAATGCTGAGAAAAACTTGAGACGCGCAGGTTTGTTGGATGTTGTGGAGTTAAAAAGCGGCGATGTCACCGCTGGCATTGAAGAACGCGATGTTGACGCCGTTGTGCTTGATTTGGCGGTTCCATGGCTGGTTGTGCCGCATGCTTATCAAGCGTTGAAGCCATCGGGAACAATAGTTTCCTTTAGCCCAACAATTGATCAAGTCGTCAAAACCACTGAAGCGCTAAAAGAAAACGGCTTTGTTTTCATAGAAACGGTGGAGTGCTTAATGCGAAGCATGCAAGTGGAACGTGGTAAAACCAGACCGCATACAATGATGACTGGGCATACCGGCTACATCACGCATGCACGCAAAGCCCTTAAGACGACGCAGCAGACACCAGCTTGAACCTCCCCTTTTTCAGCGGGTAGTCCGCGCGTTCGTCAACTATGCGGTTGCTGCCACCTCAGGTAGGCTTAATCTCCAGAAGGCTTCTTTCAGTTGTTCGCTGCGTGTCCAGCCGTAATAGAGACCTGCTATTTTACCAAAGCTTGGAATGAACACGTTGTTTATGAACTTAAAGAGTATTGGGTTGCGGATTCTGTTTTCTAGGAAAGTTGGTTTCCAAATTTTGATGTTGTATTCCCAGCAGCGAATGAAGAAGTCCCACCTTGCCCTTGTCAACGAGTCCAGTTCTGCGCCTCTCTTATTCATCAACATGCAGTTTTCGAGAGGGACAAAAAAGAGAGGCACATAAAACGCCTTATAATCCTTCAGCTTGTCCATAAGTTCAAGTGTTTCCAAGACATCTTCTTCTTTCTCGTCTGGAAGCCCTATGATCAAGGTTGCCAGTGGGCACCAGTCATTATCATTTAGTATTCCAAAAGCGCTTGTAACAATTTCTTGCCACTGCTCAGGCTTGTAGGGCAGCATTTTACCAGCCATATACTTTTTCATAAGCCGTGTGCTGCCCGTCTCTATGCCTGTTTCAGCTGTGACTATGGCTTTTTTATCAAGTGAATACCAGCTGTGCTCAATTAGAATCTCCGCTAATTCCTTAATCATCTGAGGATTATTAACCACAGGCGCTAAAGACATGTGGGAAATTTGGATACTTTTGACGCCGGGATGATCACCCACGCTTTTCACCAGTTTCACCACGGCTTCTTTGTTTGGAATGAAGCTGTTGCTTTTCGCGCCGTACAGGAAGATGTCTTCTGTAATCAAAGTTATGTGGTCGCTGCCTTCCCTCGTGGTCACCTCAACCTCGCGCATAACACGGTCCAAGGGCACATCCACTCGAACTTGCATTGTAGGCGTGCAGAATTGACAGTTTCTTCCACACCCCTTCGAGATTTCAACTTCACCGTGAATGGCGGCATGCTTAACTAAAGGCATGGTTCCATAATCCCAGTTGCCCCTGTTCTCGTCAGCACGAACCACCCGCTGCAGTGGTTCTCCGTTAACTGCTTTCTTAAAAACTTCAACTATGACGTCGGGTCTTCCCCCGATGACGACGCAGTCCACGCCGTATTTGTCAGTCATCTGCTTGCGCTCCAGCTGCCAAGAGCCGAAGCCGCCAACGATTATTTTCGGTTTGAATTTTTTGATGCTTGGATGATTTACCAACTTCCGGAACTCTATGGCGTTCATTGATTCGCCGCCGCCGATAACCGAAGAATAAGTCTTGCTAACGTAACCCATGCCAGTGGGATCCATGGAAGAGATTCCGACAACTTTGGTGTTTGGCCCAACAAAATTATCCAAGTCAAAGGGATGCGCTACAATCACATCAGACTCGGAGAAGCCATTTTCTAAAAGCATGGCTTCAACCTTTCTTAAGCCATAAGGCGCATATTTGGCTCTGCCGTCAGAACAACGTGGAACTGGAGGATAAAGAGTTTTTCTGGCGAATCCGAGTGGAATGGGCCCCAAACCGAAGCCTGCGGAGAAAGCCAAAAAAGGATTATTGGCGAAGTCACTCATCTCTGTTGCCGAAGCGGTAAGCACAATTTTGACGCTTGAAGGTTTAGTCATATTTTCCCTTCTTTGTCTCCCCTGCAAATAGTGAAAAAGAATGTTTTCTAACCCTATTAAAAATTACTGTTTGCCGCGCATCGGGCTGGCACAGTTACGCTGGATAATTGCCGTCCGAGTAACTCTGAACTTTCATCCGTAATGGTCAAGCTAATGCCTTCTCATCATCCGGCAAAAATACTAAGCCAAACTGAAGATAAAAGTGTTCTTGAGGCGTTTTTAGTTTAAGCATCAAAATGAATGCGAGTGGGTTGTAACCTTTTTAACTCAAAAGGCCAAATCAATTATTAAACTTGAAGATGAGATTATGCCCATAAAATACTATGCTGCCCCAGACATAAAAAAGCAAGTAGACGCTATTGCATCCGAGTTAAACTTTCATCATGTTGTACCTCAATTCGTTTTCTGCGTTCGAAGCAAGGGATCTAAAGCTAAACGCACAATCGCCCGAATTCACGGCTTGGGAAAAATCTGGCAATCCGTTCTAAACCTTCCGCCGTCCTACACCATCGAAGTCATATCCGAAATCTACGACAAAATGTCTATAGCGGAAAAAGAGAAAACACTCATCCACGAGCTTCTGCACATCCCAGGCGGCTTCTCAGGCGGCTTCCGCCCGCATAAGGGATACGTGGAAAGAGAAATTGTCGAGAAGCTTTATAGGAAGCTTCAACAAGTAAGAGCTTCAAAAAATTTCGACTGCGATTTATAATATCTGGTATGTAACATTTTTAAGGAACAAAAAGACTGAAAAAGAAGCCATCCTTGCAAAATCACAAAAGCAAAGAGCCATGTCGCAAAAGATGTTTCAAACAAAGTTCACCGATCGTTTCAGGAGGGTTCCTTAATGAAACATAATATGAAAAGTCTAAAGCACAATGGAATCTACGTTCCACAATATGATTACAAGGGCTTTGGCATTAAGATTCAAGGTCACATGATAAAGCTCACGCCGAAAAGCGAGCAGATGGCTGTTGCGTGGATAAAGAAACGACAATCAACTTTGTCTCCGCCAGACAAAGTTTTCATGAAAAACTTCATGCGGGAATTTTTGGAACAACTGCAACGCGAAAATTCCTCCCTGCAGTTTTTAGAGGGCTTCACCGCGGAATATTTAAGTAAAATAGAAAATTCAGATGTAACAGACATAAGCAACCCTGATTCGGCAATTCATCAAGCCATCGATTTTACTGAAATTCTAGATTTTGTGAAACGAGAGAAACTGCTCAAAGAGACCATGACGCCTGCTGAGAAAAAGCAAAAGGCTGCTGAACGAAAAGCGTTGAGAGAAAAGCTGAAAGCGTATTATGGCTTCGCTGAAGTTGACGGGCAAAAACTGGAAATCGCCAACTGGACAGCTGAGCCTTCATGCCTCTTTGCAGGGCGCGGTGATCATCCGCAGCGTGGCAGATGGAAAGAGGGGCCGCGTGAAGAAGACATAATATTGAATCTTTCTCCTGAAAGCCCGCGTCCGCCTGGAAACTGGAAAGACATTGTTTGGGAACCAGATAAAATGTACGTGGCAAAGTGGGAAGATAAGCTTACTGGAAAAATCAAGTATGTTTGGTTCAGCGACTCGGCTTTTCTTAAGCAGAACCGTGAAAAGGAAAAGTTCAAAAAAGCTGAGATGTTAGGCAAACAAATAGGCAAGATCGAGGAGCATATACTCAAAAACCTTGATTCTGAAGATGAAAAAAGAAGGAAGATTGCCACAGTTTGCTGGCTTATCTTAGGCCCAAACATGAGGGTAGGCGACGAAAAAGACCCTGATGAAGCCGACACAGTAGGCGCAATCACGCTTAGGCCAGAGCACATCAAAATTGAAGGCAACACCTTGCATTTCGACTTTTTAGGTAAAGACTCCGTGCGCTGGATCAAAAGCATGCAGGCACCGCTGTCGGTCATCAGAAACATCAAGGAATGCATGGAGAACTGTAAAGAATACCTGTTTGAAGGTGTAGACTCCAAGAAGGTTTCCCGCTTTCTGTCGGAGAAGATGCCGGGGTTAACCGCTAAAGTGTTCCGTACTTGGAGATGCACAAAAACGTTGCGAGAGGAATTGGCTAAAAGCGGAGTTAAAAAAGACGACCCAGAGTATTTGAAAAAATTTTATGCTAAAATGGCTAATTTGAAAGTGGCTGAAGTTGCCAATCACAAGCGCAAGATTCCACCCAGTTTTGATGAGCGTCTAGCGAAAAAAGAAGCAAAGCTTAGGGAAATGGAGGCTCAGTTGGCGCAGAAGAAGGCGGAAGGCAAGAAAACCGCAGCGCTTGAAACCCGAATCGAAAAAGCGCGGCTGGATTTGGAATTAACAAAGCTTACAAAAGAATACAACTTGGGGACATCGCTTAAGTCCTACATTAATCCCATGGCTTATGTGGAGTGGGCGCGGAAAGTCTCTTTTGACTTGGAAAAGTTCTATCCAGCAATGTTGCGTAAGAAGTTTAGTTGGGCGCTGCAGCCCAAGCGGGCTAAAGCTGAAACCGAGTGCGCACCTGCATGAAGCTTATTGAAACAAAAGAGGGCACACTCATCGAAGTGTTTGTGAAACCAAATCAGCCGAGATTCAGCATTAAGCTTGAAGGCGATGAGATTACGGTTTTCTGCGTTGAAGAACCTGTCAAGGGTAAAGTGAACAAGGAGATCCTAAAGGAGCTTTCAAAGCTTTTTCATGCTGAAGTTGCAATAGTTTCAGGGTTCACCTCAAAACAAAAACGGTTGATTATAAAAAACACGCAAGTAACTGAGGCAGAAGCGCTTATCCACAGAGCTTTAGGGAAAAAACATCAGTAAAGTAGCTTGAAGCTGTGCTCATTATTCGCATGCACAGTCTTGTTGGCGGCAAAAGAATTTCAGCCCACAAAATTAAATACTAGATTTACGTGCAATGAAACAAATCAAAGGGTGAAGCAGTGGCAAAACGCGAGATTCGACTGCAATATTCGGGCTATGTCATATTTGCTGCGAAATTGCTCAGCGTGGCAACTGGACTAATTTTCCAATTCATGCTGGGCAGATCAATTGCAGCGGAAAGCCCTGAATACGCCATTTGGGGAAACATTAACACCATAATCCCATATTTCACGTTGCTGGCCGGCGTCGTGCCCTTCTGGGTCATGCGCTACGTCGCGAGAGGAAAAGAAGGCGCAGCTAAAACTGGGCTTGCAATAAATTTGGTTTTCTCGCTTGTTACCACAACCATCTACTTCTTGGTTATCCCGCTTATGCTGCCATCGCTTCTGGCAGAAGCGGGCGTAGCTAATCCCGAGGTGTATCTGCCATTTTACTTAATTGTGTCAGTGCAAATAATCGAGGCATATTTGATTGGATTGTTTGAACCTTGCCTTCAAGCACGCGCACCGCAGTCTATGGGTTATGGTTTAATCCTGCAGCAACTGTTCCGCGTGATTGTGGGCTACGTGATAATAATTCAGCTTGGTCAGCCTCTGCTGGGCGCGGTAGTAGCCACCATTATAGCGTTAGCCGCGCAGGCAGCCCTTTACGCTTGGCTCCTTGCAGACGAGTGGGGTCAACCCTTGCGGTGGAGTTACGTGAAAGATTGGCTTAAAGGTTCCGTCCTAGTAATCTACAGCGTTATAGGCGGCGTAATTGCAAACTTCATTTTTATCATGCTCTTTTACTACGGCGGCTACGGCAGCATGGACATTTACTATGCTGCATTGCAAATTGCGAATGTCATTACTTACTCGGGTTCCATATCCTATGCGCTTTACCCGAAGCTTCTGGCAGAGGGAAAAACCGAGGACATAACCGCCTCTTTGAAGTCAGTTTTGATGTTTGCGCTTCCCATGACCACAGGCGCCATAGCCCTCTCAAGCTCATACATAGTCCTCTTAAGGCCTGAAACAACCGCGCTGTATCCTGGAGCAGAATTGGTTCTAATAGTTTTAGCGGTGGATTCGCTGGTTTCGGTTGTATCCAGCATTTACAGCTCTGTTGTTGTCGGCGTGGAAACCGTGGACCGCGAGCGTCTATCCTTCAAGTCGCTGGTTCGAAGCAGATTATTCATGTTGTATTCGCTTTCTTACCTGCATTTTGCCATAACAATTCCGGCGACCTATTTTGTTTTAACTACGTTCGCGTTGCATCAGCCGTTTTTGGCGGCTTTCTCAGTCTGCGCCATTAACTCCACAGCGCGTTTCCTAATGTTTTTGATCTTAGTCGCCATAGTCCGCGGCATGATCAAGATTACGGTACCATGGAAGAGCATAGCCAAGTATACGTTGGCGTCTGCCGTTATGGGTGGTGTGTTGGCAGTTTTGCCCTACACTAATAGGATTTCAACGACTTTGGCTTGGACGGCTATAGGCGGGGTCGTTTATCTTGCCCTGTTGATGGCGATTGATAAAGAAGCGCGGCAGCTGCCTAAGGCTGTGCTGCAAGAGTTAAAACGGAAAAAAAATGATTTCTCAATGTGAGTTACCCTATAGCAAAAGCGCGGCTAGGATTTCTTGGAGCTGCTCTTTGCTTTTTATGCCCTTAAAGATGAGTTTGCCGCTTGGAAACGCGCGGAACGATACATCTCGAAAGGTGAATTCGAAGATTATGCCTGAAAGAGAACTTTTCAGCTGGGCTTTGCTGCGGATTTTGGCGAAGGCTTCATCCTTTTTGTCATATTTAAATGTGACTATAGCGCTTTTTTCTTCACCGCATGTTTCTTCGATTCCTGCAACATAATCTTCGACTGTTTGCATTAGAGCTGCTCAATCTCCCGTAGGATTTCTGCGAAGCGGTCGATTTCTTCGCGTGTGTTGTAGATGTAGAAGCTCGCGCGCGCGGAAGATTGCAGCTTAAGCATTTGATGCAGTGGCTGGGCACAGTGGAAACCGCTGCGTATCATAATGCCATAATTGTCAAGCAGAAGCGCCACGTCATGGGATGATAAGCCTTTGATGCCGAAGGGAATTATGCCGCATTTTAGCTTCGCGTCGGTGGTGCCGTAAAGCTCAAGTTTAGTGCAGCAGCCTTGAAGCTTGTTTATGGCGTATTCAGTCAGCATCTTCTCGTGTGCTAGGACTTCATGCATGCCTATTCGTTTGAGGTATTTCACTGCCGCCATTAGCGCGATGGCTCCGCCGATATTGGGTGTTCCCGCTTCAAATTTCCATGGCGGGTCATTCCAGTCTATGCGGCAGCGTCCTGTCGTCTGGTTGTAGACTACTTCCCGTATCATTTCTCCGCCGCCGTGGAATGGCTCCATGGCTTCGAGTAGATGCCGCTTGGCGAACAGCGCGCCTGTGCCCGTTGGTCCAAGCATTTTGTGTCCTGAAAAGGCAAGGAAATCCGCGTCGAGGTCTCTGGCGTCCACGGGCATGTGTGGCACAGATTGGGCGGCATCCACGAGTACTATTGCGCCGTTTTCATGGGCGACTTTGGCTATTCTTTTGACGTCGTTGATGACGCCGCTGACGTTTGAGATGTGGCTGAAGCCGGCGAGTTTGGTTTTACCAGAAATTTTGCTTTCAAAATCCTGGTAGTCCAGTGTGCCGTCAGCGTTTACGTTAACGTATTTTATTGTGCATCCGGTGATTTTTGCGATTAGCTCCCAGGGCACGATGTTGCTATGATGCTCCATCAGCGAAAGCAGAATTTCGTCGCCTTTTTTCAGATTATGCAAGCCCCACGCGTAGGCGACAAGGTTGATGGCTTCTGTGGTGCCCCTTGTGAAGACTATTTCGGCGGGTTCTCGTGCATTTATGAAGCTGGCGATTTCTTTGCGAGCGTTTTCGTATAGGTCTGTGGCTTCCTGCGAGAGCGTATGTACGGCTCGGTGTACGTTGGCGTTATGGTTTTCGTAGTAGTCTCTTATGGCTTCGATTACTTGCCGTGGCTTCTGCGTTGTCGCGGCGTTGTCAAAGTAAATCAGCGGGTTGCCGTTTATTTTCCGCTTTAGTATGGGGAAGTCTTCGCGGATTTTGTAGGGATCTAGGATTGTTTCTCCCCCGTGGTTTGGAGTCTTCTTGAGAGCCGTTCAGCGAGTTCTTCCTCTTCCAGCGCTTGCTTCTCCTCGAAAGTTAATTCCGCGGGCAGCCAGCTTGGCGTCATGCCTTTTTGCTCGTAGTATTTGCGGATTGCCCGTTTGACGGCTCCTACGGCGAGCACGCCACAGTGGAATTTGACGCTTGGCAGGCCGCCTACTTCCTCGGTTACCTTTTGCCATGTGATGGTTTTCCAGACGTCTTCAAGGCGCATGCCCTTTATCATTTCGGTGACTATGCTTGCGGTTGCGATGTTGGCGGCGCAGCCGTAGCTTTCGAAGGTAGCTTTTTCCACAATCTCTTGATCGTTAATTTTCATGTAGAAGGTTATCATGTCTCCGCAGGCAGGATTCCCCGCTACTGCGATGACGTTAGCATCTTCCATTTTGCCCAGGTTCTTGGGGTTTCGGAATAAGTCAAGCACTTTTTGCGTGTAAGGTAGGGGTACGCGTGACATTTATTCAACTCCTGTGGAGCCTACTATACCTCTTATACGGTTTACCGCCTTAGGTAATACGTCTAAAACATAGGTTATATCCTCTTCTGTGTGATAGCGCGTGGTTTTCATGAGTATGCTCCCGTGGGCTTCGCTGAATTTGCGGCCTATGGCAACGAGAACGTGGCTGGGCTGGAGCAGGCGGCGGCTGCAGGCGCTTCCGCTGGACACGTAGACGCCTTTTAGGCTTAACTCTATAGTTAAGGCTTCGCCTTCGCAACGTAGGAAGCTTACGTTGGCATTGTCTGGCGAGCGTTTGTCGCCTGCTGGGCCGTTAAGCCGCACGTCTGTGAGCGTGGCGAATATGCCGTCTACGAGTTTGTCGCGTAGCCGGCGCATACGGTTGACATTGTCTTCGAAATCTTGGAACGCCAGTTCAGAGGCTTTTGCGAAGCCAGCTATAAGCGGCGTGTTCTCGACGCCGGGCCAGAGCTTCTGTGTGCCTATCTGTCCCTCAAGAATCTTGTCTACTTTCACGCCTTCCCGCACGTAGAGCGCGCCTATCCCGCGTGGACCGAGAATTTTGTAGCTGCTTACTGTTGCCAAGTCCACCCGAAGAGCATGTACATTGAAGGGGATTCGGCCGTAGGCGTCTGAGGCGTCGGTGTGGAAGAGGGCGTTTGGGTTCCTGTCTTTTACTATTTCCACGGCTTCCTTCAAGGGTTGGATGGTGCCAATTTCGTTGTTGACTGCTGCGATGCTTACAAGCACCGTTTCATTATCCACCGCTTCCTTGAGCCGTTCAAGGTCTAAGAAGCCTTCGCTGTCAACTGGAACTTTAGCGGTTGTGAAGCCGAATTTCTGCAGCAGCTCCGCCACATGCAAGACGTTTATGGGTTCGATGGCGGAGATTACGATTTTTTTGCCCTTATGCTTGTTGGCAAAAGCGGCGCCCATCAGCGCCAAGTTGTTGGCTTCGGTTTCGCCTGGCGTGAAGGTGATTTCCTCGAGGATTTTGGCGCCTATTGAGCGGCTGATTTGCTGCGCCGCAATCATTATGGCTTCGAAGGCTTCCCAGCCGGGCTTATGCGTAAGCGTTGGGTTGCCATATGCCCGCTGGCTGTAGTAGGGCAGCATGGCGTCGACAACTGCTTGCGGCGCCATGGTTGAGTTTTCATTGTCCAAGTAAACCTCGCGTGCAATGCCCTCATGTGCCTTGAGAAGCTCCCTAACATTTTCAACCATACACACCAAACTCTGCCATAGAAAGAAAAACATAGCACACTTATATACATTGCAACAAGACATTTGCCAAGTGAAAATATGAAACAAAGCTGAAATAGACAACTGCCAAAAAGGATGATTCTTACATGACTATTCTTTGGTATTAAAAACTGCCTCGGTAGAACCAGAAGCTTCCAATCGCCCGCATCCTAACGGTTAGGCGCTTAAAAACGCTAATAACCAGCTCAAGCGCATACTCACTTAATAATACGTCAGTTTGGATGGCGAAAAGAAAACTTGAAAATCGCAGAGCTGCCAATTCCAGAGCAAGTGAAGGAGATTCTGCTTCGCATGGGGATTGCCGAGCTGTATCCTCCTCAGGCAGAAGCCATCCAAGCTGGAGTTTTGGAAGGCAAAAACCTTGTTCTGGCAAGCCCGACGGCTTCGGGGAAAACGCTGATAGCGGAACTTTGCAGCCTCAAGCATGTGCTGGAGAGAAACGGCAAAGTCGTCTACCTTACGCCGTTGAGGGCTTTGGCGAATGAGAAATTCGACGAATTCAAAAAATACGTTGCCATCAGCAAAGCAGACGGCAGGCGCGTAAGCGTTGGCATCAGCACCGGCGACTTCGACAGCAACGACCCTTGGCTGGGGCGCTACGACATAATTGTAAGCACTAATGAGAAGGCTGATTCGCTGTTGCGGCACCGTGCAAGATGGATGGAGGACGTTTCTCTGATAGTTGCAGATGAAGTTCACCTTTTGAATGAGGCGGAGCGTGGGCCGACACTTGAGGTGGTGCTGGCGAGGCTTATGCAGATTAACCCGTCAATACAGATTTTAGCGTTAAGCGCCACCATAAACAATGTTGAAGAAATTGCAGCTTGGCTTAAAGCCAAATACGTCATAACTGAATGGCGGCCAGTCACGCTTAAGGAGGGCATACTACTACATGAGGAAATACAGTACAAAGACGGAGACGCAAGAAAAATCGACAGAAAAACTGCCAACCCAGTAATCAATCTCGTTCTAAATACCATTAAAACAGGTGGGCAAGCGCTTGTTTTCGCGTCTACAAGGCAGAATTCTGTGGCGTGGGCCAAGAAAATCGCTGATTACACTGCTGAAGCCCTCTCCAAACCGTTGAAAAGAGCGCTGGAGCATGAAGCAGAAAAAATCCTGTCTGCAGGCGAAAGAACACGGATAAGCGAAAGCCTCGCAGCGCTCGTCAAATGCGGCGTCGCGTTTCACCATGCGGGCTTAGGAGGAGCGCATCGACGCATGATTGAAGACCTTTTCCGCCAAGGAAAAATCAAGGCGCTCACCGCTACGCCCACCCTCGCTTTCGGCGTGAACCTGCCAGCGCGCACCGTGATTATTCAGGATTACCGACGTTGGGAGCCAGGTTACGGCTATTATCCCATAAGCGTGCTGGAGTACAAGCAGATGGCTGGTCGAGCTGGGCGACCAAAATACGACAAGGTTGGCGAGGCGGTGCTTGTCGCGAAAACCGCAGATGAAGCAGACTACCTCATGAGCAGCTACGTTCTCGCACACCCAGAGCGAATATGGTCAAGGCTTGCGGTTGAACGCATAATCCGCGGGCACGTGCTCGCCACCGTCGCCTCGGATTTCGCGCACACGGAAAACGGCATCTACGATTTCTTCGCAAAAACCTTCTACGCGCACCAGTATGACGTGAAAGCCATCAAGAGCATCATAGCTAAAATTCTGAGGTACTTGTATGACGAGGAGATGCTGGAAGTTTTCGGCAACGAGATTTACGCCACCAAATTTGGAAAACGAGTAAGTGAGCTATACATTGATCCTGCTTCGGCGGTTGTAATCCGCGACGCGTTAAGCCGCAAACCCGAGTGCCTAACCGAGTTTAGTCTTCTGCATTTGATTGCGCACACGCCGGACATGGAGCCCGTGATGCGGCCGCACGCCCGCGAAGTGGACGAGATGGCGGTTCTCATGGAGGAACACCGCGAAGAATTATTTGTGCCGCCGCCAACTGAATGGGAAGACCGCATAGCCTACGAGGAATTTCTAGGCGAAATCAAAACCGCAGTGGTTCTGCAAAGCTGGATTGACGAGGTGAGCGAGGAAGCACTGCTAGATCGCTTCGGTGTCCAGCCCGGGGATCTTTACAAGGTTATTGAAAATGCGAAATGGCTGCTTTATGCCGTGCATGAATTGGGAAGGCTTCTGGGGCATACGCCTGTTCTGCCTTTAACCGCCGAGCTGATTGAGCGCGTGGCTAAAGGCGTAAAGAAGGAGTTGCTGCCCATAGTCAGGCTGGAGGGTGTCGGCCGCGTGCGCGGGCGCGTCCTCTACAA
>JBBFKZ010000023.1:0-25944 GCA_037481775.1 Bathyarchaeia archaeon
AGCCGCCATAGCTGTATCCGTGATCATCGGAGCAGTAATCATGTCGGCAATAGCGTATAAGAAAAGAAGCAAATAGCCTCTCACTTCCCTCCTTTTTTATTTTACAGGTTCTATTCAAAGCAGCAGTCAAATTTTGCACTTCATGCCCTGTAAACACTAAAGCGATCGAAAAGGTGTCCTAGTGTTTAGTACAGGTGTCCTAAAGTGTAGAAATAAGTATTCGTATTGATTAAAATATAGCTCGAAAGACGTCTAGTAAGACGGAGACGAGAAGCATGAAGCTTAAAACCAAAATAACTGGCACGCTACTGCTTCTGAGCATACTAATTTTATCAGCACCACAGTTATTCGGAGAGAAAACAGTCAAAGCCTTAAATGCTGCCGTAATCTACTCTCCTAACTATTGGGTTGACGGCATTGACTATGGCGACGAGTTGACCTATACCAGGCAATGCGCAAACAGCATTATGAACTTGTTTAGTACCTACGGCTACAATTACGGGTGGCTTTATAATTGCCGAGACACTTATGCGACTGTAAGTGCCTACATTAGCAACACCCAATACGCCGAAAGTCACTATGACAAAGTCGCAGTTGTCTCCAAAGGGCACTGCGTACCATTTGGAGCAGACAACCGCGCACCTTGGGGCGTCGGTGATCACTTTAAGCTATTAGATCACTATGGAAATGGAGTTAGGGATTCTTATGAAATCTATCCTTATACTCAGGGCAAGCATCGCTTCGTTTTTCTGTGGCACTGTGGTACGGCATTTAGTTATCCAACATCGTATGACGGTGATGGCTATACTGGAATGGCATATTGCTGGACCCGCAATAACGGTATGAGTCTTTATGGCTACTCTTCTAGCAGTGGAACCCATGTCTTTATAGGGTTCTGTAACTGGTCGCACCAGTACCGAGACCCAACAGGATACGCAGGACATGACTATGGATATTTCGTTGTTCGAGTCTTCACGTACCTACTGCAATATCACTACTCAGTATCAACATCTCTAGACAGAGCTTCCCAAGACGCGTTTAACCAGCCAAGCTTCACAGGCACGGCGCTCTATTACGGAGAGTACATAGGGAACCCCTCGCTCCTGAGCTTTATGTGCGTTTATGGCAATGGCCGAGGCCTAGGAGTACCAGGTTATTAAAGGAGTGAAATAACAAATGAAACAATTAAACAAAAAACTTTCAGCAATCCTGCTCCTAATAGCAATCATCAGTTCGCTTGGAACGCTATCTGCAGCGTACTCAACGACCCCAACAACGCAAGAAAAAGCATTGTCGTTTATTTCAGACGTACTTCCGCTGGACATGACAAAATATACTAGTACACTAACCCAGTATGTGCTCACTCCCCCATCTGCAGAAGGTTATCCAACCACAGAAATTGTAGACTACACCCTCGAATCTAATGGAAGCAAATTGATTGCATCATGTAGTTTTTCCGACAAGGTTTTTACAGGCTGCCTTCTCATCGTACAAAGCGGTTCGATTCTCTCAAATAGACCTTCCGGCAACTTGATTGACTCAGCCAGAGGCTTTCTCGAGAAATACCAAAACTACACTGGGGATGACTTAACTGACATGATAAATGCTCTATCCAATGCTGACGCCACAAAAAACATGACTACTACATCAGGCAACATAAAACTGAAAATATTAAGCCAAAAGATTGACCCAGAAACGGTTGATACGATATTTCGCTGGATCTACACAGTAAATGGCGCGGGTTACACAGCAATAGGAGTTACTTTTCGAAATGGTGACTTTTACGCTTTACGAGACGATAGGGGCATCTACAAGATAGGCAATACTGACGTAAAAATTACGAAAGAACAGGCTGTGGATTTAGCATTAAAATACGTGCAAACTTACTCGTATACAGGAATCACAGGTTCAGATGAAAAACCAGAATACGTTGAAATAAGCGGATTCAATATAACCAAAGAGAACATTACTGCAGAATTAAACACCTATCCCCGAGAATCTTCAACTTTGTATCCGTACTGGAGTGTTCAACTGCCTCTAACAGAAAATTATCCCGGTAATGTCTGGGCACTTTTGGTTAGCGTCTGGGCTGATTCTGGCGAAGTTTTCCTTTGTCAACCTTTGGCAGTTGGAGGCAATTTAGGCGACCAAACAGCTTCGACACCTTCCCAGGAATCAACTTCGTCAACTTCAGAGTCGCCGATCAATGTAGCTGTTCTAGCGACCGTAATAATTTTTGCAGTGGTGATAGCAACGGTATTTATCAAGAAAAGAAGGAAGTAGCAAACTATTTACTCCACCCTTTTTCTATGAAAAACCTTGAGCAACGGCAAACCAATCTTCAGAATATCTTCGAGGATTACGTTTTTGGCTGCGCCGCTTCGCTTACTAAGCTTCTCAAGAATCGCGTCCTGCTGCTGAGCAGTTAGCTCCTTCCAGTCAACCATGAAAACTCTTTCTGTTTTCTCGACGCCCTCCAATGCAGCAGGCTGCGCAATTATGCTTTGCACTGGAACTTCGCCGTCTGGAAAGACATCGCCCCAAACCGCTTTGCCTTCAGCGTTCAAGCATGCCCACGTCCCATACTTTCTCAAAGCTTAAGCCTCCTCACTCTGAACATCTATCACCTTTCTCGCAGCAGCGGATTCAGGCAGAGCCGACAGCTGCTGAACCTCATTTATCCGCGGAATAATTACGTCCTTCAGCACTGTAGCGCCATCTTTCGAAGCAATGTAAGGCAGAAACGCAGTCGTCTTACTACTCTGCAGCAGATACGCCGACTCCAAATGCGACTTTATGAACCAGTACATGACGCGCATGCTGATGTCCCAGTTGATGCATTCAGCCTTAGACCGCGTTTTGTGATCCCAAATAGCAGGCGCCTCAACCTTAGCCGAAACCTGCAAAGGCAACCCATCGATTTCCTCAACTATCTTAAACTGCACAAAAACATCGTTATGCTCAGGGTCCCAATGCCAATAAACATCCTTAACACCCCACTTAGCGAACAAGCCGTCAATTTCGCTCTTCGTGTACAGCGCCTTCAGCTTCGTTGTCTTATACGGCAGGTTAGGGTCATCACTGTAAACCTTCAAGAAGCTGCCTCCTGCGGAAAATAGTCTGTGTTATGAAATCTAAACAACAAATTCTCCATTGAGTAAACCTCTTACCAACCCTCCAGAGCAAAGAAAAAGAAAGAAGGGGAATGGCGAGCCCCCTGTTCGCCATCTTGAAAAGTATAAATCACACTCTAGAGGGTGGTAGCCCGGGAGAGATTCGAACTCTCGTCTAGGGCTCCAGAGGCCCCTATGCTTGACCGCTACACCACCGGGCTTTGGCTTAAGCAAGAAGACATTAAATTCTAAATAATAACTTTAACGTTGCGTATCTACTACTTTTAACTATTTCTCGCAACCGCTTCATTTGTTTTCCCCAACGGGAGAACGTATCTCCTAACTGAAAAGAATTTCTAATAAAGTTTTAAGATAATTAGTATCACTCCATAATATTAATATGTAATTGTAAACAAAAACATTTCTTAAAGAATAAACTAAAATGGTGAATACCCCTTTGGCGAGGGTTTCAACTGGCTTCCCTAATCTAGATAAGGTTCTTCACGGAGGTTTTCAGAGACCTGGCTGTATATACATAAGCGGCGAATCTTCACAGTACATGTCGCCCTTGGTCTTTCAGATGGCTTATAGCTTTCTGCAGAACGGTTTAAGAGGATTATACGTTTGTCTAGATCGCTCCGCAGAAGAAACCATCGCTTATTTTAAAGAGTACGGCTTCAACATCGACCGTTTCACAGAGGACTATAGCCTGTTTTTCCTTGATTTCTTCTCTCAAAGTCAAGAGGCGCTGATTGAATCGGCACGGCTAGGCGCGCTCTTGTATAATCCTGATGACTCATTCATGGCGATAGGCCAGTTCATGGGCTGGATAAAAAATGGTTTCATCATCATCGACACCATCTCTACATTCACATTAAACTTGGAAACCAAGAGGGTATATGAATTCGCTAGAGCATTGAAGCTTTTGGCTAGAACCTTCAACCTAATAATTATTGCAATCGCACATACTGCACCACTGGATGCGCAAACTGCAGAAATGCTCCGTTCGGTTTCAGACGGCAACTTATCCTTGGAGAATGGATCACTTTACGTGAGCGCTTTTCCTGGTGTAACAAGTGGCAATGAACGCTTATTGGTAACCAGGAATGGGCGAGGGCGCATAGTTTTGCAGTGTATCCTTCCTTCAGGATTAACACAGGAAGCGATGGACAAAATTGAAGCAGCCTTCGCTGAGGCGAAGGTGCTAACAGTGAAACCCATCTTAACAGCGACAACATCGCCAACAATTGAGTTGCCCATAGAAAAAGTCATGCAGGCGCTAGAAAAGCTCAGTATGCCCGATGGTTTTCTTGAAGCAAAACCCTATTGCTCAGCCATCTCCTGCCCTAGCTGTGACTCACAGGAAGTATATCTCTATTTGAAATGTCCTGACTGCGGCGACATACTGCTTGAGAAAGGCGAAACACTTGAGCACTTCAACTGTGGACATGTAGCCTTTAGACCCAATTTTGAACGTGAAGGCAAACTTGTTTGCCCTAAATGCCATAAAGAACTGCGGCAAATAGGCGTCGACTACAGACAAGTAGGCGCATGGTACAAGTGCTCTGCTGGGCACGTATCTCCTAATGTTCAATTACAGTTCATCTGCACAAAATGCAGGCGCGAGTTTGACTTGGACAGCGCCAGACTTGGAACACATAATAAATATGAGCTAACCGAGAAAGACAAACAATTCATAACAGTTGAGGAGCAAAAACAGAAGCCCGTTTTCACCAGCGAGATTGCCTCTTCAGCAGCCAATCGACATAAGCTTTCATCCTAACGACAGCATAGCATGGCCGATAAAACAGCACAACCAAAGGCGCCAAATACACTTTTCTTAAATCTTCTTTTCTCGGAGAAAGAAGCCCCGCAGTGACTATGGCAAGAAACTCCAGTCCCATATAGAGGATCATGCTTAAAAGCAGAACATACACAAAAGTCGACTGCAGAAAAATGATAACAAAGAAAAACCAAAAGAAACGTATGAACAACAATATCACATCCATAAACAGCATATCATAAAGCGCAGCAACAAATCTAAAGTCAAAATTCTTCTTTGAAAATATGTCACTATGCTTCTTCAAAGTTTCCACCTGTCCCCTTGTCCACCGAAGCCTCTGCCGAACCCAAGCTCTCCAAGTTTCAGGGCAAAACGTCCAAGCAACCGCGTTTTCTGCGAACACCAAGCGTTTGCCAAGCTTGCGCATTTTAATGGTAAGGTCAAAATCTTCGGTTATAGTGTCCTTGTCATATTGCCCCAAATGCTCCACATTACTTTTCCAGAAGGCACCGAAGGCACCGGAAATTATCAGCAAAGTGCCCATTAGGGAATTAAAGCGACGCCCCAGCTCCAGAGACAGCAGATACTCATAAGCTTGAAGCTTAACCAGCAAATTTACCCTGCCATGCTCACCAGCCAGTATTCTCACGTTACCAGACACCGCGCTTACCTTGGGATTCGCCAACTGCTTAACTGCTTCTCGGATGGCATCACGTTCTAAAAGCGTGTCAGCGTCCACTGTAACGATTACTTCGCCAGAAGCAAAAAGCATCCCATAGTTCAAAGCTCCCGACTTTGACCCGCTCGCAGTCTTTCTACGTAAGAGTTTTATCAAACCTTTCTGAGCGTAGGGATAAGCAAGTTGATAAGTCCTGTCTGTTGATCCATCGTCAACAACAATTATTTCCTTATTTGGATAATCTGTTTCAAGAGCAGAGTTTATGGAATTCTCGATAACTTTTTCCTCGTTATGTGCAGGAATTATTATAGAGACCTTAGGCGTAAAATGCTCCAGCTGCCACCGCTTTTTCCCGCTAAATTTAATAAACAATGCATGAAGCAGTAGCAAAGCCGCTTTCCCAACTGACCGGACGAAATCAATTAGAATTAATGGCCAAAAAACTATGAGAAAATCAATTAATGTTAAGCTGCCCAGCCAGTCTACAAAATTTTTCCAAAATGACTCAAGCATTAGCAGTGGAAAGCATGTCGCTGCGAAAATCAATTTTTCATCAGAAGCGATTCTTGGCGTTTTACATTAAAAACTTTTTTAATGGAAAATAAATATTACCAGTGACTCAGAAATTGGTTACTTGAAAAATATTTCGTAGCCACCGTTTCGCTGCGTCTAAATCGATGCTGATGCTTTTCATTTGAAAATTACAAATGCACATCCGGTAAGTAATTCATTGTAATAATTCCCATGGAAGATAAACAACTGCAAAGTAACCGTTTATACAGACATAAATAGCTTAATTTCGCTCAAGCAATTGAATGGCATATTTGTTACTAGGCTAAGCCTTCAAGATGGCGTGAACTTAACATGATGGCAGAATGGTTAAGAGTTAATAGTGGCGGGTCCGCTGGGATTTGAACCCAGGACATTCAGCTATCTTCACGCTCAATGGGGCGTTAGAAGGCTGACGCGCTATCCGTGCTGCGCCACGGACCCTTCCACGGCGCCTTCAATAGTAAATGCTTAAAGATAAAATTTTACCTATTGCCAGGTAAGTTCCCTTTGAAAAGGCGGGGGTTCAGGTTACCCAGTCTGGCGCCGCCTTTTTCTTGAAGAGTAGTACTTGAATGTAACCTAAGGCAATTATTGCTAACCATGCAATGGAGTAGAAGAAGTAATAGAAGAAGAGTTCATGGAGTTTGATTTTGAAATTCAGTTTTC
Organism: Bathyarchaeia archaeon; assembly: GCA_037481775.1. GTDB lineage: Archaea > Thermoproteota > Bathyarchaeia > Bathyarchaeales > Bathycorpusculaceae > JAOAIV01. The sequence goes on from JBBFKZ010000023.1 coordinate 6,794, forward strand.
GCGCGAAAAGGAAGAAGGTAATTGCGGTTACCATGAAACTCGCCAGCGAGATCAGCAGAGCCTTCAGCAAGTCTGCTGTTGCGAGGGACGCGAGAAACACGGGCAGCGCAATATTAAATTTCATTGATAGAAGGAAGGAGAACATTAGAAGTGACTCATGTAACCAGTTGCTGGGTACCATCACGGTTAAGAAGAACATGGCGATTGAGGGGTAGAGGAAAAATAAGCCTGGCAGGAAGATCTGCGGTTTCTTCATGCATTCCTTGAATAGTTCCTTGTAGCAGCCCTTTAACCATAAAGCTTGCCCTATGGCCCATCTTCGCCTCTGCCTAAACCATTTACGCCAGCTTGAGTGCACCACATTCTGGACTTCAACTTCCTTTGTGTAAGCAAAAGAAAAGCCTTTAAGAAAAGCTTTTGTGGCGATGTCTAAGTCCTCGGCTACAACGTTGCTAAAGCCGTTCACCGCGTCAAAGGTCTCTCTTTTGATGGCGAAGGCAGCACCGTTGGTGGCAGGACACTTGCGCAGATATTCCGATGCTATCCAAGCGCTAACGTTAAACGTGAAGTACTCGTAATATGTCATTTTGGACAAGAAAGAGTTTCGAATTACACGCTTTTTTATGTCAAGAACGTCAGTATGCCTCATTTCATCAATTATTTTCTTAAGAAATCGCGGGTCATCAGGCAAATCTATGTCGGCGTCTAAAAATAAGAGAACCTTGCCTGAGGAAAGTTTCACAGAATAGTTAAGCGCATTTGCCTTTCCAATTCGTTTCTTGTTGACTATAAACTTCACGCCAGCAAAATCTTGAATTTTCTCTAAAAATTGCGGTTCAGGCTCATCGATTGTTACAAAAATTTCCTTGCTAACCTCCTGTGGCACCAGTTTTTTCAATATGTTCGGCAACTGCTGGGATTCTCTATAGACGGGAATGAAAACACTGATTTCCGTCACAATCTGGCCTCGCTTTGCCTCTCCAATTTTTCTCATACTTTAATTCATGCATATTTATTGTTTTCCCAAAAACCGCTTTTCCCGAGAAATTTAAAGCGCCCCTGTAATAAGCGCGACTCCGAACACTGTTAGGATAGTGCCTATAACAAGGTTGGGTGAAATCTTTTCTAGTTTTCGCAGAAAAAGATGTGCAAATAACACCACGAATAAGGGTTCCGTAACAAGAAGTGAGGTTACAGTTGACACTTGCTCGTAACTTAACGCGTAAAAAATCAGTATCCAAGAAACTGCTTGCCCAATTCCAGCTATCCAGAAAAGCTGCCAGTCTCTCTTCAAAGATAACTTGCGCCGCGTCTGCGTATGATATGCAAGCACTATGGAATACACGATAAGCGAAAACACATACGACACGAGCACACCTATAGCGGGGGCTTCGTAAAGCGTCAATGCGTATTTTCTGATTATGTTAGCAATGGCAAGGGCCACACCGCCGGCTAACGGAAGCGCCAGATCTTTCTTTGAAAATACCCTGTTTAAGCCGTTTCTAGGTGTTGTTGCCGCGACGAGTATGCTGCCGAAGATAATTATGAAGATGCCTGCCCAGTTTTTAATGGATAACTGTTCGCCCAGCAAAAGCACGCCAAGCACGGAGCTGAAAAGCGGATAAATCGAGAATAAAGACGCGTTAACTGGTGCGCCGATTCTTTTTAATCCACTATAATAAAAAAGCCTAACAAGTGCTGGTGATAATACGCCACTTAAAGCGAAAAGTAAGCAGCCGGCGACACTGAAGGCACTTAAGTCAGTTAAGAGGACCGCAGGAAGCCATAAAATGGCAACGCCTGATAATGAAATGATGAAGCTAATGTTGAAAGCGTTGGACGCCGCCGAGTGCCGTCTTACCAGAATAATTGAAAAAGCTGAGCAAGTTGCTGCAAGCAGCGCCAAAGTGGCTCCAAGCATGCCCATCATTGATAGGCGGTGCTATTTAAAAACTAACCTTTTTGTTTAAAGGTTCCAGATGGGAAAACGCGTAGAACGGAAAGGCTATCCAATTTTTGGCATGTGGATGCTATCGATAGGCTCTTATTCAAGCTATTAGTAGAGTTTTGGTTGTATGCGAAAGGTTAAGGCGTTAGTTTTGCTTTCAGGTGGTTTAGACAGCACACTTGCGGCTAAACTAATCCTTAACCAAGGCATCGAAGTTGAAGCCATAAGCTTCGCTACACCCTTCACCGCGGACAAAACAGGCGGAACTCCCGCTGAGAAGGCGGCAAAGCAGCTTGGCATACCCCTCAAGGTCGTAAACGTCGGTAGCGATTACTTGAAGATGCTGCAAAAGCCAAAGTACGGCTACGGCAAGCACATGAACCCTTGTATTGACTGCAAAATTTTCTTTTTACGGAAAGCGAAAAATTACGCCAAAGAGATCGGGGCATCCTTCATTGTTACAGGGGAAGTTCTCGGCGAAAGACCTATGTCGCAGCACTTTAACGCACTAAAAATAATCGAGGAAGAAGCAGGGTTAAAAGGCAAAGTTCTGCGACCGCTTTCAGCAAAGCTGCTCCCGAAAACTGATGCAGAAAAAAAGGGATTAGTTGACAGAGAGAAACTTCTGGCAATTCAAGGCAGATCCAGAAAAGAGCAGATTCAACTCGCTAAAGAATTCAACATAGAGGGGTACCCATCACCAGCAGGCGGCTGCCTACTGACATGTAAAGAATACGCTGATAAGCTCCGCGACCTTTTCAAGCACAAGAAACGCTATTCTTCGAATGATATTTTTCTACTTAGATTTGGGCGCCACTTTAGGTTGGGCAAAAACAAGATAATTGTAGGCAGAAACGAGGCGGAAAATAAGATTTTGCTTTCAAAGAAGTCAAAGAGCGACTATTACTTTGAAGTGCCAAATGTGGGTAGCCCAATAACTATTCTTCAAGGCGCCAAAACCAAGAAAGCCGTTCAAACAGCCGCTGCGCTTACAGCGTTTTATTCAGATTCCAAATGCAGCGAAGTCACTGTTAAATTCGGTCTAGAGCGACTAGACAAAGCGATAACAGTTAAGATACCCACACGTGCTGAGGTTGAAAGCCTCCGTGTTGGCAAGCATTAAATCGGCTTATGTGTTATTTCTGTAGGCAAGGTTGACTTTGAGAAAAATATTTTAATGCACAGCAGACAACATTACATGAGGAGATTATATGCCTACAGCATTTGTGTTGATAAACACTGAAATCGGTTCTGAGTCAGACGTGTTGAAAGAGCTAAAAAAAGTCGAGGGCGTTGAAGAAGCCTCCGCAGTTTACGGAGTCTACGACATAGTTGCACGAGTTAAATCCGAAACGATGGATAAGCTGAAAGAGATAGTAACCTGGCGAATACGCCGACTCGACAAGGTTAGATCTACACTAACAATGATTGTTATAGAGGAGAAATAATTCTTCCAAATTCCTTTTTCTTTTAATTTTGTTTAAGCCATTAATCCATAGCCAAAAAATGCTTAAATGCGATTCTCAAGTTTTGTGGCTCCAAGCATTAGAAAAGCTAAAAAAATATTTTTTTATTAGCGTGCTCCCTTCTCTAACCGCTGGAGCCCAGTTATAATTGATAAAACAGCAAATAATGCACATTGGAATTGACGATACTGACTCAACAAGGCGCGGTTGCACAACCTACGTTTCAGCCTTGCTTGTAGAAAAACTTGAAAAGTTAGGCGTAAAGTTTCTGGATTACCCAAACTTGATTAGGCTTAATCCTAACGTGCCCTGGAAGACAAGAGGCAACGGCGCATTATGCCTTAGAACCAGTTACGCGGATGCACTTGAGAACAAAATAAAAGACGTTACGCTAAGCTTAGTGGAAGAATACTCGGATATAGGCTTCCGGGGTACCGACCCTGGAATAGTATTCATTACCAGAGAGGAGGTGCCCGAAGAGATCAAGGTTTTCGCCAAAAAAGCCATAACGGGCATCGTAACTTTGAAGGAAGCAGTAAAACTTGTCAGAAAGTTTGGCGGCGAAGCCTATGGCTTTAACACTTGCCGCGGAATCATTGGTGCGTTAGCAGCGATTGGCGAGACGCTTGAAGCGGACCACACTTACGAGTTAATTGCCTATCGCATGGCGGAAAATTGCGGGGTAAAGCGTAAGGTGGATGTGGCATCAATCTTTGAGATGGACAAGCTGACGCGGCCATTCACATTTAATAACGTGGACTTGGAAAGAAAAAGAGTGATCATTACGCCGCGAGGCCCAGACCCTATCCTTTTTGGCATACGGGGTGAAACACCTGAAGTGGTTAAAAGAGCTTTTGAGCTGGTTAAGCCGCTGGAGCCAATTGAGCGATGGATGATTTTCCGCACAAATCAAGGCACAGACGCTCATCTCAAGCAAGTAGTAGCCTTAAACCAGATAGAACCCTACAGCTCAGTTATTGTACGTGGAACAGTATCGCGGAATCCGCAGCTGGTGCCACTTCGCCATGTGATCTTTTCCATTAAGGACAGAACAGGCGAAGTTGACTGCGCGGCTTACGAGCCTACAGGGTCTCTCCGTAAAATAGCAAGAGCACTAATCATGGGCGACAGCGTTGAAGTTTATGGTGCCGTACGCAAGCCCAAGGCAGGCAAGCGGTTGACAATAAACCTTGAGAAAATTAACATACTGACGCTTGCTCCGAAAATCTTGCTTCAAAACCCAACTTGTCCTGAATGCGGCAAACGGTTGAAATCTATGGGTAAAGGCAAGGGCTTTCGCTGTGAGAAATGCAAGACACGATTTAGTAATATGGATAAAGTGCGGGTTGTGAATGAAAGAGGACTGAAAACTGGTTTATATGCTACGTCGACTAGATCGCAGAGGCATTTGACAAAGCCACTAAGCCGTTACGGTCTAGAAAAACAAGGTGCAACAAAGCCGAGTTTAATTGAGTCTTGGCACTCGCAATAAGCTACTTCGCTTCATGAATTATGCGTAGGACGCTGCTCAATGCTTTCGTTTCTTGAAGTAGGCAACGGCGCCTAAGTCAACAACCGCTATCAGCGCTGCGACACCGATAGCCCATGACGCGAAAGAGCCCAAAGTTAGCGATTCAGTTGGCGCCTTTACTACTCGGGTATTGTACTCTCGCAGATACTGCAGATGTGCCTCATCGTATGGATAGCTTTCTGTAGGCGGATATGGAAAGCCGGTCATGTTTCGGAAAGGCAGTGGTTCAACAGTGAAATCAAAGCCGTAGCCCCAGTTTCCCGGTGGATCCTTGAACCAGCAGGCCACAAACAGGAAGTAGTCGCGTTCCATACCCTCTTCTAGGGGCGCTAAACCGCTGGTTGGAAAGCGCAGCGATACTTGATCGCCTTGGCGTCCAATTACAAACATGTCATCTTCATTGCGAATCAGGGGGGTTACATCGCCGTATCTTGTGAAGTTGCCTGTTGAAGTGGAAATGCTGGGGAATGCTTGGTGAAGCACTGCGTCAGCATCGAGTTTCTGGATTTTGATGTCCCTTTGAGGAGTCACGTCTATTCCTATGTAATCAAATGTTACATTGTAGAAGTTTGTTATTCGAATTTTGTATTCTCTGACATCCGCGGGGAATAGCCCTGTCAAGTTGACCGCAAATGTTCGAGGAACGTAATCTGAAGGTGTAGGAATCTGCCTATCATTTGGTACACGCACCCAATTCCCGTTTGCATCCATCACTTCCATGTAAGGTGGCGGGTAAACCTCGGTGCCGTTGGGCACAAGCCCTTTCGCAGCTGCTGCTTTGAAGCCTTCAATCCATGGGTAATAATTCTCAGGTAAGCCCCAGTCCACCATACCGTTGATTACCAGCTTAATTTCCTGCGCACCAGATAAGGCGCCCAAGTTGAGCGTTAACTGGTTTAGTTTTATCTTGTCCCATGAAGGGCTTTCGAGCCCGTTGATGCCTGGAGTAAAGATTCCGTCAAGTTTTTCGATGTATGGTAAAACATCTTCGCCGTTTTCGTTTACAGCTGAGATGGGAGTTAGTAGGTTGTTTTTGCTTACAGTGTAAATTTCGCTGGGAAATGCCTTGTTAACATAATTGACCATGGTTGAGTATACATCTACATCAGCTGGGTGATCGACAACCAGCATGAAAACAGTGTCTAAGTAGAAGAGCTCATCCCATTTCTGCAGGAGTATTATGTCGTAAAATTCTCCGTCTGCTGTGTTTCTTGCCGTTAGCTGTTTTGGATCCAGCTTTATTGTATCCCACGGGTTTCCTCCGCCGAACACTATGTTCCCTTTTTCGTCGATGTAGTCAATGTAACCTAGCCAGCCTGGGTTTGAAACTTCTGTGACGTATACGTAGTCGGTTCCGTTCCAATAGAATAGTGATGGGCAAGAGGCGTAGCCGCTGATTACCGTGTAGGTGGCCACTATAATTTTCCGCTCGTTTAATGTGAATGTTATGGATGTGCTTGTGGATCCATCGCTCCAAAATGAAAATTCCAAAATGCCAGTTCCAACATCAACAATTTTTGGCACGGTAATGGTGTATTCGCCTACTGGCAAAAGCGCGACATAAGTTGTCTCATGGGGCTCCCCGTTAAGAGTGAATTCCAAGGGTTTAGAGCCGCCGCCAGACCTGCCAACCATGAGCGTATGATAACCTGTAGGGACAACTGTGAATGTCCCTGATAAGGCGTTTACTTGGACCGTGTGTTTTCCTTCTTCTGGTGCAGTAAACGTGAATTCTACTGTTGTAGTTTCTTTAGCGGCTAATTCGATGATCCGCCGCTCCAATAATGAACCATCAACCATAAAGCGAACGGCAAGGCTGTCTGGCGCATCTCCCGTGTTCGTGGCAATTACGGTGGCTTTCATTGTCTCGTTAGGCCAAGCCTCGTAGGGCTGAACGGTAAGCTTGGATAAGCCTATTTTGCTTGCTGTCGGCGGCGGGTTTTTGACGGTTAACACGCCAGTTAATCCACCTATTTCGATGATGTAGGTTCCTTCAGTTTCTTTGAGCACTGTGAACTCGGCTATGGTGGAGTTTCTGCCAAGAACTGTGACTGTCTGGTTGTCTTCTAGGGCATTGTTAATTGTGAGGTTTGCTACGTATTCGCCTTTTTCGTCGCCTATGTTAGTTACGTTTACTGTAACCAGTACCGGCTCGAAAATTTCTGCCTCAGACGGAGTTATCTTGAGATCGCTTACTACAAATTCAGCGGGTTTAGATGGCCCTGTTATGAATCCCGCAGCTTGGAGGTAAAAGTAGGCTCCAGCAGCTGAAGCCACTATTAATAGGTCAATTAAAAGAATTGTTTTTAGTTTGGTGATTGCTGAGCGAGAGAGCATTAGATTGCCCCTTTATCAGTGTTATTACTTGATTACTCTGTGCACGAGTGATTTAAGCTATTCGGAAGGCTGCTTGTTTAGAAAGCGAAGAGTATATTGATATTACTCGTTTACTGTAAAAAATTAGTGCCATCTGCTTTCTTTGGAAAATTGTACCAATTCCAAATCTCGTTTGCAACCTTCTTTGAATATCCATGTTCGATAAGCGCCGTTTTAAAAGCACGTTTTTTCGGCTTATTCAAGCATCCGTCACTGCTTCATTACCTTGCATCATATTAAAAATAAGCGTTTTGTATTGTGAATTCAGTTTTTGTAGATGTGTGCAACATGGATACACATGCACGTAGTGTAAATGTCGCGGTTGTTTTGCCTTTTTAGTTTTGAAATGCGCCTTTTCTTTTAGAGAAATAAAAACGTTTAAGATTCGGATCAGTGCTTGTCCTGCTTCAAGAGATGGCAAAATGGGATTTGGCGACGCTCTTAGGCGCGAATTTTCTTTCGTGAGAGGAAATTACCTGATTCTTGTAATCAGCTGGATACTGATGGATATAGGCCAGGAGATGCCTGTTCCTTATTATCAGCAGTATGTTGATGCCTTAGGCGGAAACGTTTTTCCCATGGCATTAGGCATAATAGGCCTCACTAATTTCGTTGCCATGGCGTTTGTGGCGGTTCCAGGCGGTTTTCTCGCAGATAAATTCGGCAGGCGATGGCTTATTGTTACAATGACATTTGGCATAGGCATATCTTATCTGTTTTTTGTACTTGCGCCCTTTTGGACGCTAACTCCTGCTTGGCACTTAATTTTGATAGGTACCATAATACAAAGTTTATGCCTGATTTATCAGCCAGCTTTATTTGCGATGGTTCAGGATTCAGTTCCTCCTGAACGGCGCGGTGTAGCGTCTTCTTTTATAAATATGATACATGGAACCTTCAATACGCCTGGAACGGTGATTGGCGGAATCATCGTTATTTCTCTTGGTTTGGTTGCCGGTATGCAAATTGTCTATTTTATTGTGATGGTGCTTTTTTTAGCAGCCGCTTTTAGCAGGTTAACGCTTAAGGAAACCATTGTAAACGGAGAAAAAATGCGCTTTAGATACTTCATTTCCACTTACCCACAAGCTATAAAGGAGAATCTGCGTGTGTGGAAGATTGTGCCACGAACGGTTTTCTGGCTCTTTATAGTTCAAGTGATGACTATGTTTCTGTTTGCTTTAACAAATGTGATAAACGCTATCTACGCGCGTGATGTACTTGGCATTCCACAGGATCAATGGTTTCTCGTTTACATTCCCATGATGATAATTTTGGTTATAGCATCTTTCCCCATTGGTAAAATTGTTGACAATGTTGGCATGAAGCTTCCGTTAACGATTGGCCCATTTGTTCTTGTAGTTTCTATGGTACTTTTCATAAACGGAAATCTCATTGCTGTCATGGCGTCGATGGCTCTGCTAGGTCTGGTGCAGCTTTTCATGATGTCGGCAGCTATGGCGCTTTCCGCATGTCTAGTTGAACCGCAAAACAGAGGTAAAATAGTTGGTGGCGTAAATTTTGTGGGCTACATCCTCACTGGCGTCGGCATGATGCTTGGAAATTTCTTCTACACTCTGTGGCCGCAACTGCCCTTCTATTTGACAATAGCACTGGCGGTTCCGATAATGCTGATCATAATTTTCAGGATTACTGAACCAAAAAAAGAAGACCGTAAATACTAAGGGAAGAATATGGCAAATAAGTGCGTAGATTATTCAATAATGTTGTTTTTACTTTATTGCCGCTTTTTTATGAAGCCTAATGTTTGCTTTTGCAGACCTAGTTCGCTGCAGATGCTGCTGCAAGCACCGCAAATTTTCCCTGACTGCAGGTTTTTTATGTGTAGTTTTCTTAACTCTAGCATTCTGTGTATGTTGATTATTCCTTCTTTGATCTCTTTTGCATCGTAGTTGTTGATTGCAGCCAATTTTATTACATTCCTTTTTCTTTGTTAACTGTATTACGATGGCATCGTTCAAGTTATCTGTTGGGTCATAAAAAATATGATATGTTATATATAGAGTCACATTTTTTGTTACTTAGACTTATATATGCCTTATGGACTAATATGATGTTTAGAAATAGTCACACTTTAAGTAACTTTATACCACAATAACCGAAATATATGTAACGATTAAGATGATGAAGAATGGTTGCAAACACCGACTTGCAAGATGCTGTACCCATTCCGTTGCTAACAGAAAAATGGTTTGAGAAGAGATTTCCAGAAATGGATAAAATTCGGGTCTTAGATGGATTAGGCGAGCAGTGGAAAAAGCGAAAATTAAATTCCATAATCGTGGTGGCATTTCACGCAGACTTGGAGGTAGCACAGCTTAAGCACTTTTTCCCGCTTTTTCTTGTGCAACACCTAATACAAAACGGCTATTCCATAAACCCTGTTGTTTATATTGGCGCACTTAGAGACATCGGACGCGGCTATCACAGGGGAGACATAAGCGAACGCGTTGCAGAAGCACATAAATTCTTTCAGAGTGTCTTCACGCCCAATGTGAAAGTAGTCATTGTTGAAGATAGAATCGAAATACAACGAGATGTTTACAGCATTTTAAGAATATTGGAATTTGAAAAAAGCCTTCAATCAATACTTGAGCAGATTAATACGCCAGAAAAACTTGAAAGAAAAACGATTAAGCTAAAAGAGAGAACATACACCCTAACCGAGTTTGAAAAGGAACTGCTTAAAATATACCTTTTCGAAAGAAACAAGCTGGGCACTGAAATAAAGAAATACCCCTATGTAAGCTGGGGCCTAGAATCACTCGGATATCTGGGTGCATCATACTATATTTTTGACGAATCAAACGCGGGCCTATCAGTTCTTAAAAAATTAATTTGTGCAGATCAAGGCATTGAGTATCCAGCAACCATCGTTTTACCAGACCCTGTGACAATTTCAGGCAAGCCCATGCGATACCTGCACTCAAGAGACTTGAACCCAGATGAAACACTGTTTATAATAGACTCCTACAGTGACATTAGCCGAAAAATTTACGAACAAGAAACCGTATCCACACGATTCCTTAGCTATCTCGTACGGAACATAATTCGCCCGTTTGCCAAGCCATCTAAAGATGTGGATTATTGTTGTGAAAAATTTGCGGCAAACAGAAAAAATGAAGATGAAATCGCGTCGCGTGAATTGAAACGCATAGTGCTGAAGTGCTACTGGGATTTCATAAAGCCCTATTATGAGCGGATGGAGATAACTCTTGGCACACATGAAAGCCTATTCGTTCCCGAAGAGTTAACTGAGAAGACGCTTGACGCGCTGGGCTCTAAGAGAAACAGACAAATCCTGATGGAGCTAGCCAGCCATTACCAGAAACACGGTTCGCCAATGACAGTAAACGAACTATTTGAACGGTTAGAGCTCAAAAAGGGCGCTAAAAAGGGGCTTTGGAGAAACTTGGACGAACTCGTAAAATGCGGCTTAGTTGACAGAATACCTGAGGGGAAGAAGCTTCATAAATACAGCATATACGGAAACAAAACCATAATCCGGATAAGACTATCCCTTCTTGAAGACCGCGGCATCACCCGCGGAAACGTCTAACAGAAAACGGAACAGCACCATCACAGATGATTATTCCATAAAAATTTACGAAAAACACAATGAATAAAAGTGTTGATGAAATGTTGACGTGACTCAAGAATGTACGCGAATTTAACGTAAATGATCTTGTGGTGGACTGGGCGGGATTTGAACCCGCGGCCTCCACGATGCCAACGTGGCGATCATACCAGACTGATCTACCAGCCCACAAACACAGTAAGCATCAACAAAAAACATTTAAGCATTATGTCTCCGTTGCGGAATACGATAACAAGATGTTACAGAGAATGGGCGATAATCCGAAATTGGAAATTAGGTAAATGCTAACTCTGCTCTGCACTTGGTTCCGCATCAGTTTCGCTTGGTTGCGCAGCTTCAGAAGCAAGGCGCCGCCGCCTTCGCCTCAGCACCACAACTGTTACGGCGACAGCTACGAGCACCACAACTGCTATTATTATCCCATACAGCAGAAATGTTTGCTGGCTTGCTTTCTGCTCAGCATTCAACCGCTCTATTTCACGCGCTTGTTCCAATAGGTCAGACGCGTTATACAAATGCGGCAAGGCTTCTTGCCACTTTCCTTCAAGCGCCAAAGGTTGTGCCTTAGCAAATTCGCTTTGTGCCTGCTGCACTAGCGAGCGGGCTTCCGCGCTTTCGTATTTAGTGTGAATTGACTCGTTTAGTTCGTGTTCAACTTGTGACATCATAATTGAGTAGTATTTCTCGCTGAAATGACGAATTTGCACGGTTGACATTGGCGAATCCCATGAGAAAGCAGTGGTTGAGCCTTGTCTGCCTTCGATGCCTACGAAATAGCTGTGTTCACCTAAACTTGCGTTTATTGGAATTTGAATAGATATGGGATCGAAGATGTAGCTGCCAGAGCTCTGGATGAGCACAGGATCGTCAGATAAGTCGTAACCGTAAAAGCCATCCTCGGGCATCCAGTCGAAGTGTATTCCTATGTAATAGATGAGTAACTGTTCAGCAGAGCTGCTTTTTAACGCTATCCTAACGGTTGCTATGTCGCCCTGGTAGAGTGGTTGGCTTTCCCAATATAGTGATACTGAGATTTCATTCGTTTCAAGAGCAGATAGGGGCTTAACACAGAGCATGCAGATGAGGCTTATAGAAATTAAAGTAGCCAGTAATGGAAGTAGTCTCAATAAGGCTCCTCCGGTAAATCCCATGTGCGCTGACTTGCTTATATGTTTTAGCCAGAATTGGCTCCAAAATGGCGGTAAATGTTTTTTGTTGAAAGAATGATTGAAACTATTGTAAGCTAAAGGTTTTACGGGTTCTAACGTATAAGCAAAACTTAATAGCGCACCCAATATTTGAATAGACAATTAAAAAGTCAGTCGTGGAAGAGGTGCAATGGTGGGGAATGAAGGGAAAGGAACCTTATTTAGACTGAAAGGCTCTAAATACCTGCTTTATCTGCCTGTGCGCGTAGCAGACGACAGCATGTTTCCCTTCAAATGCGAAAAGGCAATTCCAGTGCGCATAAGTTTTACGCCTGGCGACGACAAAGTCATCATAGAAAAATGGAAATAAGAAGAAAACAGGTGTTAAGGGTTTAAAATTTCTTCAATTGCCAATGGCAGCTAATTGTTGTTTGCATTTCAATGAAGACCTAACTTGACATGAAGTGCCCGCGCATCCTATTTTGGGGTGATGGGAAAAGAGAGTTTGAGCGCTGCGTCTTCGCGCCATTTGATTGAAACTTTCTCTCTGAACTTGTCTCGAGCAAGAAACCTTCCAAATTCTTCAATTACTGGTTCTGGGCGAGAGCAAAAAATCACTTCGCCTTTCTCGTTCGTCCACACTGTTAAGCCTCTGGTTTTCCCTTTATGAACCAAGTGCAAAAACGCGTTTTCTTCGTCAATATGGAACATAGCGACAGCGTTGCCTCCATTATTTGGTGCTTTCAAGGTGCATAGAAGTTCATACAAAGCGTTATCAACATCCTCAATCTCATTTAATATCTCACCAAAATAATGGGGAATAACCTCTGAGTCAACAAAGCCGATTTTCTCGCTCTCAAAAACGTGCCCCTTTAACCGTTTCTTAAGTTCCTGATAATTCTCGACTTTGCCGTTATGCGCCGAAACAATAGTCAATTCCTTCTCGAAGTGCTCAATGTATGGCTGTGTTGCCTCTTTAAACTTCGCCGTGCCCATGAATTCTTCACTTGGATACCGCACATGCCCAATCAAAACCGAAACCTCGGAAAGCTGTGGCTCGATAATTTTTGCAAGATGCGCCGCTGGGGAACCATCTACTTTTCCAACTTTTTCCAGCAAGATAGCACCATCGTTGAGCATAACAGCAACGCCGGCACCGTAGCCGCCAACGGGTTTGGTTTCTTCGGGGTACTGGCTAACCTCAAGTTTTTGAAGTATACGGAAAATTATGGAGATATGAACTGCGCTTTTTAGGGAGAAACCAAATATTCCACACATATCGCCCCAAGCTCCTTTCAATATTAGTTTCGTTTTTCTCGTTAATAGCTCTTTTAGTACGAGCCAAAGCGACAAGGCAGCTCTGTAGGTGATGCTGCTTAACCCGCCTAATCTTGCAGATGGATAATTTTTATGCTAACACAGAAACCGTGGATGCCATTAGAAGCCGCTATGGCAAATTGTTCTTTTGGAACGAAACACTACCATAAGAAAGGGGGTTTCTGAAGAGAAAAGTGGATTTAATAGTTTTCACACCAGACTTCGAAGTAGCTTCTTGGGTGACTGCAGACAGGGCATTTCTCAGGTGCCTCGCTGCCTTCATACACGTGACCGCAGTTTCTGCACTTCCACTTTATCGGTTTGTCTTTCTTGAACACTTTGCCCTGTTTAATGTTCTCCAATAGCTTCAGATATCTGCGTTCGTGATAAGCTTCCACTTTGGCAACCATGCGGAATGTATTAGCCACCTCGGTGAAGCCTTCTTGCTCAGCTACTTCTGCGAACTGGGGGTAGATTGTGCCCCACTCCATTTTTTCGCCTTCCGCTGCCTCTTTCAGGTTTTCCGCGGTTGACGCAATTACTCCTGCTGGGTAAGTGGCTTTTAGCTCCACCAGCCCGCCTTTAAGGTGTTTAAAGAAAAGTTTTGCATGTTCTTTCTCGTTGTCAGCTGTTTCCTCGAAGATTGCGGCTATCTGCTCGTAACCCTCTTTTCTGGCTATGCTAGCAAAGAAATTATATCTGGATCTGGCTTGAGATTCACCTGCGAACGCGGCTAAAAGGTTTTTTTCTGTTTTGCTACCTTTAAAATCCATAATTCGTCCTCCTACCTGATAGCATGTTCGAAGCATGAAATAAGAGTTTCTTCTTTGCAAGCAGTTCTTGATAACTGAACTCGTTTGGCTACAGCAAGTGCTCGCTAACGCCGTGATAGCCCCTCTATAGGTTTCTGCAATGAATCGCTAATAGCCGCCAAATATGGTGGGTTATGGTTTTGATTTTCTGGTTCGCCATTTAGGTTTTGTGGTTTGCGTTGATAAAGAAAGCGTATTGTGCGCTGGTTGGTTGCTTGAGGCTTTTGGTTTTGCTTTTGACTATAATTTTTTTAGTATGGACAATGCTGCAATTATGAGGAATGTTATTCCAGCCCAGAAGAGGCTACCTGTAAAGAACCAGACTGCTAGCGCGAGAAGTATTGCGGGAATTAGCACAATAAGCAGCTTGACGAGCAATATTATTATTACGCCGATTACGAGTAGCGCAATTAGTGTAACTATGTCGATTTGAGTGACAGCAGTGAAGTGGCGTATAAGCGTGTAAATCATTGCCATAATAGCATTTGGCATAAGCCTCATCAAAATCGGTTAAATGTAGCTATGCGATAAAATATGTTTTTCCAAAAGGAGCACTATATGGGGAACGTTACATGTTTATTTTTGCCTTAATTTTTGGAAGAATCTCTTTCTGCATTTGAGTAATGCCGAAAGTTGTGATTTTAAATTTTTCGTCAGCAGTTTTTGTTGCCAGGTCGCTTTTTACGAGTTCACCTAAACGGGTGCTGGTTATTTTGCTGCTTTTTCCAAGTTTTGCCTGCAACTCCTCTTTTGAGAGAGCGTTACTTTCCATTATGCCCAGCTTGTGCCCCAAATAACCTGCCATAAGCCATAGCAGTAAAGTTTCGTTATCGGTTATTTTGTTTTTTGGCGCTAGAACGTTTGCGCCTTCTGGAGAGAAGGCGATTATTCCTTCACAGTCCTTGGCAAGTTGCTGGAGGTCGATATTTAGCCATAGTTTATTGGCGATTTCAAATTGTGGGAGAAACTCGCTGAAAAACTTATTCAGCAACAGCCAAGTCTCTTCAAGTGTTGCGGAGAACGATTTTTCTAAATCCTTATATTTTATGTGGACTGTGGCTTTTTCTGACTTTTCGATCAACCCATTTTACCTCTAAGTTTTGATAGAACTTCGTCTTCTACCCATTTTTCGCCTTGAATCGTCAGCTTGAATTCTGGCTTGTTTGGGTCGGGCTTGAAGACGTGTCCTCGTTTGGTCATTTCGTTAAGCCGTGCGGGCACCATGATTTTTATGCCGCTGGACTCCAGAAGCTTGGTTATCTGTGCGGCAGTGTTTGTTTTGTCAGGTGAAGCGTAGAGAGTTAAACCTACTGCTTCATAATGGGTGAGTTTTTCTCGTGCTACTATGACGGGGCCTTCAGTTGTGAGCTCGACTATGCCTTTCAGCTGTGCTCCGGAAGGCGTGAGCTTGTTTGAAACGAAGTCAGATAACTTTTCAAGAAAGTTTTCTGGCATATTTTCCAGCATTTCAAGGACTTCTTTAGGGTTCTCGCCTTGAATGACGATTTCGCCGAATGCTGTTTTAATCCGTGCTTCGATGTGTTTCATGGAGTGTTTCTCCTCCCGAGCTTGAAGGTTTTTCCTCGGCGAGTATGTAAACGAAGCCCGTGTTTGTGTTCCAGCGTCGCACCATGCCCTTGTCCGCTAGCTTGTTCAGTGTTGACTCTAAAGTGTGCGGCGTATACTTGAGCTTGTTTGCTTTTATGGCCTCGTTTAGTTCTTCCATGGTTCTTGGTCGCCATTTGCCCCAGTCAGTTTCCAAGAGTCGGAGCACGGCATCTTCACAGCTGGCGACGGCGGTGATTTTTGGGTATGATTGTATGGGTTTGGGTGTTTCTTTTGTTTGCGGTGCCGGCTCAGTTTTTACAGTTAATGTTGCGATGGTCTTGGGTTTTATGTTTTCGAATGCCTTTTGAACAGGGGTGATGATGTTTGGAAGGTTTTCAAGGGTTTTTGTTACTTCTTCGTGTGTCCCTTTGATTTCGATTTCGTTTTCTCCGATTTTGATGCGGAAGACAAAGGCACTTTCTTTTTGGCTTGTTTCTTTCGGTTCGTCCTTTTTGTTTGTCAATGTTATCCCTTGTTATACACTTATGTTGTGCTTTTTAGAATTTTTGTCTTTTGGAATATTTCGGGGTTGGGAATAAACTGTTATATATTAAGACGCAATATTCAGTGTAAATTGAGCCAGTGAACAGGAGACCTGCCCGTTTGCGAAAAAAGGGAATGACCATATGGCTCTTCAGCACCCTCACCTTCATCGCACTTATACATCTAATAGACGCTGCAACAGCCATACTTTTCAATAACCCGCCCAGACTTCTCCAAATATACCCGGGCATAAGCAATCAACTACAGCAAATACCCACAAACATTTACCTCCTTGCAGCTACAGCCTCAACCATCACCTTTTGGGCAGCAACATGCCTAACAGCCTTCGACAACCCGCTAGAAGCCTTCCTAAACAAGATCATCGCCGACGCCAAACAGCAAAGCACCATCGAAACGCAAATATTAGAAAGCAAAAGCGAACTATTCGACCTAATGTATGAAACAATAGAATCAGACAGCCAAATACTCGCTCAAGTTAAGGACTTAATGCGCAACATCCGCGCCGAAGTTAAAGACATACAACCCATAAAAGAAACAATAGAGAAAACACGCGCCGAACTGAGCAGCCTAAAAAAGGAAATAAAAATTCTCGAGGAACACACCCTTTTCACCTTAGCTTGCACAAGCTGCGGCATGCTACTGCGACCAGACTTCAAGCTCTGCCCCTACTGCGGCGAAAGCCTAACCCTAGAAGAAAAAATGATAATGGTCAAAGAATACAAATAGCCGCAACCGCTACTTCAGCCGCTCCTTTAACAACGTGCTGACAACCGCTGGATCAGCTTTTCCCCGCACCTCTCGCATGACAGCGCCCATCAGCATTCCGAACGCTTTGGCACCTAACTGATCCACTGACTGACGGTTTTCCGCAATTACCCTATCAATTAGCGCAGCTAACTCGACTTTGGAAAACATCTTCAGCCCCAACGCAGCCACAGCGTCCCCGCAGCTTTTGCCTTCGTTCCTTGAAAGCCAGATGAAAACTTCAGGCACTGCTTCTTTGGCGATTTCGCCTGCTCCAACTGCTCTGAAAATGTCTCTTATCTGATCGTCCGTGACTTTTTCTACTGCGATGCCCTCGCGCTTCAGCGACTTCACGGTTTCAGTGAGAAATGCTGCGACCGTGGTGGCGGCTACACCTATCTCCCGCACAACAAGCTCGAATAGCAGGCTGTATTCTGAATCAACAAGCTGCTTAGCAAGCTTCTCGTTCAAACGGTACTCCTTTATTAAACGGCTGATCTTCTTCTCAGCAGGTTCAGGCAAATTCACTCTGACACGCTCGATAAGCTCAGCAGTTAAGGGAACCGGTGGAATATCAGTTTCAGGATACATCCGCGCAGCACCAGGCCTCGGCCGCATATACCGTGTTGTGCCATCATCTTTAGCAGTACGGGTTTCCGCTGGCACGCCATCTAAAGCCTCTTGAGCGCGTTCCACAACCGCTTTCAGCGCATCACGCGCGTTCTCAGCATTGTCCGCCACGAACACCACGGCGTCTTCCTCGCCGGCGCCTGTCGCCTTGCGTAGCGCTGCGACTTCTTCCGCGGTTACACCGTAAGCGGGCATCTCGTCAGTATGAAAGATCCCGCCGACTCTACCCCAGAACCGAGCGCGGTCAGCCAGCTCTGTGCCAAAACGAACGTTCGGCATTAGCTCGCGCTTTAGGATGCCGCCGAAGCGTGGAAACTTAACCGCTAAGACACTGTAGCCTTTATCAAGCGCTTTGCGGATAACCTTACACTGGGTTTGCTTGAAAACCGCAGTTACATCTATAAACTGCGCTTGCAAGTCTTCTTTTTTGGCGCCGCGCCTGCTCAGCTCTTCTTTAATGCGTATCAGCTCCAGCTGGCGCTGAACCTCGTATTCCACAACCTTTGAGATAAGCTCAAGCTCCTGCACGCCCTTTATCTCCATCAACGCGCCATCGGGAAGCGACACGTTAAGGTCTTGGCGTATAGTGCCCAGGCCGCGCATGGCTTTTCCAGTGTCGCGGAGGATTCGGCCGATGGCAAGCGCGACTTCCTGTGCTTCAGCAGGCGAATAGATAACTGGCGCCGTTGCCACCTCGATGAGCGGTATGCCCAAGCGGTCGATGCGGTAGCGCATGATTTTTCCTCCGTCTTCCTCGCCTGTTTTCCGCGCGGCGTCCTCCTCCAAGCTTACTGCCTGTATAGGCACGGTTTTCTCGCCGACCTTGATCCAGCCGTCCATGGCGATGATGCAGGTACGCTGGAACCCTGTGGTGTTTGAGCCGTCGATTACGGTTTTGCGCATGACATGCACTTCGTCGATTGGCTGCATGTTCATCATGAGCGCCGCAGTCAAAACGGCTTCGACCGCTTCCATGTTCAGCGGATGCGGCGGCTCCTCATCCATCTCCACGAGGCAGCTGGTGGCGCGGTTGGCTTCATACAGGATTTTCACGCCCTTCTGGAACTCAAAAAACGCCGCAGGATCCACTTGGCCCAGTTCGCTCTGCGTTGGCCGTAGCCGGCGTAGAAAGGTGATTTCTGGCTCCTCTTTGAAGAGCGCAGGCGGGCAGCTGCAGAACAGCTTCTCGCGCGTGTTTAGCTGTTGGTGAATCTCCAAGCCTACTTTTAGGCCTATCTTGGCGTAGTCAATTTCCATGCGTGTCAACTCCTTGGAAGCCGAATTCCGCGGGCAGGGTTCGCGGAGAAAACTCGCCTACAAGGTTGGCTTGTAGAAGCTGCTTTGCCTCCGCGGGCTCGCTGGTCTGCCCGAAAATCCACATTAGCTTAACCAGCGCAGTTTCGGGAAACATGTCTTCAGTGGGCACAACGCCCAGCGCAAGCAGGTCG
>JBBFKZ010000024.1:0-21352 GCA_037481775.1 Bathyarchaeia archaeon
AGTGGCGCCCCGCAATTCTTCTGATAAGCCGAAGGTTTCCGCGACTGGAATATAGCTTGTTATCACCGTGGAGCCGCCTTTTTGCTCGAAACAGGAGATTTTTCCGCGTCGGCTGCTGATTATCCGCGAGCATTCTCCAGCCAACTCGGTTGGCACGGTTATAACTGTGCTATAAACGGGCTCAAGCAGCATAGGCCTTGCGGTCAAAAAGGAGCCGAAAATCGCTTTGCCCACACCCCGCATAACCTCAGCTGGATCCCGCTGTTCCACGTTCTCGCTTAGCTGAATGCTCATTAAGTTGATTTGTATGCCCCGCATTGGCTCTCCACAAAGCGGCCCAGCCTTGCAGGCAAATGTGAAACCAGAAACCACAGAATCCAAAATCTCTCTTATTTGCGCACAGTTTCCACTACAATCCACGAGCACATTTTGGTAGTCGTCAACCGCAAGCACACCACGCATACCTTTTACGCTGCTTTTATCCTGCTCAAGTTGCCTCACAAGCGCCTCCTTCAGCGGCACTGCCTGCACGGCAAACTTGTTCTGCTTGTTAGGACTCTTAGCTGTGGCAACGATGCCTTCTTCCGCGGCAGTCTCTCGATAAACAACTCTCGGAGAAGAGGTCGCTATATCGATGCCGCCAAGCCTTTGTTTTAACTGTTTCACTGCAACCTCAAGATGCAACTCGCCCATTCCGCTTAGAAGGCACTCCCCTGTTTCGCTACTCACTGAAAGAGTAAGATTAGGATCTTCTATTGTGAGACCACTCAGGGCTGTAAGGAGCGCAGGCAAATCCTGTGGTTTTTTAGGTTCGATGGCTACTGTGACCACGGGATCGGACACGTATTGTATATGTTCAAATGGAACAATATCTTCACGGTGCTCTACGGCAACTATGGTTTCGCCGACCTTAGCCAGCGGTAAACCGGATAAAGCAGCAATGTTGCCCGCGCATACCTGGGTAACAGGCTCTCTGAAGGCACCCATGTAAATGTAAACTTGCTGGATTATACTCTCCGTTTGAGCGTTGATTAGGTAGACGCGGTTTCCGTTTTTCACTATACCAGAAAACACACGCCCAGTGGCAATTAGGCCCACATTCGGATATTCTTGAACGTTTGTTACGCAGACAACCGCTGGGCCGTTGTCATCGCAACTTGACATTGCTTGCCCAGCTACAGAGTGCACGCTTCCTTTCCAGATTTTTTCTATGCGGTACTTCTGCGCTTCCAAGGGGCTTGGAAGATGCTGCACAGCCATGTCCAATATTGCCTTGTAAAGCGGAAGTTTTTCAGCAAGTTTTTCATACGCAGCATTCTTGTACGCGTCAATTATGGCGCGGAATTTTACGCTATTCTGATGCACCATGCTCAAGGTGAAGCCCCACTTGTGCAGAGCCGAACCGAAGGCTACATTGCCGCTGGCGGGATTAACTTTCCATTTATCCTTGAATGATGGTTCGCCGTATATTTCGATTAAATCGTTAAAGTCGCGTATTATGTAAGAGAATTTTTTCTGAATTTGTTTCTCCGTTAATTTCAACTCGGTTATTAACCGGTCGACTTTGTTTATGAACAGCACAGGGCGCACTCTCTCTTCAAGCGCTTGGCGGAGAACCACTTCTGTCTGAGCCATAACTTCCTCTACGGCGTCAACCACCACGACGACGCCGTCTATGCTCCGCAGTGCACGGGTTACCTTGCCCGTGAAATCTACATGCCCAGGCGTGTCCACCAAATTTATTATAAAAGCGTCAGTGGCCGTTTTGTATAGTAGGGATATATTGGCGGTTTTCATGGTGATGCCCCGCCTCTGTTCCTCTTCAAGGTAGTCGAGCACCCGAGCTGAACCCGCAATCTTCGAAGACAGCAACCCCGCGCCAGCCAGCAACACATCCGTTAATGTTGTTTTTCCATGATCTATATGCGCAACTATCCCGATGTTTCGAATGAGCTCTTTCCTTGCCATCAGCCTTAGAACATCTTGAATTTGCTTGAATGTCGGCATCGACTTACCCAGCTTGAAGATAGCTTTTAGTGAATGATGTTTCCCTATTAAATTTATGAGAAGCGCACATTTTACTTTGTTGCTTTAGAAAGAAGGGAGAGAAAATTGACAAATACTTCCAAGGTGCAAATCGAAAATCTCAGGGAAGAGCCATACGCCTCAATAATCTGCTATCCAAGAGTAAACGATTCAGAGCTACAGAACCGCATTGTGGAGCTACGTGAACACGGCGTTAACGAAGTGGAGTTCGCAGGAGCCGCAACAGCCTTTAATGTGCCTGTGCTGGGTAAAGGCTTCGTCGGCATAGTCGTAATCGCTTACTTGAATGGACAGAGAGCAGCGTTGAAAATTCGCAGAGTAGATACTGACCGCTCAAGTCTCTATCATGAAGCGCAGATGCTTGCCAAAGCTAACGCTGTGCAGGTTGGACCGAGAGTAATAGGCGTAAGCAAAAACTTTCTCCTGATGCAAATTATTGATGGCGCAGCGCTGTTGAACTGGCTTGTCACTCACAAAGAAAGAGCACTGGTACACAGAGTCTTAACTGACATCTTGGAACAGTGTTGGCGATTAGATAACATTGGCTTAGACCACGGCGAACTCAGCAAAGCGCCAAAGCACCTTATCGTTGACAAGCAGGGGAAGCCGTGGATTGTTGATTTCGAAACTGCGAGCTTAACCAGAAAACCTGCGAATGTCACCTCTGTTTGTCAGTTTCTTTTTACAAGTAATAGTGCAGTGGCAAGAGCAGCTGCCGAAGTGCTAGGTGGAAAAAATCGCGATGCAATTATTGACGCGTTAAGGCTTTACAAGAATAAGCGAACCTTGGAGAATTTTAATCGCGTAACACACGCTTGCCTCACTTGAATTAGATTACATAACTTGCTGCTGCTTTTTCGCCAATTTGGTTTTCTGAGATCAATATGTCTAATTCTTTTGTTAATTGATAGAGGTTCAGCCAGTTTTCGATTTTGCTCTGGCGCTCGATTTTTTTCTCCTCATATAGCAACGGGATTGTGTTCACGAATAACCAGCTGTAGGTTTCTTTCGCTGTTGCCAACCCTTCTCCCCGAACGAGAAAAAGGGTTCGTGTGCTTTTATTTTCTATGGAAAAAAGTTATAGAAGATTGTTCTATTCTTCCATTTTTACGCAAGGACGTCCTGCAGGCGCCCTTGCGCACGGGCTTCCTTCAACTCCAACGCTATGCGCCGTCCCATATACATGTCCGCGCCATATCGCAAATAAGCGTAGGGTGATGTGCCTATGCCAACGTTTGTTCCAGCCACGATGCGTGCTGAAATCTCAAACGTATAAATCTTTAAGTCATCTGTCACAACCGTCTCAAGGCAGAAGGGCCCGATTATTCCTGGCGGCGCCAGTTCCTTCGCTTTCCTGTGCACGTTTTCACCCATGCGCAAAAATTCAGGCAATAATGACTCACGGAGTACTATTGGGAAGTTGCCTACTATTGTGTAAGTGGGGTTTGCTTCGATTTCCAGCTGCTCGCTGGCGGGAATCTTGCCTATCGCGTCGACAGCTGATTCATAGCGCCTATCCACGGCTAGAAGCTCCACGTCGTCCTTGATTATCGAGCTGAAGTAGCTGGGGTAAACATTCACGCCCAAAGCATATTCCTGCAGATGAACTTTGCCTATATCCTCTTCGCGGAGGAGACCACGCTTCACCATTTCGCCGAACTTTTTGTAGAATGACTTGGGCGAGTTAGCTAAAAAGTAGCCGCGGCCGCCCTTAGCGCCAGGTAGCTTAGCGATCACCAGACGGTCGATGTCGTCAGGCGATTTGAACGTCTCAGGCAATCTGAGCCCTGCTTGACGCAGCCACTCTTCCTGCAATTTGCGGTTAGCCTCCCAGTGAAGAAGCTGGCGGTTTCCGAACATAGGCACATAAAGGCTATCGGTTAACTGTTCAGTGCTCAAGTAAGCGGTAAACGAGCCGTGCGGGATCAGCACGGTGTTTAAGTTGCGAAGCTTCTCCTGAAGCGCTGGGCTCAGTAATGCCGTGAAGTCCTTAACGAGAATTAGCTCATCTACTAGGGGAAACTTTTTGTAGAGTATTGCATCCTGCTCTTTACAGATGCAGACGGTGCGGAAGCCCTCTTCTTTGGCGCCCTTAAAAATGTTCAGGGAAGAATGCGAACCCAAAGTGCCTATGGCCAGTTTATCCACGTCATACTTGCTTAGTATCTCAGCTA
Organism: Bathyarchaeia archaeon; assembly: GCA_037481775.1. Classification (GTDB taxonomy): domain Archaea; phylum Thermoproteota; class Bathyarchaeia; order Bathyarchaeales; family Bathycorpusculaceae; genus JAOAIV01. Next base: position 4,221 of record JBBFKZ010000024.1, read on the forward strand.
TATCTTTGTCTGTTATCAAGTTACCACTTCCACAAGCCTGCCCGCTTTTATGGCCTGCTTTATCTCCATGGCCACGCGTCTACCTGGACCAACTTCAAAACCATATTTATACTTCATGTAGGGCGAAGTGGGCTCAACACAGGGGCAACCGGGCACGCGAGGGCTGACATCGAAAACGTAAAACTCCAAGTCCTTGGTTACAGCGCCCTGCAGAGCGAAAAGCCCAACCATGCCAGGCGGATACTCCTTCTTACATACGTCAACAAAGCGTTCTGCAGCGGTAAAAACCTTCTCCAGCTGGCTTTCCCGCATGGTCGCACCCATATGCCCGATCTCAATGTTCTGTGCAAGTATATTCAGCTCGAGCTGTTCGCTGGCCGGCAAATCAAGCACTCCGTCAAGGTCTGTTTGCACTCGGCGGTCAAAGCCTAAAAGATCAATCTCGTCAGTTAAGGGCGACCAGAAAAAGTTAGCGTTGAACTTGGCGCCTATAACGTACTCCTCTATAACTGCTTGTTTTAAGGCTTCTTCGCTAATTATTCCCCTTTTTATGCGTTCCGCCGCTTTTTTCTCGTACTCTTCAGGTGATGAGGCGTAAAAGAATGCGCGTTCTATGGCGCGTGCCTTTTCTGGAACCTTGACGATTACCAAGCGGTCAATTTCGCTGGGCGACTTGAAAATCTTAGGCGTAGTTATGCCTGCCTTCTGAAGCAGGTACTGCTGGTTCCGCGGAGTGTTGCGCTCTTCCGTTCGAAGCATGTATCTGTTGCCCATGAGGGGCACAGCGAATTTTTCTTCGATGTTCTCGTAGCCCGCGTACACTGAGAAGGAGCGGTTCGGAACGAAAATAGTGCATAAGGCAGTTAATTTTTCCACGTTACTTTCACTGGTTATATCCGAAAACTTGTCTAAGAGGATTATGTGGTCGAAAAGGTTGCGGTAGTATTTGGTGTAGGTTTTATCTCTGCCCTTTTGGCAGACCACAACGGTTTCTAAGCCTTCTTGCTTGGCGCCGGAAGCGATCTCAAGCGCTGAGTGCGAGCCTAAAACGCCAATCCGAATACGGTGAGGATCATAACTTCTTATTACTTCCTGTATTTTTTCAGCCATCATTTTTCATCGCCCATGTACTCACGGTATATTTTTATTACTTCTGCAAGCCGTGGCGTGTCAAATAACTTGCGGTTAGTCATCTCGTTAGCCGCTGCCATATACATTTCGCTTATGACAGTTTTAAGTTGCGAATCAAGCCTCGGCGGCTGTGTCTTGCACAGCGACTTCCAATCTTTCACGCCTTGCTTCTCAGCGGTTCGCTTCGCTTCTTCCACATCTCGGTACCAGCTTGTTTTCTTGTAGAATTGCCGTGCAACCTCCTTGCTTACATGCACACCGCCATAAGTGAAGCGGCACTCATCCAATGTGCCGACAACGTCAACAACCATTAAGCGTCTTTCACTGTCGAATGCCAACTCTATTTTTCCATCCTCATTCTCAAGACCAGCATGAGACGCAATTCGGCTTATCGCATCGTTCACTTTCTGTAGAAGCGTCTTCACCGCTTTGACTTCCTCGTCGGTTAAGCCTGCAATTTTCTGGGCTTCTTGCCAAGTCACGTAACGGTCAGTTTCTTCAAGTTTAGTGCTGACGTCAAAAATAGGCTTTGTTAACCGCTCGCCAGGACGCGGGTAATGATCCAGCCCCAAGTCTGCGATTGTAACTTTTCCCTGTTCGAGGCGCTTGAACACTGAGGAGCCTTCAGGCAGCCCGTTTCTGTATATTATTTCAAGTGGTATCAGGAAATTCTTCAGACTTGGCGTGTAAACGCTGTAGTCGTATTCGAGTTTTCCATGCACCACGTGCGCTTCTGGCTTGTAAACGTTAACCAAGTTGACCTCCATAATGTTGGTGGGCGCGTCGAGCTCTTCGAAAGTAACAAGCCGCCCATTTTTATCAACTAAACCTCTATAGTGTGTTTCAACGCCTTTGCTTTCCAGCCATTCGAAGCAGTAGGCACCCATCAAGCAGAGCGCCGCGCCCTTCCCATCTATGTGGTCAGGCATCTCGCCCCAGTCGAAAACCGAATAGCGGTCTGAAAAGTGAAATCGACCTATGCCCATTGCATCGCGTGTCGGCTTCTGAAGTACTTCTAGATCTTTCACGCTGCCCATAATATAAACACCCTCCATTTCACGCTTCAGTTCGGCCACGAGTATTATCCCTTCTCAGTTTATATTACTTTTTTAGCCAAGGCAGTTTCTCAGTTTAGCGGCCTCAAGAAATGCTTTTTTCGCTTCCTCATTTTCCCGTTCCAAGTAGGAGATCAGGAAGTTATTTGTGAAGTTTTCATGCTTTCGCTGCATCAGTGTTCTCGGGCCAATTTTAATTCCTAAGGTTTCTTCGGCGGCTTGGAGGTCCTCCATAACTTTTGCCAGACCAATCTTCAATTGCTCCGGGCTCATGCCAGTTCTTTCAGCTACTTTCACATGCATATCCATCAGTAGGTTCAAGTTTTCCCAGGAAACATAGCCACCTACAAAGCTTAAGTCATGCTTGAGCATCACATAGTGCTTCTTTACTAGCTCTAATTCCTTATCGTTTAGCAAACTCAGCGTCTTCAGTCCTATGAATTCCGGTGGCAAGCCCACGCTGTAAAGCGCTGCGGAGAAGGTAATCGCTCTTGGTAGGCACACGCCCGCCACGCACCTGCTGTAGCCGAATAGACCTATATGCAGTTTCCTTGCTCTTCTCGGAGGAACATAAGCTGCAATGCTGTTCACAAACGGCGCCAACGCCTCAATTGTATTCTCATATTGCCGCCTAAATTTCTGAAGTGCCTCACGCAGGATCTCCTCCTCATAAAACTCGATGAGCGTGGCCTCGCCGTTTGGAAGTTTTTCGTTGAGACTTTTCACGCATGCTTTAACCTGGTCAAGCGGATAATCATATCGCAAGGCAGATTGAATTGTAACTGTTGCCAAACCGCGATATTCCTGCAGGAAATAGTCAAGGTTTTCAGGGGACAAGTGGCCGCGGAAAGGCTTGGAGCCTACGCCGATAATTGGATGAATCTTTACCTGCAGTTCTTGCTCCACCCGCCTAAGCTTTGAGAGCGCTATTTTGGCAAGTAATACTGCGCAGGCAAGCCCGTAGTTAAGCGCTGGATCTGACCGTGCAATGAAAACTCTCAATCGGCGGGGTTTTACAGCGTGTATGTAGGGCTTAACTATGTGGTCAATTGCTATGAGACTTTCAAAGTCTTCCACGAGGGGAATCACGTTTATGCTCTTAGGCTTAAAAGAGCCAAGCCAATCCTCAACCTTCGTGGCGCCGTCAAGCACTATTTCGCCGTCGGCGGCAATGGACTTTTTGTAGTAGTTACTAAGCATAAGAAGCTCTTTGCTGTCGGTTGTTAGGGGCAGAATTACCTCGAATATTGGCGTCACAGCTCTATTGTAGAAGGATGAGGCTACATCGTAGGCTACAGGGATGTTTTGGAGCGTTTCAACCGCAACTTTCCGCTCTACAACTTCAAGTTTCGGGTTTGGAATTCTGTAAGTTAGGAAAAAATCTTCGCCTAAAGTGCGCTCACGGAAAAACTCCACATTCCTATTTAACAGCTTCCTTACAACGCGTGTGTCAGCATCTTTACCTTCAGAGTCCCACATCACTTCTTGGCAACCAAGCATTGCATAAGCGAAATATGCCTCGTAAATTTCCGCATCTCCATCAATTACTTCACCATCACACCATTCTGGAACACGTGCATTGTCAGGATGCTGCGTCGCCATAGTGCGCGGTATCCTTCTCGCTTCATACTCCTCGCTCATACAATTCTTCTCCAAATGTTGAGAGTAAAAGACTCCACTGTAATTGACTTAAGGGTTATTTTAGGTTTCTAACTTTTTCGTCTGCCGCCTCAAGTTCCTTCTTCTTTTCTCGCTGATAACTTAATATTTGCTGCTCCAAGTCTTTGTCAGTAAGCGCCAAAATTTTTGCAGCCGCAATCGCTGCGCCTTCAGCCTCAACAGTAACAAGCGAGCCTATGCCACTTGGAACCCTAAGCGACGAGTAAATATCTGCGCCGCCGAATTTTTCCGAGTACGGCGGACACGCAATAACAGGCCTCGCGGTGTGGGCGTCCACAAAAGCGCTCAACGCATTGGAGCGGCCAGCAACGGTGATGTAAACGATTTTCTCCTTTTCATACTCTTTAAGAATTTCCAATACTTTTTCTGGAGTCTTGTGCGCGGAGGCAACCCGGAGTTCGTACTCCACTTTTAAAATTTTCAGGAATTTGGCTATTTCGCGGCAAAACTCCAAATCCTTCTCTGAACCCATCAGTATTACGGCTTTTCCGTTCACGCGCTTACACCGAGCCATGTTATGGCTTATCTCGGTAATTAATTTTTACTGTTGCATGTTTGATGAGAGGTAGGTATTGAGGTAAACGGCATAATCTTTTTGTGTAGACCTTAGTTTCTTTTTATTTTTGTGAGAATAATAACCGCTGTCACGTGTGAGCATCTTCCCTTTTTCATGAATCCCTCACAGCTGCAACTGAGCTTGCCAGTATAATCCTCAACCACTGTGTAGGTTCCATGGTCACCCATAACGTTGTAGATTCCTGGTCCTAAAGGTTCAACTCTTCGGCTTTCTACGAGCCGTTTAGCCTTTTCATAAAGCTTGTCAATAGGCATTCTACCACGCTGCCAAGTTCATGGAAGTGATAGCAAACACGTTCGATAAATAACTAATGCAGCAATTACCTAATTAAACAATGCATTCAGCTTTAACGAGAACAGGCAGAAACTTAGGTTTTATACTTCTCGAGATATCGCTCAACAGTGGGAAAAAGTTCGCTTACGCGTTCAAAGCGTTTCTTAGCGTTAATTTTTTCTGCAAGCTTCACAACTTCCACTGGTTTACTAAAGCTTTCAGTTGCGCCGTCGTCACGTTTTCTCTCAACCTTTATGCAGTCGTCAACCATGCAGCTTAGCACGCAAGCGCCGCAGTAAACGCACAGATCATCCACAATGCCGACTTCGCCAGCCTTCCAGTACAACGCGTTAGTTGGGCACGCCTTGATGCATAGTTTGCATTCCACTCCCCAGCAGGTCCGCTTATCTATGCTTATGCTGCCTTCCGGGAAAAACTCTTTGACTCCTGAAGAAGCCAGAAGCTCGGTTCTCCGCTTCTTTTTGGCTTTTTCTCCGCTTTCGGACAAGAGAAGGAATATGTCAAAATTTGAGGAACTTTCTTCTGGCATTTGAAGTCATCGTCAGGTCATTTAGCTTACACTGTATAGTGCTTTTGCATTATAATTACTTATCTAAGGGTGAAAGCGGAAAAGGAGGGGTGATTGCCATTGAAACGAAGGGCTTATAACCAAGCAGAGCGCTTTCCCTTTGTTGTGGATAATAATGTGCGAATTTAACGTCATACTTAATGGGAAAACTCTTTTTAAAGATGTAGTTTACGCGAAAGCTGAAGGAACAACAGTTACTGCAAGAAGCGTGCTGGGCGAAACAAAGGAATTCAAAAACTGCAAAATCGTCGAAGTCGACGTTAACTCGACTAGGCTAGTTCTTGAAGCGCTGAAGTCTTAGTCAGAGCACAATGAGCACTCTGCAACCTTCTTCATTTAGGCAGTAAATGGCGTAAAGTACAGGTAATTCGGAAAGTAGCGAATGCGTTAAATGGGTTTGGCGTAATTATTTATCAGTTTAGGCAAACAGTCACATTGAGCTAAGTGAAACTTCATGCAGAAACTCGTCAAATTATGCATCGCCATAGGCGGTTTCCTTATAGTGACAGGCTTAATTTTGACAGGCACAGTTTTCCTCATCTTGTCAAACATAATAGATGTAACCGTTTTTACAGATCAAATAACCATGGCTTTGTTGACGCTGATGTTCTTGGCAGTCGCCGCGGCAGACATAATTGTAGCAGCAATCCTCCTCTTAAAGAGGCGAAAATAGATGGCTGTCAGAAAAATTTCAAAGGCAGTTGGTTTGGCACAAGCAGTTATAGGCGGATCAGCAATAGTTTTCGCTTTCCTCTTGTTCTACAACGTACTAGGGCTACAGGAGATTATAGGTGCTTCTGAAACGCGCATTGGACTTTATCTGTGGGTTCTTATAATTTTTGGCTTATTATCTACAATAAGCGGCTTGCTTCTTTTTTATGAGCAATAAACTTGGGTGAAACCTTATGAATGAACCGCACTTGAAAAGGAACTTGGGGCTTGTACGCACGACAATGCTGGGTGTAGGTGGCTCACTCAGCGCAGCTAATTTTGTGATAATCGGTGAAGCCGCGGGAATGGCCGGCTACGCCATCGTCCCGATTGTCATCGTCTGCGGCATCTTAAGCCTTTTAACAATGTTCAGTTATGCTGAGCTTGGCACGGCGATTCCGCTTGCTGGCGGCGAGTATACGTTTTCCAAAGTGGCCTACGGCGGATTCACCAGTTTCCTCACAGGCTGGTTTGAGTGGCTCAGCAACATGTTTTACACGGCGTTATCAGCCATAGGCTTCGCTTACGTTGTTTCTTACCTTTTCCCACAAATCAACATACCCTTAACCGCAGTGGTAGTGGTAGCATTTTTCGCAGTAATCAACTTGATAGGCACAAAAGAAACCGCAACAGCAGAAACCATCATAACCATCATAGTTCTCGCCATACTAGCCATATTCGTCATAGGCAGCTGGTCTTTTATTCAAGGCCCCCCCGCGGAGCAGTCAACCTCGCCGATAGGCATACTGGGCATCTTCGCTGCCACCGCATACCTATTCGAGCTCTACCTAGGCGCAGAAGCTGTCGCGGCGGCACAAGCGGAAGTGAAAAATCCTGGAAAAAACATTCCACGCGCCATAGTGCTTTCAGCCTTGATTTTGATTGCACTGTACACAAGCGTTGTGGTTGTTGCTGTAAGCGTAGTTCCGCCAGAAGTTCTCAGTCATCAACAATCACCAATCGCGTTTGTTGCAGAACAAACCATGGGACCTGCAGGAGCAGTGCTGGTTACAATAGGCTTGGCCATTACAGGCTTAGCGGCAACCAACGAAGCAATTATGGCGCAGTCACATGTGCTTTACGCCATGAGCAGAGATGGCTACCTACCTAAAGGCCTCTGCAAAGTTCACAAGCGCTTCTGCACACCACACGTTGCGATTATTGTAGGCGCGGTTTTCACCGCAATTTTCGCCGCGACTGGCCTAGTGAATTTTGTGGTTTACGCAGTTAACCTCGGCTTTATAATAGGCTTCTCCATTGTGAATTTGGCGGTGATTAGGCTTAGGAAACGAGCGCCGCACTTGAAAAGACCGTTCAAGACACCGCTTTATCCGCTGACGCCTATTGCGGGAATAGCGGCGTCCATTTTTCTGATTTTCTTCATAGAACCTTCCGTTTTGATTTTGGGTTTTGAACTGGTTGTTGTCGCATTACTGATTTACTACATCAGAATGGTGGGATATCACCGCATTCGCATAGCCTTCGGAGGAATAAGCTTGGGTTTAGGCGCTTTTGTATGCTTCACAGCGTATTTATTGGGAACAAACATTATTGTGTTGCATGGTGCTTCGCAAGAGTTGTCAACGCTCGTTTTTTCTGTACTTCTAGCAGTGGGTGCAATCCAAATTCTGGCGGGCATATTGAATCTACTTGCACCTGACCATTAAAAAATGTCAATTCTCAGCGAACATAAACTCCTGTGTCAGCAAACCTTAATTAATGGCACCTACTGCTTTTTGGGTCGTATGCGGCGCAAACGTAAGAAATCTTATATTAACTGTGAACCTCCAACCATTGATGTAGACAACTTGGTTATTGACACTACTCGCAAAGAGCGCTTTCAAATTTTTGAAGCACTGGTGGCGATCCGAAAATACCTTATAGCTTTGCTCCTTTTCTCAGGTGGGTTGGCAACGATCTTTTTTATACAATTTCTAATGGACATCCAAGTATTTTCATCTCCGACAAGCCTTGTCGCGCTGGCTGCTACGGGTGCCTTAGGCGTAGTTAACATTATTTGCGGCCTACTTTTGCTTGGTTCAGAATAGCCATCGTACTTTTCCAACAAGCAACAAACTAGGGCGAATTTTTCTAAGAAAAGAATCTGAGGGAATGGAGCTATAAAAATTAGATCGCTAAGTTGAGTCTAAGCCCGAACGCATAGCATTGTCCAACCGGCTTTTAGCTAACTGCCCTATTCCTTCCATTTGATATAATCTCGTGGAAAGGACATGGACAGCCAGTTATTGCGCCAGTTATTCTTTGCTGGTGCGTTCCAGCATGCTCCCCAACTTAGCAAAGATAATTTAAGTATTTTATCACATATAAAGTTGTTTGCACAATAGTGCAGTAAACTTAAATTATCACCGTATAGTTTTTTGACAAAAAAGCAGAAACTGGTGCATGATGTTTTTAATTAGACGCCAAAAATGATGGAGTATATTTAAACTACAAAGTTGGAAAAAAGGCTGCAGTACTTATGGCGTTGAGTACTTTTGGGTTTATATATTGTAACGGTTAAACATATTGTCTGAATTCCAAAAGGAACAGCGCACTTTCAGCAATGGGGTAAGGAAGTGACTGATGAACAACAAGGAAAGATTTGAACAGGATTTAACTGCCTTATTGTCGCGACTCACAGCGGATGTTGAGAAAGAAGTTGCAGATAAGCTCACTTCGCTTAAGGATTGGCTGGTTAAACTTCAGATGGAAAATGTTGTTAAGATTAACCACTCTGTGATGGAGCTTGTCTGCGCCAAACATCTAATTCAGAAAGGCTATGTTGTGCAACTTGAATATCGGCTAAGCGATATCTTAACCTGCGACTTGTACTCTGTAAAGGGCTACGGCAACCTGATTGTAGAGATAGAAACTGGCTTTATTCCGCCAGAATATGCACTGTGCCCGTTAACTTACACTTCAGCACGTTTGGCCAGCAAGATAATTAGGTACAGCAGTTTCGCCGGCAAATTTGCGCTGGGCATGCCGCCGCATTACGTTTTGCCGTTTCCACGAGCATTAGCTAAGCCACCCAGAGAGAGAACTCGTGAGGAAATAGACGCCATAAAAAGGCTCTGCGACATGTTTTATCAGAATCCTCCAGTTACAGAAGAAGAAATCTGCAATGCGCGTATACAGGAAATTTACATCATCGATGTTGATCGCGGCGAAGTTTACGAAATTGACCCGCAAGCGTATATGCGGCGTGCGGTAAGCAAGGGACTTATTTTTGATTATTCACAGCTCTAGCGCTCTATAGATGGTGTTCCGCATGCCTTTTTATGTTTACATTCTTCTGTGTGACGACGGTAGCCTCTACACGGGACACACTAAAAACATAGACGCACGCTGGGCGCTTCATGCAAAGGGCAAGGGTGCGCGATACACGCGGATGCATAAGCCGGAACGAGTTGCTTACGTTGAACTTTTTGACAGTCGGGCGAAGGCTATGAAACGTGAAAGAGAGATAAAGAAGATGACGCGACAGCAGAAGCTGGACTTGATTAATTCAAGAAAACCAGATGAATGCCGTGTTTAGTGGAAAACTTGATTACGCTGGTGTTGCTAATTAGGTTTACGTGAGATTTTGGCAGCAAAAAAGAAAAAGTCATGGGTAGAAAAACTGAACGATAGTAAAGGGCTTCCTAGGGTTGAAAAAATCACTGAAAAAATGAGTAAACGCTGGGGCATAGGTACGGTAGTTATTCCTGCGCCAATTGAAGTGGATGAGATGATGAGAAAGGTTCCCGCTGGAAAACTTGTAACAATTAATGAGATTCGGGTTGCGCTTGCAAGGAAGCATGGCGCCACCATCGGTTGCCCGATGACGACGGGCATATTTGCGTGGGTTGCAGCACATGCGGCGGAAGAGCGGGCGCAAAGGGGAGAGAAAGATATTACGCCTTACTGGCGTACTTTGAAGGCTGGTGGAATTCTTAATGAAAAATATCCCGGGGGTGTTGATGTTCAACGGCAACGTTTAGAACAGGAAGGGCATGTTGTAATCAGGAAGGGTAAAAAGTTCTTGGTTTTGAATTATGATAAATCGTTAGTTCAAATTGTCTGAGTAGAAAGTGGTTGACTTGCATTGTGTATTTGTGTTGTGCAAGTAAACAATAATATTTATTAAGACGTAATATTGCAGATTAATTTGGCACAGTAAATCCCTGCAATTAAAATCATACGCAGGAGATTTTAAAAGGTGACCCAAAATGGTAGAGTATGTTAGGGGGAGCCAAAGGGACAAATGGCATTGGTGTAAAAACTGCACACAATATCCCCTATACATTTATCAGAAAACAACTAAGGAGCCGCCTTCCAACCTCTGCGAACAATGCAAAACAAAAGAGTATAACAGAGTATGCCAATGTTAGAAGCCCCATTTGACCCAAAATAGGAATAGAACAGATAAATGTTCTAAATCAACGCCATCAGCATTAACGCCAAACTTGTACACAATGGGATTAAAATATTATCATTCACTGGCAAGGGCAGACTCTCCACAGCCATGGTAACGATGGCGCCACCCAACGCCAGCGCTGGCGATACAAAAACAGCGCCGGCTAAAAAGGCAAAAAAGAATCCGAAAAGCGAACCCTCCAGTGACTTACCTTTATTGAACGGCAAAGCCGTTTTAAAGAGCAAACTACCAAAGAGTGAAGCCGTGCTGTCACCTAAGGCGAACATGGCAATGGCAGCGCTACTTACTTGAAGCGGAAACAACAGCAGGGTTAATAGTATACCCACAGCAAAGTATAATGGGGCTGCGGCAAACTCATGTAACTCTGCTTGTGTCACAGCGTTCCGCGTTATTATCCCGATAATAGGCAGATTTTTTCTGTTCATTCGCGAAAGCTCAGATATCAAGTAGAGCATGCTTACCGCGCAAATCAGCAACGCAACGGGAAAAATGCCGATTAAACCTGCGAGAATTGGAACAAAAAAACCGCAAGCATGAATAATCTCTCGCAGCACATCGTTTTTTGAGGGCAGAATCCGCTGTCTCGGCGCACCATCGATTATAGGCAAAATTCCAGACAAGCTGCCAGTCACAACGCTATTAGCCTTTAAACGCAGTACAAAATCAGGATGATATCCTATCTTCAAAGTTTCAGAGAGAAACAGGGACAGGTTGTTTCGGTCATCAGCCACCACGACGCAATCTTTCGGAGAAAGCTCTTCAGCAATGAGTATCTGTGATAACGCTTTGAGTTTTCCATCTGTCTCTATAACGTTACCCCAAATTTCCCCTGTCAATTTACCTTCATTAACGTCAATTTCAATGCCGAAACCGTAATCTGCGCCAAGCTTGCTGGCTAATTCCTTAACAATAAAACTGGGTAGACCTGAGCTTATTAGCGCAATTTTACAGTTGCGCGCCTTAAGCTGAGTAAAAACATGCTCAACATGAGGTTTCAATGAGATTTCATCAAAAATTTGTTTGAGCTTTTCCACTTCTATCCCTTGTATAACGTGAAATATACGTTTCAAAGTTGATTTTAAAGAGAGGACACCTATCTCGTAGAGGAAACCGATAAAAATCAGTTTCAGCAACCGCGAAGCGCCTAGGCTTCTGGCGACATCAAATAGAAAGCGATTTTTTGGGATAAGCACGCCTTCAACATCGAAAACTACAAGGCGTCGGTTAGTATTGAGCGACTGCAACCGTTTTTGCTCCTAATTTCGCCGTTCACTCTGCGAACTGCATAAATAACGCTTTATGCCCTAAAATGAGTTGCTATAAACGTTGCCTCAAAAATTTCTGATAAAAAATATCCCGTCGCCCTCAATCCAGCCTTTGCTCATGCGCGACTTTTATCCAAAAAAAACGCTTTTATTTAGATACTATTGAATAGAGAAAACAAAGAGGGCGATATCCATCAACTTCTCGCTTGAAAAGCATGAGAATACTGCTTTAGCCGCACTGCTTGTCCTCGCTTTCATGAGTAGAGTTGCATTTTTTTCCAATCAAGGCTACGCGGCGGTGGACACTCAGGATTTTATGGCGTGGTTTCAAACCGCAGCAGAGTATGGGCCTCGAACCTTCTACGCAAGAACATGGTGTGATTACCCGCCGCTCAACGTTTACATTTTCTGGGTGTTCGGCTTACTTGCCAAGAGCCTCTCTGTTTATGGAACACCCGCTTTCACTTACGTCATGAAGTTACCGCCTAACCTCTTTGACATGGCAACCGCATGCTTAATCTTCATTTTCGTGCGGAAGCGCCTCGGCGCGCGTATGGCGCTTTTAGCCGCGGGGCTTTATGCGTTTAACCCCGCCGTGATATACAACGCGGCGGTTTGGGGCCAGTTCGACGCGATTTACACGTTCTTCCTCATGCTCTCGCTTATGCTGGCATTGGCTGCAAAGCCCGAGCTTTCTGCTGTTGCGTTCTTTCTTGGGGTATTAACGAAGCCGCAGAGCATAGCATTGCTGCCGCTTATCGCGTATCTTATCCTCAGGAAACATGGTTTGCAGCGCTTTTTGACGTCGCTTAACGCTGCAGCCGCAACGGTCTTCGCCGTTATACTACCGTTTGAGTGGGGCAACCCCGTGACCTTTTTGGCAGGCATTTACTTTGGAGCCTACAGCGGCTACGGCTACACTTCAGTAAACGCTTTCAACCTATGGGCCCTAGGCGGCTTATGGGTGCCTGACGAAGGCTTCTTTATTTTAGGCTGGACACTGTTCGGATGCTTTGCCGCGCTTACCCTATACGTTTTGCACATACGCTTCAATGAGTCAGGCGAGCTGCTGGCGATCTTCGCGGCTTTCATGCTCTTTTTCGGATTCTTCATGCTGCCCACAAGAATTCATGAACGCTACTTGTTCCCAGCCATGAGCACGCTTGCCTTGATGTTTCCGTTCCTTAAAAAAGCGCGGGCGCTGTACGCGGTTTTAACGGCTACGCTGCTTGCTAACACGGCTTATGTGCTTTACTGGCTGAATGCGTATGCCGCTGCAGGCTATCCGTATGGCCCAAACCTCACAGGTGACCCCGTGACAGTCTCGGTAAGCATAATTAACTTGGTAGCCTTCATTTACTCTCTGTTGCTACTGTGGGATGAGTTGAAAGGCAAGTCGTGGCTAAAAACAAGCCCAATCGAATTGGGCGAAAACACCAAGACAAAGGTTGGGGGGAACATGCGTGGATAAGCGAGAAATGCTCGCCATAGCGGTGCTTTGTGCAGTTTTCTTTTCTGTTGCAGCATGGAACCTCGGCGAAAGTCAGGTGCCGCTTACCACTTGGCGAGTAAACGGAAGTCCAACGTTCTACATTGACCTCGGCGAGGCGCAGAGCGTCAGCGCGGTTTATTTGCTAGTGAAGAATGGCTCGGCCACGGTTCAGGTTTATACTGGTTCTCCGGGAAATTGGAACCTTAAGGGTGATTTGAACCTCAAGTATCCATTTGCCTATTATGATTGGAATAAAATTGCGGTTAACAGCGAGAGCCGCTACGTGCGCTTCAAATTTGAGCAGGCTTCTGCGGAAATAATCGAGTTAGCAGCGCTCGGACAGGACGACCAAAAGCTTGCGATCGCAGCGGTACACGGTGAAAATGTTTTCGACGAAGGCTTGCAGAAGCTTATTGATGAGCAAGCGTTGGTGCATGTCCCGCCTACGTACATGTCGGAAACGTTTTTTGACGAGGTTTACTTCGTGCGTACAGCGGAAAATTACTTGCACTTGCAGCATCCTTACGAGTGGACTCATCCGCCGCTTGGCAAACTCATTCAAGCTGCTGGCATCGCCGTTTTTGGCTATAACCCATTCGGCTGGAGGATAATGGGCGTAATCGCGGCGACGTTAATGATACCGCTAAGCTACATGTTGGGAAAGATGCTGCTTGAGAGCTGGATAGGCGGCTTCTCCGCGGCTTTTCTGCTAACCTTTGACTTCATGCATTTCACGATGGCGCGCATGGGAACCGTTGACACCTACGTCGTGCTGTTTTCGCTTGCATCTCAGCTTTTCTTTTTGATTTATCTTAAAAACGTGCTCAAATGCGGCTGGGGCACGCCGGTTAAGCCACTGTTTTGGGCGGTTCTGTTCTTCGCGCTTGGCTTTGCAACAAAGTGGCTTGTGCTCTATGGCTTTGCTGCTCAGCTGGCAATCCTGGCCGTGCTTAGACTAAAGGAAGTTGCGAGACTTGGTAAGGGCGTGGCTGAAAAGCTTTACGCCTTCACTGACCCGCCATTCGCCAAGCTTGTAGCGTTTCTGCTGCTGGCGATTCTAGTTTACTTCTTAACTTACATTCCAGACGTGCTCGCCGGCCGCTCTGCAGTAAATGTTCTTGGGCTTCAAGGTGGCATGCTAAATTATCATGCAACGCTGACTGCCACGCATCCTTTCGCTTCTACATGGTGGACGTGGCCGCTCATGCTCAGACCAGTGTGGCTTTACGTGTCATATCTCCCGCTCAACACTAAGTCCACCATCGTGCTTCTCGGGAACCCAGCGGTCTGGTGGGTTGGTTTCGTATGCATAATCGGGATAGCCATTTTTGCGCTGGGAAAGTTCATAAAAGCGGCTGAGAGGCGGGTCAGCGCGGTAGGCTTGCCGGCCCTGTTCATTTTAACGTTTTTCTTTTTCCAGTGGCTTCCCTACGTGCTGATCTCCAGATGCACCTTTCTCTATCATTTCTATGTTAACGTGCCATTTCTATGCTTGGCAGCGGCATACTTCATAAGCAACTATTGGAGCAGTAAATGGGTGAAGGTGACGACTATAGCGTACTTCGTAAGCGTCGTGGGCTTATTCATATTGTTTTATCCCGCCATTTCTGGAGCACCCGCGTCTTCCTCATTTATCGACAGTTTAAAGTGGCTTAACGGATGGGTATTCTAAAAATGGACACAAAACAAAATACCACAGAAGTTTCCGTGGTTCTTCCAGCCTACAACGAAGCCGCCACGTTAGAAGCGACAGTAGCTAAGGTCGCGAAGGCTCTAAGCGAATTCACAAGCTTTTATGAAATCATCATTGCTGAAGACGGAAGCACAGACGGCACTGACAAGCTTGCAGCCGCGCTTGCTGAGAGGCGCCCCTATGTTAAGCATATTCACAGGGAAAAGCGGCTTGGACGGGGCAACGCGTTAAAGAACGCTTTTAAGCAAAGCAGCGGCAAGGTTCTTGTCTACATGGATCTGGATCTCGCCACGGACTTGAAGCACTTGAAGCCTCTGGTTGGGGCTATTGTAGTTGAGGGCTACGATTTTGCCACTGGTTCGCGAATGCTTCCTGAAAGCGACGTTGAGCGGGGCATTACGCGGAACCTGGCTTCTAAAACCTACAATCTTATGGTTCGAACGCTACTTGGCTCCAAGGTCAGGGATCATCAGTGCGGCTTCAAAGCGTTCCGCAGGGAACCGCTTATGCAGTTGCTTGACGAGGTTGAAGCGGGCCACTGGTTCTGGGACACCGAAATCCTAGTAAGAGCACACTACAAAGGCTACCGGATAAAGGAGATTCCTGTGTCGTGGAGGAGCGGCCGCGAGACTAAAGTGAGGCTTCTTAAAGATTCGATGAGCATGTTTAGGCAAGCGTTAAGGCTCTGGTGGCGTTTGAAGCGGCAGCAGTAGCTTCGGCTTACGCTGCTATTTCCTTCTGGGCAGAAGCACCATTCCTCTGGCAAAGAACGACAGACCCAGCATTATCAGTAATGAAGCCCAAAACATGAACCACTGTGTTAAACTCGGCGCGGCATTAAGAAAAAGCATTATCAGATACGCGGCTCCGAACCAGAAAACAAGGTTCCCCACGGTTTCCGCGGTCTTGCTGAGCGGCGAGCGGACAGCAAGCCTGATCATGAGCAGCAGAATCTGCAGGACGCCAAGGCCTAGGCAGAATTGGAATGCTGCAGTGTACAAAACGCCGTGAACAGCTGTGTTTGATGGCGCGGGCAGATAAATGTCTGTGCCGGGAACCGAACGGACAGTGAAAGAGGAGAAAAAGTTCACTATGCTGTCCCAGAGACTATTTGGCTGCGCAAGAACAAAAATTGTCCCAATCAAGATGAAAAAGGCGCCTACCGATATCGCGGAGATCACGCCTTCGCTTAACTTAGATGCACGCATCTGCGCGCTTACATTCACTTTACTCCGGCCCTCCCCCAATGCTATATGGGGGACATGAGCACATAAAACTTGCCCTATCCTTTACACTTGTCAGCTGTACATTTTAAATACTAATGCTTACTACAAGAGTAGGTTAGGGATGAGGATATAGTTGTATTGTCCTAAATGTGGTAAGCAAGTTGACGAATCAATGGCTTTTTGCCCGAAGTGCGGCGCACCGTTGAAAGCAACCGCAGTGGCAGCTCAGCCAGCTCCGGCGCCTCAGAGAGTGGAAAAAGCAGAGAAGCAGGAAAAAGGTGAAAAGCAGGAGAAGCAGGAGCCTGAAAAAAGCGAGAAACACGAGAAAGGCGAATACGGTTTCGTCGGTTGGTTAATAGGTGGCGTTATACTTATACTCATAGGATTATTTGCGCTGCTGCAAATTGCAGGTTATTTGCCTTCAAGATTAGGATGGGCGGTCCTATTCCTCGTGGCGGGAGTGATCATCATAATCTCTGCCATTTACTTCAGCATGAGAGCACGAAAACGGTTTCCGCCGCCTCCGTCTTAGAGAAGCCATCTGAAGAATAGCCGATACAAGCGATGCTCCAGAAGCGTTAAGGTATTTCTTCTTCCAAACACTCGGTAATAGTTTTTGCCAGCCGCTTCTATCATGTCACCAATGTCATAGCGTGGAAGCATATATGAGGAAATTATCAGCCTGCCCCATTCGCCGCGCTTAAGCTCATGCAGCAGCTTCACTCCTCGGCCAGTTACAACCTCAAAGAGATAAGCATCATAATTAGGCGTAACATATGGCAGATCATCGAGCTGCTGGGCGAAAACGCCTTCAGTAGCCGTGTACATCTCCACAACTGGCACCTGTCCATAGAATTTCCTCAGCAACGGCGCATACTTGATCTGTATCTTGCGCACGCTGGTGCAGAACAACGCTTGAAAATGCCATAGATCCGCTGGTTTCTTCCCGTGTTTGCGTTTGATGTATCTGGCGAAGGCGAGAATCACCGGGGTCACACCCATTGTAGCGGTTACGTTTTT
>JBBFKZ010000025.1:0-20933 GCA_037481775.1 Bathyarchaeia archaeon
CACAGCTGTCAGCCCATCTTGTAGAGGGTTTATGGTGCAAGGGACCCCTAGCCCCCCGCCTAAGACCCACCGCCAAAATAGAGAGCGAATGTATAACTTTAAAACTTTGTCTTTTTTGGTGTGATTTTGTGGTGTAAGGGGGTGTCATTTTTGTATGTTGTTATGTGTGCGCTTTGATTTGTATGGTGCTGCTCTTCTAGTTGAATAATCTGCTGAAAGCCACCATCACAAATGGTTTTGGCTGTGTCTGAAAATAGAAATGTTTGTATCATGGATTCGTAATTCTTAATATATACATTTATCAATGCGATAATAAGAATGAAGGAACAACCTCTATGAAAACCAAGAACCTATTTGGAACACTACTTGCCTCCGTAATTTTACTGGGCGTAATAACGCCGCTCGCCAGAGCCGAAACCCTCGTCAAAACCGATTTTGAACAGGAAAGCTTCGCCAAAACCGTCGATTACATGGAATACGTCCGCGCCTATGCAACGCTTCACGGCATCCCGCAACCAGCCAACTTTGACAAGTGGCACGCCAACATGTACATGACTTACGTGAACATCAGCGGCTTCAAACTACTTTACGCTGGACTCAAAGAAATAACCACAGACGAAACCAGCTACCTGCGCATACCGATGCAAGCGTTCATCATGCACTACAAAACCAACAAGAACAACCGCGACGTCATCCTAGCCAGCACGTTCCTCATGCTCATGGCATTCAACGAAACCACCACCTCGCTTTACCCCAACTCACCTGACAAAGAAGACATGCTGTACGCTTCCTTCAGCCTCGGCTTCGACCTCAGCAACTTAGGCAGGACATTGCCAGTACTGAACAGCGAAACAGAAGTCATCCCGCTGACGCATGAAGGCAACGAATGGATGTGGGGCATGAAATACACCAACCTAACCGCGCTATGGTGGAAAACATGGATAGACCCCAACAATCCACGCTTCCAAAACAGCTGGCCTGTTGCTCTAACCGTCTACGATGAGCTCACGTTCACCTACAAGCTCATCATCAACCCCGCAGCTGGTGTCGCCACGCTACAGGAGAACCACATAATCGGAAGAATGCGCCATCTCTTCGTCGGCGTAATTCCAGCCCTCTGGGTCTACTACAACAGCACAGGCACCTATAGCATGCTCGGCACACAAATCAGTAACGACACCATCTACGACTTCATCCACGACAATGGGCTTAAAATGAGTATTATAAACTTCCAAACTAGCATTATGGCAGACCACGAAACCTACAGCCAAACGCCCACTGGGCAAAACGTAACAGACACGGAAGTCGAAGTTACCGATACTTCGATAGAGACTTATGCAGATGACGGCGAAAAAATCTTCAACGCCGACTTCGGCACCAAAAAAAACTACAAGCTTTACAACTATATGGCTGACCCAACCGAAACCACATACGGCATTTACGAGTCAACAGCAAGAACCACCAAGATAGCAGGCTACGCAGGCAACGGCGGCTTATTCGCTTATCACATAGGCTTAATGAAATTTCTGCCCGCCGTAGTCGTGCACATGTATCCAGCGCTCTTCGCTAAAGCTGCCTCAACAATCGCCAACATGAGCCGCGCTAACTACTTCTACATAATCGCCTACCCAGAATACAGCGGCTACCGCGTTGAACACGACCCAACATTCACCGCATACATAGCAGCAACAACTAACACAAAGCCAGAACCACTACCATCAGGCGCGGGAACATTAATCATCATAGCTATAATTGTCCTCGCCGTCGGCATAGGCATCGCAGCATTCATAGCCCGAAGAAAGCCAAAAGCCTAGCAACCTCTTCCCTTTTTATCCTTTTTTTTTGTCAACTTCACTTTGTGCTTCTTTCAGCTCACGCGCCAACGTCTCCAGTTCCTTAAGCATACCGCTCGCATCCCCAAGATACTTGTGGATGATGTTGACGAAGGCGCTTCCTACAATTACGCCGTCAGCACCGCTTTGAATTATTCGCCGTACATGCTCAGATTTTGAGACGCCGAAGCCAACAGCCAACGGAACACGCCCCGCCGTGTAGGGCAAAATGCGCTTAATCAGCTGGACGGTTGACTCCTCCAAAGCTTCGCGAGCGCCGGTTACGCCGAAATGCGAAACAAGATATAGAAAGCCAGAAGTGCACGTGACAATTTTGCTTAAGCGTTCGTTTGAAGTTGATGGTGCCGCAAGAAAAATCGTGTCAACTCCGAAGCGCCTTGCCGTCTCGCAGTAGGTTGTTGACTCTTCAATTGGCAAGTCAGGAACAACCACGCCATCGACGCCCGCGTTTTTTGCTAACTGGAAAAATTTTTCGGTTCCCATACGGAAAACAGGATTGAAATACGTTAGAAGCACAATGGGCACGCCATGCCTTCTTTTGATTTCTTCCGCCAGCTCCAGCACAGTCTTCGGCGTTGTCCCAGCCCTCAAGGCACGAACAGTCGCTGCCTGAATCGTGGGGCCATCAGCTATCGGGTCAGAGAAGGGCACACCAAGCTCGAGAATGTCCACGCCGCCTTTAATGAGTGCCTCCGCGATTGCTGGCGTGAAACGCGGCGCTGGGTCTCCGCCAGTCACGTAGCCTATAAGTGCGCCGGCTTGCTGCGCTTTCAGCCTCTGGAAAACCTTGCTGATCTCACTCATATTTTCACGCCCAGAAAATCGGCTACTACTTCCACATCCTTGTCTCCGCGGCCAGACAACGTTACCACAATCGCTTTTTCCCGGTGCATGTTCCGCGCCAACTTCATGGCAAAGGCTACCGCATGCGCTGACTCAAGCGCGGGAATTATGCCCTCCTCACGCGACAAGACACAGAAGGCGTCCACAGCCTCTTTATCAGTTGCCGTGACATACTCCGCTCTTCCCAGCGCTTTCAGAAAAGAATGCTCAGGCCCGACGCCTGGATAATCCAAGCCCGCGGAAATACTATGCGTATTCTGTATCTGGCCGTCGCTGTCTTGAAGCACATGGGTCAGCATTCCGTGAAAGACGCCTTCGGCGCCAGCGTTCAGCGACGCGGCATGCTTGCCTGTTTCTACGCCTTCGCCGCCGGCTTCAACACCATACAACTTAACTTCCATGTTATCTTCAAACGGGTAAAACGTGCCTACAGCATTGCTGCCCCCGCCGACGCAGGCAACCAGCGCGTCAGGCAATCGATTTTCTTTTTGTAGGAATTGTGCTTTTAACTCGTTGCCGATGACGCTTTGGAAATCTCGGACGATCATTGGATAAGGATGCGGCCCCACAACGGAACCTATGAGGTAATAGGTGCTTTCAACGTTGGATGCCCAGTCTCTCAGCGCCTCGTTTATGGCGTCTTTCAATGTTTGGGAGCCAGATTTAACTGGGTGCACTTCGGCGCCTAAAAGCCGCATTCTGAACACGTTGAGCCGTTGCCGCTTCATGTCCTCAGCGCCCATGTAAATCTCCGCTTTTAGCCCTAAAGCGGCGCATGCTATGGCTGTGGCAACGCCGTGTTGGCCGGCGCCTGTCTCGGCTATTACCCGTTTCTTTCCCATTCTCCTCGCCAAAAGCGCCTGCCCCAGCGTGTTGTTGATTTTGTGTGCACCGCCGTGCGCGAGGTCTTCCCGTTTCAGGTAAATTTTGGCGCCGCCCAGCTTCAGTGTTAGGTTCTCCGCGTAATACAGCGGTGTGGGGCGCCCAGCATACTCTGAAAGGTAGTAGGATAATTCCTTTTTGAAGCTTGGATCCTGCTTGGCTTTGGCGTAGGCTTCTTCCAGTTCTTTGATGGCTGCCATCAAAATTTCTGGGACAAAACGGCCGCCATATTTCCCATATTTCCCATCGATTGGGTAACTACTTAGCGTTTTCATATTTCAGCATCCTTTTTGCGTTTTTAATGAACTTCACCATTTTCTTGTGATCCTTAATTCCCGGTTGCTTTTCGATGCCGCTGGAAACGTCCACAGCGTACGGTTCGACAATAGCCACTGCGTCAGCGACGTTTTCTGGGTTAAGCCCGCCCGCCAGAATTAACGGTTTCGGATGAATAGCCTGCTTAATTTGCCTGCTTAATTCCCAGTTATGGGTTACGCCGGTTCCGCCAAACTTGCCGTTAATGAAGGAATCAACTAGAACCGCGTCAGCCAACTGTGCCATTTTTACAGCCGTGCTGACCGCGTCAGTGGAGTGGGCGTTAACGGCGCCTATCAAAGTGGTGTTTGGCAGCTTAAGCCGGACTGAAGCAGCGATATGCATGTTTTCGCAGTGAACTTGGAAGGCGTCTGGATTCAGTTTCTCGTACACCTCAAGCTCGTCAAGGCTTTTTGGAACTGTGACTAGAACGCTTTTCACGAAAGGCGGCACTTGCCTAATGAGCCGTTCAGCTTCAACTAACGAAAGATTCCGCGGCGAAGAAGCTACACCAACCACGAAGCCGACCGCATCGGCGCCAGCAGCTGCTGCCGCGTCCAAGTCTTCTTTGCGGGTTATTCCACAAACTTTCACCTTAACCTCTCTCATAAGGCATGCACAAACTCCTTAACTTTCTTTTCAATGTTAGCCGCAAACATGACTGCTGATCCAATGAGGAAAGCTTGAGCGCCACATTCACGCAGAAAACGCACGTCCGCCGGCGTGTTGATTCCGCTTTCGCTTACCACGATTTTTCCTTCTGCATGGTTGCGCTGCAAAATTTCCCTAGTCGTGTTCAAATCCACTTTTAACGTTGCCAAATCGCGGTTATTAACCCCCACTAAATCCGCAAACGTTTTCACCGCAGAGCGAAACTCCGCTTCAGTATGTGCTTCCAGCAAAACTTCCAGCCCCAAAGCGTGCGCTTTCGCAATCATGTCTTCGACGTTGCATTCGCAGTAGCCCCTATCAAAAAGCGCCTGAATCAGCAATACAGCGTCGGCGCCCATTTTTGCGGCGGCCTCCAACTGCAACGGGCTGAGAATTATGTCTTTCATGAGGATTGGCAACCGTGACGCTTTCCGCGCTTCGACAAGCGAGCTTAATGCGCCATTGAAATGTTTAGGTTCAGTTAGAACTGAAATGCCAATGGCGCCGCCTTGCTCTATGCTCTGCGCTATACTATGTACATCAACGCTTTTTCTAATTACGCCGGCAGAAGGCGACGCTGGCTTGATTTCTGCGATAACTGGTGCTTGCATAGCCTCCAAAATTGCTTTTCGCAAACTAATCTTGAGCGCCTTGGTGGTTACGCCTTCCACGTTATAGTAGCCGCCTTTAATGGTTTCTCTTGCGCTCTGTGCTAGTATGTCAAGGAAGTCACGCATACTTCTGCTCAAGCTCCTCAAGTTTTGACAAGCATCCGCCAGACGCCTTGATTAAGGCCTTAAGTTTCTCATACGCTGCTCCGCTTTCTATTGATTTACGCGCGACTTCCATGGCGTAACCGAAGTCATCTGCCTTTCCGCCGACGATGAGCGCAGCAGCGCTGTTAGCGAGCACCAGCTCCATCTTTGGATCACCTAAAGCGCATTGTCCACTTAGAATTTTGAAGAGAAGTTCAGCGCTTTCTTCTGGTGTCGTGCCCTTTATGTCTTCTATTCGCGCCGTTTTGATGCCTAACTCTTTCGGCGTTATTTCTAAGGTTGCTACTTCCTTTTCTCTTAACCATGCAATCGCTGTTTTGCCTATAGTTGATACCTCGTCGAGGCCATCCAGCCCGTGGACTACCATGGCTTCTTCGCATCCAAGATTCTTCAAGGCGTAAGCTAAGGGCAATGTCAACTGTGCATCATAAGCGCCAAGTAACTGCGCGTTAGCTGAAGCGGGATTAACCAGTGGACCTAGAATGTTAAACACTGTGCGGATGCCTATCTCTCTTCTCGGCTCAACCGCATACTTCATGGCTGGGTGAAACGCCGGCGCAAACATGAAGCCTACACCGATCTGCTCGATAGCTCTTTGCACTGCTTCCGGCGTCATGGTAAGGTTGAAACCAAGCTTTTCTAGCACGTCAGCGCTGCCACTTTGGCTTGTTACTGAGCGATTTCCGTGCTTCGCTATGGGAACACCTGCACCGGCGGCTACAAAAGCCGCGGTTGTGCTGACGTTGAAGGTTTTTATTTTGTCTCCGCCTGTTCCGCATGTGTCAACCAGTCGCCCTTTTACCTTAGGCTGGATCCGGCGGCAATGTTCCCTCATGACTGTGGCAAAGGCTATCAGTTCTTCGACAGTTTCTCCTTTCATCCGTAGAGCGGTTAAAAAGGCTGCGATTTGAGCGTTAGTCGCTTTACCAGACATTATTTCCCTCATTATTTCTTGTGCTTCATCTAAAGTTAGGTTTATTTTCTCCACAAGTTTTTGTATGCCCTCTCTGATCATTCCGCTTCGTCACCCCTCCAAAAAGTTTCTTATAATCAGTTTTCCGTCCTCGCAAAGTATAGATTCAGGGTGAAACTGCACGCCTTCAATTGGATATTTAACGTGGCGGATGCCCATGATTTCTCCATCGTCAGTTGAGACTGCGGTCACTTTAAGGCACTCGGGAATAGCCTGTGCATCACCAGCGAGCGAATGATAGCGAGTTGCGGTAAAAGGGTTGCTGACGCCACTGAAAATTCCTTCGCCATCGTGTTTAACTGCGCATGTTTTTCCATGCATCAGCTTTTTCGCTGAAACAATTCGTCCTCCAAAAGCGTGAATTATCCCTTGATGCCCAAGGCAGACGCCCAAAGTGGGGATTTCCCGGCTTAACTGCTGCAGAAATGCTGTGCAAACACCGAAGTACCGCTTGTCCTCCGGGGTTCCAGGTCCAGGAGAGATTACTATCCTGTCTGGCTTAAGTTTCTCTGCCTGCTTCAGGGTTATTTGGTCATTTCTAAAAACGATGACTTCGGCGCCGAATTCGCCTATGTATTGAACAAGATTGTAGACGAAAGAATCATAGTTATCGATGACCAGAACCTTCAACTGTATTTGCCTCCTGCCCTTTCCAGCGCTTTCATAAGCGCCTCTGCTTTATGATTGGTTTCAAACCATTCTCTTTCTGGCACAGAGTCCGCCACTATGCCCGCGCCTGCTTGAATGTAGGCCTTGCTTCCGTTAGCGAACAGTGTTCGGATGGTTATTGCGAAATCCGCGTTTCCGTTATAGGAGAAGTAGCCGACAGCACCGGCATAGGGGCCTCTCCTTGTGGGTTCAAGTTCTTCAATTATTTCCATAGCGCGAACCTTAGGCGCGCCTGAAACTGTGCCTGCTGGAAAAACCGCTTTTAACACGTCAAAATAATCTTTGTCTTCCCTAAGCTCGCCTGTAACCTGAGAAACGAGATGCTGCACGTGGCTGTAACGGTGAACCTTCATGAACTCTGGAACCTGAATGCTGCCGAACTTGGCGATTTTTCCAATGTCATTTCGCGCCAAGTCAACCAGCATCACATGCTCAGCGCGCTCTTTCGGGTCAGCCAGTAACTCTCTGGCTAGGCGCCTATTATCGCGGACACTCGCAACGCAGGGTCTTGTTCCAGCTATTGGAAAAGTTTCAACAATTCTATTGTCGACTCTGACAAGCATTTCCGGGCTCGAGCCCACAATTTGCCTGTCACCATATTTGAGGAAGTACATGTAGGGGGAGGGGTTTATTTCGCGTAAAGCACGGTAAAACGCTATAAGGTCGCCTGCGAAGCGCATCTCGTAGCGCTTGGAAAGCACAACTTGGAAGATGTCGCCTGCTGTTATGTATTCCTTAGCTTTTTCCACAGATTTCTCATAATCTTCTTTAGTAACGTTCATTTTCGGTTGCTGATGCCTTAGCGCTTCGTCGTCGGCAGCATGGGTAATTAACTTCTCAAATTCTGCATAGCGGTTTTCGTTCAAGTAGTAGTAGAATGCTCGGCGCTGCTTGTGATCAAACACTATGCCGTCATCGAAGAATCCGAACTGTACATCTGGAAAATCCAGGTCATCGCTGGATCTCTGCGGCAGCTTTTCCCAGTAGCGGATGGCGTCGTATGAAATGTAGCCGACTGCGCCTCCGGCAAATCTAAAGTTGCCGTTGGTAACGTTTTTGTTTTTAACAAGTTCTGCTATAACGCGCAGGGGGTCGCGGGTTTTAGTTTTATCTATTTCGCCGGTTGTTTCAGCGCTGAGTTCTGCTTCGCCGTTCTTTACTGATACGGTTAACCGCGGCTCGAAGCCTATAAACGAGTATCGTGCAATTTTTTTGGGGCCTTCTATGGATTCGAGGAGATAAGCTGTTTTGCAGTGTTTTTGGAGTTTAGCGAAAATTTCGACTGGGGATTGCGTAAAGGGGATTTTTTTATAATGTAGTTTGTGAATGGCTAGTTGCATGTTTGCTTGTTTGGAGCCAAACGCAATACCTCATGTTCGCACCCAGTAAGTTTTAGACAAAACAGAAATGCCTTATTTAAGGCTTTTGTGCACAAAAATGTGCATTCATCACTTGTTCTTCACATTAAACAATCAGCCAACCAAGCCAAATACGATTTCGCGCCATCAACAACAGAAAGAGCAATTATCTCTGGAACCTCATAACTATGCAGTGCCTTCACAGCATCCGATAGCCTGCTAAACAAGTCTTTCCGCGACTTCATAAGCAACAAATACTCCTCTGCACTCTCAATTTTCCCAGCCCAATGGAAAAATGAAGAAACTGGACCAATTATGTTGGCACACGCAATTAATTTTTCATTAAGAAGATGATACGCTATTTTTTCTGCCTCCTGCCTATTCGCAGTCGTCACAATTACCACCACATAATCACCGGCCATTTTCTTCACCGCCAACCACCAGAACATTACACTGGTTAATGTTTTGTTCTAAAAGCTTTTGCTGAGCAACAGACATTTAAGATCCAAAATTAATAATTATATCTGTCTGTTTGAGGTGAATCAGAATTGATGGATGATCAGTTAAAAGTTTTGAAGGTTATGAGTGAAGTCACCAGCCGCGTTGACATGAACAGTTTCGCGCAGATGGTTGGTTTAGACATTGAAGAAACAATACAACGCATGCAAGACCTTGCCAGCGCCGGGTTCATACGGAGAACAAACGGCGGATATAGCATAACGGAAAAGGGCAAGGCCCTGTTAAAAGCTATTGCGCCGATTCCAAAGGAATTAGCTTTTCACTTTTACACAGCCATCGGCCAGCCAACTGGTTTCTCAGCAGAAAGCCTCAAAGACTTCTACGAAATAGTTAAACGCGCCGCAGTTGAATCATTGGAGTTTCATCTGTACAGAGAAGATTTTGAAAACTGGATAAAAACAGTATTCGAAGATGCAACGCTGGCTACGGCGTTCGCTGATCTAAGGGCCTCGCAGCTGAAAGGCGAAGAACTCAGACAGGCAATTCTAAAGGCAATAGTAGCAAAATTCAACCTTTAAGTCCCATTTCCCCATTAAGGTACCCGCGTCTTTTCATTCTCAAGCTTAAGCCACCAACCGGGCACCTTGGCGTCTTTAGCGGCGTCCCACGGGTCAAAGGGCTTCAAGTCAAGAACAGGTGTGCCGTCAAACGCGTCAAGACCACGGACCTTTAAAACGTTACCTTCAACCTTGATAAGCTCAACCAAGGTTAACCCAATAGGATTCGGGCGATACATTGTCCGCGTGGCAAAAGCACCCAGCAGCGGCAAGTCAACTCTGCCACGGGGATGAACCTTCAACCTCACTTCGCCGCGGCTAACCTGATTAAGCCAATATAACACAAACAGATGCGAAAAGCCGTCAATGCCCTCCAACGCTTCCACAAGCTCGCCTTTGATAATTATCTGCGAGATTCTTTGTTTATCCCTTACTTCGGCGCCGACAGCCTCAGTTTTGACGTATCCAATGGGCTTAAGAACAATTTTCAAGTCACGCGGCATAAATGCTGCTCTCCGCCTTCTAAGACACATGAAACTTATATAAGCCTTCGAATTCCCAAAATTTATCAGGACACCATAAAGGTAATACTGCGCAGCTTGGAACCGCAAGCTCTATATTTCCTATTGAAACTTCATTTAGAAGACCCACAGCGGGCCCGTAGCTCAGTAAGGTTAGAGCGGCGGACTCTTAATCCGTAGGTCGCGGGTTCAATTCCCGTCGGGCCCGCCAACAACATTTCTATTTGTCTGTCTACGTTCAAAAACAGTCTTCATATTTGGCGCATATTAGCGATTCAATGCAGAAACCTATAGAGGGGCTATCACGGCGGCAACAAGGCGGATTCCAGTCTTGTTGTAGCGATGCATTTTATAAGAGCAAAGTAAATAAGAAAAGCCGAAACAAGGTGTTACATGAATGTCGAAAATTAAAGTTGCCATAGCGGGTGTAGGAAACTGCGCCTCAGCTTTTATTCAAGGCTTACGCTACTATGACGTTTTTACAGAAAATCCGGTGGGGCTTCGCCATCCGCAACTAGGCGGATACAAACCCCGCGATATCCAGGTTGTTGCTGCATTTGATGTGGACAGCCGCAAAGTTGGAAAAGACTTGGCTGAGGCCATATTCGCCGAACCGAACAATGCGCCAAGAGTCATAGATGTCCCGCGGACAGGGGTAACCGTGCAGAAAGGGCCGCTGCTTGACGGCGTCGGCGAAAACACTCGCAAGATCATAGAGCCCAGCAGTCAGCCCGAGGTAAACGTGGCTAAAGCGCTCTGTGAAGTAGGTGCAGAGGTGCTTGTAAACTTGCTTCCAAGCGGGGCTAAGAGCGCCTCACAGTATTATGCGGAGCAAGCTTTGGCGGCGAACTGTGCTTTTGTAAACGCTACACCGAACTTCATTGCCAGCGATGAAGCGTGGGCAAAGAAATTTGAAAACACAGGGCTACCAGTAGTCGGTGACGACCTAATTGATCAAGTAGGCTCAACAACGCTGCATAAAACGTTGCTTAAGCTGCTCTCAGATCATGGCGTGAAAATCACGGAAACGTATCAGCTTGATGTCGGCGGAGGGACAGAATCGCTAGACACCATGGATCGCACACGCGAAACAAAACGCGCCATTAAAACACAGGCAGTAGCCAGCACGCTACCCTACAAGGCAGAAGTCGTGGCGGGCTCAACGGATTACGTGGATTTTCTCCAGAACAACCGTGACAGCTACTTCTGGATCAGTGGCGTCTACTTCTGCAACGCGCCGATGAGGATAGACCTAAAATTCAGCACGGTTGACGCGCCAAACGCTGGCTCTGTCCTCTTTGACACGGTAAGAGCCATGAAGATAGCGTTGAACAAGAAGCTTAAGGGCGCAATATTGCCTGTCTGCGCCTACGCATTTAAACGACCACCACAGATGCTGCCGCTTGAAGCCGCAGAAGAAATGTTCAAGATGTTCGTTAAAGAAAACAGTTCACCGTGAAGCAGCAAGCCGCTCCAGCGCACAGATTATTTTCTCTTTTGTTCCGCTCTGCCTCATTTTCTCTTTCAACAACGTTATATTGGCCACTGGCGTAGGATCCACATTGCGAAGAACAGCCAAGTAGACGCTTGTGAAATCGCCTATGCAGACAGCAGACAACATTCGGGCAAGCACACTTCTGCCTTGAGCCCACACTTCGAAATGCTTCGAGGCAGCGGGCATAAGCTCTTGGGTTATTTCGATTCTACTACGTACCTCGCTAGGCTCATCCCTATCTCTCAGGAATATTGCAGAAAAGCACTTTGCCAGCTTATCGGCCTTTTCCCATCCCACAATCTCGTTGTGATTGAGTTCAGGCAGAAACTCCCATTTCGAAGGAACCTTACTGTTCTCATTGAACTGCTGCTTAAAACGTTGCGCCACACCACGGTAAAAGCCAAACCCGTAAACCACAGGCACTGTCCCAGCAATTCCTAAAGCCAACTTCTTCGCAAAATTATCCTTCACGGGCACATCGGCCGCGTTTTCTCTGCAAATTCGCTCCAACAGCGGCAAAGCCTCCGCGAGCTCCTCATGCACGCCAGCGACAAGACGCGTATTTTCCAGCAACATAAGCAGAGGCACAAATAGGTAAGGCAGTGCTGCACGCGGCGGAAAACCAGAAGGCACACGAATATGCGGCAAATCCAGCTTTTCAGCAAAACGGAGAAGACTACCGCCGGAACTTACACAGAAAACCATGCAGCCGCGTTTAACTGCATCCAAAAAAGCGCTGAGAGTTTCCTCTGTTTCCCCTGAATAGCTCACCAGCACCACAAGAGTATGCTCGTGAGCGTAGGCGGGCAGTTCATATGCTCTGCAAACGTCTATAGGCACTTGCACTTTGCTGCTTGCCCAGTCCTTGAGCAGCTCGCCGCCTATTGCGGAACCACCCATGCCAGCCACAACAACATTATCCACATGATTGTAGGACACCGAAAGGTGTTTAGCAATTTTGTAGGACACCGAGAGTTGTTCAGCAATTTTTGCGGCTTCACGATAATGCCCCGCGGCATTCATGCAGAAAGCCAGCATATTGCTCTTATCAATTAAGCGTATTTTTTCGGGATTATCCAAAATTGACGCGGCCGCTTTGCTCATCAGATTACCCACAGTTTTATATCCAGACTTTTACTTTTAAGCTGAACGATAGGCTTTCTGGAAGGAGCTAAGCTGAAAATGGGTAAGAATAAGTTGGCAGTCGCCATTCCCGCATCGGTTATTTCGGATACGCCGCATCTACGTGAAAAAACCTCAAAAATAGGCTTAATCGGCAGAGCCGCGGCGATCTTCAGAGTGAACGAAATCATAGTTTATCGTGATGAATCACAAGCAAACCAGCAACCGCAAGCAGATTTAATCGTCACACTACTGAGATACATGGAGACGCCGCAGTATCTCAGAAAGCGACTATTCAAACTTGACCCGCGACTGAAGTACGTGGGAATAGTGCCACCGCTGCGAACACCTCATCATCCATTAAATAAGAAAATTGCGAACTTGAAGCTCGGCGAGTATCGTGAGGCTGTAGTAACAGCCGCAACGCCGGATGGCATGCTCGTGGATATAGGCGTTGAAGCGCCAGCGCTAATGCGTGGAAGACACATTGCGGTTGGCAAACGCTTGACAGTAAAAGTTGCCAAAATTGACGGGCGGGTTGAGGTTCAAACTGCAAATCGAGAGGAAATCCCAGAATACTGGGGATATGAAGTGGCGCAAGTCATGGAAAACGATGCGTTATCAAGACTTTTACTGAGCAGAAATTTTGATTTGAAGGTTGCCACTTCGAAAAAAGGCGTTAATTTCAGGGATGTTGCCGAAAAACTAGCGCAGAAATGGGAAAAGGCAAGCAGCATCCTCCTCTTGTTCGGCTCGCCTAAAAAGGGATTATACGAGTTAGCCAGCGAGTTGGAAATAAATCTTGACGCCCAAGCGGATTTTGTGTTGAACACTATTCCTGAGCAGGGAACGGAGACTGTGCGGACGGAAGAGGCGCTGCTTGCTACGCTTGCGGTTTTGAATGTGCAATTTGATGTTTAAGCTTTAAATGCTTGTTTTGATTATGACTCTTCATGCTTTCATTCGACATCGTCATGCCCGCAACACTGTTCAGTGTAACTCTTATCGCCATATTGCTGAATAAACGAATTGAAAGCAAACTGAAAACAACTTTCGAAGAGAGAGAATTTCGCATTCGAGACGCAATCTTGCTTGTAGCCATGATAAGCATAGCAATTTCATTGATAATTTTTGTCCCACAAGAAACCATAACAATAGTTTTCCTCTCTGCCTACTCAGCATTACTCTTCATTTTTTCGTACACCTTTTCGGGCATGCAAAAAAAGAGAGCACAGCTGTTCTGCCTGCTTTTCGGGTTAACCGCCTTGGCTGTTGGAACCACTGCTCTGTTAGACCCGTTCACGGACAACTGGCTGTTCACTGGAGGCTTAGCAGCCTATGGCTTGGCAACTTTCGCTTTTCTTGCCATCTTATATGAGCAACGGAGAAAAGGTGCTGGAGAAAGATGGTACACAGCGGTCTTGCCGCCAGCCTTCTTCCTGCTGCTTTACCTATTTTACAGAGGCACCCCCATCTGGGTTCCGTATTTCTTTAACGTTTTTGCAATAACATTCGCCGTTCTGATAACGCTTTACTTGGCTTCTTTGTTCACGTGGAAAATCGTACTCATTTTCGCCGGACTACTAACTGTGATGGATATAATTCTAGTGTTTGGAACAAGAACGATGGGACAAGCCGCGGTAACCCTCCTTGACTTGCGCCTTCCAATTGCAGTAGTACTACCTCGCATTCCGATACAAGATGCACTCCGCTTCAGCGCTTTAGGGTTAGGCGACTTCTTCTTCGCAGGGCTACTGGCCACTCAAACCTACAAGAAATTCGACCAAAAAACTGCAGTGACCTCAGCGCTGATTATGGCGTTTTCTCTGGGAGTAACATACGTAATCCAAGTATACTATGAAATAGAATTTTTCCCCGCTACATTAAGTATTATCTGCGGTTGGCTACCTGTTATAATATGGAAAATGACTACAAAAAGAAAAACCTAAAAAACAGATGGCAACTTGAAGAAATAAAAAGCAGATTTTAGCCGAAGAGAGCACCTAAACCTTCGAGCGCTGCTTCTTCTTTGGCTTTTTCTTCTTCAGCTTTCTTCTTTTCATCTTCTTTCGGTTTTTGCTCTGCGGCAGGTGCTGCAGCTGTAGGTGCGGCTGGTACGGCAGCCATCATGGTAGGCGCGGACTTTATTGCTTCGTCAATGTTGACTTCGCTTAAAGAGGCTACAAGCGCCTTTACTCTTACAGCGTCAACGTTTATTCCCGCGGCTGTCAAAACGTTGGAGACGTTTGCTTCGTTTATTTCTTTTCCTGCTTTGTGAAGTAACATAGCAGCGTAAATGTATTCCATACTTTTTCACCTCTTCATTCAACTATTTTAACTTTTTCTGGTTAATACCGCCTTTCCACCTAAGGGGTACGCGCTAACACTTAAAGATAGGCAGTACCGTTAACGTTTTCTTGCCGTGTAGAAAAATGCCTAATGGCTTAAGAACCTTTCGTTTCACTTGGTGCATCTTTTTCTGAACAAATCGGTGTAAAAGCAGTAAAGGCAACGTAGATAGCGAAATCGCCAACTCAGGCAAGCGCAAGTGCCCGAAGTATAGCAAAGTTTAATGTGTACAACTGCGTAATGGGTATTCTTGATGGTTATGAAGGTTCTTGGTATCTGCGGCAGCCCACGCCAGCAAGCCACCGAGTATGTCCTCTCTGAAGCCCTTCGCATTTTGGAAGAAAAAGGCTTCGAGACCGAACTGTGGACTGTTAGGGGAAAAGAAATCGGCTTCTGCACACACTGCGATTACTGCTTGGTGGAAAAGCAGTGCGTAATACAGGACGACATGCAGGAGCTTTACGTGTTGCTTACCGAGGCAAAAGGTATAATCATGGCCACGCCCGTGTATAATGGCGGCGTAAGCGCTCAGATCAAAGCAGTTATGGATAGAACCCGCGCTGCAGTTGCTTCAGATGCAAATATCTTTAAAGGCAAAATTGGCATGGGCATTGCAGTCGGCGGTGACAGGGCAGGCGGTCAGGAGCTTGCGTTAATTCAGATTCACACCTTCTTTATTCTCAATAGCATCATACCGGTTAGCGGTGGGTATTTCGGCGCGAACCTAGGCGCGACAGTCTGGTCAAAAGACACGCTAGAAGGCGTAAAAAGTGATGAGGAAGGCCTCAGAAGCCTAAGGAAAACGGTGAAAAAGTTCGCCGAGTTCCTTAAAGAATACGAAGCTAGAAAAGCTGAAGGGAGCCGCTGAAAAATATGGTTGAACAAGATAAAGCTAAAAAGCGGAAGGTTGCTTGGGGAATAACTGGCGCTGGCGACAAAATCGCCGAGTTCATAGAAGAAATGAAAGAAATTCAAAAAGAATACGCGGAAACCGTGGAGATCCACGCTTTCCTCTCCAAAGCGGCGGAGCTCGTGCTAAAATACTATAAGCTGGAAGCGGATCTAAGACAAAGCTTTCAGAAAGTCTACGTGGAAATCAACTCTAACGCGCCTTTTCTCGCTGCGTGGATGCAGATGCGTAAATATGAGTTCCTTCTAATTGCGCCTGCCACGTCTAATACTGTGGCCAAAATTGCGAACGGTATAGGTGACACCTTACTTACAAACGCGGCAATAATGAGCCTGAAGGCATTCGTGCCCGTTTACATTGCTCCAACAGACTACAAAGTAGGCACAGTATCCACGAAGCTTCCTGACGGCAGAGAAATGAAGCTGAGGGTACGTCGAGAAGAAGTCGAGCATGTTGAGAAGCTGAAAAGAATGGAAGATGTATACGTACTTGAAGGGCCACAACAAATTCGCGAGGCTTTCCGAAAACATTTCGTTTAAACGAAGCGCCAACTAAAACAGAACCGCGTTAGGGCTCACAAGCACGCTATTTTAGCCAACTCTGCTAACTTGAAAATTAAGCTAAAAACAACTACAAAAGGTGAGAGGAAAAGCAAAAATCAGGCAGGTCCGCATCGCTCAAATATTGCTTATTATCAATTTCGGTATTTGCGTAAACAGCCTTTAAGCTGCTAGCCAAGATAAAAATTGTGGCGAATGATGCGATAAACATGATTTTTCTTTTTCATTACCGTTTTCACCTCCGTTTCTGCTTTTTAACATTCTTCATTTCGAATGTCGGCGATGAAACATCTTCAACTTGAGCGTCGCTTGTTATTAACCACGGTGAGTTGGTGGAGTAGATAGACATTTCTTCTTCACAAGTAGTGCGATCGCTGATAGGATGATGGCTGCCGCGCCTATTGTAGCGCAAGCAGTTTCTAATGACGAGGGTGCTGACTGGGACGATAAGGTCAGTTGCTCCGAGGCGATTGCGTCGGGGTTGCGCCGCTTTGAGAAGAATTCGGAGCACGCGTGTAGGGCGCAGCTACGCTAAATCTGATAATACCAGAGTCAGCATAGTTTCCAGCAGTGTCATTAGCATAGACAATTAGGCAATGACGACCATTAGCTAGACCGGATAGGTTGCGTTACCAGAAATGGCTGTGTTTGTTTGATTATCTAAACTGTAAGCAACACCAACTGCTGATTCGTCAGTCAGAAAAAGGAGAGGGACATCTCTTGATTCATACGTTTTATTTTGAGGCGATAGAACCGAAAGACCTGCAGTGTTGCGTACCGTAAAGCAAACTAAAGCGTTGCGCGAGGGCGGCGGTGAAAAAGGATAAAAAATTGAAGGGTATCATAGGCCAAGATTTCATCAGGTTTAACACTGAGGCTTATGAAGTGCTGCCCCCCCAGATAATCCTGACACATCCCCACCGTATATGCAAAATGCTTTGACCCAGTATCCTCCATTCGGAAGATCCGCAAACTCTTGATGACGGACTGAGGTAAGCGGAACATCCTTACATTCACAATCGTCCAAGCTGTAGATGCAACTTACTTCTTGATATGGTATTTCACCCGAGTCAAGGGCTGGTGCATGAGTATAGAATGCCATACTGATATTCAATGAAACAAAGGACCACGCATAAAATCCATCATGAACTGGCGATTTAATATGGATTGATGCAGTGATACTCTCGAAAGAAAATTTAGGAACAAAATCAGCGAATCCAACTGGACAAGACTTAGGCAGTGCTGAGACCAAACAATACCACAATGATGATTTCTGGAAATACTGCGCTAGGATTCACGCTAGACCCCAGAACATGGTGCACAAAGTGGCGTATCACTCTCCCTGAAGAACAAAGTGTTCCTTCAAAAGAACGATCACTCGTTTTGTTTGAGCTTTGTGGATTATCGGTACTCGGAGGACCACGCAGTCTCTAAAAGCATAAAAAACGCTTGCGACGCTGCAAAAATGGGGACTGAATTAAACCATTCAATTGGTCGGTGTGTTTCTGTTGAGCAAACTATTCAAGAAGCAGTTTAGGTAGCAGAATCTGAAAAAAAGCACGAAGCAATTAATAACTACTCTGACCACGAACGACACTCATTATTAGTCGCCCACAACTTGCTGAAGGCTATGTGATGCTGACGTTTTGTATGTCGAAGTACCGCTTTACTAAAAAGCGCAACCGTTCTGCGTTCTTGCCGTTTTTGCCGATAGCCACGCCCTTGTCTTTCGGGTTAACGGTTACAACAGCCATTTTTTTGCCGTCCATCCTCTCGGTTATGCGCACTTCCTTGACTGCTGCCGGCTTCAAAGCGTTCTTAATGAACTGCACAGCATCATCAGAATACTCGATTATCTCATGCTTTTTCCCAGTCATCCGTTCCAGCGTGTGAATGTTCCTTCCACCTTTGCCTATGGCAACGCCAACTTGACCTGGATTCACGATGAATATGGCGCGACCCTGCTCTTCATCAATTATGCAGTCCTTGACGGCAGCGCCACTTACGCTTTCAAACAACGCGATATAGCGCATCTCGTCTCCGGTGAATTTAATGCCGCTCGTCATTAACTTCCTCCACTGTACTCTTGCATTTCATTGCTTTCAATAACTTTAAGAATCTCTGAGTCGCCTGCTTCTCTTATACTTAGCGCCGAGATGATAAACGGTTTATTACAGACTTTCGCCAGATCCATTGCAGTACCTCGATATGCCATGACTGGAACCTTGGAGATTTTAGCATAGTATTCAACTTGCTCTTTTATGTTTTTTGGACAATTAGAAGCCAAAATTATCATCTTAGCCTTCCCAGTCTTAGCGTTCTGCAAAGCCATATTGGCGCCGAAAGATACCTTCCCAGTTTTCGCTGCTAGCGATATCGCTTTATCTACATCTATCATGCTTCTGTCTTACCTCCTTCCTTTTCTTGCTTTTCAAACGTAGTCATATAAAGCTCGACCAAACCAGTGCCAATCGGGATTGATTGACCAACAATCACGTTTTCAGTTACCCCCTCCAGCGGATCAGATTCTCCTTTTATGGCTGCCTCCACGATGTTCGGAACAGTAATTTCAAAAGCAGCCCTAGCCAGAACGCTGGCTTTCTTGCCGCTGATGCCGTGCCTGCCGATCTGCTGCACCTCACCCGTCGCAGTCATCATGTCTGCAACAAGCATGACGTGCCGCACATCTACGTCTAAACCTTGTTCTTCCAGCACGTTTGCAGCTTCTTTGATTAAGGCGTTTCTTGCAGCTTCGATTCCGAGAGTTTTAGCTATCTCATGGATGTTGTTGGTTGTTGTCCGAGAAGTATCCACACCACTGATTTCTAAGACTTTCGCCAAGTTTGAGCCGTCTGTGCGTATGACCCATTCGCCGTGTTCTTCAGTTACCAAAACACGCTTTATTTCGGGCACACCCTTGATGTGCAAGGCGGGAATCTTGCTTAGCATCTTTTTAAGGACGTCAACCTTCTTGGGTTTAATGTGGATAGCGTCTTCCTCCACCTTCACGGTGGCATTCTGCAGTTGCAGTTTTTCTTCAAGTTCTGCCATAGTTATCCCTCTGTCTTCCATCATAGTCTTGTTTAACTCAACCACTATCTCCTCGTTAACCGCATCCTCGTAAATAGCAGAAGCAATGTTTTCTAAACTTGTATAGATAATCTTACGTGCAATTTCAACTGCGCCTTCTCTACTCTTGCGGTACTCTGGTGTCAAGTATATCGTCATAATCGGTGTTGAAGGAATGCGTCTAGCATCAACTATCTCGATCAGCCTCGGCAAGCCTAAGGTTACGTTTTGCTCCTTGACACCTGCATAGTGGAATGTTCTAAGAGTCATCTGCGTGCCAGGTTCACCTATTGACTGAGCAGCAACTATGCCCACTGCTTCACCTGGCTCCATCAAAGCCCGCTTGTATTGTTCAGCTGTCAACTTGACGGCTTTTTCTACGCCCTTCTCGCTGAGCTTAGCTTTAGCCAAATTCTGCCTAAGCTGTTCTACAAGCATCGGTGTAAGCTGCTCTTTAACTTCTTCCAGCTGTTTTTCAATGTACTCCTCTGACGCGGGTGAACCTTCTTCTTCTGCAATTTTTATCTGATCAATAAGGCGGCTAACGTTCACTGCCTTGCCATGGTCGCTTTTAGCGGGATCTACGCCGTCCTCCCCATATCTGAATTGGATTATGTCGCCTGCAGAGTTTCGCACGGTGCCGTCGTATTCTAGGCGAATGTGCTCCAACGCGTTGATAAGTCTACGCTGCATGTAACCACTCTGCTGTGTTCTGACTGCAGTGTCTACCAAGCCTTCTCGGCCTCCCATCGCGTGGAAGAAGAATTCAATAGCATCCAACCCATTTTGATAAGAGGAGTACACGAAGCCTCTTGCTCTTGGGCTAGGATCACCTTCTACAAAGTGTGGTAAAGCTCTTCCAACATATCCTCTGAGTATTCTTTTGCCGCGTACTGACTGCTGCCCGACACAGGCAGTCATTTGGCCAATGTTAAGGCTTGAGCCACGTGCTCCTGTTCGAGTCATCACTATTCCTGCATTTTCAATTGTAAAGTCTTCATCTGCAATTTTGCCTGCCTCGTCTCTGGCTCGGGCTAGCTCATGCATAACATAGATTTCAAAGGACTCTTCAAGTGTTTGACCCGGCAATCTGGGTAAGGTGCCGTCGCGGTAGTTTCTAATGTGCTCATCAATTTTCTTTTGGATTTTTTCCATTGTCTTATTGATTTTGCTTACAGCCCTAGGCGAGAGAACAAGCTGATCATATGAGTAGGTAAAACCGCGCATGGTTATGAAAAGCTTCAGCATTCGCGTTATTTTATTCAAGAATTCGCGTCCAGCTTGAGTCCCGTAATCTTTGATTATTCTATGCAGCAAGCTCTCAGACTGCTCGGCGCCAATAGCGCGTCTGTCAATAATTCCTGAAACAAGCTCGCCGTTTTTAACAACCACGTAAGCATCGTACTTGCAGTTTTCTTCTTCACATTTAACGCAGCCTTGGCAAATGTTTGCCTTCAAAACATAGTTTAAGGTCTTCGGCAAAAAGAGGCTAAAGATTTGTTTGCCAGACCACAAAGGCTGTGGTTCCTTAACCTTAGGTTCCGGCAATGGCCCAGTGTATCCCGTTGCCG
>JBBFKZ010000026.1:0-18764 GCA_037481775.1 Bathyarchaeia archaeon
ATCTTTAGTCAGATAGTTTTCCCTTCGAGTAAAAAAGTACGCGCCTGTGATGAAGTCTCGGATGGCGCCAATTATTGGACCTCCAAATCTTGGCGAAAGTATCTGATCTTGGACTTGCATGAGCAAAAGAGCCTCTGTTTGGGCTTCCTCGCTCTGTGGTACATGGAGGTTCATTTCGTCACCATCAAAGTCAGCGTTGTAAGGTGGACAAACGCACAAGTGCAAGCGGAAAGTTTTGTAAGGCAAAACACGCACATAATGCGCCATGATAGACATCCTGTGCAGCGAGGGCTGACGATTGAATATTGCTATATCGCCGTTCTTAAGATGACGCTCTACAACGAAGCCTGGTTCTATGGCTTCGGCGATTTTTGTTCTGTCCACTACGAACTCAAGCCGTATGCGCTTTCCATCGGGTCTAATAATGTAGAGGGCGCCTGGATACTTGTCAGGACCGTTTATGACGAGTTTCTTCAGTTCCTCAATATTCCAAGTGGTTACTTTTTCAGGCACTGATAGGCGCATGGCCACATCCTGTGGAACGCCTACCTCGTTTATGTCAAGGTTTGGATCTGGAGAGATAACAGTTCTTGCAGAGAAGTCAACTCTTTTACCTGAGAGGTTGCTTCTAAAGCGCCCTTCTTTTCCCTTCAACCTCTGCGAGAGAGTTTTTAAAGCCCGCCCAGATCGATGCCGCGCGGGAGGTATACCTGAGGCTTCGTTGTTGAAGTAAGTTGTAACGTGATATTGGAGAAGTTCAGACAAGTCTTGAATTATAAGGGTTGGTGCTCCTGCTTCCATGTTCTCTTTAAGCCGCTGGTTAATGCGGATAATGTCAACAAGCTTGTGAGTTAAGTCATCTTCCGAGCGGATTCCTGACTCCAGCGTGATAGATGGTCGAACGTAGACTGGAGGTACAGGCAAAACTTGGAGAACCATCCATTCAGGTCTTGCTACTTTGGGGTTGAATCCTAAAATTTCCAAATCTTCGTCTGAAATACGCTCAAGTCTTTCTCTAATCATGCTTGGCGTTAACGGTTCAGAGCCTGTTTCTGTTTGCTCTGTGAACTTTGTGGGCTTCTCAAAAGTTATTTTGTACTGCGGAGCTGCACAATGGGGGCATTGTTTAGCCTTAATCTCTTGCATAATGCTCTTGTGCACTTCGTCAGGTATTGTGCCTAAGAGTGACTTGTATTTCTCGATGCGACCGCGAATTTTTTTCGCCGATTCTTCTGATAAAAGTATGCGACCGCAATTGCGGCATGTTGCTTTCAAAAGTTCATGGATTATCTTTGTAAATTCTATGTGGACTATGGGCACCGCCAGTTCAATGTGTCCGAAGTGGCCGGGACAGCGAACCGCTGTATTACCGCATGTTTTACATCGCTGACGGGGCTCGAGGGTTCCTAATCGCCCATCCATCAGGCCTGCTGTGATAGGTGCTCCGTCTTCATCGTAAGTGTCGGGTGTTTGAATTTCTACAACTGATTGCTTTCTTAGGTCTTGGGGGGAAATTAAGCCGAAAGAGATTTCATCAACAACTTTATGAATTGGTTCTTCTGAAGACATCATGCCTTCTCCTTTAGTTTTAATTTTGGTGTAATACACAAACTTTGGAGTTCTTGAAGCAATAGCTTGAAAGCGTAAGAAATGATCACAGGTGAAATCTTGGCTTTTTCATCGCAGATTTTGCATATGTATTTTCGCTGCTTCATGTCAAAATAGGCAATTTGCCCGCAGTTTTCGCACACATACAAAGTGTACTTGTCAGATTCCTCTAGCAACCTATCTCTGAGCAGCATTGCAGCACCGTGGCCTATAAGGCAGTCGCGTTCCATTTCGCCGAATCTT
This sequence comes from Bathyarchaeia archaeon, assembly GCA_037481775.1. Lineage (GTDB taxonomy): Archaea > Thermoproteota > Bathyarchaeia > Bathyarchaeales > Bathycorpusculaceae > JAOAIV01. The sequence continues at coordinate 1,852 of JBBFKZ010000026.1, forward strand.
AAACCACCGCCTCTGGCGCGGCCTTCAGTGGGTTGCCTTGTTAACATTTGCACTTGCCCGCGTGCTCGGGCATGGATTTTGTCGGCCACCATGTGATGGAGCTTCTGGTAGTAAACGATGCCAACAAATATGTCGGCAACAAATTTTTCGCCCGTCATTCCGTTGTAGAATACTTCAGTGCCTGTGTGGCTGAATCCAAGCTTTACAAGGTTTTTCCTGATTACCTCAGGTCCTTCATTGGAGAATGGGGTACCATCTGCGGGTTTTCCTCGGGCAGCAGCCATTTTTCCAGCTAGAGACTCGATGAATTGGCCAATCGTCATTCTTGAGGGTATAGCGTGAGGATTTATTATTATGTCTGGAACTATGCCGTCCTCTGTAAAAGGCATGTCTTCCTGTGGAACTATTAAGCCTATAACACCTTTTTGTCCATGGCGGGAGGCAAACTTGTCGCCTAACTCTGGAACACGCTGATCGCGAACCCTGACCTTCACGAGTTTGCTGCCTTCTCCAGATTGCGTTACGAATATTCCATCAACGACTCCTGTTTCTGAAGGACGCATATCCACAGAGGTATCTCTCATGGAGGGCCCTTTAACCTCAAATTCCTTATATTCCTCGAGGAATCTGGGCGGGCTTATTCTTCCAATTAGAACGTCTCCGCCTACGACTGCTGATTCTAGACTTACGATTCCATCAGACTCGAGTAGCCTGTAATACTGTTCACCACGATAGCCGCGAGTTCCTGGTTCAGGAATCGTAAATTTGTCTTTCAAACCGCCTAGGTATTGGCGGCATTCGGCTTCGTATATCCTATAGAAGGTGGAGCGCGCTAGGCCTCTTTCTATTGAAGCTTTGTTGAAGATTAAGGCGTCTTCCATGTTGTAGCCTTCGAAGCTGAGAACTGCGACGACGCAGTTTTGTCCTGTAGGCCGCTGTTTGTAGCCGATAACATCCATTAGTTCAGTTTCAACCAGAGGCGCTTGCGGATAATGGAGTATATGCGACCTTGAATCCACTCTATAATGGAAGTTTGTGCCATATACGCCTAATGCTTGCTTGGCCATAGCAGCTTGGTATGAGTTGCGTGGTGACTGGTTGTGCTCGGGATAGGGTATAGTTGATGCACAAATTCCCAAAATAGTGTATGTTGCAATTTCAGCATGCGTATGTTGAGGAGTGATCCCGCCTAATGATAAAGCAATATACGCGTTTTCTTCTTCATCAGCGTCCAAATATTCAATCAAACCGTTTTTCACAAGATCCTCCCAGGTCCATTCGCCGAGACTTAGTTTTTCAAGATGCTCCGGCTGAAGCTTGGAAACACCGTTTTCAATAATTATTAAGGGACGCCTCACTCGTCCTTCATCACAGTTTACATGCACTTCTTCTGTCTCGCTTTGCTTTTTAGAGAAATAGGTTATGTTAACTTCGGTTGAGATTTCCCCTTTTCTCCGTTTTTCTCTGAAAATTTTGACCATCTCTGGTGCTGAGGAGCAATATCCAACGATGTTGCCATCAACGAAAACTTTGGCTCCGGAAAGACGCAATGCTTCAGGAGCTTCATAAGCGGGAACCACTCCCATCTCAAAAAGTAACTGTTTGATTTTCTCGGGGTTCACGCCTACAGAGATTGATGCGGACAATGCTAAATTCTTCACTAGACCACAGTTAGATCCTTCAGGCGTCTCGTTAGGACATAAACGACCCCAATGTGTTGGGTGCAAATCTCGAGCCTCAAAGTTAGGCTGACTTCGGCTCAGTGGTGACTGAAGACGTCGCAGGTGGCTGAGCGTTGAGACATAGTTTGTTCTATCTAAGAGCTGAGTTATACCGACCCGGCCTCTTCCCCAGTTTCCAGTGGCGAGGGCATGCTGGAATCTTTCAGAAATTATTCCTGGCCGGACAGCGGTAGACACTGTTATTACTGGTCCTTTTAGACCTATACGTTCAAGTTGATATTTTATATCACGAATCAAGTTTTTGAAAGATACACGGAACAAGTCGGCGAGAAGCGGCCCGGCAAGTCTGAGACGCTTGTTCTTGAAGTGGTCTTTATCATCAAGTTGCCTTCTGCCGAGCTTAAGTTGAATAACACGGTAAGCCATTTCACCGAGGAATAGCGCTTTGTCTTTGCGGTTACTTTCGCTTCTGCCCAAATGTGGCAAAAAGTTCTTGTCTAGGGCTGTTTCAGCTTTTTGCAGACGGTACTCTTCGACTTGCCCGTGGGCTACACGGTTTCCAATAAATAGCATTGCGTCTTTCTGTGTATCTACACCTATTGCTTTTTCGAATGATGCGCTTAACTCCATTTGAATAGTCTTATCGAGAGAAACTGCCTCAGCAATTTCTTTATCCTTTTCCAAACCGAGAGCGCGCATTATCACCACAAAGGGCATTTCGGTTGGCACGCCGGGCATTGTGACGTATATGGCGTCGTCTGGTTTCAGCTTTAATTCTATTCGCGCCCTGAAGCCCACAGTGGTTGAGAATATTTTTGCCTGATAAACTGGTGAGGTTCCCTTATCATCTATGTCAACGATTACGCGGTTAGGCGCTAAATCTTCCATGGCGACTATGACTCGTTCAGAGCCATTAACTATGAAGTAGCCGCCGGGGTCATCTGGATCTTCGCCTGCGGCGATCAGTTCTTCCCTTGAAAGCTGCGAAAGGAAGCATAATTTTGACTTTAGCATAACAGGGATGCTTCCGATGTAAACCAGTTCAGTGTCTTGTTCCCTTCCATCGATTACAGGTGTCATTTCAAGGGCTATGGGTGCTGCATACGTGAGATTCCGAAGCCTTGCTTCCATCGGGTAAATTTCATGTTTAGTGCCGTCTACCTCTGTGACATATGGCCCAGTTATACGCGATTGAGGATCAATAATCCAAACTTGTCCGAGCTTTACTTTATATGGACTTTCGGGAACTTCAATGTCGATTTCGCCGACCTCGTCCACCACTTCCTGTAAGCCATGGTCTATGAACTCGTTGTATGAATCAAGGTGCTGCCTTACTAGGCCTTTCTCGTTGAAAAAGGATTTCAACAAAATGCGTGCATCTTCTTTTGAAAGTTCAGCCAACTTTACCTATCTCCCACATTTTTTTAAATACGTAAACATGCTTTTTTTAAGCGGGTTTTTCAAACTTATGATTTCCTCCGTGTCGGAGTGACCAATTTGAAAAAGGGTCTCCTATCTTTAGAGAGCACAAACACATGCTACACCGCTTACTAATAAACTTTTTTATGCACTTGGTAGTAAACCATGGCTTTTTTAAACTTTTTAGAGTATTGTACAATAATAGCTTTTTCATTAGTGTATTGCGCCCGCGAATTCTGAAGAAAGAGAATATTCACTATGAAAACGGAGATAACTGATAAACAAGCCTGATTTTGAAGAATACAAGAGTTTTGCGATTTTAATTAGCAGCGCCATTTCGCCTGTCTCGTGGCTTCGGGATTTTCGCTTTTATATCTCTGGACTTTAGAAGGAAGTCAAGTTCAGCGTCATTTTTACTTTAAACATATTAATGATGCGTGCTTGATTCCATTGGAAAAGCAACAGAATAGCCCCTCTATAGGTTTCTGCAATGAATCGCTAATATGCGCCAAATATGACGGTGCGGCTGGAGAGTTGGTTGTTTTTGGACGGCGTTGTGTTACGTATTATTGTGCTATTCCTTTTTTTGTGGTGGTATTGGGATAGGATTTAACTTGGATTCTGATTCTGAATTCAGAGGGAGATTTCACAACAAATATTCTTAAGCAAAAACAAAAGGGAACAGCTAGGGTTAAAACTTGAACAAGATATCTGCAGGAAAAGAACAAAAACTACTAGCCATCTTAGCTCTAGCTACACTACTACTTTTTATGCAGCAACTTAACGTTACGGTGCAAGCGGCAACAGAGTACCAGAGATACGTCCACACATATTATAATACCCTTAACCGTGGTAACTGGACTTACATTGAGAAGCCCATTTTCCCACTTTACCTTAACAAGTCACAAGTACCTATAGGACAGAACTGGACTACTGTTTGCCCACTGGAAGCCGGCCGCAGTTACCATGTGTACTGCTATGGTGCATGGATAAACACAGGCCCAAAGCCTAAGACAGACTATGACATCTGCGTCTATAACCCAGAAGGCGCATTAGAGAGCATACATACCGAAGCCGCTGGATTGCCGGAGCATTTGGGCACAACTGCGGATGACGCGTTCTTTGTACCTGCCAGCTCGGGTAACTACACCTTTGTGCTTATGAATGATGCGCGAGAGAGCTATGGTGCTGAACAAGCTACGTTTATGATAATAGAGAATATTGAATGTAACAAGTGGTATGAGCACAATGTGACGGGAAAAATAGCTAACGTGCCGACGTTCAGAACTAGTTGGGCTTACGAGTTTATGACTGATAGTGAACGCATAGAAGTTTGGGTGCGCGTTCCCGACACGCTAGACATGTATGAAGCACGCCTTTATCTAATGAGCAACGCGAAGTCATTAAGGGTAAATAATGTTTCACTACCTTGGGAGCCTGGGCTCTACGGCAACTTAAGCGACGTAGGCGGCTACAACCTTGAAAGTGAAGGATACCGTGGCGTAGCATACGCAAGCTGCGAGTTTAATGGTCAAGACATGTATCTGAACTATACTCAGCCGTTTCCAGGCAACAATTTGTATCATTTGGTTTTAATTGGCGAACTTGGCGAGGGAACAATAGAATTTCTGGTTAAAACAAAGTTCGACGCCGCCTTAATACCCTTGGCGATTCCCCGTAAAGTCACACCTATTGACTCGACAGAGATTGCATACAAGGCAAATAACACAGAGTTAGAGAACGCCACACTTAGGTATACAGTTGACAATTGGAAGAATGTAAATGTGATAGAGATGACTGTTAGTAACATGACGTGCAACGCTACAATCCCGCAACAGAAAGCTGGCAGCTTCGTAGAGTATAAAGTTCAAGCAACAGACATGATGAAAAATCAACTCACCGCTGTGGGAAACTTTACAGTCAAATATCCCTCAGCTGTAACGGACTTTAATGTCACCCGCACAAAGGTGACTATAGGCGAAAATATAACAGCAATAGGAACACTGTCTGCCGAAGCCGCGGGTGCACCTGTAACAGTCACGTTTACGTCTGTAAACGCCACAGAAAAACTGCAGTGCAAAGCGCTTGAAAACGGCACTTTCACCGTGAGCTATCAGCCGTTGACCACTGGAACGTGGCTGGTTCAAGCTGCATTCGCTGGAAATGAAACCGTCTATGAGTGCGAGAGCGCGATTGTGATGGTAACGGTGGAGGAACCCTCATTCCTCTCCCTGTATGGACTATACATTGGCGGCGGCGTCGGCGGAAGCCTAGCCGCAGCAGGCGCAGTAGTTTATATAAAGAAGTACAGAGAATAGCCTAAAGGTCAAGTTGTGGGAAATAATTAATAAGAAAGTCATTGAATTTTCTTAGTTTGTGTGCAGCGGTAACCAAGCCAGGTCAAAGGTGAAGGACTCAAGATCGACGCTTTGATCGAAGGCGCCCAGATGGGATATCCTTTCCCGTAGGGGTTCGCAGGTTCAAATCCTGCCCGCTGCACCTCAGAACTTCGTCTATGAGCGGGTAAGTTCAGATCGGCTTTCAGCATTAAAGCAATCAACAGGGTTTATGTGCACAATTTTGTAATACAGTAATGTTTTTAGCTTTCCATGAAATTATTACAACAGTAGTGAAAACATTTATGTCTACAACGTTTACGATACGCATACCTCGAGAACTTAAAGAGAAAATGGAGCAGAATCCTGCAGAATGGAGTCAAGAAGTCAGAGCTTTCCTTGAGGAAAGAGTGAAACAAATCGAATTGATGAAGACACTTCAAGAAATAGGAAAGCGAGCAGAAAAAAGGAAAACAAAAACAGACTCTACAAAACTCATCAGGGAGGACCGAGAACGCCAAGCCTAATTCTTGACTCTAGCATAATCGTGAAGCTTATTCTAAACGAAGCAGGCTCAGAAGAAGCCGCAGTAACAGTCGCCAACGCGCTAAAGAAAGGATACGCCCTCCACACAGTAGATCTTGCTTTAGCTGAATGCTTGAACGTCATATGGAAGCACATAAGCATAATTAAAGATTTGAAAGCAGAAGAGGCAAACGGTGCAGTAGAAGACCTTACAAAACTATATGATGGCTTAAAGGTTATTGTTGGGCGTGAAATTGCGGCGGAAGCTATGCACGTTGTGTTAGCCCAAAACATAAGCGCTTATGACGCACTTTATATCGCAGCAGCACAGAAAATCAACGGCACATTATACACTGCAGACCAAAAACTCTATGCGTTGGCAAGCAGAAGCGGAAACACAAAATTATTAAAGAGCGAACCATAAAATAGGCACCGCCAAAAATTCTTCGCCCTCCCTATATAAGAGGACACAAATGATATTATGCGTTAATGAGCACAAACTCATGGTCTGCTCAGGTCAACAGGCACTATCGACGGCAGTACGCATGGCACGTGTGACTTCAAGTTTTTGCAAACTAACAAAGTAAAACCAAACAAACCACGTATTAAAGGCTAAAGGCAGGCTCAGAAGCAATCGAAGCCAGAAGCCGATCGGCAGCCGCTTCCTGTTCTGCTGTGTCGCTGATGGCAAGCCAGCAGCATCCTTCTGCGCCGCAGACGCCGCCGGCAGCTATTAGTTCAGCATCCGCGCCTGTTAGAAGTTTTATAGCTTCGATTTCGGTGAATACTTGCCCGGGCATGGGGAATAGGCGGAAGCCGCTTGCGCCGGGCGCGTTAACCTTTTCAGCTAAGCAATGTAAGTCGCCGTTTACGCGTTTTTCCAAGCCAACGGGCACGATGAGCTTTACGCGGCGGCCGAGCACTGCTTGAAGTGCCACGGCGATGGTGCCTGCTTTCGGGTGCCCTATGAGGAGGGCTGCTTGCTTGCGTTGTAGATCCACTGCATTGGCGCCTTTCAGTATGACGTCGCCTTCTTTGAGTTCGTCGATTACGTCGGCGATGGTTTTGCCTTTGCGCCATTCGCCTCGGGTTATTATTACATCGCCGGGGAATTGGGTTTCGTCGTGTAATCGGCCTTCTGTGGTTACTGGTATGCCTGGCGGTAGGGTGATGCCGCGGAAAAAGCGTTTCCGTGAAAAGCCTGCGGCTTGTCCGATTGAGTTTAGGATTTCTTCGGCTACGTAGCCGTTTGTGGTGCCAGCGACGATGACGAGTGTTCCATTCTTTAGAGCGCTTGTTACTGCTGGGTGTTTTGTTAGCGCTTTAGCTATTAGGCGTTTTCCGGCTGCGGGTGTGATTATGAATTGTTTCATAGGCTTGTACTTCCTTCAGAGTCTTGCGGTAGTATTGTTTTTTGGTGGTAATTAAGTTCTACTGTTGAGCACGTGCCTCTTTAGGAAGACTTTGTTTGGCGTGTAGGCTATTTGTTCGTCAGTTGCAGCGTTGCGTGGCTGGCAGAATAGCTGACGACACGGTTGTTGAATGTTTTGCTGGATTTTTGTTGTGTATTTGTGTAGTTCATTTCGACAATAAAATTTATTAAGACTTAAGACTAGCTACTTGATACAAAGGAGAGCAAACAATGAGCCTGGCAAAACTCTCAACAAAAACACTACTACTCATAATAACCACAGGAGTAATCCTAACCGCCGTCACTACAGGTGCACTTACAGTAACCAAACCAATACCCGCAACAGGCACCATATCAACAATAAACTTAGAAGCCTATTTAGACGTTGCATGTAGCCAACCCGTAACATCGATAGACTGGGGAACTATCTCGCCGGGAGCCACAGTAACCAGAACAGTATACTTAAAAAACACTGGTAGCGTACAAATGACGCTCAGCATGACGCCAAGCAATTGGAGCCCGACAAGCGCAAATGGACCAATAACTATTTTTTGGGATAAAGAAGGTGCAACTTTGCCGCCTGGTCAAACAACAGCGGCAGTCATTACACTACGTGTCTCAAGCAGCATCAGTGGCATCACAAGCTTCAGCTGCAATATAGTCATAACGGGAACAGCGTAAAACAACATCCTTTTTCTTTTTTAAGCCACAGCAACAGAAAAAGCTCGATGGACGCATAAAGCAAAGCAGTGCATGCGTTAAGTCTAAAAATTGAAAAATCAAGAGGCAACATTTAGGCTATGTGTTCGTCAACTGCAGCACCTCACGGCTGACAGAATCGCTGACGACACGGGTTTGGTAGCAGTGCATTATGTCATGAATTAGGCTGTTGTGCAGAAGTTTGTTTTCGCGGCTTAGTTTACACTTATGGAATGATTCTGTTGAGAGGGGTAACCGGGAAAGTTATAAAATGTTTCTTGCGGAGTAGTTGCGGCCTATTAGAGGAATAATTGGTTATGTAAAAGTTGATCAGCTAGTGATCTGAACGTCGGTAACGCAGTGGCGGAAAATTTTCAACGGCAAAAGAGAAGGTATACAACTCAAGGAAGACCATTCGTAGCTGATCGAACTCATCCATACGCTTTTTGGCTTCGATTGGTTGCTGGCTGGCTTTTTGTTTGGACCATGCCTCGTAGGCGGCTTCCCATTTCCTCAAGTACTCCATCGGTTCGATGCTGCATATCATGAATAGCTTTTTAAGTCGTTTGAGCAGGACGGACTGCTTTTTCTTGGGAATGAAGATGCGGGCTATTTCTGCGTATTGGTTCATTAGTTCAACAGCTTCATCTAGCCTGTTCTGTTCTTTCAACAGTTTTGCCCTTTCGTAGTACTCGGTGAACAGGTTAATGCGCAGGTAGCCTATCTGCGTTAAAAGGAAGCGCTTCTTTTCCCTTGGTTTAGCGTTGCTTTTAAGGAATTGTTTTAGCCAATTCTCGTTTATCAATGGAAAGTCGAATTGCCTGTTTCTGACGGCAGCCTTGTTCAGCTCGTCAAGTTTCTGCTTAAGTGTTTGAAAAAGTTCTTCAAGTTCTTCCAAGGTTTTTTCTTTTAATTTTAAGCCCTCCCCTCGAAAAGCGTTTCAGGCTCTACATATAATAAGCTTATTATTAGGTTTGTGTGGGCTAGAAAGGTTGGAAGATTCGCATAACAACTGTAGCCATGAAGGCTATCCCTAAGGCTAAGGCTACAACTCGGAGGCGCTTTTTTTCGATCATAATCTGCGGTTCTGTGATGGAGCTTATTATTTCTGTGGTTATAAGCAGGATTATCGCCATGACGGCTAGCCAAAGGCTTATGTCGGATAAAGTCATTGGAAAATTCATTGTTAGCTCTCCACCAGCTGATACCAGAGTTCAACTGTCTCGCCATCAGGCACTATATTGTCCTTCTGGAGGGTAACTGTTTTTCCTGAGGCTTTGGCTATGGCGCATGCAATGGCGCTTGCAAGCGGGCAGCCTAGATAGTGTATGCTCTTAAGCTCTTCTGTTATGTAGAGGTTTCGATACGGCGAACCTATCATTTTGAGGTAAAATCCGTTGTCTTCCTGTTTTATTTCCACTTCTTTTGCCAGTTGCAGGTTTTCAGTTATCAGCGGCGGCAGGATTTCTAATAGTTCGGTTAGTTGGAGTTTTGTTATGTCTCTTTTCAGTTCTTTTTCCAGCTGTTCTAGCAAGCCTAATCCTGGTGGAGCCACGCAGATGCCGTTTGGGTTTTCGAGTAGGAATTTGCTTTTGGCTAATTCCTCGATGGATGGCATTCCGCTGGTGCTTGCAGAGATGAAGACTACGCTTTCCTTGAGTCCTTTTAAGTGCTGTGGGAGATATACATCCTTCGGGTAAGAGGGGATGTAGTAGGCTTTTCCGGTAATTTGTAGGTCTCGGAGTATTCTGTCTGTGGTTAAGTACTCTGATAAGGCTGTTGAGGTGAGCATGCTGCTTGCGACATATCTTGCGGGTTTTATGAAGAAGAAGAGGACTCCCCAGAAGGTTAGGCTTAAGCCGATGAATGCGAGTGTAGTGGAATTTGCTATTATGGCATATGCTAATGCCAGTGCTCCTGGAATTAGAAGCGCTAAACCCACTTTTACCGAGGGTACATTGGCCTTGCCTGATTTTGCCTTCGGATTTTCAACCACGTTTTTTTGAGGGGCAATTTCAGTGTTTTGATTTTGCGCGCACATTTTGTTTTACTGCTCGCTTTTTTGGTTGGCTGTCTCATGAGCTTTTTGCTCTTGATGGAGATGGCTTCGTTCCTATTAAGTTTTCAGAAATTAAATCAGACTTTTCCAAACAAGTTTTGGCTTGATTCCGCTGGCATTGAGGTCGGGTTTTATGAAGCCGTATTCGTGTAGGCGTTTTAGTTTTTGCGTGAGAATATCTGGTTGCATGGTGCTTCCGGTTTTGTTTTTGATGGCGTTGTTGATTTCTTCGATTGTAAAGGCGTGTTTTTCTTTGCTTAGCTCGGAAATTGTTTGGAGTAGCATTTTGTCTTCCGGTGAGGCGAAGTTATTGAAGATTTTTAGGTTGCTTGTTCTTCTACGCCAGTCGTCGGCATATTGCGATGTCTTCGCGACTATTATTACGGCTATGGAGAGAGCTAGAAGTGCTTGTTGGGCGGGGATGCCTAGTGATATTAGCGATTGGGTTTTGATTGGCTGCCAGTGTGAGGCTATGGCTTCTCCGAAGCTTAAAAGTTTGTCCTCATATTGTGGATAGCCTGTTGTGTTATATGTTAGGATTACGAGGCTTATACGCACATATTTTTGTTGTACTGTGAGGCCGGTTTTGAACGTTGCTTTCTCATACCAGTAAAGCGTTACTTGCGTGTAGTTTTCGGGTGTGGTGAAAACGAGGTATCGTGCTGTTATCGGAAATCCTTCTTCGGTTAATTGTATGTCTTTGGAGTCTATGACGGAAACTATGGGGTATTTGCCTTGCGCGGTTTGGTAGGAGATTAGGCATACTTCCCAGTTGTGTAGGTTTGAGATGCTGTCTGCGCTGCCAATCATGACGAAGACGGCTGGTTCTGAGGAGTTCGCTGGAATGTATGCGTATACCAGCGAGGCGTCTTGTTTTGCGATTCGTTCGTATTCAACGTCGCGATATAGGAATTTAAGGGTATAGTCTGGGATTTGTGGGAAGATGTTTGCGGTGTTTTCCCATGTTGAGGTAACTTCTATCTGGTTTTGTGCAACGGCGAAGGTTGGCGCGTTAATGCTTAAGGCTACTGCGGGAAGCACCAGCAATAGAATAAGTAGTTTTGCCCAGAATTTTGAAGAAGGCTTCGCCGGCGAGGTAGCGAGGAATTTTCCGCAGTTCAGGCAGAAGCTTTGGTTTTTTTGTGGTTTTTCGCATTCTGGGCAGGAGGTAGCTGCAGTTTTTTGTAGGAAGCGTACTTTTAGAAGTTTTTCGGCTATGAAGAGGGTTATGAGCATGCCGATGAATGTTAGGATTAAGCCGGCAATGGTGTGGAAGATTAGCATGGCGATTTCTTCGCCGAAGAGGTAGGCCGCGGAGAGTATGGTGGATATGCGGACTATGTTTAATGTTTCGAATATGGCGAAGCCTATGGCGAAGATTAGCAGTTTCTTTATGGTTGATGTGGAGACGATTAGGGTGAGGAAGAATGCGAACATGATGAAGGCTATCAGCGTGTATATGCCAGAGCACGGCAGGTCAACGGTGAAAGTGGCAGGCTGACCTCCTACAGTCGTGAGCAGCAGTGTTGGTGCTCCGTAGGCTGTAGTTAATTCGACGGGGACACCAAAGGTTTTGAGCAGCGTGTAGGAGGCTTGGGTGTTAACATTCGCCAAGTTTCCGCCTATTGTCTGCATGATCTCGTTGGGTATGGGCACTAAGAATAGAAGGATTAAAAGGGGTAGGATGATTATTCTTAATGTTTTCATGTTAAAGAGGATGAGTACCACGCCTGAGATGAATAGTGGTAGGGAAAGTAAGTGATATGCTAGGGGGCTAAAAGTGTGAGAGCCATACCAGTAGATGAGGAAAGCGATGAGACAAAGACTTAATCCAACAAGCTCGTCCATGAACTTGATTTTTGGCTTTTTCTGCACTTCATCTAAGACTAGTGAAGCTGTGAACAAGTCTTTTCTCTGGTATAATAGGAAGCCTAAGAAAAAGGGTATTAGAACAACATGAGAAAGAGCTTCCGCGTTTAGCGCTTCGTTTGCGATGATTTCTAGGTCACGCCAGTAAACCAGAACAATTAGCAATATTATTAGCGCAGTTGCCAGAATATGTGGATAGTAGACTTTTGCCTCATTTACTGATTCGGTAAGCTTTCTCATAAATGTTACATCCATAATAGCTTAAGTTGAAAAATAACAATGGACTAATTTAGGGATTATTCTTCGAAAAAAGTAAAGAAAGGTAGGTTAAATTGGCAGAGATCGGGGTTTTCGTAATGCCATGTAAGCGCCAAAAGCGACTATCATTGCAGTTGTCGCTATCACGGTACCTAACGGAACCTCGGGGATAACCTGCTCTGGAACATTCCAGCAGAAAGTCACATGAGAAATGCCCTTTCCGGCCGGTGCGTCCAGATCTGTATCGCCAGTGGTTGGTGGAATATATTCATATAAATAAGCTGTTGATAGGCCGCCGCTGGAATCGCTTTCGCTATGCCTCCCTGTTTCGGCTCTCCCCGTTTTGACTATTACCGCGCTGATAGGCAGTGTTGACGTCCAATTAAATGTATAGCCGTCTTTGCTGGTAACGGTTATAGTGTTGCCGTTGACTGTTGCAGTGAAGGAATTAGGAGAATCTTCAACCCAAGAGTCAAACTTGTAGCTATAACTGAAACTTGAAGCATAAACTTGCTCCCAACTATTTGACTATGGAGATATAAGTGTTGGTGTAACCGAAGCAGCCATTGCAGTTGCAATTCCTACTGTCAAAAGAAGCATCGTTATAATAAACCCTATACTAGCAGATTTGTTTTTCACTTCCTCATTTCTCCTCATTTAAGTAAAGCGAAAACGCACTATATAAGAGTTTATAGATAAGTAATATAGAAAAGTTTGAATTTGTTCTATTCTTACGCAGTTTTGATATTCGAAAATGCAAGTTTTTAAGTCATTTCAATTAGACTTTTAATATTACAAAACCCCGATTCATTATCGGATTTATCTATTGTAGCTGAACACGGAATGCCCAGAAAAACAGGCGCAAAGCAAAAATGTATAAGTGTAAATGTAGAAACAAAAACAGAAAAAAGTTCTTCAAGGGTTTTTCAAAGCCCGCTTCAGCCTAAACTCGTGCCTTCTTAGGAAGGGTTCATTACCATTGAACCGACAAGCTTACTAAGGGATGTTTAGCTTGAGTTTTTTAGTCTTTGCTATGAAAGCGAGGAAGCAGGCGCCAACCGCGGCTACTGTTCCCAAAGGCAGTTCTGGAATAACATTGATTTCTTTCAGCACACAGAGGTTTGTTGTTGTGGTTAATCCTATCTGATCGTCTATGCCAATTAGGTCTTGAGTGCAATCGCTGTGGAGGTACTGCGTCGGCCAGACGCCTCGGGTCCAAGCCTTAACTTTTATTACCGTTCCGATTTGGGATGGAGCTGTTAAAGTTACTGCTGCTATGCCTGTAGCATCAGTTAAAGCCTCAAGTTGGCTTAGTGTTCCACCCACCGCCTCGAATTTAATCTTGACATTGGCTCTGCCGTTGCCGTTGCCATCTGCGAGTTTGACTTTCAATACCACGCTTTCACCTGGGCCCATAACGTTCGGCGCATTAACCCATTGCAGGGTATCGCCGTTTCGGCAGACATCCTTGCCTGTGGCTTCCGCAGCAAGAGAATTACCATATGGTGAAGGGTTAGAGCCGCTGAGGATTTTCCAAATGGCGCCTTGAACATCAGCTGCTTCATCATTGCTTTGCGGCGGATCATGCCATGAGAGGACATAGGCAATAGCACGCCAAGTAGGCGTATCTGGGGCGCTCGTCTTGGTGAATGTGTAGGAGTGCCCGATGTAGAGATTGACGTTGTATTCCATGCAGTATGCCCTAGTAGATGTACCAGAATATTGGATGAGGATTTCTCCCGCCCAGTAAGTTTTATTATAATTGTGCGTAAACGTTTTGCCTTTGCCTGTTCCGGAGACGTATACGTTAACTGTTTGTGCGGCAACTGTTGAAATGCACAGGATCACTGCTAATAGGCTTAATGCAGTTAAAGCAAATACACTTCTTCTCATTTGTGAAGCCTTCTCCGAGCATGAGCTTTGATGCGGCAAGTATTTAAACATTGATGAAAGAGGCTTATAGAACAAAGCAAAAATGTTCCATACGTCCAGTTTACTGAGCGTTATTCTCAGAGCGCCGACTTCAAAATTGCCTTGAAGATTTTGAAGCCGTCGGGTAGCGTTTTAAGCCTTGAAACGCCGTTTGCGCGTTTTTTGCAGCTTATTGGGATTTCTACTAATTTGAAGCCGTTTTTTAGGCTTTTTACTGTTAGCTCTGTTTCAATGTCGAAGCCGTCGGATTCTAGGCTTATGTGCTGTAGGAAGTCTTTTTTGAGGGCTCTTAGGCCTGTTTGGCTGTCGGTGATTCTTTTTCCTGTCAGAACCATTATTGTTGCGTTGATGAGGCTGTTTCCGAACTGGTGAACACTGGATGTGTGGTCTTTTGCTTGGCCTAGGAAGCGCGAGCCGGCTACCACATCGGCGCCGTCAAAAAGCGGAGTTATGAGGTCGGGGATTTCTTTTGGGTTATGTGATCCGTCTGCGTCGATGGTTATGATTATGTCGCCTTGGGCGTGCTCGAGACCTTTTCTTAGGGCGTAGCCCTTCCCGCGGTTGCGCGGGTAAGAGACTACTTGAACCTTGTATCTGCTGGCTACTTCTCTTGTGCGATCCTTGGAGCCGTCGTCTACGACGAGGATTTCGTATGGCATCTTCAGCGTTTCCAATACTTGCATGGTCTCCTCTACAACATTGCCTATGGATTTTTCTTCGTTATAGGCTGGAATGATAACAGAGAGCACGCTGCGTTGCACGAAGACCCCCCTTTCTCTAAACTTGTAAGGTAGGCTTACTTGCAAATAAGGTTTTATGAAGAAAGCGTATAGAAAAGTTTTGAGAATGATCTATAGGATACTTCTTGTTTTTAATCTGAAGGTAAAGCCTTGATGGTTATGTCAAAAGCAAATTCTTTCACGTTGTTATCTATTACGTAAGTTAAGAAGGCGACATCTGAGGAGAGGGCTAGGCTTATGGTTACGTAGACTGATTCGCGTGGGTTTATGATTGTATCGTTGTAGTTCCAGGTTATTTTTAGTGGTTGGCTTATGGGTAGCTGTATGGTAACGTTTTCTCCGCGGTTGTTGCGGAATGTGAAATTTGAGGTAGTGAGGTTCAATTTTATGGGTATGTTGCTTTGGCTCTTAATGTAGAAGGAGTTGTTTGCTATAGTGCCTAGGTAAAGTGTGCCCCAGTCGAGGTATTGGTGGCCGTCTTGGCTTAGGTGTATGTCTCCGCCGTAGGCTTCTACGCCTATTACGCGGATTATGCCGAAGCTGGGGAAGCTTGTGTTGTGATAGCTGCTTAGCCAGATGGAAGCCAACATGCTTAGAAGCAAAGTTAAGCCTGAAACGATTACTATTAGCAGTATGGTTTTCTTTGAGCGATGAAGTAGCTGGAGCAGCGAGTTAATGTAATACTTCAATTCATAAACCATCTCATTTAATACATGCGAAAGCCTAAATAGTTACCGGAAAATTATGCGTGGATCCCAGCGGCGCCTAAAATTTTCTCCATTGCTGCGAGGGGATGTTTAGAATTTTTGAGATTAACCCTAAGCCTGAGAAGAGGTTTGTCAGATTTTTTATGTCGCTTGAGGTTATGGCGCCGATGAGCGGCGCTAAGCTCAGATACGCCAGTATGAAGGCGACGCCGCCTATGGCGAGTTCTATCCAGTCTGCGAATGCAGTAAGGCTTATTGCGAGGAAAGCTACGGCGGCGGCTATGGCTGCGGCAGCGAGGATCTTAAGTGAAGCGGCGAGGTTGATTTTGGCGTTATAGTTTTTCCAAACCCAATGCAATCCGATAAATATGGCTGGAGCCCTAGAAGCTATGCTTCCTATTATTAGTCCGACTATTCCGTATGTGGGAATTAGCAGGAAGGCTAAGGGTATGCCGAATGCGAGTGTTATGAGGCTTAGTTTCATTTGGATTTTTGTTTCGTCGATGCCTGTGAGGAAGCTGCCTATGCTGAGGTTGCCGATGAGGGCGTGGAGGTTGCCGATTACGTATAGGGTTAGTAAGTATGGTGCGGTGGCCCATTTCTCTCCGAAGATGGTGCTTATCATCGGCTGTGAGAGCGCCATCATTGCGGTTGTTATTGGAACTAAAACTATTGTGGTGTATTTAACTGAGGATTCGAAAACGGTTTGCAGTAGTTCGCTTTCTTCATGCGGGTTTATTTTTGAGAATGCGGAGAAGAGCACTGTTGAGATTGGGGTTGTGATGAATGTTAGTATGGTGGCGAATTGGGTTGCGACTTGGTAGTTTCCGATTGCGGCGTCTGTGCAGTAGATTACCATCAGGAAGGAGTAGAATTATAGTAGAAAGCCGCTTATGATGCCTGCTATTGAGAGGGGAAACCGTAGTTCAGCATGGCTTTCAGGGTTTGAATGACGCTTGTTTTTTGTGTGTTGTTTGGCTTCAGTTTGCGGGTTATTTTTAGGTAGAGCAGTAGAAGGCTGATTGCGGCTGCGGCTGCGAAGGCTATGGTGTAGCCGATGGTTGCGCCTAGGGCGCTTAATCCCAGAAACACGAGCAGCGGTGAAGCAACGGTTTTTACGGCGGCTTGAAGGATGTTGGTTATACTTGTTAGCGCCATTCGCTCGAAGCCGGTGAAGCACGCTTGCGCCGCAGTTAGCAGTGCGCCTGTGAGTATGGTGGTGGAGGCTATGGCGATGAGCGGTGCTGATTCGGGTCTGTTGAAGATGGCAGTGGAG
>JBBFKZ010000027.1:0-16293 GCA_037481775.1 Bathyarchaeia archaeon
CCGCGGAGGTTCAGTGCAGGACCGGGCTGGGCACTGTTGGCCCGCTGATGCTCGGCGGATGCATACTCACGGTTGAGCCTGGCGCGCCCGGGATCAGCGTCATTGACCGCATTCCCTTAAGCGATGATTACGTCGTTGTTGCAGGTGTTTTCGGCGGCATCTCCACAAGGCAAGTGTTGGCGTCGGAGGAGAAGCGGCGTGAAGTTAATCGCTGGGGCAGAAAGACGCTGGAGGCGATTTTAGATGAGCCTTCTGTTGAGAATTTTCTGGCGTGCTGCCTGCGCTTCGCAGAGAACGCTGGCTTCATGACGCCGCGTGTTAGGCAACTGGTGAAGTTGGCAGAGAAGGCTGGCGCCGTCGGAGTGGCGCAGAACATGGTTGGCGAGGCGGTTCACGCTCTTGCGTTTGAGGAAAATGCGGCGGAAATAGCGGAAGCTTTTAAGCAGGTTCTGCCCATCGAGAACATACTTGTAGCCAAGATTGATTTCCAAGGTGCTAGGCTGGTAGGGCATGAAAAGGTTTAGGAAAGTAGCGGTCGGCGGAACCTTTGACGAGTTACATAAGGGTCACAAAACTCTACTCCTGAAAGCCTTCGAAATTGGTAACCGTGTATTAATCGGCTTATGCACAGACGAGTTTGTGAAGCGAATGGGTAAACCTCATGTAACCGCTTCTTATGGGGAACGCCTAAGTGAGCTTGAAGCATTCTTAAAAGAGCATGGGCTACTTGACAGGGCGGAGATTATTCCGCTGAACGACCCTTACGGAAACACGTTAACAGACAAGTGCATAGAAGCGCTGGTTGTAAGCGAGGAAACTGAACGAACCGCCATCAAAATTAACCAGAAAAGAAACGAAGTGGGTCTACCGCCGCTTGAGATAGTCACGATAAGCATGGTGCCCGCGGAAAATGCCAAGCCAATCTCAACCACAAGAATCCGCCAGGGCGAAATTGACCGGGAAGGGCGCTTGCTAAAGCGAACTGCATAAGCTACGCCTCGGTGGAAAACATGTCTCACAGGATTTCGCCTATTATTGTGGTTGGTTTGCGTATAACTGCTGTTAACTCGTCAACTTTTTCGCTGTTCAACGTAACAAGCACCACTGTGGCGGGGCCTGCGGACTTGTTCAAGTCGATGTCGCCTGATTCCACAATTTTTAGTTGCCGCCCAACGCTGTGGGCCAGCATTCTTGCTGCGTAGCCGATGCCATAAGTGCCTACGGGAATAATATCGTGGACAAAGCTTTTCTGTGAAAGTTGAATTACACTCTTGAGATCGGCGATTTCGCCTTTAACTTCCGCTGGAATAACCTCCGCACCAATCCGTGGCTTGCCAACAGCGACTATCACATCGCCTGGATGCGTCTTCCCAAGCCTTAGTTCTTCATCGTTTGCAAAGCCAATTACTGTTATCCCTGCACCTGTCTGCGCGGTTTCAAAGTTGTCCTCAGTGTTCTCGAGCAAAACCTGATTTGGATCAAGCCCGAGAACTCTTGATTCGCTTCTTACGCCCTCTATAATTTCGTGGCCTGTAGGCTCCCTTTCCACGCTAAGCGTGGCTGATATGAGTAACGGATATGCGCCTGTAGCCGCAACATCCATCAAGGCAACTCTTGCGAGAAACTTGCCTAGGACGTACCCTTTAACCTTCACGTGATCCATCGGCTTCGGGCCGACGCTGCCGGAGGATGTGGAGCCTGCTACTATAGCGTGGCCTGTGGGCACTTTCAAAATTGCCACATCGCCTCTTCGCATGTAGTCAATCTGCGCGGGTTTGACTTGGAATACCAAGGGCCTCAGCATGGCTCCGATGTTTTCTACAAGATGCAGATACACCGTAAGTGCTTGCCGGATTACTTCCGATCTGCTGATGCCGTGCTTTTTGGCTAGCGCATCTATGTTTGATGTTAGCTTATCCGATAAACGCACATTTATGATTTCCATGCTCAACCCTTGTATTACAATTGTAATACGAATGGAAATGCTTTTATGATTTTCCTTTTTGCCCTTTAGAAAAAAGAGAGGAGAATGATGAGCGAAAAAACAAGCGAAGCAGCAAAAGCCTCTGCAAGCTGGGTCATTGCTCGCATAGCCATTTTCTCCGCGCTAACAGTCATTGGTTCATTCATAAAGACCCCCAGCCCAATCCCCTCCGTTGCCTTCGACTCAAGCCCAGGATTCTTTGCAGCCTTATACTTTGGCGTGTTCGACGGCGCCTTAGTCTGCGGCATAGGTCACATCGCTACCTCAGTCATCAGCGGTTTCCCCTTAGGCGCTCTACATCTTCCCATTGCGCTGGGCATGGCGCTTTCAGGCGCAGCCATAGGCTTCGTAAACAAGCTAAACAAGAAATGGGGCTTCATCCCCGGTCTCATAGTTGGAGTAGCCATAAACACTGCTCTAGTGGTTTTAGCAGTGCCCGTCATAACGTGGGCTGGAGCAATCGCGTTCGCGCCTCTGCTGCTTTTAGGCGCATCCCTAAACGCCATCGTCGCTGCTATCGTGTACGTGGCTTTGCGAGGTAAACTCCGTTGATTGGTTCCCCTGTTTTTACCTCCACAAACAGGGACCTCCTCATTTTTCAACTCGCCAACGGCGACGCTCTAGTTGTTGGCTGCGACTCCTCAGGAGGCGTAGGCCCCAAACCTCTTGACAAAATCAAAGTAGACGGATACACTCTTGGAAAATTCATAGCCCGAGTAGCATTAATGGAAGTTCTCTCGGTTTCAGCAGCCCCTTTGTGCATAATTAATACGCTTAGTGTAGCGCCTGAACCGCTTGGCGCTGAAATTTTAAGGGGCGTACGTGCTGAGGCGAAAAGGGCAGGGTTGGATCCGCAGCTTGCAGTAACTGGTAGCACCGAGAAAAACTTCCAGGTTGAGCAGACAGGTATGGGTGTAACCGTGATAGGGCTAAGCCGAAAGGGCTTCTTGAAAATCGGCGCATCCCAGCCGGGGGACATAGTGGCTGCTGTAGGCGTTCCCTGCGTGGGAAACGAGGTTATCCCAGCGGAAAATATGCATATGATTGCTGATATAGAGGATCTTTTGAAGCTTCAGGCGCTGACATTTGTCCATGAGGTAATTCCTGTTGGGTCAAAGGGCATAGTGCATGAAATTAACGTTTTAGCTAAAGATTCAAAACTAACTGCCACGTTGGCAAACGAGGCAGCGGTTGATTTGAAGAAATCTGCGGGTCCCGCCACCGTTATTCTTGCCAGCCTTCCTATGTCTAAACTTGAAGAGCTTAAGGCCGCCGTTACCAAGCCTGTCAACGTTGTTGGCCAATTATTCTAAAGCAGACTTGCCCTGCACTCTGCGCTTAAGCGCCTAACGCTTGTGTATGCTAGATTAGTAAGTGCTCTAATAGTATTTTGACGCCGATCGCTATTAGAACGATGCCGCCTACAATGTGTATTTTGCTTTCAAAAGCATTTCCAAGTTTGCTGCCGAAACAAAAACCTCCTATGGATAAGAGGAAAGTAACTACGCCAATTGTAATCACCGGAACCGCTATGGCTACTCGCAGCAAAGAAAAACTTAACCCAACCGCTAACGCGTCAATGCTTGTTGCAACTGAAAGCATCAATAGGGTAGCCGCCGTTAAAGGGCTTTCTTTCTTCTTCTCCTGGTCAGCTTTTGCAGAACGAATCATTTTCCCGCCGACAAATGCTAAAAGCCCAAACGCTAGCCAATGATCAAAGTTGCTGATTAATTCTATTAGGCTTAAGCCGGCCAGCCAGCCCAGTACCGGCATGAAAGTTTGGAATGCGCCAAAAGCGCTTGCCATAGCTAATCCAGTGATGGTCCTGCGATTTCGGGTTACCATGCCACGCGCAATTGACACTGCGAACGCGTCAGTTGCAAGGCCAAGCGCAATCAGGAGAATAGTTGCCGCGTCCACTGTGCATCTGTCCTGTTTCCGTGGCTTATAGGCAATAAGCCCTTACATCTTAAAGGCTTCGGTTTCCTTCCGCAAGTTTCTTCAAAAAGGTAAATATCTCGAAAAGGGCAATGGACATTTCACTGGAGAAATCCTGTTTGAAGCTGAGCCTATCTAACGGCATTTTTGCGCATCTACCCTTAGCCGAGAACATCGCCGCTGTCCGAAGACTTGGTTTCGAAAACTTGGAATTTAACATGAAAAGCGTGGAGAAAGAAGACGATGACTCCGTTTACGTTGCGAAAAAACTTATCGAAGCGCATGGGCTGAAGTGTTTAACTGTTCATGCGGCATGCCTACACGTTAAAGAGCAAAATGAAATACCTACGGCCGTTTACTATGGAAAAGTTTCAGCCGATTTTGCGCATCAGCTCTCAGCGCCCGTGCTTGTCATACACTCAAACATCAACAGGCGATTGCCTGCAGACCTGCGGCAAAAGTTTTTGGCAGAAATCTTCAGCGAGCTGAGGCCTTACGCAGAGAAGCTGCGTCTTAAGCTGGCGTTGGAGAACCTTTCATACGCGTCAACAGGCTTCGGCAAGAACATTGATGAACTAGACGAAATTATCAGCGCAATAGGTGGCGACGCGTTAGGTGTAACCTTGGATTTTTGTCATGCCGAGGCTACAGGGCAGACAACGCGTCTGCTCAACAAATATCATGAACGCCTCTGCAACATTCACATTAGTAACCGCGCGCACACACCCTTCAAAGAAGAAACGCAGAACTTGAGAGCCTTTCTCAGCAAACTCAAAGATTACGGCTATGACGGACCGCTAACCATAGAGTTAAACAGGAAATGCACAATTGAAGAAATTCAGAAAACAAAGGAAATAATTCAAAAGCTAATTTAATAAACGCGCAGCTACTACTGTTATGGCATGCGGCTTGCAACAATAGTCGTAGGCGAAATCATTCTGCTCGTAGCATCAGTGCTCGTTTTCCGAAGTCTTTGGACACTGCTTGACCAGTACTTTGGGCAAACAAATCTTTGGCCAATGCTAATAATAGGACTGATTTTAACCGTCGTGGCGCTGATAATCGTGAATTACGAAGTCAAATGCGAACTAAACCAGAAGAAAAATTAACGTTCCACAGCAATAGCCTATAAAGCGGCCCAAACAAACACGATCAGAAAGAATACTCTTGTAACTTACTGTACGCTTATTACAGCGACCTACTTTAAGCCAATTATTCCGACTGAAAAAGGATCAAAGCGCGGGGTGTGGGATTTGAACCCACGCGGCCTTTTGGGCCACAGACTTAGCAGGCCTGCCCCCTACCAGGCTAGGGCAACCCCGCCATGTTTTTCTCTAACGCTTTGCCATGTCCTTTTAGTTTTGCACATTTTTATTTATTGCCTTTCTATTTACGTTTTCCAAGGCATAACTTGGTAAGTATGCCGCACATAGGCCGACTTTAAAGTGCCCTTCATATTTGGCTGCTATTAGCGATTCATTGCAGAAACCTATAGAGGGGCTATCAGCGGCAACAGCAACCAGCACTGAAAGCAGTATACAACAACTAGAAGGTGGTTCTTTAACGAAAGCAGCGCGCAGTTTTCAAGTAATTAATCTCTATTTGGCTCGATGATTATCTTCAAAGATTCTCCTGCTTCAGCCATCAGCCGGAAGCCTTCAGCCGCTTGCTTAATGTCGAGCCTATGTGTTATCATCTCCTTGATATTCAGCCTTTTCTGAGATAGAACTGACAAAGCCTCTTCGAGATCCCGCGGTGCAGCGCCGTAACTGGTTTTCAATGTAACCTCGTTTCGCCAAAACGCAGTTATGGGCACAGGAAGCATTACCGTTGGATCAGGCACCGCAAAGAACAGGATTGTTCCCCCTTTGTCTACGCACTCTAAAGCCGTCAAAGCCGCCTGCGCTGCGCCTGTGCACACTATCACTTGATCGGCTAGTCGCCCGTCATTCAGTTCCTTCAGCTGCTGCGGCACATTGTCCCGTGCATTTATTGTGTGATGTGCACCGAATTTTGCTGAAAGTCTCAAACGATTCGGATTTATGTCCGTTGCAACTATCCTGTGAACGCCGGCAAGTTTCGCCAGCTGCACATGCAGCAACCCTGCAACCCCGCTGCCCACAATTAGCAACGTATCGTCTTTTTGAATTGCTGCAAGCCTTTGCCCTCGAATCGTGCATGCCACTGGTTCAATGAAGGTTCCCTCTTCATAGGTCATATCCGCTGGAAGCCTGTAAACACCATGTTCAACGTTTATCCATGGAACACGAATGTACTGCGCAAAGCCGCCTGGAAAATAATTTGTTGTATGTAAAGTCTCGCAAGCCGTATGATGCCCCTTCATGCAGTAACGACACTGGCCGCAGGGCACGTGATGAGATACAAAAACGCGTTCGCCAACATGATACCTTGTTACCTTGGCGCCTACTTTTGCAATTACGCCTGTTGCTTCGTGACCTAAAACTCTCGGCGCCTTTGGGACTCTATACCACTCTGTTACATCGCTTCCGCATATGCCGCAAGCCATTACCTTAATGAGCATTTCATTCTCTGAGATTTCGGGAATAGGCATCTCCTGGATTCTTACATCTCTATTGTTGTAGTAAACAGCGGCAAGCATGAGTTCACCAAAAAGGAAGCGGCTATTTGCCCGCTTTCACTTGCTCATATAAGTCGTTGGCTTCGCTGGCCGTGTAATTCTCATGAATTATCGCGCGAATGGCCCGAATTGCCGCTACAGGATGCTCTGACTGCCAAATATTTCGTCCAAGATTAACGCCTATGGCGCCTTTCTGCATGCCATCATAGACAAAGTCGAAAACTTCCCGTTGAGTTTCGGTTTTCGGTCCACCTGCTATTACCACAGGAACAGGACAGCCGTCAACAACCTTGTCAAAGCCCTCTTCGCAGTAGTACGTTTTCACCACTCTGGCGCCTAGCTCCGCTGCTATACGGCAGCATAATGCCAAATAACGTGCGGTACGCTTCTCAAGCTCCCTGCCCACGGCGGTAACAGCCATAACGGGTATGCCATAATTCTCGCATACATCCACGAGCTTTGCCAAGTTCGTCAAAGTCTGATGCTCATACTTGCTGCCTACAAAGATTGACATGGAAACGGCGCTTGCGTTTAAACGTATAATTTCCTCTATCGAAGTCGTTATACCCTCATTTGCCAAATCTTCGCCAACCATGCTGGTTCCGCCTGAAACCCGCAGTATAATGGGCTTATTAATCGCTGGATCCACGCAGTTTCTAAGCACGCCCCGCGTCAGCATCACTGCATCTGCATAAGGTAGTAGCGGCTTTATGGTTTCACCTGGCTTCTCCAGCTTGCTCGTAGGTCCCTGGAAATATCCATGGTCTATTGGCAGAAAGAGTGCCTTGCCATCTGGTTGGATTAGGCGTGAAAGCCTATTTTTCATTCCCCAATCCATAGCCTATTTCTCCTCTGGATTCTTGGGTTTAAGAATTAAATAACCTTTCTCTATAAGCCAATGGTGAAACTGCCAAGTTGTGTATCTGCATGCGGTGCTGCAGGTCTTCCTAACGCGTTCGTATTCTTCTGGTTTGTCTGCCAAGCGGTTTAACTCCATCTGCACAGGACATTTCACGTCGTTGCAGAATTCTCTGCGCTTGTACTCTATGAAGCCTTCAAGAGACATAGCCATCAACAGCTAATCCTCACGCAGCGCTAAATAAATATTAAGTGCTTTCAAGGCGCAGGCATCTTTAGCGTTTGCACAAGCCTTTACCGCAGAGCGATTTACACTAATGGCTGCTTGAAGGACCCTCTAACACTGCTGATTAAAGCCGTTTCTTGGAAGCATAAAATGGCGCTGTTTATTTGGTAGCCCGGGAGACCCCACCTTCTAGGGTTACATTTATACTTTTTATTGTTTTGTTGCTGCATGTGTTTCTCCTCGGATTTCTTTTAGTAGCTCTTGTTTTAGGGCTATGCTGAGCTGGTGTAGTTGGCGTTCTTCTAGTTGTTCGCGGCTGATAACAGTTGCGTTCGGGCGAGCTAAGGCTTCTTTGGTTAAGATTTCTTCGGGGTTTAATCCCCAGGCGCGGATGATTTCTTTGAGCGCGGCGATTTTGCTGACCCGCGTCTTTGGTCTGATGCTTAGGGCTGCTGCCGAGTAAATGCCTCTGAGGTATTCTATGCCTTTCATCTGGATGTCATGGTAGGTGCTTATGGTGTGACCCATCATGTATTCAATGTAGTCTGTAGGCATGCCGAGCGCGGCGAGTTGGGTTCGGAAGAATTTGCGTATGCTGTGGACGCGGAGGTCGTAGAGTCTGCCTAGGGATTTTTGTGGGATTAAGCCTGCTTTTTGGTAGAGCTCGTGGACTAGGCTGTGTACGGCTTGGGTTGTTAGGGGCACTGGCCTGCGTAGTTGCATGTTTCTTAGGAGTGGGGTTTCGTCATGGATGTTTTCTGGTGGGATTTTGTCGGTGCCTTGGCGTCTGGCTTGCAGATACAGCCTAAGGTAATCAGCTGCTTCTTGACCGATGAAAGTGTCGTAGTCGTGGTATTTGCCTTTGGTGATTTCTGCTTCAACGTGGACGTGGATGGGCACTATGCCTTTCTCGAGGTCGCGTTTGACATGGCGGTATCGGAGCTTTACAAGCGTGCCTGTGCGGAAACCGCCTAAGGCGAGCATGCTAATTATGGTTTTGGTGCGTATGTCTGCCATGTCGATTATGGTTGCGAGTTCTTCAGGTGTGGGTGCGCGGTCTTTGTAGACGCTACGTTTAGGCAGGCTGTAGGCGAGTTCGAGTTTTAAGCCGTTGCATCTGAAGAGCGCTTTGACGCCTTTTATGTGGTTGCTGACGGTGCCTGGCGCTAGATCTTCGGCTTGGAGTTCGCCTACGAAGTCGTCAAGTAGTCGGTTGTATTTGGCTATGGCTTTGGGGTTGGCGTCTCCGTCTATGTCGGTGCAGTTTCTGATGAGTTGGTCGGGTTGGGTGTTGAGCCATTTGCAGAAGCGGTAAACACCGTAGAGGTATTGATAGAGAGTTCCTGAGCTTGCGGTTCTATGTCGCAGGAGGTGTTTGGCGAGTTGTAGGGTTGACTCGTTGCTGAAGGCGAAGGGTACTAGTGCGGGCATTTTCCAGCTTAGGCTGTTGATTATGTATTGTTGGAGTTTTTCTTCGGCTGCTGATTGCGGTTCTGGAAGCTGGAGTGCTATTGGGATTTTGAGTTTTCGTCCGAGGGGGCTGTGGGTTATGGTCACTGCCTGCAATGCGTTTGCTCCTGGCTGGTGTTTGGTTGAGTTTTTCGCTTCTTTGGCTGAAGCGCATACTCGCCTCTAACTATGGTGTCTGGGAAATTTAAATGCCCGTTTGAAGTTTTTTGTAATGGTAGCTCATGGAGTTCGAGGATGCAGCTTTTGAGGATGATTAAGCCGCTGCCTGAGCCGCTGGGGATTTGAGCGTCAGGGATTGTCCTGTCGTGTTCGATGAGCATTATTTCGTCGGTTTGTTTGGTAAGCCAGCCTATTGTCTCGCGTTCTACGGCTTCCTCTATGGGCTGCTGGATGTTCTTGTAGAGAACGTGATCCTTGTAGCGCACGTAAACGGCAGAACCCAAAGAAAAAGCAGGAGAGGACATTGGGCTTCACGCTTTATTTGAAGAAGGCTTCGTCTCGTATGTTTTCGCTGACGCGGATGAATCTGCGTTTTTTACAGAAAGACAGTATGCGGGTTAGTTCTGGGTCGTCTGCGCGTTCAAACTCTCTCCTGAAGCCCAACTTGCCCGTGGAGACGCGGACTTCAATTTTTCCGTCGCAGTCCAGAATCTGGTAGAAGCCCAATTTCTCCCCAGCATACTCTTCCAAGACTTCCCATTCTTCGACGAGATTAACCAATTTGTTTTCACCTTGAAGGTCTTGCAGGCTGAGAATAAAAACTATCCATCGTCGCAAAGACATCATGTCTTTCAGGGTACCCGCAAAGACACGTATCTAAATTAGAGCTATTTTATGACAGCGCAGCAATGAGCAAGTATAGTTGCTCGTCTTTGGCTGTTTCAAGGAAGGCGTCCATGTTTTTCTCGTCGAGTTTGAGCGCTGCTTTTCCCCTAGGCGTCAACGCATACAGTTCAGAGTCCCAACCTGGTTGCGTAGGTCTAGTTCCTTTTTGATTTATCCAACGTTGCCGTTCGAGTGTTTGCATGCGCCTGTAGACGGTTTTGCGCTCAGTGTGCCTAAAACCCTTGATTGTTCTAACCAAAAGCCACACGTCATAAGAGATCAATGCGCCTTTTTGATCGAGGATTTTGAGTATGACGCGGTTTAGGCGGGCTTCTCTGCCACTGAACACCTTAAGCCTCGTGCCCTTGCCTTTGTTCCGCGTCAAAGTTCGCTTCCTCCAACGCTGAAAGCAAAAACTAGGGATTTTTGGAACCGCCTTATCACATTAATGCCGCTGTTTTCTGGTGTTTTGTCTGCGGCAAAAAGTTTCTACAGGAGAAAAAATCACGGGAAAATTTTTCTGGAGACCCTTATGTTTACAAAATTGACACGTTTATGTAAAAAAGAGCAGGTGATTTGCAGTTTCTTGGCGTGTTTTGACGGGGTGATTTCTTCGGGTAGAAACATTTTTCCCATAGGCATTTCTACGGGCGAAAACCTAAGGGCGCAAGTTTTGCGGGGGCGTTTTTTCTCAAAAGATTAGATTCAGATGGTCAATTATTCGATATGTTTGTTTCTTATGAGGGTTATGTTTATGATTTCTTGCTCTGGTGTTTCTCTGGCTGCGAAGTCTATGCTAAAATTCTTGTGCATGTGCGGTTCGATTTTTTCGTTAAGCCTCGTTGGGAAGTCTATGGAATAACGTTTGTAACGGTACTCCTGAGTTCTCTTGTAACGCTTCTTCATCCAACGGACTTGAAACTTAACCAACTCTACTAATCTCCAAAGTAGCATTTTCGAGGAGGTGGTTCTTTCCCAAGCCTGAGTTCAATGTTCTTATTCTTGGACTTTGAGTAGGAGTTGAACCAGTGTTAAAGGTCAAGGTGTTGGCTGTGAATTGCCATTTTCTCATGTAACGTGCTTAGGTGTTTTCTTGCTTCTTATTCGATTTATGAGGCGCAATGCTCCAACAGCAGCAATAGCTATGAAAGCAGCTAATCCTATCCATTGAATTGCCCAAAGTATTTGATCTAACAAAGGTTCTGGTTTAGGGATTGGCATGGGGGTTGGTTCTTGCGATGTTTGTTCAGGGAAGAGAATGTAACTCATTCCTACAAGCAGAAAAGCTAGCGCTACAGCAAGGACTGCCGCTGCCACCATTGTCATTTTTTGTCCAATCAAGGTTTCACGCACTATCCGCTATTCTTACGTTCGAGGTCTGTTATTTAATACTATATTTCTGTACAGGGTGTACTAAATATTTGTACATCTTCTTTGAAGTACCTTTGAATAGAATAAGTTTTAATTGACGCCCCCCCCCATTTAATTAGATTAGGCGCTGGATTTGAGTGACAGAGAATCCAAGGACATCCTTAAGGGAACAACGCTTGAAATCTACCGTTTATTATTAAAAACCAATAAACCGCTAGGAATTAGAGAGATCCAAAGAGCCTTGAACTTGAGCAGCCCATCCCAAGCTCAATATCATCTTAATAAACTTGAGGAAGCTGGTCTGCTAAAAAGGGAAATGGGCAATTACGTAATAAACAAGGTTCTCTTGGAAAACTGCGTAAGAATCAGCCGATTCCTCATTCCAAGATACCTCTTTTACTCCATATTCGCCATCGCAATCTTACTAATTGAGCTTATCCTTCTCAGACCAGCAGTTCTCACCCGCGAATATTTCTTCTTCACGGCTGCAACGTTAATATTTGTTTTAATCTTCTGCTATGAAACTGCAAAGGTTTGGCTTAAAGGGAGCCTATAGCAAACCACTTTTTCAGCAAAACTGTAAATTTCAAGCCAGCCAGTAATCTGTCCTAAACATTAGTACAGGTGTCCTAAAGTGTAGAGCTAAATATTCGTATCTATTAAGATAGAGACGCAAGACAAATAGTCTTGACGGAGACGAGAAGCATGAAGCTTAAAGCCACGGCAATTGGTGCTCTCTTGCTTCTTAGCTTACTTGTTATCTCAACAGTGCAATCTATTGGGGTAGGTACTGTTAGCGCATACCATGGCGCTGGGATCTTCTGCCCAAACAACTATATACCAGATCAATGGCCTTGGGACACTCCAGATGAGGTATCATTTTCGACTACATGCTGCTGGTACATTTATGCTTACCTCTTTTACCATTACTACCCAGGACCAGTCGGTTATGCGTACGGTGATCCTTTTGACAACGATCCCATTGTCACGCCCAATACATACATGGACTATCTTGATTATTTGGAAGACAATTCCGACGCGGTAACGGTTTTTTCAAAAGGGCATTGTACTCCTTGGGGGTATGGCTACCTATACCGCCGCCTACTTTGCACCATTGATGGCACGTACGCTCGAGATTCTATAGAGATTTATCCGCATACTGATCAGTTTAAATGCCGTTTTAATTTTATTTGGCATTGTGGTACCACCAATAGTTATCCTTATTGGCCGCCTTTCCCACCTGATGGACCCCCCTCGATGCCATTGGCATTTACCCACAATTTGGGTATGACTGAATATGGCTATAGCGGTTCGTGCGTCTTTGCCGGATGGGACTATGCCTCGCCTCAGTTCTTTAATGTCATTCCAGATCACTATCCTTGGCAATGGGGACAATTAGCAGTCGGAGTCTTCTATTATATGCACTACAATTACTGGAGTCTTGGCTATACTCTCAATTATCTATCAAACTTGATTTACGGTGTCAACTTTAACCAAAGCCCACTTTATAACGATTTGATGGTTTTGGGCAACATGGGTATGACTTTGAATTACTAAAAAGGAGTGAATAACAAGAAATGAAGCAGGTAGAAAAATTGGTTTGCGCGGTCTTTCTTATTGCAATCTTCACACAGCTTGGAATCATTTCTACTGTGCAGTCAGCTTTTACGGAATCTGAGGAAAAAGCAGTAGCCTTCATAGAAAATGTGCTGCCAATCGACAGCTCACAATATAATATTACACTTAGAAATTACGGTGTGCCAGAACTGCCAGACATAGGTTACTACAAGCAAAGTAATGTCAAACAAGAGATTCTGACATATTCATTGGTGTCAAAAAACAGCACACTCGATGTGATTTGCACCATCAGCAATAATGTTTTGACCATCTGCAATATGTATGCCGTAAAGGGATCGGTTATTAGCGATCGGCAATACAGTAATCTATTGGATGCCGTTAAAGGTTTTCTTGAGAAATACCAAGCCTACTCTAAAATGGATTCAACAGAAATGATAAATATGCTATCAACTGTTGATCCTACTAAAAACGCAACTATAACATCAGGCACCCTCAAGCTTACTGTAACCCACCAAGACTTATCTGGCACATGGTTTGGTGACACTGTTGACTTTCGTTGGGTGCAAACTTTCAACGGCTGTGACTACCTGGCAGTAGATCTTGTCTTTCGCGACGGTGTCTTCTCAAACCTTATCGACCACCGTCAGCTGTATTCAATAGGCAACACCGCGGTGAACATTTCTAAAGAGCAAGCCGTGAAAATCGCGATGGAATACATAAAGAACTACTCATACAAAATAGCAGAGGATGTTTGGATAAGCGATTTTAACGTCACTGAGGATCGAACGGTTGCAAACTTGGTTCCAACTGTAAGAGAGTCCAATGTTTTATATCCCTACTGGAGCGTTACACTCTACCTTAACCAGACGTACCCTGGCAGCGTCACCTCCCTTCTGCTAGGAATCTGGGCTGACTCAGGAGAAGTATTCTTCTGCCACTATCAAGCATATGGCGGTAGTGACTTAATATCAGACAGAAATTCAGGCTACATAGCATCAGACGGCAACTCAGGCTCCGAACCACCCACAACATCACCCTCGCCGTCATCCCAAGAGACCAATGGGACATCGATAGACCTCAGCATGGTAGCCATAATAGCGGTTGCAACAATAGCAATTGCAGTAACAACAGTCACATTGATAGTCAAAAAAAGAAGCAAGTAGACCAATCACTTCCATCCTTTTTTATTTTACAGGTTCTATTCAAAGTAGAAATCGAATTTTGCACTGCATACCTTGTAAACACCAAAGCGATTGAAAGGGAAGTGTCCTAGTGTTTAGTACAGGTGTCCTAAAGTGTAGAAATAAGTAATTCTTGTTTGGTAAGATTAGTAGAAATGGGAGGTGAAATAACGGTTAGTGGGAAAAGTGCTTACTGCTTGGCTTCTGTACTCCTTAGCTTAACGATGCTTTGCTCAATGATGCTTACGGTAGCAGCCCAGACGAATAACCAGATGTCTGCTATTGGATCATGGCGGCCTCCAAAGAATTTTGTTGATCCGGTTACCTTGAAAATTCAAGAATTCAGATCGCAAGGGTTAAATGATGAAGAAATAACGGCAAAGCTTGCGGAGCTAGGGATGGGCTGGTACCCGGAGACTGGTGCAACGTGGATGGGAAGAGTGTTGACTCCTGAAGAACTTGCTGAGATGCCAATTAGAGCGCCAGTTAAAGCTCCCTTAGACGAAAATGCAGTTCTATCGACCGGCAGAGCCTCGTGTATGCGGACTAATTATGCTTCCTGGACTGGTGTTGCCTCCGAAGTAGTCTCTGGTTCTATGAGTGTCAGTTCAGGACAAACACGGTACCACTATTTGTGCGTGCAGTTGGGAAACTTGGATAGCGGAACGAACTGGGTAGAAACAGTGCTCACGCACAATTACGGTGAAACCTACAAGTGGTATACTTACGACTCGGATGAGGGTGGTGGTATGGTATATTACATGGATAAAAACACGCCGATAACAGTAGCTGATACTTACGTTATTATGTTGGATGGCACGCAAGACGGTGGTGGTTGGCATTATGATGTTTGGATAAACTATCAATGGGTCAGGCGTGGACACTTGTCAAATCTTTGGGTTCAAGCAGGTTTCCAGAAAGAAGTTTATAGTGACAGCGGACAATTCACGAATGATGCTTCGCATGCGGTATTCTACCGAAACTGGTTGCACAATGATCAAGGATGGCCTTACTGGACAAGTGCTGTGAGTACGTGGTGGTACACAACTGCGCCAGTGCGGGAAACTCACTCAACGGGTGCTGTTAGCTACCGCTGGGAGACATGGGTGCAGAACTAGCAACGCGAAAGTTGCTTATCTTCATTCCAGACGGCCTCTTGGCTTCAAGTGGCAAATTTAAACGTTCAACTGTCCTAGTGTTTAGTACACTTGTCCTAAAGTGTAGAAATTAATATTCGTATCTATTAAGATAGAGACGCAAGACAAATAGTCTTGACGGAGACGAGAAGCATGAAACCAAAAACCATAACGGTTGGTGCTCTACTGCTTCTAAGCCTACTATTTTTATCGGCGCCACAGCTATTCGGAGTGAAAATAGCTAAAGCAGCCAATGCTGGCGTCATCTACGGTCCCAACTATCATATAGAATACCTTGATCTTCCCGGGGAAGAACAGCTCACCAGAGATGTCTGTACGTACATGATGAACATGTTTGTATCTTATGGATACAATTACGGCTGGCTATACAAATGTGTTGACAGTGCGGCAACAAGATCGGCGTACGGTAGTAACGCCTACTATGCTGAAACGCACTACAGCGCTGCAACAGTATTCACTAAAGGACACGCCTCAGAGTATAAATGCAATCCGAATGGACCAAAACATCACTATTTAATGGACACTAACGGCTTGCACGTGGAAGATGATTATATATGGCCTAACACGCCGTATGGTCGACATCGATTTGTTTGCACATGGCATTGCGGCACAACAATGGATTACCCTGGCACAATTTGTCCATACTGCGGTGGTCGGACATCGCTTCCTTACGCTTGGACTCACAGCAACACTATGAACCTCGAAGCCTATACATCATCGACTGGTAATTACGTCTACATAGGACATGAAGGGTACTCGCCACAATTTCTAAATCCAACTGGCTGGGGGAGCTACAATCACGCTCATTACGTCTACTACCTCTACTTGTACCTTCTACAGTATCATATGAACGTGCGCGACGCTGCGAGCTGGGCAGCATATTACACTTTCGGAAACTATTATTTGCCAGCAACCCAGTTGTATACGCTGCATTGGGTTGACCCACCAGACCCACCTCCACCAAACCCGCCATTTCCAGGTTTTTGGAGCAGGATGCACATCTTCGGCAACGGAAACTTGGGATTACCAGGGTATTAAAGGAGCGAATAACAAATGAGAAAACTTGTAACAAAAGTTCGCGGGCTTTTGATTCTTGCCGCAATTCT
>JBBFKZ010000028.1:0-15554 GCA_037481775.1 Bathyarchaeia archaeon
GGTGATTTCGAAGAGTGTTCCAGCAGCGATTATGGCTTTTGCGTCTTGCGGTTTGTTTTAGGCGCGTAGGCTCGCGGTGTACTTCGTTATTGCGGAGTTTACGCCCCATTCTCGGAATAGAACTGCCATGTATGTGGGAACAAGCGCGATGGAGTAGAGGCCGTATTCCTCTGGGGTCATTAGTCTTGCGAGGATTATTGTGCCTGCGGCCATGATTATGGTGGAGAGTGCAACGCCCCAGAATAGCTGGAAGCCGCCAGTTGCAGAGACTTTGCCTAGCTCCAGAATTTTCTGCATTGTTACTAGTTAGATATGTGCAGTATGTTACCTTGGCGTTTCTGGATTTGGTTGTTTTAGGTAACTTTTAATTGCTTGTTGTTTTATTTTGAGGATTCTCCATTTTGAGTTCTCAACTTGAGGATTCAGAGCACAACTTCCAATATTGCCTGTAAGTATCGAATCGGGCAAGTTGTTAACGTTGCGCATATTTAGGAAAATAACGAATACTGATTTATTTCTGATAGATTGTGCAAAACTGTCTCCGACATTAGAGAGGCTCTATGTAACGTTAGAGATCCTTATAAGAGAGTTACAGTTCAGTTTTCAATGTAAAAAATTTTATGACATATTAGAGTTACTTTGGAAACTAGATAAAGACAACTTGTTCGCGTATGCAAGTTCTATAACTTCTAAATCTTTAAGCGCGTCGTTACCAGATGGTTGAGGCGTGCGATCGTGTTGTATGCACTCAACGAAGTGTAAAAGCTCCTTGAAATAAGGTTCATAATAACTTGGTGTTTTTTTTAGCATTAGCTGGAGAGCAGTTTTTATTTTACTAGGCGAACTGTGAGTAGCTAATGCGTGACCTGCTGTTCCATAAACTTCGATTTTGACTACGGATTGCGAAGAGAACCAGCCAACATTTATAACAACAATTTGATAACCTTTAAATTTGAGTATACAAATTGCATGGTCTTCATTTTCCAGATTAAACCTATGGCCTAAGTAACACTTTGCATCAAGTACGTCGCCAAATAACCAGCGAGACAGGTTTATCATGTGCGACCCCAAATCGATAAGAGCGCCGCCTCCTGTGAATTCTTTTTTCCACCACCATTCTGGAACAGGTTGTGGAGCATCAGACAAGGCTCTATGAACAAAAGGTCCTGAACTTATATTAGTTGCGTAAGCAACTTGGATTTCACCAAGTTCATAATTATCTATACGTTCCTTCAACTCAAGATAAGGCTGGAAAAATCTATTAGTATGTCCAACCATTAGCTTCACATCATGTTTTGCTGCGTGCGCCAAAATCTCTTTACCTTCCCGAGTATTTCTAGCCAACGGTTTCTCAAGTAGGATATGCTTATTATTTTCAGCAGCGATTATCGCACAATCGGCATGAAGATGTGTCGGGAGGGCGATGATTACAGCGTCAATGTCTTGATCGCTTAAAAGCTGCTGATAATCTGAGTAAATGCGGCGAACACCCATTTTTTTAGCCAAGGTTAAAGCCTTTTTTGAGGTATCAGCTACAGCTGTCAAATAGGCATTTGGAAGTCTTAGGCTGTTATAGAGGTGGACCTTGCCTATGAATCCAATACCAATAATCCCAAGTTTTATCTTATTCATAATTTTAACACCTATAGAAAATTTTTACTAAGTAAACCCATTTTAACTGCAGTGATATATGCGCGTGTCAAAATTTTAGCGCTGATTGTCGGCTTTGGATATTCCTTCGCGACAGAGGCGGGGTTAACACCTTTTGTGATGCAATCGATCTTTCCGACGCCTTCTTTTTGCCCTAAGACAAGTGTTTTTAGCTTTTTAGGGTTTAACCCCGCAATTGATGCAGCAACACTGTCTAAGGCAACAGGATCTCGGCTTGCCATTACAAGGTTCAATTTTTTAGGAGTTACACCGCTGACAATCATGCCATCTAGAATGTGAAGGTCAAAATTCATTATTTTGTTTAAGGCTACGATGCTTTCTTCAAGCTGTTTATGAAATTTATATTTTTGCGGCACAGGATTACATCCATACAAGTTTTTCATTGCGCACGATATGCCAGTTTGGCGCATATACTTGATTTTTGGAACATTTATGCGTAAGTCAGCGTCTTTAATAATATTTGGTAAAAAGAGGGATATAGATTTCCCATTTACTGAAGTAGTAACTGGCGTGGCGGTTTCCTCTGCAAGATTCACAAGCCTTACGTTCTGAGCCGCAGCCAGTTTGTCATAACCTAAAAAAGACCAAATATACTTACATTTCATCGCAGACGCATCAGATTCTATTATAGATATAGTAACGTCTTTTGAAAAGTGATTTCGAATAAAATTAATGAGTGCACCGACAAATTTAGGATCTGTAGTATGGCCAGTAGACCAATCTAAATAGTAGCATAAGTTAGGCTTAATTACAATATTTTTTATGGTTTTTGGAAAGGTATATTGAATATTGTTCAAAGAGTCAAGTATAGCGCGCTCAATAGACGCCAAGTCATTATTAATGACTCTTGATAAACTTACCAAGCTCATAGACGCATCACTCTATTTACAGATCTATCCAGATTCATCTTTATAAGTTGAACTAACACGAAATATTGTATCATAATACGCCATATTTATATACACCCATCAACTATAAAGTATACGTCACAATAATAAAATTAAGGTAAGTTATAAAAAATATGAGGCGAATGGCTTGCAAAATTTAAATACGCTGCTAGCCGCGACACTATTATGCATACTATCATTTAGTATTATAGCCAGTTCAATTGCAAACTTAACAAGCATAGCAATAATTTACAGTACAGGAACCATTGAACTACAACTTACTTACCCGTTGCATATTGAAGGACGTTACATTAAAAATTCAAAAGGAGAAATCGTTTATTTAAGGGGAGTCAATAAAGCAGGGTTCTTAGACTCTTCTGATGGATTTTGGTCAGCAGGTTCAGATGACTGGTACACATATTACGGTAGATGGAATCAAGATCTAGTTAAAACAAATTTACAAGGAATGAAAAACTGGGGAATAAACGTCTTACGATTACCAATCAACATTGATTGGTGGCTTAAAGATTTTCAGGGTACCGCCACCAATGGTTCCTCAAATATAAGGTATAGGGATTCTATAAAACAAACGATAGACTTGGCAAGCATTTATGGCATATACGTAGTTATTGTTCCTTGGAATGTAAAAAGTGGATCAGGACAAGCTAATTTGCCATTCCCGCCATATCAAGGCAGTGCGGCTGATGTAATACCTGATGTAGCATCTTGGATAAATTTCTGGTTAAACGTTTCGCAAACACTTCGCAATTGTAATAACTTGCTGCTGGAATTGCATAATGAGCCCGCGGGATCACCATCTGATTTAAAAGTGTGGTTTGACGCAGCTGAAGCATGTATTAATGCACTCAGGACAGATGGTGATAATCGAATTATAATTATTCAATGGGGTTACTGTGCAGGTTTTGATAACGATAACTGGCTGGATGTTTGGTATAAAGAGGGAAGACGACGGGATAACGTGCTTTTTAGCACGCACATTTATAGGCGACATGGGAGCTTTGGTGACCAATTCGCACCAACTGACATCGATTTTATTAGAAATCAGCTCATCAGCGATAAATATCTATATGCGCTAAACAACCTTAGTGCCCCTATATGGATCGGAGAAATTGGCGCTTGGGGAGCTTACACACCGGATCAAGGATATAATGATCCAAGTATCCAGACAGCAGAATTAGAATATTTCAGAAATACGCTTATGATACTGAAAGGGTGGAGCGTTGGTTACGCAGTTTGGGAGTGGTTCCCAGAATGGGGGTCTACACCAGGAAGAGCTTGGGGAATAATAAGCAAGGACTGGAAGAAGACGGCGCCTTTCACACCACCGCTACCAGGAACAATTGGACAAATAATAGTAGCCGATATATTAAGCTAAAATTAATAAAAGTACATTAAGAAAATACAATAAACCGTAATTTTCAAGCAAACTTAATCCTTTATAATACTCCAAACTTGACAATAGCCATTAGAGTAAACTTGGTTTTGGATAGCCAGCTGATTAATTAGAGTAGTAGTGTTCCAAAACTGCCCACCTGACAGACCACTACAGAAAACGATGTTCTCCAAACGCAAATAAACTAATGAGCCTAAGTCAAAGCGTTGAGTGCTATTAAACAATGCTGGAAATCGCCAGGTAGCTAACAGACCGTAACTTAGCAAAACATGTTCTATTGAAGGATAATCGCCATATACAAGAGTATTATTAGCAATGTTTTTTGAAAGCCAGACAGCACCAAATAAATCTTGATCAGGAACTATAAAAGAATAGACATTGCACCCGCTAATGTCAGTCTTTAATCTTCTCCAACTCAGAGGTAGAGACCAACTCTGATCGTTTGCAATTTCGTAAACGAATCCTATGTTAAAAAAAAAGTTGGGTATTAAAATTCCAACTGTAATTAGCCACACAGATAGTTTACTCAGTTTATTCTTTTGGGATTGATGAAATTTACCAATAATGCAAACAATTGCGTTCCAACCTAAAATTACAGCAGGCGCTGCAACCAAGAGAACTGTTTGGAAGAACCTTTCTGTACGGAAAGTGTTGGCCAAATTCGGTACAAGAATAACAAGAATTAATAATGAAATATTTGTAATAATAAAAATGAGATATTCAAAATCTATTCTAACATTTTTTGGTTTATAGAGAACTGCATATATACAATATAAGAAACCAAAAATCGCCAATAGTTCTATCAAATAAAAGAAAAATCGACCTATTTGATGTAAAAAAGAGACGGCTTCAGTTAAACCGATTCCACTCAGCACTTCTCGACTTCGAGCTTCTAAATTCAGGAAATCTGTAAAAAAATTTTGCATAACGCGGTCCAAGCTACCTATAAAAGAATCAAATGCGACACCATTAGCCACGAAAATATGCCAACAAAAGGTGATTACAAGAAAGAGCAGTACGAAGCTTATGTTAAGTTTTGATGCAGACTTTTTAAAAAAATGTAGAGCAAGAAACACCAATAAGGTTGAAAATAAGAAGATATATGCGAGGGAATAATGAGATACTATAAGGGCAAAGGCAAAAACCGATAAGAAAACACCCTTTCCTAAGGAGTTAAAATTTTTCTGAAAAAACACAAAAAACAGTGCAATATAAAAAAGTTGGGCAACAATCTGCTTATTTGAGCCCCAACCATAGCTCATTGAAACAGTTAAGAAGAAAAATGATGCCAAGAAAGCCCATTTTTTTTCAAATTGGGTATTAAATAGGAGGAAAGTACCCATAACAACAAAAGAGGCAACCATTGGATAAAAGAATTTAAAAAACCAACTTCCGTCAAAATTTAAAATTTTTGAATACATAGTGGGCAAGATTGTTACACTTAAAGACGCAAAGCCTTTTTGAACGGAGTCACTTCCAAACGGATAATTCAAAAGCCAAAGCTCATCTTTTTCAACCACTTGGAATACGTAATATTCACTATGGGCATCCCAACCAACTACATTATTTGTAATCAGCGAAGAATTCACAAAAGCTAGCAAACTTACACAAATTACCATAACAAATATTGAATAAAAATCAGAATTTTGAATTTTTTTATATTTAAATGCGCAAATAATACAAATTGGAATTATTGCCACCACGAAAAGCAAAATTAGATTATTTCCATAGATGTTAACTAAAAATATACCTACAGCGCCAGCCAAAGCAAAGAAAAAGAATAAGAGCAGAACACTAAAGGACAAATTCAAACCAACTGATGATGAACTAATAAAAGTACCTTTATTTTCTCGTAAAAAATTGAAAATATTAATTGGGAGTAAAAATAGGGTCAAAGTAATAAAAAGGGAATTTGTTGATAGCGGATTAGACACATTCAAAGCAGGATAAACTAAATTAATGGACAGCCCTATGATCAGCAAAAGTGCAAGACTTAATGAACTAGAGAGAAAAATCATTTCAGCGGAATGTAACTTGATTTTTAGGGCTTTTAATAGAGTTAAACCTGGAATAAAAGTCAGGTAAAAAAATCCAATTACTTGACGCAGTATGGGAATTTCGAAAAACAGAGCTATTGATATCAAAATTTGCAAGATAATTGTAACGAGCAACAAGCTTTTAGATGAAAAATAGTTTCCTGACATAAGAATCACATTTGATTAAGTCTTTTTAATTTGCCCACTCGCAAAACCTATAAAAAATGCAAATCTTTTGAAACTGTATTGGATAGGTAACAAAAAAACCCGCTTTTTATGATGCAACATATATGCAATTTTTGAGTAAAGTAAGCCAGCTATGAAACCTCCAAAAGGAGACAATTTAATTAAGGAAATGACACCAGGAGCCATTCTGTAGATAAGATGAATTTTATAGCCATGCCAATAGCCTTCTTTCCAGAGTTTGCACCAACTCTTTCTTCGCAGCTCGTAAAAAAAGGCATTCGTCCCTAAAAAAAGCAGCCAGCCTTTTTTTCTTATACGATATTCAATATCTAAATCTTCACCGGCACCTTTGATGTTTTCATTGAACCCACCAACTTGTTTAATGGCATCCACCCTATATATAGAACCGCCTGCACCAAGTGAGCGCTCTGTGACACCGCTGTACTTAAAATCAACAGCTTGATATGCCGCATTTTCTAAAAAACCAACAAGATTTTCTTGAGCATGATTTGCGTATCTAGCTTTAGCGATGCCGATTCGCGGATTTTTTTCCATAAAATCGACTTGTTTCTTTATGTGATCAGCAGGCAATATCATATCGCCATCTAACCAAATTATATACTTACCACTTGCATTCTGAGCAACCAAATTTCTAGCGCTACCTAGACCTGCCCATTGCCTTTCGAATAGCTTGACACGCATATCTAAATTGGGTAGATAATTTTTGATTAGCATAAGAGTGCGATCTTCGCTACCGTCATCAACTATTATGAGTTCAATTAAATGATGTGGGTAATGCTGGTGCACGATACTCTGTAAGGCCATTTCAATCGTTTCTTCAGAATTTCGAACACAAATTCCTACAGTAACTAAAGGGCCATGCAAAATCCAGATCACCTATTGAAATAAGTTATCATGAGTATAATAGCTTTTAGCAAATTATCGAGTGCTAGAAATTTTTTCCCATATATGGGCATCTTTTCTTTTTATCAAATCAATTAGTGCAATAATCGCATAAACTTGAAGAGAAAAGAAGTCAAAGAAAAATAGCACAATTTTTCTCAAGTTCATCGACCTATAATATAAAATGCTCAATAAAATAACAGCCATTACAAATAATGCAACAATTGAGCTAGGACTAAAAAAGTTAAAAGCAAAATATGACACGTTTACACTAAATAAAAACAACGCCATAAAACAAAGAAATGGACCAACGGTCATTTGCAGAAAATGTATGGGAAAAATCAGTAGACCATACAGCCCATATTTAGGATTAAAAAATAAATCAAAGTTTTTAATCATAACTTGCATGATTCCAAGGATATGCCGAACTTTTTGAGTCTTAGTTTCCCGCCTGCTAGCAGGCAGTTTTTCTTTGACAACCACTTCTGGCGCATATTTAATCTTGAAATTCTGTTTTCTAATATTCATAGCAATTTCTAGATCATCTGCAGCAACGCGTTCATCAATCTTATTTATCAGATCTTTTCTGAAAGCGAAAAGTTCTCCAAATACTATAAACACACTATCTATATCAGATTCTAGTTTTTTGTAAATATGGTGAAACCAATAAAATACGTTGTTCCAAAGATTCATTTCGCCACTTGGCATGAATCTAGGTAAAACGGCGCCTATGCCCTTTTCAAAATTTTTAACAAGGGTATTGATAGAAGTTGGCGTAAATTCGGAATTTGCATCGCTTATTACAATTATTTCGCCTCTCGCTTTTGCTAAAGCAAAATTCAACGCATTAGCCTTGCCCAATCGCTTTGCTTGCTCTAGAAGGATTACACCTTTATTGGTATATTCTGAAACTATAGCTTTAGTATTGTCAACGGAACCTGAATCAACAACTATGACCTCATAAGAATCACGTGGAAGATCTGCAGATAAAAGTGATTCAAGCTTCTGTCGAATAACTCTTTCTTCATTATACGTGGCAATTATCACCGATACACTTGCAGGAGATACAGTGTTTAAGCTTAAACGCTTTTTTTTATAAGATAAACTAACTAAAAATAAAATTGGCAGATACAGAAAATATAGAATAAAGAGACCAAGCAAAGTTACAATAAAACACAAAAAAATTAAACTCAATTTTCACAGGCACCTTAGAAATTATTTCAACTTTTTTATCGAAATTTAGAAACTGGCCTTGTTGAAACCATAAAACCAAGCTATCATTTTTAATGTGAAGTGAATGGGCAGTAAGAGCATTTTTTTAGATTTTGTTATTTTATAACCTTGCACTACATACATTAGGGAGAGAATGAAGCTTGCTATTGGATTTATTTTGTAAAGAGAAAACAACTGTCTATTTTTTAAAAGCAGCTTGCGGCTGTAAGCCCCCCGACTTACATATCTACGCCACAGTACGCTCCAAGACCCGAGGCCACCATGCTTTTCATAAAACACTGCAGTCCCATTCACAATTAACCAACCTCTATCCTTGATTCTTTTAGCAATATCTATATCCTCACCCAAAGTATCGACACTTTCATCAAACCCACCAACCTCTCTTGCAGCAGAAACTCGATAAATGGCGCCACCTGTACCAGGAAGTTTTGCGGACGAATTGAAATTTACATAAGCATATTCTATAATATTAGGAACAAGATC
This sequence comes from Bathyarchaeia archaeon, assembly GCA_037481775.1. Classification (GTDB taxonomy): domain Archaea; phylum Thermoproteota; class Bathyarchaeia; order Bathyarchaeales; family Bathycorpusculaceae; genus JAOAIV01. The sequence continues at coordinate 8,814 of JBBFKZ010000028.1, forward strand.
AAGGGCGAGAACAAGATTATCATCATGTGAAAAGCCAAGTCTTGCCACACCAATACCCGCTTTAGGATTTTGTTCCATTAAATTGAACTGTTTGCGAACAAAGTCCTTTTCGAGTATTTCGTCGCTATCTACCCATAAAACATACTCGCCGGCTGCATTGTTTAAAACGATATTTCTTGCCTTCCCAATTCCACTCCAAGGTATAGGAAAAAAATTTGCAAGCACGTCGCTTTTTGCAATCATACGCTGTGCTATTCTTAGAGTATCGTCGGTGCTACCGTCATCTACGAATATTATCTCAAGTTGATCATGCGGAAAATCTTGGGCTATGACACTTTCAATAGCGTGCTTTATTATTGCTGCAGAATTTCTTGCGCATATTCCAATGGTCACTTTTGGTTTCATCAAAATCACAATGTTTAATTTGAGACCGCGGTTACCAATTGCAAATACCACAAGCGAGCAATTATGTAAAGAACATCTCCCGGTTTTTAAGAAAACGCGAAACGTCAGTAATAACAGGTCGTTCCTGCCTGTCTGAAATAATGCCGATTTGGCTTTTATATTCATTGATTATCTCACGTTTCTTTTGAATAAAGCCAGACACGTCTACATAAAATACGTTGTGCAATATTGGATTTAAAACGCGGGCTAATAAAGGAGATAAGCGAGAGAACTTGGTAGCTATAGAATACTTGAAATGTAAAATTGTCTTGTTTATTTCCCTAATGCAATAAGCAATTATCTCACTTGTAGCGGCATGATCGATATTGACATCTCTTTCATAAGGGAAGTATACTTCAGTTGGCTCTAACCTTTTTAGTAGGAGAAGCGCTTCCTTTCTGAGGCGCTCCTTATGGTAACATACTTTGCCATCTTCAAAATTAAAGAATATCAAATTTTCGCTGTGCACACCTAACACTTTTGCCGCCGCGTAAGCTTCATTGATTCTCATTGCCTTTAACTCTGCAGGAGATGGATTGAAAGATATACCAAATATGTCTGAAAGCGCATTTTCTCCACAAGTAACAAAGACTATGAAAATTTCCCAACCTTCGCTAATGCGTTTAGAGAGTGTCCCGCCGCAACCAAGGGCTTCATCATCAGGATGAGGAGCAAATACAACAAGTTTTTTTTCCAATACGTCTATCCACCATATTAAGTTGCAATAAGCACCAAATTTAACCAGAACTTGAGCAAAAAAGATCTGGAGAAGTGGATAAATGTAATTTGAAAATAATGTCGCGTATTTTAGGAGGCAATTTGATGCAAGGTATTAAACGCAGAATCCTTTTCAAGTTATTTTCATAATCTTTTGTATTTCCAGTGATGAAGCAAAATCGAAAACCAATAATCTTGACAACAATAACCGTGCCCATTTCGTGAAAACCAACCTTTAAGTAAAGGTTAATTGCGCGCTTGTTTTTTACGTAAACAGAAAGATAGAATCTTTTCACATCTTGGGAACAAAACGTAGGAATGGAAGCAAGCAGTTTTTTTCCAATACCTTGATTTCTAAAAGTTGAAATTACATATATCCCATATATGTATAAGGAACTTTGATCAAAATATAAGGGTACGTCGAATATTGGAGGAAGAACCAGACCACTACCAAAAAAAGAACAAGATGCTAAAGAACCATGAATTATTCCAACTATGCCTCTATTGCAATTTTTAGGCTCTAAACGTTTATGGAACTTTAAGATCTCTGGGATATCACCGTTTTCAATGCACCGAATAACCAAATCCTTAATTGAAACAATCCTCGATGAAGAACCAAGACTATTTCTAGTTAGCCAATAATATGGGGTAATTTGAATAGTATTATATTTATAGGCGTAGTGTGCAAGCATTGAAATCAGTTTGAAAGCTAAGTTGGTAAACGCCGCAGATTTATGGGAGATACTTGCCAAAAGCCATCCCTAACTTGTTCCATATTTTTTGCATAAAGGCCAAGGCATATGAGGGACAGACAAAAAATGGAGTAGCAATAAATGGCAAAAGGTCTTTGACGTTGAAATATGCGAAATCCTTCACGTTGCTATATGAGAATAGCCAATCAAAAAGCCCAAGCTCACCATTATGAAACAGGGTAATTGCAGAACAAATATCATTAAAAAAATGAACCCATTTAAGACCAGCCCGGTAATTTTTATTGAAAGGAACTTTTAAGCCAACTGAGTCCAAGAAAGCAATTAAGACTAAATTTAGACCACATGCGGTTGGAAAAAAATTTTGCCACCAAGGGCGCGCATTAATTTCGATAAGCTTAAAAACATCATCCCGCGCATCACGTTTAAATTCTGCTTCAAACAAGCCATAATACTTAATTTTCCTAAGATAATCCAATAGGGAGCATGTAACACCTTCAACTTGTTTAATTGGAATACTCTCAATTAAGCTATTGCAGCCAAAATCAAGTGGCCATCCTCGAATTCGGCGATAAGCAAAAAGCCCCTTCAGCTGATGATCTTTATCGATGTACCCAGCCAATCCGTAAACATTAGACTGCGGTCCTGGAACAACTTCTTGCAAAACCACAGATATACGATATTTCCTCACTTGTGCAATATAAGTTTTGAGCTCAAAATAATTCTCTGCTACAAAACTTTTTACATTAAACATCCAAAAATTTTGAGTAATAGTAGGTTTTATTAAAACAGGATAAGTTAAATCACGTGCAACCATATCGACTTGATCCAAAGCTACGATGAGGGTAGCTGGATGTGCCAATTGTGAATTAACGAGAGACTTAGCAAATAACGCTTTATCAACTAGTGTCTTAACAGAGCGAGGGTTAGAGGAACACAAATACTTTTTATCTAGATAATCACAAATATTGGATATTGCAAGGCAAAACAGATCAGAAGCGGGAAAAATAATTATTTGACCCGAAACTTGAGCTGCAAACGTTGATAGGAAAGATTGCAAAATTTTAAGATCATGCTCAATCTGCGGAATTACAAAATATTTTGAACAATATCGAGAAAAAGCAACTTCATTTAAAGTTTCACCAACACAATAAACCTTCACTCCATAGATCCCCAAATTCCGGCAAATTCCCAATGCAGTAACCGCGGAACCCCCGAGAACTAGCGCGCAATAAGAAGATCTCACTAGCCAAACCTCGATTTATACTATAGTTTAGTGCATAACTGAAACTGAATTATCAAAAATTTAGGTGTACACATGGGATTTGACAAAACTTTTCAAAATTCTTACTCGCGCATTTATTACAGCTTGTGTAACCTTGTTAGGTAAGTAGCTGGCCGCTGTTCCGGGTCGATCTTCATATTTATAAATTTCCACTTTGGAAAACTGTATTTGAGTAATCACAGATAAAGACTTCTTAAAATCGGCATCAGTTTCTCCGGGAAATCCAACCATAACATGTGTTTCAATGTATAGATCAGGAAAAGTCCTTCTCAAATTAAGCAGACACCTTTTCACCTCGTTTATTTTATAATTCCTTTTCATTAATTTAAGAACACGATCACTCCCTGACTGTAAAGGAATTACAACGCCTTCAAGTTTTTCGCGATTTGCCTTAAAGATAGATAGCAACTCCGGATAATACTTAACAAACCAGTGCGGATTAAGATCTGCTAAACGTATTTGGTACCGGCCATTTATTTCAAAAAGTTTCTTTAATAACATAGGCAAATTTGTTCCTATATCAACTCCGTAGCAACCTATGTCACCGCCAAATACTAAAAAGTCAGTATAACCTTTTTTCAGACCTTCTTTGAAATTTTCCAATATTTGACTTTCAGGTAAACTATGAAACTTTTCCATAGCGAGTTTAATCGCGCAATAGCTACAGTTATTGAGGCACCCTCTGGAAATTTCAAGCCTATACCATTTTTTATTTGGTGTGTTGTTCGCGGATAATAACTTGTTAAAGACAAAGTATAGGGTTTTAGGAAAATTATCTTTGGATTTGATGCATCGCTTGATTCTTTGCGGAAAACTGCCATGATAGAGATCATGAACACCTTCGATGGTTCCTGAATGCGCAATAGTTGAATAAGGCACCTTTGCCTCAATCAACGAATCCAACTTATCTAAATCAGCAGTATGTATTACTAATATATCATTGTAAGCTTTAAGCGCATCAGGTCTAATTTTTGTTAAGCAACCAGTAACTACAAGTTTAGCCGACTCTGACTTTACTTTCAAAGCATGCTCTATCGTTAAAAGAGAAAACTCTTCGTGTAACGCAAAACCGCCACATGTGGCGACAAAAATGAAAGCGGCTTTTTGTGGATCAGAAACAGGTTTCAATCCATTAGCTACAAGATATCTATAAAGTCTTGTAGAATCCAAACTGCGCCGAGGGCAGTGAATCTTACAATAAATATAGAAAGTTTTTACATCATTTTGCTTCAACCACATCACCACTAATAATTTCAGGCAAATTAAGTTGATTTTTTAATCAGAAGTATAATAGAAAACATACCCAATGATAAAAACTTGCTCTAATCGCGCTGAAGTTTTGCGATTGAGTCAAGTAAAGCATCAACCACATACCGAGAGGTATCATAATCTATTCCCAAATGCATTGGCAAACACAAGACCCTTTTCAATACAGTCTCAGCAACAGGAAAAGCGCCCACCAGCTTAAAGTTTTCAATGTACCATGGATGGAGATGACATGGAGGATAATACAAACTGCCAGTTTCAATACCATATTCACTTTTTAAAATAGACGCTAATTTATCTCGATTTATATTTTCGGCTAAACGCACAAGATATTTATAGTAACTATGCCGAATATTTGCAGGAGTTTTAAAGAGTGAAAGCTCGGAACTTTTACTCAGCAAAGTTTCATAAACTCGTGCAATTTCGTTGCGCAGCCGCACAAACTCTTCCAACATGGATAGTTGATATTTTCCAATTATTGCAGTTATTTCGCTCATACACCAGTTATTTCCAAGAGACCTCATGCGTCTATCTGAATCAAGGCCATGATCTTGCATACTACGAGCAAAACGAGCTAAATCAGAGTCGTTGGTTGTTATCATGCCACCTTGCCCGGTTGTTATGACCTTTGTAGGATAAAATGAGAAAGCAGCACCATCAGCCAAGTTACCGGCCATTTCACCGTCGATCATCGCACCATGAGCATGGGCAGCATCCTCGATTAGAAATAGGTTATTATCTTGGCAGAAGCTACGTATCTCTTTAATATCTGGGCAAATTAACCCGGCGATATGGACAGCTATTACACCCACGGTCTTTGAAGTTAGACACCGCCTTATATTCTCCAAATTTATGCACAAAGTATCTTCAGAAATGTCGGCGAAAACTGGCCGGCCGCCTGAAAGTAAGACAGAATTAGGAGTTGCAACGAAAGTGTTTGTAGGCACAATAACATCTTTACCTTCTACATTAAAATATCTGAGCATAATTTCCAGAGCAGCACTTCCGGAACTTACAGCAATAGCATATTTGGCTTTCACGTATTGCGCGAACTGCGTCTCAAAATCCTTAATATGTGGACCGTCAGTTAACACACCGCTTTTCAATGTTAACTTTATATCATTTAATATGTTACCTATGCTTTGATCATCGAAAAAAGGCGATGAGGAAAAAACTTTGGACATTAAAACCACTTTATACCATAAATGTGACCAACGAAAAAATAAATTTAAAGACCAAAATATGTGTTATTTGAATTCAAAAACAGGTTAATTAGCTCATCTATACTATGCACGCTACGCTCTGCCTCATACTCTTCAGGCATCTTTACAAACTTGAATTCACCGATCAACAAACGTATGGTCCGCATTCCAAGTTTTTTTGCGCCCCAGAAATCAGTATGAGGATTGTCACCAACGCAAAGAGTCTCTTCAGCTTTGGTTCCAAGCAACTCAAGCGCTTTAATATACACTTGAGGATTTGGCTTTTCAAGCGACGCCGCTACCTCACGAGCGAATAGAATTACATCAAAATACTTTTCAAGTTTTAGTAGCTTAATTTTGTTTCTTTGAATCTCGACGCAGCCATTTGTTACTAAAGCCAACTTTACTCTTTTCTTTCTAAGCACGCGAAGCAGCTTTTTTATGCCAGGATACGTTCGAAGATTGGGCGTTACTTGGGCGTATATTTTTAGTATCTCAGGCAGCAAAGCTACATCAAGATCTAGATCCAAAAGTACATCATTGAAAAGTCTTGGGTACATACTTGTCTTTTTATGTAGTTCATCAAGCAACTTCTTATAAATTACTTGCTCAGATAACCGACAAATAGAAGCAAGAAAACGGGCTATTTCGCAATAAGCGACATCAACATAAGTTCGCTCATCGTAAAGAACATTATCAAGATCAAATATTACTGCCTTGATTCTGACCAAAATTGAACACAATCCAAGCTAAGCTAAGGTATAGTATTCTTTGAAATATCGAATCATCATTACTCTGTCCTTGACAGCTATATGCGGAATTTCTTCTCCGAGAGCCATTTTCAACGCGTAATAAATCAAGTTAGCACCAGCAGCACTGCAAAAAGCGGTTGATGCAGCAATTCGCGGGTTAAAATCAAAAGGCAAAGGGGCACCCGTATCGTCACGCGCCATCTCTATGTTCACAGTGTAATCAAAACCAAAAGCTTGACTAATTTTTGCAGTCATTTCTTCAATATACGGATCTTTTTTCACCAAACCGATGATCGTCTGACTGGGATTACCGAGCACACGCAGTTTTGGCACGATTACCAGTGCTTTACCATTTTTTGCCAAGA
>JBBFKZ010000029.1:0-15193 GCA_037481775.1 Bathyarchaeia archaeon
CAGCGCGCTGTCGCTGAAGAAATCGCCAAATTTCAGGAAGTACAGGAAGTGCACATAATCACGGGCGACTGGGATTTACTAATAAAGCTTAGAGCTGAAAGTGTAGAGGCTGTTGGAAAATTCGTAGTAGATAAGCTGCGGCTCATCAAAGGTTTAGAGAAAACGCTGACATGCATGGTTTTCGAAACCGTAAAAGAAACAACAAAAGTACCGCTACCACTGAAAAAAGCAGATAAGCATTAAAAAAATAAAAAGCATAATTTACCGTTTAGGTGGCGCTGGCGTAGTACAACAGAGGCAGAGCAAGAAGCACAGTATTCCTTCCCTTTTCAGTTAGCGCATACTCTACTCTCAGAGGCGGACCCGCGTCAACAGAGCGAGCTATATAGCCATAATCCTTAAGCAGTTTAAGCTTGTCAGATAAGGTGCGCGAATTTATACCGAGAGTTTTCTTAAATTCGCTGAAGCCAACTGTAATCTTAAAGAAAAGCGTGTAAAGAATTTCTAAATTCCATTTCTGGAAGAGTACGGTGAAGCTTTCCTCGAGGCTTTTCAGCTCTTCTTTCAATTCTTGCGGCGGCATTTTTTGCTTTTCAAATATTTGAGTAAGCGTTTCTTCTATGCCCTTAAGCGTTTGCTCAAGCCGGGCTTCTATGAGCTTGCGGAATTCAGCGGTAAGCGGCAACTCTGCACTCACGCCTTTCATACTTGGTGTGCAATGGCTTACTTCATAGTTTATAAGGATTTACTTATACAACAAGATATACAAAATACATTGCACATTAACGGTTGATGAAGCCATGTCTTGGAGCATAAATAATAATCGATGTCTCAGATGCGGCGGCTGTATCTCAGTCTGCCCAACTGCGGCATTAGAATTAAGAGACACCATAATTCATGATGTAGCTTTATGCACGTTATGCGGCTTATGCGAAAAAGCCTGTCCAGTGGAAGCCATAAAGGTGATGAAACAATGAACGATGTCATAATAATCGGTGCTGGACCAGCAGGTACTGCTTGCGCGAGGAAGCTAGCTGAAAACGGCTTTTCAGTTAAAGTGTTTGACAAAAGAGCGGAAATTGGTGCGCCAAAACGCTGTGGTGAAGGCTTAAGTGAATCCTCGCAACGCTTAGTGGGAAAAATCCCTGACAAATGCATCGCGCAGAAAATTAGAGGCGCCCGGCTTTACGCGCCTGACGGCAGATACTTAGACGCCATATTATCTGAAGGTGGCTTTGTGCTTGAGCGGAAGGTGTTTGACAAGTGGCTTGCTGAAGAAGCAGTTAAAGCAGGCGCTACAGTGCAGGCTAACACGTTTATTTCGGATCTAATAAAGGATTCACGGGGCTATTTTATCGGCGTTAAAGGCGAATTTTTAGGCAACGTCTTCGAAGAGAAAGCTAAAGTTATCGTTTGCGCTACTGGCGCCGAGTCGCCTTTGCGGACTAAGGCGTTAGGTGTGTTTTCAAAAGTAACTCTCGTGGATTCCTGCATACAGTATGAGATGGCGAACGTAGATGTTGTTCCAGATCTTATTCACATTTACCTATCAAGTGTGCTGGCGCCCAGAGGCTACGTCTGGGTTTTCCCGAAAGGTGAGCATAGAGCAAACGTAGGTGTTGGTATTATCCCCCAAGAGAAGAGGCCGAAGGCTTACATGGATGAGTTTCTAAAGCTGCATCCGGAAATAAGCAAAGGATCCATTTTAGAAGTTAATGCCGGCTGCGTTCCCGTGGGCGGAATGGTAGAAGACATGGTTGCTAACGGTTTTGTGCTCTGCGGAGAAGCGGCAAACCATGTTAATCCAATTCACGGCGGGGGCATCAAAGAAGCAGTCATATCTGGACAGATGGCTGCTGACGTCATCGCTGAATGCTTGAAAAAAAATGACGTCTCAAAAAGTGCGTTGGCAAAGTTTAATGCGCTTTGGTGGAAAGAAAGAGGCGATCACCTGAAAAAGGTGGAAAAACTGAGAGAAACCTTGGAAAAGCTGTCTGACGCTGACTTGAATGATCTAGTTGACGCGCTTAAACCCGAGGACATAATTGATTTCACAAGAGGCGCTAAGCTCTCTGTCCTGGCGAAGGTGCTGATGCGAAAACCACGGCTGGTAAGCATAGCAAGACACCTCTTGTAATTTCGTTGTGTTTGCTTCCTTTTTTATTTCAAAATGTAAAAATAGCAGGTTATTCGTGAAGCAGTTTAAGTGTACGCAGTAGCTTCTTAAATTCCTCTTCCTTCAGCGAAGATCGCCGACCATTTGCATATATTTCCTTAACTTTTGCAACTACAGTCATTAATTCGTCATCAGTTGGCGTTTTTCCTGTGATTTCAATTATTTTATGCTTGATTATGCCTTTTCCCGATTGCTTTCCTATGGTTAAACGCCGCGTGTTTCCTACAAGCTCAGGTGGATAAGGCTCATATGTCCATGGATTATTCAGGACGCCGTGTGTGTGAATCCCTGATTCATGTGCAAAACCGTAATCGCCAACAATCGCTTTGTTAGGTGGAACCACGTAGCCAGTTACTCTACCAATAAAATCTGCTGTTTCCTTAAGCTTGTAGGTTTTGCCTTCAAACTTTTTGACGCTATACTGGAGATAGAGGTTTAAGAGAACCTTTTCTGTTTCAGCGTTGCCTGCTCTTTCGCCTATTCCAAGGAATGTGGTGCTTGCGTAAACTTTGTCCCATAAGCCGGACGCTGCGCGAATCGCTGCCATCGTGTTCTCCACGGCATTGCCAAAGTCATCGTGAGCGTGAATTTCGATGGCGGGAATTTTGGTTTCTTTCTTAATTGCCTTTACTTTAGCGGGAATGCCATTAGGCAAAGGTGCATTGGGGTCTGAAAGTCCTATGCCCACTGTGTCGCAGATGCGGTAGCATTCGGCGCCAGCTTGCGCTACGGCGTTAATGAATTCTTTTTCAAAGTTCCAGTCGGCTCTTGTGCTGTCCTCGCCGTGGACAAAGGTTCGCAGCCCATGCGTCTTAGTCGCATACTCTACCACTTCAACAACATTTGCCAACAGTTGCTCTCTCGACTTTTCAGGCCATTTCGCCTTGAAGTGTATGTCCGAGACTGGGTGTGAAATGCCTACTTCGTTGAAGCCGCATTCGATGGCGCTGTCAATGTCTTCCTTAACTGCGCGGCACCAGCCAGCCACTCTAAGGTCGAGGTTCATTTTTTGGATGAGTTTCGCGGCTTTCTTGTCAGGCTTCTGATAATGGAAAAGCTCGATCCGCTCCACGCCTATCTCGCTTAAAAGTTGCGCTATTCTTGCCGCATCTTTTGGTTTCACAGCTAAGCCTGGCATTTGAATGCCGTCGCGTAGTGTAGTGTCATCAAGTATGGGCTTGGTGTTTAGAGCCATTTTGAAATAGAAATCTTCTAACTTCATTTTTGCACAGCTCGGTTTTACTTCCCTTCTCTGGGCTGTTAAACGTTTCAAGATTTACGCAGCATAGTCATTGATAAACTTTTCTGTATCTTATTTGATAATTTATTCAGGGGATAAGGCTGTGTTTAGTCATCTTATTTTTACTTATTTCAACAAAAAAGTTTACTTTTGAATAGGAGGTTGGCTTCAGAAAAATCTCTTTCGTAGCGCCTTAATAGTGCCTGAAACAGCCAAGACATGCAGCGCTGCCTCGTTACCCGCAACAGACGTGATCGACGCTATGGAGGCCCTAACTATATTTAATGTTGCAAGAGCTGTTCGGATTACCGCCAATTTCTTCTCCAGATCATATTCAATAAGCGACACACTTGTCTGGCTTGCACCAACCTCACCATAAAGCTTAACCACCGCGCTCCAAATAGCGTCCATAAGCTCTTTCTGGCTGGGCACCACTTCCGAATCAACTTGCAAGACTAAGTAGCGCCGTTTAACCCGCTTCAACAGTCCGTCCCTTCCTTTATTACACGTATTCCCTCCGCCACAAAATTGGGACTTAACTTTTCACGGTTACGCGTAACAATAGCCGCCGGCGCCTGGGCAACCGCCATTAGTGCCGACGGCTCATCTAAACCGAAAAGAAACGCGAGCACAGCCATTTCCCGCGGTTTCCTAAGTAGTTTCTCCTCGGAGACGCCGCTTGAAATCACAATTGGCACATGGAACTCCCGAGCCACTGCTACTTCTCGCCGTAAGCTTGAAAGAAGCCTAATCCTCGAAGGGCCCTCTAAGATAAGCAGCGGGCGGATGTCAATCTCTAATGCTGCCAAACTGCTGCTGGCTAATTCTGCTTCGGCCTCATCAAAGAATCTTTTTCTAAAATCCAAAGAAGAAAAATTCAGCAAGTCGACGCGCCGGTCCTTTGCGGCTTGCCGCGCTACTTGCTTATTCTCGCAGATGACGCAGATTACCTCAAATTTTCGCCTCAGCCGCCGCAGCATCCGTAAAAGGTCATTCGGTGTTTTCGGTCTTATGTCTACTCTTGAAGCAAAGTCCATCTTTACTTCGCTGCAAGCTACCTTCAACTGTGCAATTTCGTTATAGGGTGTTTCAGGCGGAAAAGGAACAGCAATTAAGTGATAACCAAATGACGCGGCTTTTGCTATCATTCTCAAGGTTGCGGCTTGATCTTTCACGTTTAAGCGCAGGTGCAAGTCCGCGAAGATTTTTCTCATGGAAGCACACCTGCGTCTCTACAGATCTCCATTATCTCGTTGGGCGTCTTGTTCCTAAAGTGAATCTTGAAGTGTATGGGATCGCTTGAAGAAAGCCTTAACTCGCCTTGATACGCGGATTGCTTGTTAAACCTCAAGTAAAGATTTTGCTTTTCCACATGTAACTCTATCTCTTGAGCTAATTTCTCCTTATCCAGAGGGCTTAAGCCAGCGGCAATTTTCTCCAGCGCAATGTGCAGCTGCTGTCTATCTGACAACTTGGTTTCAAAAAGAATTATGGGGTTCTTATGATGCCCCATCAAGCTTGTTTTTTGAAAAAACGCGTTTTCGCCCAGCTCTTTGGGCAGCGTATTCCGCATTGCTGTCAGAACCTTCTCTGGATCTTCAGTAGCATGAGCAAAGGCTCGCACAGTTATGTAGCCTATCGGAAACTTAGAATGCACAATGGGGCACCGCTTCTTTTTAGGGCGGTTTTAGCTTTTAGCCTTTTTCTTTAACTGCGACTGCGTGGCAAGTTTAGCTTTTGGTTTAGCTTCTGCTTTCTTCTTTTCCACGTAAGCCATTAAACTATTGATATTTTGCTCATGTGCAGTTTTTCTTCGTTTATCAACAGGTATTTCCAGCTTTCTCGCTTCAACTATGTTTAAGCCAGCTTTCTTAAGTTCTTCGAGGCTGAAGCCTCTGCCGCTTCGCTGCTTCCCATCAGGTTTGAGAATTTGGGGTTTTATATGGTGCATTTTTACTGCTCACCTTTGGCTCCTTTGCGCTTGCTTGGTCTAACCTTCTCGGCGCCCTTACCTTTTCTGCGCAAGCTTCGAACCTTTTTGCCGGCACTTGTTAAAGCACGGAAAACGCGGCGCTTGTGCTGCTTCTCAATTATCCAGTTCACGTCTTTGTCAGCTTTTATCGCAGAATGATTCGGGTCTACAAGAACTACTTCAAACCATTTGGAGCGGCCGTCCTCGCCAACCCAGTAGCTATTCAGCACTTCCAAGTTTGGAAACTTGCGGGCTGCGCGTTCTTCAGCAATCAGACGTAAGCTTTTGGCAGGTTTAAACTTGGCGACACCCATACGCTTCGGCCGACGCCCAGATCTGGGGCGCTGCTTTCGTAATCCGCCTCTTCTAACGCGCGCACGAACTACAACGAAGCCTTGTTTGGCTTTGTATCCAAGTTTTCGTGCTCGATCAAGGCGTGTGGGCTTTTCTATGCGCACAATAGTAGGCTGCTTTCGCCATTCAACCAGCCTCTGCTGCATAATCTCGTCCACAAAAGATTTCTCTGGCTTAGACCACGCTTCAGCTATGTACTTGTATGCCATCTTTAATTTTCACCTCACATCTTCTGTTTACGGTTCAGCCCAGTTTGGGCTACATCCCAGCGGACACAGATGATCCGCCTACGTTTCGGAATGTTACTTCCATAGTTAAAAATAAACCTTTCCAGAATCAGTTAATAAGTTAATTGTATGCTTGAGTTGTTTGAACAGAATTTAGCAGCATAAAAACAAAAAAAGGCACCATAGTTTTTGCTGGCTTAAACAGAAAAATAAAGAGAAATGAGGGGGCTATTCTGCTTCGAAGAATTCTTCTGGCTTCGGCGGTGTCGGCGGTAAGCCTCTTCGTTCTCTGATTTGCCGTATTACTTCGGCTTGCATTTGTTCGGGCACTGGCGCCCAGCGGCTGAATTGTGTAGCCCAGAAAGCTCTACCCTGTGTGGAAGAACGTAGCTCATCAGAAATTCCAAAGGATTCCGCAACTGGTAACTCAGCTTTGACGATTATCATGTCTTCTTCGTTTATCATGTCCAAGATTTTGCCGCGCCTTTTCTGGATTAAGGCTATAACTGGGCTGACGAACTCGTTTGGAACCTTGCATTCAAAGCTCATCAAAGGTTCAAGAAGCTTTGGATCACTAAGCAAGAAAGCGCACCATATTGGGCGCCATGTCATAGGCAATATCTGTGCGGGGCCTCTGTGCACTGGGTCTTCGTGAACCAAAATGTCTTCCAAGTTAACTTTCAACCCGTAGGCGGGTTCTTTCGCTAAAACTGATGCATGCACTGCTTCACGGAAGCCTGATTTTATGTGATCTAACACTTCATCCACATATTGTCTTCCCTTTATCCTGTTGACCAGTATGTTGCTTTCTTCGATTGCTATGACGTTTCTGGCATCCTCAGTTGACCATCCGAGCTCTCTGAGAACTTTCTGTCTTTCATCGCGGCTTTGCATCTCCGAGATCTTGTCTGCCCTTATTGCTTCAATAACTTCATCAGATAATTTCTCCAAAGTAATCCAGAGTTTACTGTGTTTGTTAGGACTCTTTCCCATTACTGGTGGGCCCCGGTAGTCATGGCTGATGGTTTCGCGGTAAATCACGATGGGTTTGCTGAGTTTCACTTTCAACCCTGCTTCTTGCATGCGGTACGCAGTAATTTCTAAGTGAAGTTCGCCCATGCCGCTTAATAGGAATTCTCCGCTTTCCTTATCCATCTTAAAATGTAAGTTAGGATCTTCCGTGGTAAGCTTATGGATAACCTTGTCGAACAACGGCAGATCTTTGACGTCTTCTGGCTCTACCGCGACAGTTACAACAGGGTCTGAAACGTATTTCAAGCCCTCAAACGGTGGAGTTTCCACGCCGTCTTCTGCAACAGTTTCGCCAACGTGAATTGACGGCAATCCTGACAGGGCAGCAATGTTCCCTGCGGGAACCCTGTCTACAATCACTCGGTCAGTGGCCATGCTCATGTAAACTTGCTGTATGGTGCCTTTTTGGCGGCTGCTTACAAGCTGAACTGTCTTTCCTTTTGATACCGAACCGCTGAAGACACGGCCTATCGCAACGGTGCCGCTGTGGGGATCAACCTCGATGGTAGTTATGCACATTAGAAGTGGCCCGTTGGGATCGACTTTCGCCATACTTTTGCCTGTTACACTGTCAGCGTCTCCTGGCCAAATCTGGCTTTGCCTGTACGGCTGAGCCTCCAGCGGGCTTGGGAGGTGCTCGCAGAACATGTCCAAAATCGGCTCGTAAAGTGGTGCTTTCTTGCTTAATTCGTCAACTTTCTTGCCAATTTCCTCTGGAGCGCCCGTGTAAGCGTCAATAATGTCTTTGAACGATATACCTTTAGCTTTCATGTGGGGGAGGTTTAAGCCCCATTTATGCAGTGCTGAGCCAAAGGCTACACGGCCATCTTCAACTTTGACTTGCCAGTCTTTCTTGTGTTCAGGTGGCGCGTACTTCTCGATAAGGGTGTTCACGCGTACGATTATTTTGGCGAATTTGCGCTGAACTTCTTCTGGCGTTAACTTGATTTCTTTTATAAGCCTATCAACCTTGTTGATAAAAAGTATTGGTTTTACACGTTCACGGAGGGCTTGCATCAGCACTGTTTCTGTCTGCGTCATGGGACCTTCCACGGCATCTACAACGACGAGTGCACCGTCGACTGCACGGAGGCTTCTGGTTACGGCTCCACTGAAGTCTATGTGCCCAGGTGTATCGATAAGGTTGATGAGGTAATCTTTTCCTTTGAAGGTGTGAGTTAGACTAATGTTTGAGGCGAAAACTGTCATCTGCCGTTTCTGTTCAAGTTCCCATGAATCTAGAAACAGTTTCTGTCCTGCTGTTTGCGCGCTGATTATGCCTGCAGCGGCTAAGAGGCTGTCTGAAAGTGTGGTTTTCCCATGATCCACATGCGCGATTATGCTGGTGTTCCTGATAATTTCTGGGGTATTCATCAATTTGACGATGTCTTCAACCTGCTTATAGCGTGCCATAACTATACAGTCTCCAATCTATCTAAGTTAACATCCAACATGTTTCTCAAAGCGAAATGCCATACTAACCCAAGCATCTTCGATTCTCTCTTAAAGGAGATAAGCTACATGGAAATAAAAACTGTCACCTATTAACTTTATGGCAATAGGACAAGCATTTGATGCGTTCCTATTCGTTTCGCGACAGCTGGCTTGACGAAAAAGAGGCTCCTACCAGTTTCGTCTGCCTCACTAAGCGGTTGGGTAATTAGGGAGCCAAAAAAGCCTTTCCGTCCGATTAGTTTAAATCTAACCTTGATGCATGGCTAAAACTAATATCTTGAAGAATTGGTTTACTTTACAACAGGATGTGCTGTTGCGGATGCGAATGTACGTTCAGCCCGTTACAAAAACAAGAAGCGACTTGGGTTTATGCGTCCTTTTAGCGGCAGCATCATTCAGCCATAATCCTGTTCCATCTTCGTGATTTGCCTAAGATTTTGGTGGGGAGTTTTTGGAAAAAGTTGCTTCTCTGGGTCTCAGCGAGGTTTTTGATGCTTTAGGCGCGTCACCTAATGGGTTAACCAGCGAAGAAGCAAAAATGCGTCTCAAAAAATACGGATACAACAGGCTCACCGAAAAACGGCAAATTCCATTCTTATACAAGTTTATCAAGCACTTCAAGGACTTGTTTGGCATACTGCTGCTTTTTGCAAGCGGGCTTTCCGCGTTAAGCGGCAACCTCGAATTAGCGCTGGTTATTCTCGCGGTGGTGTTCATTAACATTTTCTTCAGCCTGTTTCAAGAATCACGCGCTGAGAAAGCGATGGAAACCATGAAAAGCTGGATGCCGGAGTACGCCAAAGTCATTCGTGACGGCGAGCTTAAAAAAATCTTGGTGAAGGAAATTGTTCCAGGCGACATTATAGTTCTGGAGGAAGGCGACCGCGTTCCAGCAGATGCACGATTGATCGAGGCATACGATTTATGGACAAATAATGTGCCGTTGACAGGCGAATCTGAGCCTCAACCTCGAGTGGCTGAAGCAGGATCTATTGTTGAAAAGGCAGATTTACATTCGCCCTGTTTTGTTTTCATGAGCACCAGCGTTGCCAAGGGCAGGGGAAAAGCGGTAGTTTATGCTACAGGAATGAACACTCAATTTGGGCGCATAGCTAATTTAACGCAGACCATCCATGAAGAAGAAAGCCCGCTTCAGAAAGAAATTGCTTTAACAGCAAAGTACGACTTTGCAATCGCCATTATTGTAGGCACAGTTTTTTTCGCTGTTAGTGTGCTCATGTTTAATGTTTCGCTTCCAAATGGAATTCTCTTCATGATCGGCGTCATGATTGCTTGTGTTCCTGAAGGATTGCAGGTTACAGTCTCAAGCGCCTTAGCCATTAACGTTTTGAAAATGGCAAAACAGAATGTTCTAGTCAAGCGGTTATCTGCTGTTCAAACTTTGGGTAGCGTCACTGTAATTTGCACCGACAAGACTGGCACTATAACAAAGGGCGAGATGACTGTTGAGAAATTATGGGTTAAAGACCATGTAGTGTCAGTGTCAGGAATAGGTTACAATCCAGAAGGCAACTTTTCCATTAACGACAAACCGCTGCGTGAAGGTGAAGCAGCAGCTCTGGAAAAACTTCTTGAGGCAGTTGCGCTCTGTAACAGCGCTAAAATTGTTCCGCCCTCAGACAAGAACAGATCTTGGGGTGTTATTGGGGATCCGACTGATGGCGCGCTATTGGTTGCCGCGCTTAAGTATGGCTTGAATATTCAGGACGCCTTGGCTGAGAAGCCCATTATTGATGTTTTACCCTTTAACTTTGAGCGAAAACGGATGACTACAGTTCACAAGTTGAATGACGAGGTTTATGTTTACACGAAGGGCGCGCCAAGAAACATTCTCGATGTGTGCACGCATATTCTCATAAATGGCAAGGTAGAAGAATTAAATGAAGAGAATTTGGTGCAGGTAGAAAATAGGATTCACGAGTTCGCCAATGAAGGATTACGTATCATAGCTGTGGCATATAAAAAGATTAGAAGGTACACAAAAGGCGACGAAGTGGAGCGAGACATGACGCTTATCGGTTTATGCGGCATGCGTGACCCGCCACGGCTTGAAGTTAAAGAGGCCGTTTTGAAGGCGAAGCAAGCAGGCATAAAAACCGTAATAATTACGGGCGATTATGGACCTACCGCACAGTACATCGCTCAAGAAGTTGGTATTGTCGATGCGGCAAGCTGCGAAATTATCCGCGGCGTAGATTTGGAGGCTTTAAGCGACGACGACATCGTGGCTCGTGTCAAGAAGGGGAATGTGATTTTTGCCCGTGTCTCGCCTGAACAGAAACTGCGTATCGTTAAGGCTTTGAGAGAAAGTGGTGAGATTGTAGCTGTTACCGGCGACGGCGCTAATGATGCACCTTCATTGAAGGAAGCAGATATCGGTGTAGCTATGGGCGCTTCTGGAACGGATGTTGCTCGTGAAGCGGCGGACATTGTCCTTTTGGATGATAGTTTTGAGTCAATAGTTAAGGCGGTTGAGTCTGGCCGCGCCATCTACGAGAACATCAGAAAGTTTATTGTTTATGTTTTCTCGCATAATTGGGCTCAACTGATTCCCTATGTACTTTACGTTCTGCTGGGGATCCCCCTGCCCCTGCTTGTAGTTCAGATTTTAGCCATAGATTTGGCGATAGATGTTATTCCTTCGTTGGCGCTTAGCCGTGAACCGCCTGAAGCCGGGATTATGCAAGAGCCACCGCGCAGCATCAAAGAGAGACTCTTTACCACAAAGGTTCTTTTGCGGTCGCTTTACATCGGCGTGATAATAGCCTTTGGCGCGATCTTTGGCTGTTTAACCGCTTGGACAGCTGGCGGCTGGCGCCTTGGAGTGCCTCTGCCAGAGGATAGTCCAGTCTACATAAAAGGGGTTACTATGACCTTCGCGGGTATAGTTGTGGCCCAAGTTGGTAACGTTCTTGCTTGTCGAACAAGCAAGACATCGGTGTTCAAAACGAAACTTTCAACCAATAAGTGGATAATATTGGGAATTATTGCTCAACTTTCCATTTTGTCAATTCTAATTTATGTTCCGTTTATGCAGCAAATCTTCAAGACAACTGCACTTGGCGTTTACGACTGGGCTTTTCTCGCTTCGCTTGCGTTGATAGTTGTTTTCGCCGAGGAAATGCGAAAATTCTTTGCAAGACGCTTGTCTTCATCGCGTGGAAACTGACATATTTACAAAGGCTTCATTGCCCGCAGATACCCTTTTTAGTATAGTAAAAAAGGCGGTGTTGTTGACCGTGGAAAACCATTGCCGTGATAGCCCCTCTATAGGTTTCTGCAATGAATCGCTAATAGCCGCCAAATATGATGAGTTACGTAACAATGACCTCTAGTTATTTAAAGTGGTGTGTTTCTGACGTCATTAGGGTGGGGGTCTTTTTTGTGCGTATTGGTATCTGCGGGGTTTGCCTTCTCGGGTGAGTATGCCGTCTTTGACTAGGTCGATTAGGGCGTGGGCTACGGCGGTGCGGTCGTAGTGGAAGCCGCGTCGTGCCATTTCGCTGTGGACTTCGCTTAGGCCGCGTGGCTGGGCGAACCAGTTTTCTTCCCAGAGTTTTTGGATTACGCCTTTGCATGTTTCTGCGCGTGGTGGCGGCGCTTGGCGTTCGGTGAGGCGGGTGGTTTTCATGCGTTCGGTGACTGTGGCGAGGATTTTGTCTACGGCTGCTTGTAGCTGGTCTTCTTGTGATTCGATTTCGAATTCTATGTCGCCGATTTTCATTTTTACGCGTATTGGGGGTTTTTGCGTTTTTTCTGTCAAGTTGCCACCTGTTGTTTATTGTATTGTGCAAGATGCGCATGCACAACACTTAAATAGCACATTTAAACCTTATTGACTATTGGTGAATTTAGTGATTGAACAATATACAATAACAACAACATCCAAATATAACTTTCCACAATCCACCACCGACACAACGCTAACTCAACGATTTTTAGAACTCAGCCTTCATTCGCTCAAGCAAGTGCACAACACAACTTTTCAATTAAATCAACAAACTTTTCAACAATTCTGCAATTTAGAGCAAACACCGCAACACATGCAACTCAAGCGCACACCAATACTGCTCAAAGCAAACCACACGGAAACAACCATCGCAGCCGTAGACACATCCACAATAAAAATCGGCGAAACAAGCAAGGGCATCATAGTCGCCATCCGCGGTGCTACCGTCCGCAAACAAAAATGCACCTACCACTACAAGCGCCTCGGCCCATTCATATTCCATATCACCGAAGAAAACAAAAAAGAAGTCTACAACACACTTGAAGCAGCATGCTTCCACACACATGCCGCAAGCAGCCACCAAGCAGCGCCAAATATACTGCAGATGCCCACGCGCTTGGCCGCCTTGCTGGAACGATGGCTACAGTCAATGCTTGCAAGAACCATAACCGACGCGCTACTGCTTTTCGATGGGTCTCTAACCGCAGGAACATTCGACACGCCAGTACAACGCATGAAAGAAATCCTCGACGCAGCAAGAAGAAACAGCAATATGGTTCTTGCATTCTCAAAAATGACTACGCTAAGAGTTAACGGATACCTCATCACCGACCTGCTTCCAGAGCATGAACCCCCATACCTTCTGGAAACCTCAGGCCTGCAATTCAAGCCGCCGACAGTGCCGCTTGGCGAAGTTTACGTAGCACGACTTAACAGGGCAAGCTACGCCTTCCGCCTAGACATCGACAGAGACATCACCTACCAGCAGAAAATAGAAGCCGTAGAGAAACTCTTGGGCAACGACTTGTGCATGCAGAGCTACCCCGAAACACTACGTTTGGCGCATATTTTATGCACGTTCACAGCAAACGAAGTGCTTGCAATGCAGCATTTCATCACTCGCAAGCACGGCATAAAGATGATTAACCGACCGGACATGCATCGCCTCTTATTCGGCCCCTTCGGCAAAGGAGAAACTTATGCATGAAGCTCTACAAGAAAGAAGGCAACGTCCTCCATATACTAAGCTTCCCGAATGAAAACGTGGAGAAAGGCGACTACCTCCTCGTTGAAGATCAGGACGCTGGGAAAGCCCTAATCGCACAAGTCATCGACGTGCAATTTGCCTGCATACCTGGTGTGCTCGAAGAGTTACTACGTACATTACCAGACGGTGGCGAACCAATTCAAGGCGAAGATATAGATCCGTTGGAAATCGCTCCGCACATCACTTACATTCAAGACGCTAGTTTGCTTATTTGCAAGATACGTGCAACATTGGAGAATGGCATGCTTAGCCCGAGCAGCAGCTGGCTTCCCAGCCGTTCACAATCCACCATCAAAAAACTCTCTATTCCAATGCTAATGAAGCTCGCAAACGTAAATGGGAAACTGCCGATAACGCTCGGCAGCACCAAGGACGCCGCGCTTCTCACAATAGACGCTTCAGCCATAGACGGCACGCTAAACATTATCACGGGCAAGAAAGGCTGTGGCAAATCACACTTGTCTAAGCTCTTGATGGTTAGCCTCGTAGGATACAAAGCAACAGTTGTCGTTTTCGACCTCAACGGTGAATATACCAGCCTAGGCTTGACGGCAGATGGAAAAAGAAACATTCACTACGACAAGATTCACACGTTAACGCCGGCGCAGAACTTCAAAGTGGCCCTTGAGCAGCTACACTTGAACGTGGTAATGGGCATACTAACTCATGCACTTCATTTGCCAGGCACATCGGCACGCGAGTTCAGACGAATCTGGAAAAACCTAAAGGACAAAGGCTGCCTTACCTTGCATGAACTGGGCGAAGCCATAAGAAACCTAAACTGCAATCAGTATGTTCGCGACGCGCTATTATCACGCTATCATGCTCTCGTTAACTCTGGCTTCTTCACCGATAACCCTGCAGAAGCGACGCTGCTTGACGAGTGCCTGCTAAAGACTAACGAGCAAGGCGGCGCCATAATCATAAACCTGCGCAACACATCCACCATAGACCGTCAAATAGTTGTCGAATACATTTTAGGCAAACTAGTAGACGCCCTGCAAAGCTGGAAGCTCAAGGCAGTGTTCCTATTCGCCGAGGAAGCGCATCTCTATCTGCGCGAAACCTACTGGGACGATATTGTCACCCGCATGCGGCACTTCGGCATATTCACCACGTTCATAACAAACCAGCCGGACACCATACGCGAAAACATCTACCGCCAGGCAGACAACATCTTCCTCTTCAACTTCACAAATGAGCACGATTTAGATGTGGTTTCCCGCGCCTCTCGCATAGACGCGGAAACAATTCGCTCCATTGCGCGGGATCTGCCGCCGCACCACTGCTTGACGCTTGGAAAAGTTGTAGGTGACTTTCCGATTGTTACGAGAATCCGGCCGTTAGATCTTAAAACTATGGGAGAAACACGCCTGTTTTTTAAAAATGTAAATTAGGATTTTCCAGTTTTTGCCTGTTCTGCTTAAAGAAGCGGCGGAAAGATTCCGTTAAATCATATCGCTCTACTTCGCTTATAGGAACCCACCTCAGCTCAGCAGCGTCGCTTGCAGCTTTCAGCTCGCCACCTTTAACAGTCACAAGGTAATCAAGTATTATGAAATGATATTTCACTGCGCCCTTCTCGTCTAAGCTGATGTAGTCAACAACGTCAACAAGCCGCGGCGACGCCACATCTAAGCCCGTTTCTTCTTTCACCTCGCGGATTACAGCCTGCTCAACGGTTTCGCCCAGCTCTATCAAGCCGCCTGGAACAGCCCA
>JBBFKZ010000030.1:0-14594 GCA_037481775.1 Bathyarchaeia archaeon
CACGGAAATAATTGTTACCACGCCGCTTGAGTCCAGAGGCTACGTGCAAATGACCAAGGCTGTCCTCGCTGAACATGGTATAAGAATCCTTATCTCAGAAAATTTCAGCCGCATCTACGTGCCGGCGCATCAGGTTTACGTGCCGTGCGACCATAAGGTTCCAGGAGACTTCTCCTCTGCCGCGTTTCTCTTAGCCGCCGCGGCTATAACCCGCTCTAATGTGCGCGTTGAAAATCTGAATTATGAAAGCGTGCAAGATGACAAGGCTATACTGGGCATTCTATCGCAGATGGGCGCAAAATGCCGCGTCCAACTGGATTATGCGGAAGTAGCAGGTGACGGCCGACCGCTTAAGGCAGTTGATGTTGACGCGCGGGACATCCCTGATCTTGTTCCAGTTCTCGCGGCTCTTGCCTGCTATGCTGAAGGTGTTTCCAGAATATACGGCGCTCAGAGACTTCGATATAAAGAGTCTGATAGGCTTTTGTCACTTTATCTTGAACTAAAAAAGATGGGCGCTGACATAGCCATAAACGAAGACGGCTTGACAATTAAAGGCCCATGTGAGATGCATGGCGCAACGATAGACCCGCATAATGATCACCGAATTGCCATGGCATGCGCCGTCGCCGCGTTGGGCGCTGCTGGCGAAACGCGGATCCAAAATGCTGAATGTGTTCGAAAATCTTATCCGAGGTTCTTTAATGATTTACGTTCGTTAGGAGTAGATGTTGTTGGCGGGGAATTCGATAGGTAAAGAATTCAAAGTAACTTCTTTCGGGGAAAGCCACGGGCGAGTTATAGGCGTAGTCATAGACGGATGCCCAGCTGGCCTGCCGTTGTCTGAGGCAGATATGCAAGCCGAACTTGACCGCCGTATCCCAGCACAACCAAAAATAGTTTCGGAGAGAATTGAAAAAGACGCTGTGCAGATTCTTTCAGGTGTTTTCCGCGGCTTCACCACGGCCGCCCCTATCTGCATGATTGTGGAAAACAGAGGGGTGGATTCCAGCAGCTACGAAGCTATCAGGGATCTGCCTAGACCTGGGCATGCGGATTACACGGCGCACGTTAAATACGGCGGCTTTAACGATTACCGAGGCGGCGGCCGCTTCTCCGGGCGGGTCACAGTAGCTTTAATTATGGCTGGCGCGGTAGCTAAGAAACTGCTCAGCTTATTTGGCGTCGAGGTTTTGGCCTACACTAAGGCGATAGGCCACGTGAAAATGAGTGCAGCGCTTAGTTTTGAGGAGATCCGTGAACGGCGATACGAAACCTCAGTCAGGTGTCCAAATTTTGAATGTGCCAAAGAGATGGAGGATGCTATTATAAGCGCGCGAAAGGAGGGCGACAGCATTGGCGGAGTAATCGAATGTGTTGCTTTAAATGTGCCCGTCGGCGTTGGCGAACCGCTGTTTGACGCTTTGGACGCTGACATCGCTAAGATATTGCTGACTGTTCCTGCGGTGAAGGGCGTTGAGTTTGGCGCCGGCTTCCATGCTGCCGAGATGAAGGGTTCAGAGAATAATGACGCTTACTTCGTGGAGAACGGTAAGGTCGCAGCGCAGACGAATAATGCAGGCGGCATCTTGGGCGGCTTATCCACGGGGATGCCGCTGATAGTTAGGGTCGCTGTTAAGCCCACGCCTTCCGTTGCGAAAATGCAACGTACTGTTAACTTGGCTAAGATGGAGAACGCGACGGTGAAGGTAGGTGGTCGGCATGATCCATGTGTGGTGCCTAAAGCCGTGCCGGTTGTTGAATGTGCCGTTGCGGTGGTTCTTGCTGATCACATGATCCGCGCGGGTTTTATACCTAAAGTTTTGAAGGAGCGCAAGTAAATGCAGGAAATTCAGCAGTTAAGAAAGAGCATTGATGAAGTGGATGAGCAGATTCTGTTGCTTTTGAGTAAGAGAGTGGAAATTTGCCGTTCAATTGGTGCTATTAAGCGAAAGCATGGTCTGCCGGTTAAGGATTTGCCCAGAGAGAACGACGTGTATACAGGCGTTAGGAAAAAAGCAGAAGAACTCGGCTTGGACGCTGCTTGGGTTGAGCGGATCTATCAGCAAATAGTTAATATGTGCCGTGCTATTCAAGAGTAAAAGAATTTGACAGGAAGCATAAAGGGCGGCTAGTGGACGTGCTGTATGAGATAAATGAGAAAGCTATAAAACTGGAGAACCAGGGAAAGAAGATAGTGAAATTGAACCTCGGCGATCCTGATCTGGAGACGCCGCGGGAGATAATTGAAGCAGCTTATGAAGCCATGAAAAAGGGTAAAACCAAGTATTCCTCTGCTTATGGCGAGAAAAGCCTCAGGGAGAAGATTGCGGAGTATCATGGTGTTTCCGCGGATAACGTGGTGATTACGCCGGGTTCGAAATGGGGTGTTTTCGCCGCAATGTATTTGCTGTTGAAAAACGGCGGTAACGTAATTATCCCCACGCCCTACTGGACTGCGTATGAGCTTACAGCTAAAACGCTTGGTGCTGAAACCCGCTTGGTAAAGACAGAACTTGCCTCAAAATGGAAGATTGATTTCGAAGCTTTAGAGCGTCTCATTGATGCGCAGACGCGTATGATAATATTGAATAACCCGAACAATCCGACCAGCAAGGTTATGGACGCGGAGGACATGGACCGCGTGGTTCAGATAGCCAACGAGAGGAAGATCACTGTTTTATCTGATGAGGTTTATGCCGACATAAGCTTCGTGAAAACCAAGAGCATCCTAGACTACGAGGGTAACCATGTGATGATAAGCGGCTTTTCCAAGATGTTTACCATGACTGGATGGCGCATTGGCTACGTCATAGCAGGCAAGGAGCTTATCGACAAGATTGGTAAACTGAATCAGATAACAATCACCAACGTGCCAGTTTTCATCCAGGACGCAGCGTTAACGGCTTTAGGCATGCATGACAAGCTTACCAGCGAAATCAAAAAAGTTTACCAGAGACGCGCGAAATTGGCCTCTCAAATCCTCTCAGAGGCAAAGCTGGAGTTCACGGAGCCTGAAGCACCGTTTTACGTGTTTCCAAGGCGCCGAGGCTTGGATTCGGAGCGCTTCGCTTTAGAGTTGCTCGACAAAGGCGTGGCTATTGCGCCTGGCACTTCGTTCGGCGATTACAGAGAGCACTTTAGAATAGCTTTAACTGTGCCTGACGATGAGCTTCCTGTAGCGCTGAACAAGATTTGCGAGGCAACTACTAAATGAGGATTGCCGTAATCGGCGCAGGAAAAATGGGCGTGTGGTTCGCCAAGTTCTTCCTGAAAGAAGGCTACTCCGTAGTGGTTGCGGATCGAAAAAGGGATAAGCTGGAAAAACTGCGAAGCGAGCTTGGAGTTGAGATCGCCGATTTTGCTGAAGCCGCCAAAAGTGCTGATCGCGTGCTCATATGCGTATCCATCAGCGCCTTTGAGGAAGTTGTCAAAAAAATCAGCCCCTCTATCCACGAAGGGCAGGTTATTATGGACATCTGCTCGGTCAAAGAGTTTCCTGTCAACCTCATGCATAAGCATTTTCATGGCGCCTTGGTTTTGGGTACGCATCCCGTTTTCGGCCCAGGAAGCACCGGAATCGAAAACAAGCCTTTCGTTTTAACTCCCACCAACAGCCAAGAAGAAGCAGTTGCAGCAGACTTCAAGAAGTGGCTGGAAGCGAGGAAAGCACGTGTTTTCATTATGTCGCCAAAAAAGCATGATGAGCTCATGTCCGCTGTGCTGGGCTTGCCGCATTTCTTAGGATTAGTCGCCTGCGACACCTTGCTTGAGCAAGCAGATTATTCTGAAACCAAACAGGTAGCTGGCACAACCTATCGTTTGCTTTTCACTTTAGCCGAGGTTGCAGCCATGGAAACTCCTGAGCTTTTCAATAGTCTCCAATTGAATTTGCCAGGACTTGAGCAGCTTGAAGAAGCATTTCTCGCGAAGGCTCGTGAATGGCTAAAGCTGATCAAGGAGAAAGATCGAGAAGCTATTACCCGTCGAATGGAGCAGTTAAAAGTGCGGCTTGCTGAAAAAAGCCTTGATTACGAGCGAACCTATGAGCTTATGTATAAAATGTTAGAGGCATCCGAGAAATAGGAAAATAAGCAAGCTACGCTGCTCTGGGGTATGAGCCTAAAATTTTCACGAACAACGCACTTTTTTCCAGTGCCTTCAACGCGGCAGCACAGTTTTCTTCAGTTCTGTGCCCTTCAAAGTCAAGGTAGAAGTTGTATTCCCAAGGCTTCTTTTTTGTCGGTCTAGATTCAATCTTTGTAAGATTGATGCCTCGCTTGGCAAATTCGCCAAGGGCATGATAAAGCGAGCCTGGCGTGTGTGCTGCAGCGAATATTATTGAGGTTTTGTCTCTGCCCGTCATGGGCGCGTCTTCTTTAGATAAGACAAAGAATCTGGTGTAGTTTTCCAGGTTATCCTCAATTTCTCTTGCAAGAATTTTCATTCCGTAGATTTCAGCGGCTTTTTCGCTGGCTATTGCCGCGGCATCCTTGAGCCCTTTCTCCTTAAGCATTTTTACACTGCCCGCTGTGTCATAGGTCGGAACAAGCTCTCTGCCAAAGCGCTCAAGAAACCTGCGACACTGCGCAAGCGCCTGTGGATGCGAGTAAACTGTTTTGACATCCTCTAATTTTGTGCTGGGATTTGCGATTAAACAATGCGATATCCTGATGATGATTTCGCCGCAAACCTTCAGGTCATAAGTTAAGAATAAATCGTAGGTTTGGTTCACGCTTCCTTCTAGGCTGTTTTCCACCGGAACAACGCCGAACTGTGCTTCTTGCTTTTCCACGCTCTCGAATACTTCTTTAAGATCTCTGCATGGCTTGACTTCAACTTGGCCGCTGAAAAAAGCATAAATTGCGCTTTCGCTGTAGGCGCCTTTTTCACCTTGGAATGCTACTTTCATTGTTTATTTCCCAGCTTCCGTTGCCTTAGCAGGCACTTGTTTATGCCGTTAATCATCGCCTCGACACTTGCCATAACGATGTCTTCTCTTGCCGCGCGTGCTGTAACCACATGACCCTTTTCGTCCTCGACTTTTATGATGACTTCAGCCACAGCGTTGGAGCCGCCTGTTATCGCCTCAAGACGATACTCGTTCAGTTTAATCTTTGCCAAGCTGTTCGTAAGCTTCTGTATAGCCTTCAACGCAGCGTCCACCGGGCCTACCCCTGTCTCGGCGGCTATGTACTCTTTTCCGTCTAGAACCAGCCTAACCGAAGCGGTCGGGATTACTTTGATTCCCGTTATCACCGCCATGTCGCATAAATCCACAACCTTCTCTTCAGGGATAACTTCACCCATAACCGCGGCTGCAAGCGCAAGCAAATCCGCGTCAGTAACCATTTTCCCTTTGTCGCCTAGCTCTTTGACTCTGCGGACAATCTCTTTCAGCTGTTCTTCGGTTGGGTGTATGCCTACTTCTTCAAGTTCAGCTTTGATGCCGCGGGTTCCAGCAAGTTTGCCAGCGACAAGCTTCCTCGTGCGGCCTACCAGCTCGGGCTCTATTGGCTCAAAGGTTAAGGGCTTAACGGTTACGCCACGCGTGTGGATGCCTGATTCATGCGCGAAAGCATTTTCGCCGACAATCGCCTTGTTAGGCTGAACAATTACACCCGTTAAAGTGGACACCATTCGTGAAGTGCTGTAGAGCAAGCGCGTGTTAACGCCGGTTTTAAGCTTGTAAATTGTATGCAAAGCCACAACAACCTCTTCTAAAGCCGCATTTCCAGCGCGCTCGCCTAAACCGTTCACTGTAACATGCACTTGTGTGGCGCCTGCTTCAACCGCAGCCAGCGAGTTAGCCACAGCCATCCCGAAATCATCGTGACAGTGAATGCTGATGGGTGCTTTAAGCTCCTTCTTGAGCTCTTCAATAAGCTGGCGCATACTCCGCGGGATCATTATGCCCACGGTATCTGGAATATTTATCATGTCTGCACCTGCTTCCTCTGCCGCTTTGCATACCCGCTTCAGAAAGCCCAATTCAGACCTGGTGGCGTCCATGGGTGAAAACTCGCATTTCACGCCGTGCTTCTTAACGTACTCAACCGCGTCCACAGTGGCAGAAAGCACCTGCTCAGGGCTTAAGCCGACGGCATACTTCATCTGCACCGGCGAAGTGGGAATGAACGTGTGCACAATGTCGACGTCACATTCGATTGCGTCGTCTATGTCGCTTCGTGTGGCGCGTGCCAAAGCGCAAATTTCAGCGTTTAAGCCTGCTTTGGCTATTTCCTTAACCACTCGTTTTTCGCCTTCAGATGACATTGGCGAACCTGCTTCGATCACGTCAACGCCTAGCCTGCTTAGTTGCCGTGCAATCTCAAGCTTTTCTTCCGGCGTCAGCGTTACTCCCGGCGTCTGCTCACCGTCCCTTAGTGTCGTGTCGAAGATTCGTATGTACCCTGAGCTTTGCTCCATTACCAGCCCCTCCCTTCTATGTTGATAGAGCTGCGGCTATGGCCTCTGCCATCTTCAAGGTTGTGGCGGTTCCGCCGAAGTCTGGAACTGTTGGCCCCTCACGCAACGTCTTTACGACGCCATTTTCTATGGCGTTTGCCGCTTCAATACAGTTGTTATCGTTGTAGCGCTCGCCCAGCCAATCCAGCATCATCTTCGCTGCGAGTATCATGGATATTGGATTTGCTGTTTGCTTTCCCGCCCTATTCGGCGCCGAGCCATGTATGGGTTCGAAGAGCGCAAAGTTGTCTCCTATGTTGGCGCCTGGCGCCATGCCTAAACCGCCGATAAGCTGTGCTGCCTCATCTGAGAGGATGTCTCCGAACATGTTTGGCGTAACCAAAACGTCGAAGGTCTGCGGCTCTTTTATCAGCCGCATAGCCGCGGCGTCCACGTACAACGCGTTGAAGGCGATGTCTGGGTACTGCTTGGCGACTTCGCGGCAGACGCTTGCAAATAAGCCGTCGGTTACGCGCATGACGTTGGCTTTGTGTATGGCTGTTACTTTCTTTTTGCCGTTGCGGCGCCTTGCAATTTCAAAGGCTTTTTTGGCTATGCGCTCGCAGGCTCTCCGGGTGATTACTCTCAGGCATATTGTCGTATCGTTGCCTATGGTGAACTCTTGGCCTTTGTAAACGTCCTCAGTGTTCTCTCTCACAAAGATCATGTCGATGTCTGATCTTGCCACGACAGCTGCTGGATAAGCCTTTATTGGGCGGAGATTAGCGTAAAGGTCAAACATTAGCCTCAGCCGCACGATGACGTCAGCGGCGGTTTCGCCCACCGGCCCTTTCAAGCATGCGTGGGATGCCTTGATTTTCTGTATGCTGTCTTCGGGCAGAGCTACGCCTCTTTTCTCAAAGCATGTGTCGCCTGCTTCTGCTTCGATGATTTCTAGTTTTATGCCAAATTTTTTCTGTGCTGCTTCCAGCACTTTTAGGGTAGCCTCAGTTAGCTCTGGGCCTATTCCGTCTCCTTCGATTAGAGATATTTTGTATGTGTTCATTGCGTTTTTAATCTCCTTTTCAAGTTTTCTATTAATCCTCCATCTGCCAGTATTTCCAGTATGAATGGTGGCAACTTGGTTACTTGAAGACTTCGCTTCTTAGTGAGGTTTTCCACCGTTCCAGCCTCAAGATCCACGCTTAATTCATCACCATCTTCCACGGCGGATGCTATTCCCTTGCACTCGCCTATGGGCAGACCGATGTTTATGGCGTTTCGGAAGAAAATGCGCGCAAACGATTCGGCAAGCACACATCGGACACCCGCGTATTTCAGGGCTAGGGGTGCTTGCTCCCGGCTGGAGCCGCAGCCAAAGTTTCTGCCGCCGACCACTATGACGCCTGTTTTGGCTTTCTCTGGGAAAGCTGGGTCTAATCCTTCCATGGCATGCTTCGCCAGCTCACGAGGGTCTGTTAGCACCAAGTATTTTCCTGGCAGAATCACGTCTGTGTCAATGTTATTTCCGAACTTTATGGCTTTTCCATTTACCTTCATGCCTTGCTTCCCTCCAGTTCGCGTGGATCAGTTATTCTTCCTGTTACTGCGGACGCGGCAACCGTGGCTGGAGACGCCAAGTAAACGTTTGCTTGTGTGCTGCCCATTCTGCCTATGAAGTTTCGGTTTGACGTGCTTATGCATGTTTCGCCTGAAGCCAACAAGCCTATGTGCCCGCCTAGGCACGGGCCGCATGTGGAGCCGCAAACCATGGCGCCTGCCTCCGTGAAAACTTCTATTAGTCCTTCCTTTAGCGCTTGCAGGTAAACTTCCTGCGACGCGGGAATTACCAGCGCCCGCACTCCTTCCTTGATTTTTCTGCCCTTCAAGATTTCTGCTGCAGCACGCAGGTCTTCAATTCTGCCGTTAGTGCAGGAGCCAATAAACGCCTGCTCTATCTGCACGCTGCTCATTTCCGAAGCGGGTTTCACATTGTCAACCGATGGTGGACAAGCGACCTGCGGCGCCAAATCTGACACATCGATGTCCACGACTTTCTCATACGCGGCGTCAGCGTCGCTTCTCAAAGACTCGAACGGCATCAGCGGCTTAGCGGTTCTTCCTTCCAGGAATTTGCGTGTGGCTTCGTCTGGTTCTACTATGCCGTTTTTCGCGCCCATCTCCACGGTCATATTGCACAAGGTCATTCTGCCGGCTACACTCATGCCGCGTATGGTTGGTCCAGTGAACTCGACGCTTTTGTATGTTGCACCATCAACGCCTAGCTTGCCAATTATGTGCAGTATTAGATCTTTAGGCGCAACGTACTTTTGGAACTGGCCTGTCACGTTTATTTTTATGGCTTCAGGCACTTTTAGCCAGATTTTGCCTGTGGCGAAGACTGCCGCTGCCTCTGTTGAGCCTATGCCCGTTGCGAATGCGCCGAAGGCTCCGTAAGTGCATGTATGCGAGTCTGCGCCTAAAATGACTGTTCCCGGCAGCACATGTCCCTTCTCGGGCATGACTTGATGGCATATGCCGCCTCTTCCTACGTCGTAAATTCGTATTTTCTGTTCTTTAGCGAATTGACGTAGCATCTTGTGCAGTTCGGCGGCTTTGACGGATTCAGCGGGTACTTGATGGTCGAGGATTATCACTATCTTTTGGTTGTCCCAGACGCGGTTAACGCCTATGCGTTTGAAGGCTTCGATGGCTAATGGCCCGGTTAAATCGTGGATCATAACCATGTCCACGTCAGCGTTCACTATCTCGCCTGGGCTTACCACATTTTTGTTTGAGGCTTTTGCCAAGATTTTCTCAGTTATATTCATGTTTTCTTACTCCTTCCATGTAACTTTGTTAAATGGGAAAAAAGGGAGGTTGATTTACTCCTCGATTTTAATCGAGTGTGTGCCCCGTGCCAATGCTGTTATCCCTGTTCGGGCGAGTTCTATTATGCCGTAGGGTTTCATGAGGTTGAGGAAGGCTTCTATCTTGTCGGATGTGCCAGTAATCTCTATTATTAGGGTTTCAGGTGAAACGTCAACTATGTGTCCTCGGAAGACTTCAACGCAGTTGATTATGTCCGTGCGGGTTTTAGCGTCAGGCGCACTAATTTTAATTAGCGCGAGTTCGCGGGTTACGATGTTTTCAAGTTCTAGTCTGCCTACTTTAATGACGTCGATCAGCTTGTTCATTTGTTTGACTACTTGCTCCAGGGTTTTTTCGTCGCCGCTAACAGTTATGGTCATTCTGGCTACGTCTTTCTGTTCTGTGTGGCCGACTGTTATGCTTTCTATGTTGAAGTTTCTTCGGCGGAACATGTTCGCCACGCTGTGCAGTACGCCTGGCTTGTTCTCAACTAAAGCGGCTATAACAATTGTTTTTCTGTTGTTTTCCATTAGTAATCACCTATTTGCTGGCCTAAGCCGCATCCCGGGGGCACCATTGGCGCTACGTCCTCTTCAGAGTTTATGGGCACGTCTATGACGGTGGTTACCGTGCTCTTCAGCGCCTGCTTCACTGCCTTTTCGAATTCGGCAATTGACTCAACTCGGAAGCCTTGAGCACCATACGCTTCTGCAAGCTTGACGAAGTCAGGCGATCTGCCAAGCTTTACTGCCATGTAGCGCTTCTTATAGAAGAGGCGTTGCCACTGGGCGACCATGCCGAGGACGCCGTTGTCGAGGACGATGACTGTGACGGGGATATCCTCTACTACACTGCACGCTAATTCCTGCTCGGTCATGATGAAGCTACCGTCTCCTGCAATGTCCACTACGTGCCTGTCGGGGCAGGCTGTTTTAGCGCCTATCGCAGCGGGGAAACCGAAGCCCATCGTGCCTAGGCCGCCGCTGCTTATGAATGTACGCGGTTTCAGGGCTTTGAAGTAAAGCGCTGCCCACATCTGATTCTGCCCAACTTCCGTTGTGACGATTGCGCTTTCTGGCAGTAGCTTGCGCAAAGTTTGCAGCAGCCGCTTAGGTTTCAACTCGCAGTCTCCCGCTTTCTCCGGCGGATTAAGCAGTTTCCTCGCTTCATTGATGCGTTGAAGCCATGGGCTGTCTGTTCTCTTTTTGACCTGCTTGATTAGCCGCTCGTATATGGCGCTTAGCGCTTGTTTTGCGTCGGCGACAATGGGCACGTCAACTTCAATGTTTTTGCCGATTTCCGCGGCGTCGATGTCGATGTGGATTTTTTTGGCTTCAGGGCAGAACGAGTCCAAGTTGCCTGTGGCACGGTCGGCGAAGCGTGTGCCCACGGCTAAGAGCACGTCCGACTCCAACAACATTTTGTTGGCAAGGGGATTACCGTGCATACCGATATTGCCCAAGCTGAGCGGGTGTATCTCAGGGAAGCTGCCTTTACCCATGAACGTCGTAGCAACTGGCGCCAGAAGTAACTCTGCCACTGTTAACAGCTCGTCTGAGGCATTTGCGGTTATGACTCCGCCACCTGCTAGAATCACAGGTCGTTCTGCTTCAATCAGCAGCTCCACGGCTTTGCGGATCTGCAGCGGATGCGGCGCGCCAGCAAGGCGGTAACCGCGTAAATCAACTTTACAGTCGAAGCTGACTTCGGCCACTTCGGTTTGCACGTTCTTCGGAAAATCTATCAGCACCGGGCCGGGTCTCCCCGTTGTTGCGATGTAGAATGCAGCGCTTACTGCATGTGGAATCTCAGCAGCTGAGCGCACTTGATGGTTGTATTTAGTTATGGGCATCGTAATGCCTATGATGTCTGCTTCTTGGAAAGCGTCTCTGCCTATCACATAGCTGCTGTTGACGCTGGCAGAGGGAACTTGGCCAGTGATGGCTACGACAGGCGAGGAATCCATGTGTGCATTCGCTATGCCCGTGACCAGGTTAGTGGCGCCTGGGCCGCTTGTGGCGAAGCAGACGCCAGGCATACCTGATGCTCGGGCGTAGCCATCAGCTGCATGTGCAGCGCATTGTTCGTGTCTAGCGAGTATATGCCTTAGTTTCGGGTGGCGGCACAACTCATCGTAGACAGGTAATATGGCTCCGCCGAGGATGCCGAAGATGTGTTTGACGCCTTGACGTTCTAGGGCTTCTAGCAGCGCGTTTGCGCCGGTCATTTTAGTTGCAGTCATTTCTTTTTGCTGCTCCTTCCTTTTTATTTTGAGAATTATCACTGGGCGTATGCCCCAACAGATTGCTAGAGAAGAATTTATTTGTAGCTGTCACGGCGGCATCAGTGTGTGCGCTAAATAAAACGGTCTGTCGGTACCCGACGATCCCAGCTATTGAGGTAGCGATCCCTCACTATATTTTTGCCTCCGTGAAACACAACGTTCCGTTAAGACTACGGGTTATTAATTTAAAAAGTTTATGGTTTTTGGATACTCTGCTTAAGCCTGTTGCGTCGCTTATTGAGCTTTGTTGTTGTAGTCTGTTGTCAGCACGTTCATGGCGCCTAGCACGGCATCTAGGCTTGCCATCACGATGTCTTCGCGTACGCCCATGGCTGTGGCGGTTCGAGTGCCTTTGCGCATGCGCACTACAACTTCCACCATAGCGTCTGTTCCGCCAGTGATGGCCTTCACATTGTATTGTTCGAGATGTATGGGTTCCACTTCTTGAATGGCTTTCTTAACGGCGTTTATCGCCGCGTCAACTGGACCAACTCCGATGGCGGCGCCGCTGACTTCCTTTCCGTTCAGTTTCAGCCTGACTGAGGCGGTTGGCGTAACTGTGTTGCCGCTGACCACCGTTATTTCCTGTAGCTGAATTGCCTTTGTGGAGCTTAAGCCAAGCACGTTCTCGGCTATTGCCAGCAAATCTGCGTCTGTAACTGCTTTGCCCTTGTCGCCGACGCTTTTCACGCGCGCTTGAATCTCCTTCAGCTGCTCCTCGGTAGGCGTTAAGCCCATCACAGCCAAAGCCGCCTTTAGTCCAGCTGAACCAGCATGTTTTCCAGGCGACAGTCTCCGTGTGCCACCGACGAGTTCAGGCGAAATCGGCTCGTATGTTGATGGATCCGCAAGCATGCCCTGCGTGTGGATGCCTGACTCATGAGTAAACGCGTTCTCGCCTACTATAGCCTTGTTTGGCTGTACGTAAACGCCTGTTAAACGCGAAACCAGCTGCGACGTGCTATAGAGCAGCTCCGTTTTAATGTTGAGCTTTAGTTTGTACAGTGACACTAGCGAAACTACAATTTCCTCAAGTGAAGCGTTTCCAGCGCGTTCGCCCAAGCCGTTTATGGTTGCGTGAAACTGATTTGCACCTGCCCGAAGCGCCGCGATAGTGTTCGCCACTGCCATGCCAAAGTCATTATGACAATGCACACTTATCACTGGAATGTCAAGTGATTTCCGTAGTTCCGCGAATAGCTCGTAGGAACGCTCAGGCGTCAATACGCCTACCGTATCACATGCAACTACGCGGTCAGCGCCCGCCTCAATGCCTGTGGCGAAAACTTTCTTCAGAAACTCCACGTCTGCCCGTGAAGCGTCTTCCGCTGATAGCTCCACGATTAAGCCGCAGTCCTTGGCATACCGCACCATATCCCGAGTAATCTGCAGCACCTGCTCCCGCGTCTTCCGAAGCTTGGCGGTGATATGCAGATCCGACACGGGAATAATCATGTGTATGCTGTCCGCGCCGCTCTTCGCCACCGCATCAATGTCTCCCTTTGTGCCGCGTGCTGCGCTACAAATTTCCGCTCGCAAGCCCGCATCCGCAATGAGCTTCACGGCCTCCATTTCGCCTTCTGAAACCGCTGCAAAACCAGCTTCAATAACGTCGACGCCTAACTCGTCCAGACGCTTTGCTATCCGCAACTTGTTCTCAGGAGTTAAAGAGACTCCAGGGGTTTGTTCGCCATCGCGTAGTGTCGTGTCAAAAACTCTTATTTTCTCAGGGAAGCGGTTAGATAAAGCAATACCCCATTTTATCACACACAAACCACAACAAGACAAGTAGCTAACATATAAAACTTACGATCTACCAATCCACAGAAACCCCCAATCACTAAAAACTCCGCTTGGCAATTCTGCCGCTCAATCGTTAAGTTGCTTGAGCTCAACAATTTCTGCAACCGTCATATTTGCAGCATATTAGCAATTCATTGCAGAAACCTATAGAGGGGCTATTACGGCAACTACTAGGATGCTTGAGCGATGACCTTTCCGCGTCAAAAGTGAAGAATGCAAACGTCAAGGCTGTTTAGCTACGTGAAAAGGTCGCACGAGGGGAACGCTGTTGAACGTCGTCACTCAAGCTGTTCCGCAGCTGTTTTTCTAGACTTTTTTAATCCTTCAAATTTTAGTTTTGCAGTTAAGATTTTCTCTGTTGCAAATAATTTGGAAGCCACGTACATGACGACTACCGTGAAAAAGGCAACATAAACTATGCCTAATACTGTTGTTGTATAATCACCCATCACGACAGCTTTCGAAGCGATTATCGGTTGACTGTATGGAATCGCAAAGAACACAGCTTTAACCACTAATGGCAGCGTGTTAATATCCAGATACATCAACGCCATTGCGGGGATGAAGATCAATGGGTAAATGTAGCCTACCAACGCGGTTGCGCCTCGAACGTCTGATGCAAAGGCGGACATGATCACCGCTAACGCTAAGCCTGAAAGCAACGTTGTGAAAAGCGATACGCCTAAGAGCAGATAGCCGAATGGTGAGGGCACGAGACCCAGCTTCACTAAATCTACGGATAACTCGCTTGGTATTCGTATAGTAATGGAGCCGAGCATGTAGTTGTAGCCTATCATCATTGCTACAGAGGCTATGCCAGCAACGATTATTGTGCTGGATAATTTGCCCATGAGGATGGCAAAGCGGTCTACTGGCACGGTTAGCAACGTCTCAAGTGTTTTCTCCTCTTTTTCCATAGCCACAGATGTTGCAGCTATCTGCATGGAGTACGTCAACATAATCATTATCGTGATCGGTATGGCGATGGTTTGCATCATCATCAAACTAGCAAGCATGGCAGGGTCAACTCCCGTTTGGATTTCACCCTTAATTATGGCTGACTGCGTAGCCTGCACGACATCCGGCGCTACGTACCTGTTGAAACCGCTTACTAGAACGTTAATTACGGATGAGCCGATGTCGGAGAATATGCCACCGCCTTGGAATAAGCCGTAAACGTTCACTGTGGCTTTGATATTTCGGTTGCCGTTTGTGTGTGCCGTCATAT
>JBBFKZ010000031.1:0-10901 GCA_037481775.1 Bathyarchaeia archaeon
CGCTGTGGCTTTATAACCGCGGTAGGTTCCGCTGGGATGAGTACCGAAAACGTGCGTGCCAGTCTTATCGACGCCGCCGAAGATTAGCGAAACGCCGAAAGGTCTAACACCAGCATGCTGCGTGTACATCTGCTGTATATCACATATTCTCTTGGTTACAACCTCTACGTCTATGGGCTCATCATAAGTTAACTTGTTGCTCTGCGCATATATGCGTGCTTGGTCAATGAGCACTCTGGCGTCGGAGCTTAAGCCCACTATAGCTACACCAACATGCTCGTCAATCTTGAAGAGCTTCCATGAGTATCCGGCGTCTTCAAGAGGTTCTATATTTTCTTCTGATGCTAAAACTACTCCTTCTGCGCATTGAATCCCCAAAATTGTTGCGCCACGGTTAACTAGCTCCATGGCATATTCAACTTGAAAGAGTCGCCCGTCTGGAGAGAAAACGGTTATAGCGCGGTCGTATGCTCCTGGTGCTGCAAACACAGACATAATGTTAACCTCACATCACTCTATACACTTTTGCACAGTTTCATATAATAACTAAACTAAAAACTTTTCCTATAAAAAGCGCATTTAATCACGTCAACATGCACTTCGCCAACTTGATGAAGCGGTGAAACCACAATCCAAACTTATAAACTTTTCAGCAGTTCTAATCATACAGAAAAGGGGGAGACATGTGAAAAGCGCTGTGAGTTTTGAAGTGTTAACATGGGAAAAGACTTACAGCATGCTGCTTACGCAAGCGGAAAAAATCCGCCAAAGCGGCTTTAAACCAGATATCATTGTCGGCATCGCGAAGGGCGGCTGGGTTCCCGCGCGGGTTTTGGCAGACCTTCTTGAGGTTTCGGATCTTGCCGCGGTTCGAATAGAGTTTTACGTGGGTGTTGCTGAAACCAAAACTGAGCCTACGTTAACAGAAGGCGTTTCCACAGCGGCGATAGCGGGCAAAAAAGCGCTGTTGGTTGATGATGTTGCAGACACGGGAAAAAGCCTGCAACTTGCCAGAGCGCATGTCCTGCAGCATGGTGCAGCTGACGCCAGAATCGCCACCTTGTACAAGAAGCCATGGAGCATAATTAAGCCGGATTACTGCGAGGCAGAGACAAACTGTTGGGTTGTGTTTCCATGGGAGAGAAAGGAAACCCTAAGAAAAATCGTTATGAAGCATCGAGAAAAAGGCGTGATTGACGCGGAAATGGCGAAACTGGTAAAAGCAGGTTTGCCCAAACAACTGGCAAAAAGGTTTCTTAAGGAAATATTTGAGGCGGGAAAGTGCTGAAATACATCGAAGAGACGGGAAAATACGTGGAGATCACGGCTTTTAGACGCGCCAGAATCAGTAAAGTAGAAGATCTGCTTAGGGCAGTTGATAGAGAGAAGCCGCGGCATGTTTGGGTTCAGTTTTTTGACGCTGAACTTGTGGCTACTTGGCAGCACTTGTATTTTGCGGTTTTTAATGCACTGGTAGCCTCCAAAAATGCGCGAAATATCTCGAAGAACCCAGCAATGGAGGTTATGCTCTATGCTTCCGCCCAGCACCAGATCA
Source organism: Bathyarchaeia archaeon (assembly GCA_037481775.1). GTDB lineage: Archaea > Thermoproteota > Bathyarchaeia > Bathyarchaeales > Bathycorpusculaceae > JAOAIV01. The sequence continues at coordinate 1,556 of JBBFKZ010000031.1, forward strand.
GAAAAGCCATTGATTTGTTGGGTGTAAAATGCGGATCGGGAAACGTGGCGGCAGTCATAATCGGCGAGAATCCCGAACATGTTAAGGTCGTTCTCGCGGCGGTTTCCGCTGCCATCGGCGTTGCGCCTGACGACACGGCTCTTGAACTTTCAGATAAGAAAATACAGAGAATCCGCGAAGCTTTCGAAATTTCAGATAAAGAGCTTGAAGCAGTCAAAGAGAAGGACAATATTGGGCAGGCGCTGATTAAGCTTGTCATCGAGCGCGTGGCTTTGCTTGCTACTCAGGTTTAACGTTTAGAGCAGTTTTTCTTTTACAACCGTTAAAACGTCACTTGGTTTTATGAGCGATAAGCCCGTTAACCCGCCGACAACTTCAATTAACAGAATTTTGTCAGGATTCTCCAAGTCAACTTTTCTATTTATGCTTGTAGCAGCGGCTTTTATGAAATCCCTACTGTGGATGCTAGTAAAGCGCTTTTCCACTGTGACTCTGAAGGTTTCGTTCTCTCTGATGCGCAACGAGAGCTCTTCGGCTGCACATTTCACTTCATCCAAATCGGTGCGCACAACCTTTTCGACTGGAATGATGCGCAGAGAGTACCGAAACTTGTATGGCTGCTCCTGCAGAATGGCGCGGAGTTTCCCTATGACCTCATAAGGGTTGAACGCGGATTTCGCCGCGACCAAACCGCTAATGCCAGTTTTGCCGACGACAGGCGCGGGGTCGCCCAAGTCTTCCTTAAGCAGGTAGAGTAGCTCATAGCACATTGGTTTTTCGTTTCCACGTGAAGTTGTAGCTAAAAGGTTGAAATCTTCAAGCAAGGTTTTCAGCTTCGCCAACAGTTGTTTCTAATGGTCAGTGCAGGTCTGTGGCTTTTCTCACAGCTTGACGCTCGAAGCCGTCGCCTCACATCATTCCACCAGTAAAGTGGAAACCCGCGGATTTATCCGTTTTGATACTTTCAGGCACTACGCTTAAATGCAGACGCTTTTCCCTTCTCTACTCAAAAAGGCGAGGCAGAATGAGGAAAACTTGCAAGCCTGTTATTGTTGTTCACGGCGGCGCGGGCACTTGGGATTTAGCACGCAGTCAAGCAGCGCTAAAAAGCGTCAAAGAAGCCGCGGAAACGGGTTTTAACACAATGCATACGGGCGGAACGGCAGTTGATGCTGTTGTTGAAGCCGTCGCGCTTATGGAGGACTCGGGCAACTTTAACGCTGGCTGCGGTTCAGCACTGAATGTAGAAAAGCGCGTAGAGATGGAAGCTTCAGTGATGGATGGCGCGACGCTGCAGGCAGGTGCCGTGGGGCTTTTAAGCGACGTGCGGAATCCAGTGCGTTTGGCACGGGTTGTGATGGAGAAAACGGATCATGTTTTCGTCGTAGGCAAAGGCGCTGAGGAATTAGCTCAGATTTTCGGTTTAGAAAGGCGTGAAGCCGTCACTGCGGCGCAGCTTGAACGTTACGAAGCACAGCTGAAGAGTCTCCTCGCCGGTAGCGGCTATCTGCCACGGCTGGCGGATTTGGTTAAGGCGCATCCTGAAGTTTTTCAACTTGAAACCGTGGGCGCAGTGGCATTGGACAGCGCCGGTAATGTGGCTGCTGCAACATCCACTGGCGGGTTCCCGCTGAAACTGGCTGGCAGAATAGGTGATTCGCCTTCAATTGGATGTGGCACTTATGCGGATAACCGTTCCGGAGCATGCTCTGCATCAGGCGTAGGCGAAGTAGCAATCAGACTTGTACTGGCTAAAACCGTCTGCGACTACATTAGGAAAGGGAGGTCACCGCAGAAAGCTGTTGAAGCAGCAGTGGCGCTCATAAAGGAGCGTATCCCGAATGTTTACAATGTCATGGGTTTGATTGCGGTTGACGTTAACGGGAGAATAGGCGCTGCACATAGCACGACTAATCTCTGTTGGGCTTACATGACCGCGGCGCTTGAGGAGCCGGTGGCTTCGCTTAAAGCCAAATTTGTAGAGTGAAAAAGTTTTCAGAGATGAATAATGACGCAGAAAACAGCCTTTTTGTTTGTGCTTCCACTTGAGAATACGACATTTGACGAATGAAAATGTTTAAAGCGCGCTATTGTAAAGCTACACTACCACTCGAGCCCGTAAGGGAGGTGAAAAGGAATGATATTCGAAGAGGACGAGGAATGGGAAGAAATTGAAGATGAAGAATGGGAAGAAGAAGAATGGTAATCAAAAAATGATTGTGAAAAACTTTTTACATCTTTCTTTCGTATGTTCAATGCAGTTTTCTGCGCGATGATTTTTTGCGCCTAACTAGCCCAAGACCAAACAGGCTAAACGCATATTTTAAACAATCAAGAGAAGCAGCTCATGGCTATTTTTACTTTCCAGCGAAGTTACTGTTTATAACCAAGCAGCCTTCATTATTGAAGATGAGTTTGATATGACCCGCGTTGCCGTATTAGACGCCGACAAATGCAAAGTAAAAAAGTGCAATCAACTATGCGTGAGTTTCTGCCCTATGGTGCGCAGCCGCGTGGAAGCCATACGAATAGAAGGCAACAAAGCCGTGATCTCGGAAAGACTGTGCAGCGGCTGCGGCATCTGCGTCAAAAAATGCCCCTTCCAAGCCATCAGCATAGTTAACCTTCCAGACGAGCTGGAGAAAGACTGCAGCCACCGCTTCAGCGCAAACAGCTTCAAACTTTTCAGGTTGCCCACGCCTTCGCCGGGCATGGTTTTGGGCTTGCTGGGGCAAAACGGCATAGGCAAAACCACCACTCTGAAGGTGCTTTCAGGCGAGTTAAAACCTAACTTGGGCCGATACAATAGCCCGCCTGAGTGGGAAGAGATAATCCAGTACTATAGGGGTTCAACCCTACAAGATTACTTCCAGAGAATGAGCCAAAGCAATCTTAAGGTGGTGCATAAGCCGCAGTACGTGGACAGGATTCCAAAGGTTATTTCAGGCAAAGTCGGCGAACTTCTTGAAAAAGTAGATGAAAGAAAAATCTTAGATAAACTTGTCGCGGACCTTGAACTCAAGAAGATTTGGGACCGCCCATTGGATGTGCTCAGCGGCGGCGAGCTTCAGCGCGTCGCGGTGGCAGCTGCTCTAAGCCGCGAGGCTGACGTGTACCTCTTTGATGAACCATCCAGCTACTTGGATGTTAAGCAGCGGCTGCTGGTAGCCAAGGCCATAAGAAGCCTGAAACTTCAGCAGAAAACCATAATCGTAGCTGAACATGACTTAGCCATAATCGATTACTTGTCGGATCAGATCTGCATTTTTTACGGTCAGCCCGGCGTCTACGGCGTAGTTTCCCACGTACATGGCGTACGCACAGGCATAAACATTTACCTGCAAGGTTACATTCCAGACGAGAACATGCTGTTCAGGAGAGAAGCCATAATCTTCCATGAGAAACCGCCTGCGGTGGGCGCAAGCGGCGGCGAACTCTTGCTGCGATGGGGACGTATCGAGAAAACATTTGAGGGGTTCAAGCTTGTTGCTGAGCCGGGCGAAATAAGACGTGGCGAAATCATCGGCATTATGGGGCCGAATGGCATTGGGAAAACAACCTTTGTGAAGATTTTGGCTGGGCTTGAAGAGACAGATGACAAGCAGAAGCTGGGCACGTTGACTGTAAGCTACAAGCCACAGTACATCGCTGCAGACTACGCGGGCACTGTTCAAGAACTTCTCATGGGCATTGCCAAAGAAACCTTTACATCAAGCTGGTACAAAACCGAGATTCTCCAACCCTTAAAGATTAACCTACTTCTGGACAGATGTGTCATGGAGCTCAGCGGTGGAGAGTTGCAGAAAGTCGCAATCGCCGCCTGCTTATCGCGTAAAGCAGACTTGCTTCTGCTGGATGAGCCCAGCGCTTACTTGGACGTGGAGGAGAGGCTGAATATGGCGCGCACGTTACGGCGCGTTGTTGAAGCAAATAATGTGCCTGCTTTCGTCGTTGAGCATGACGTTGTAGCCCAAGACTTCATTGCTGACCGAATCATGGTTTTCAGCGGAGAACCAGGCGTGAAAGGCATCGCGAATGCGCCTACAAGCCTGCGAAAGGGAATGAATGCTTTCTTAAAGGAAATGAATGTTACGTTCCGCCGAGATCCTGTTACGAGGCGGCCAAGAGTTAACAAGGAAGGCTCAAAACTTGACACAATCCAGAAACAAATTGGTGAATATTATTATACACGTTTGAAGCAAAAACAAGAGTAGACCAAACTTGCGCCCAAAGTTTTCCCTGAAAATCGCAGTTAACTTAAAGAATAAGCATAAACATATCAATAAGAAATTAATCATGAGAAAGGATCATATATTGGTGGAGGCTAGAAGTGGCGCAAGCAACCTTTGAGGAAATCAGTGCATCCGACTTTTTCTACCGCAACCGCGACATCGCAGGCTTCACTAACCCGTCAAGAGCCATTTTCGCGGCGATCCGCGAGCTAGTGGAGAACTCGTTGGATGCGGCTGAAAGCCAGAAGATACCGCCAGACATTTATGTGCGCCTCTCTTTTGAAGGCGAAGCCAGCAAAGACACTCAGATTTACAAGTTAAGAGTCGAAGACAACGGTTGCGGCATTCACCCTCGGTTTATTCCCTCAGCCTTTGGGCAAGTCCTTTACGGTTCCAAGTACAAGCTGAAACAGATGCGGGGCACGTTTGGCTTAGGCGGCAAAATGGCTGTGCTGTACGGGCAGATAACAACGCACCAGCCAGCCTATGTTACCTCGAGCACTGGCCTGCCTAAGATTTACTCGTTTAAGCTGATGATTGACATTCAGCGTAACCGTCCCATAATTCTAGACCGCAAAGTGCTCATCAACAAGGAGCAGTGGCACGGCACAATTGTAGAGTTCACTCTTGAAGGCGACTACTTGCGTGCTAGATCCAAAATTCTGGAGTATTTTAAGCAGACAGCCATGGTGAACCCATACGCGAATTTGACTTTTGTTGACCCGAAAGGCAGGCTTTACAAGTTTACGAGAGCGACCACGGAGATGCCTAACCCGCCGAAAGAAACCGAACCGCATCCCTACGGCGTTGACGTGGAGCTTCTACAGCGGCTTATTCAAGTAACTCCACATAAAAATATGCTGGATTTTCTGAAGCATCACTTTCACAGAGTCGGCGACGTAACTGCACAGAAGTTCCTGGAGTTCAGCGGGTTAAGCCCCTCCAAAAATCCTAAAAAACTTTCACATGAGGAAATTGTACGGCTAATGCATAACTTGAAGAAGTTTAAGGATTTTCTGCCTCCTGATGCCAGCTGTCTATCGCCTCTAGGCGAAGAACTTCTAAAGGCTGGAATTTCGAAGGAGCTGAAACCTGAATATCTTGTTGTTCACCAACGCAAACCCGCAACTTACGCGGGCCACCCCTTCATCATCGAATTAGGCATTGCCTACGGTGGGGAGGTTCCGAGCAAAGGAAGCTTTGTAATCTACCGTTTCGCCAACCGGATTCCGCTGCTCTATGATGAAGCAAGCGATGTTTCATTTAGAGTGATAAACGCTATGAATTGGCGCAGATACAAGGTTTCGCTTGACATGCCCATCGCCATTGTGGTGCACATCTGCAGCACCAAAGTGCCCTACAAAACAGTTGGCAAAGAATTCATAGCAGACCGCCCTGAAGTTAGAAGGGAAATAGCAAACGCGCTAAGGGAAGCAGCCCGTCAACTTCAGCATTTTCTGTCTAAGCGGGAGCATGTGGATAAGGAGCGCAAGCGTCTCGGCATTTTCGCGAAGTACCTTCCAAAGATTGCGCAGTTTTCCGCCAATCTCGCTGGAAAAGAAAAACTTCCGGATATAGATAAATTGTTAAAGAGTGTGCAAAAATATGGAGAAGAAACGTAAGTATAGTGTAACCGAAAAGAAGAGTGAAGTTATAGGAAGCCTGCAGGCTTTCGGAGCTAAAATTTATGAGCAAATGGAACAAGGAGATTTCCCCTCTATTGCAATGCCCAGTCGCTCTACTCAGAACATCTATTACGATCAGGCGCTTCGCCAGTTTATTTTAGGCGATAAAAGCGTGCGCAGAAGCGCCAGGAACATTCGCCACGTGAAGCCTTTCACGCAGCTTGTTTGGGTTGCAAGATTTTCACATGAGCTTACCACGCAACGCAAGACCTCCACTTTAAGAGACGTGTACTATTCTGCTCAAGCCTACGAAATGACCTTCAAGGATCAGCAGGAGTCCGACAACATCATTACGGACTTGGAAACAGTTCTCGGTCTCTCACGGGAAGACTTCAACATTTTCCCCGAGGAACGCTCCGCAGTCTTCGGAGACCTCACCATAGAGTACACAGTGCCCGGCTACGAGGGCAAAACCCTAAACCTAACCACACATCCAGACGGCGTGTTAATCGGTCCAGCGTTGACGTCAGCAGAATTTGTAAGCACCACAGCCGACAAAATCATAGCTATAGAGAAAGGCGGTTTATTCACACGGTTCATCGAGGAAAATGTGCATAAGAAATTTAATGCGCTGCTGGTGCTCACCGCCGGACAAGCGCCTAGAGCGACGAGGCACTTCATTAGGCGGCTGCACACGGAATTAAATCTGCCCGTTTTCATCTTCACAGACGGTGACCCATGGGGAATGCACATTGCCATGGTTATCATAAGCGGCTCTGCGAATGCGGCTCACCTGCGGGAGCTAAACACGCCTGACGCGAAATGGAGCGGCGTCTGGGCAACAGACATCGTCAACTATAAGCTGCCAACGGATCCGCTGGACGAGGTGGACATTAAGCGGCTTTATGAATTGCAGAAGGATCCGCGGTATAAGGAGGATCCATTGTGGCAGAGGGAAATCAAAACATTTCTGAAAATCAAGCGTAAGGCTGAGCAAGAGGCCTTCAGCCGCTACGGGTTAACCTATATCGTGGATGAGTACTTGCCTGCAAAACTTGAAGAGACAAAGTAAAAGCTTAATCAAGCTTGCTTACGTGGTAACTACGCCTTTGATGTGCAGAGTAGATAGTGCGGAAACGCGGGAATTAGTCGGTTGTATGCGAAAGTATAAAATAACCCTACTGTTTATTGTAGAAAAGCATCGGAATAAAAGAGGACTGAATAAGACATGAGCGAAGGAGAAACATTTTGGCTATCTCTCGCCGAGAAATTCTTCGGCTTTCTCCTCATCCTAATAGGTGCATTATTCTTATACTTCACAGTCACGAGCACGGCGGCGCTAGGCGCTTTCGCAGGGCTCTTCGGCTTCTTAAGCATCTCAGTTTTGATTACGGGCATTTTCCTGCTTTTGGTTAGACCGCCAGAATAGGCTTATTCTCTTCGCTCAACCACTATTCGGCAGTTTGTAGCCAACGCGGCGATGACGCCTAATGCTGCCAGCCAAGGTGCTAAAATCGTTCCAATAACGCCGACTGTAACGGGAATTTCAAGCAGCGCTTTCCCTTGCTCATCCTTCACGATTATCCGCGTTACGTTTCCTTCATGAAGCAACTCTTTAACGCGGTCAACAAGGTTGCTGGCTGAGACACTGAATTCTTCCCGCGTCACTTTGGCTACTGCGGCGCCGCAGACAGGACAAAAGTTATCATCTTCCTTGAGAGGCGCACCGCATTTTGTGCAAAAAGTCAATCATGCTCACCCCAGTTTGCCAGAGGCGGACACACACTTAAAAATATTGCTGAAATTGCTCATCTGCTTGCTGAGTGTTTATTAAGCAATGACGTATTAATTTCTGTCAGTTTCGCCTATGCACGATAAAAGCAGAAGGATGCGTTCAAATGCCTATCCGCCAACCAATAGTATGCGTACTCGGCCACGTGGATACAGGCAAGACTCTGCTTTTGGATAGAATTAGAAAGACAAGTGTGCAGGCGAGAGAAGCAGGCGGCATAACTCAGCACATCGGCGCCAGTTTCTTCCCTGTTGAAACACTCAAGCAGCTTATGGGACCCCTGCTTTCAGCAATAAAAGGCGAAATCCAGATTCCAGGCTTACTGATAATTGACACACCCGGGCATGAAGCGTTCACTAACCTGAGGCGGAGAGGCGGAAGCGTCGCTGACATAGCAATCCTCGTAATCGATATTCTACGCGGTTTTGAGGCGCAAACCTACGAGTGCATAGAAATCTTGAAAGCACGCAAGACGCCGTTTATAGTGGCCGTTAACAAAATAGACCGCATTTCAGGCTGGAAACCTCAGCCAGACACACCCTTCTATAAGGCCTATGCGGCGCAGGACGCCTATGTAAAAGAAAGCTTGGATAACAAGCTCTACGAGATTATGGGCACGTTCTCACGCTTGGGTTTCCGCGCCAACCGCTTCGACCAAATCACAGACTTTACAACAACAATTGCTCTTGTGCCCACCAGCGCTAAGACTGGCGAAGGCTTAAACGAGCTGCTCATGGTTCTCGTCGGCTTAACGCAACAGTACTTGAAGAAGCGACTGCAAACCACGGAAGGCCCAGCTAAAGGCTCTGTTCTCGAAATTAAAGAGGAGCCAGGTTTGGGCTTAACGTTGAACACCATAATTTATGATGGCTCGCTTAAAAAGGACGATTTAATCGTAATAGGCGGAAAAGAGAAGCCCATCATAACCCGCATAAGGGCAATTCTGGTTCCCAAACCTTTAGATGAAATCAGAGACCCCCGCGACAGGTTCTCGTCCGTTGACTGCGTCTTCGCCGCCGCAGGCGTAAAAATCGTCGCGTCAGGCTTGGAGGGCGCTCTTGCAGGCGCATCACTCTATGCCGTGCCTACTAGCGAGGACGCCGAGAAGTATGCTAAGCTGGTTAACGAGGAGATTGAAAAAATCAGAATCTCCACTGATGTGGAAGGCGTAGTTTTGAAGGCGGACACACTGGGGTCTTTGGAGGCCATTGCGGAAATTTTGAAACAGAACAACGTGCAGATCAGGATAGCCGATGTGGGAGATGTTTCCAAAAGAGATGTTATAGAAGCGTCAATAGTGAAGGAGCATGAGCCGCTTCATGGCGTTATCTTAGCGTTTAACGTTAAGGTTTTGCCAGATGCTGCAGAAGAAGCGGAAGCAAGAAAAGTCCAGATATTCCGCGAGCAAATCATCTATCATCTGGTAGAGAACTATTTGAAGTGGCTTAAGGCTCAACGTGAAGCTAAACTATCACAGGAGTTTGAAAACCTCATCAAGCCGGGAAAAATTCGCGTCCTTGAAGGTTATGTTTTCCGACGGGCAAAACCCGCAATCTTCGGCGTAGAAATTCTAGGCGGCCAGCTAAAGCCGAAGTACCAACTCATAAGAGCAGAAGACGGCGCAGACTTGGGCGAAGTGCAGCAAATCCAAGACCGAGGCAAAGCCATATCAGAAGCCAAGCAGGGCATGCAAGTAG
>JBBFKZ010000032.1:0-10755 GCA_037481775.1 Bathyarchaeia archaeon
GAACTCCTTGCCCTTTCTTATCTTTTCCTCATTCTCATGAAAAAGAGCGTTAAATGATGTTACCTCTTGGTAACCAGACTGCAAGTAGGCGTCAAATGACGATTGATGCTGCGCTATGTAAGCTGTGAACTCATCATCAGTCATGACCTGGTACCCTAGCGACTCAAAGTAAGGGACCGATTGATCGTCCGAAAAGTAAATCGACTCTTTAACCCATTCTAGCGGAGGGTTACCGCTTTTTTGCCTCTCTTCTGCCGACACTGAGGACCAAAGTTTAACTGCTCTCATAAAAAACTCTTTTGTTATGTTACCGTGTTTAGCCAAAAAACACCAAATGGTCGATTAAATGAGCCTGATGCAACATAAACTTCTAACCGGCTCAATGCGGGCTGGGCTGGAAGAGTTAATCCAACGGCCGCCACCTGAGTTTGTGCAGAAAAATTAATGGTAACAATAATGGTGTTCGTAGTTATGTTTCGTATGGCTATGCTACCAGTAGCCGCAGCCGTTGCGCCGAAAGAATAAGCAACAATCCTTGACGCCTCAGGCAAAATGAGCGGTGCGACATTGGAGGCAAGGCCGGACCATATCTGAAGCCTTACATTTGCGTTTGTGTTACCGTTTCTACTGCAAAAAACCGGGTATCTGTCATTGTTTATAGAATCCTGCTTTGACTCGATAATCGCATTGAAAACATCTGTCGAACTAATACCTGCAGCAATAGCCGCTGGGTTCGTAGCGTCAAAAGGCGTCTGAAAAGCGTCCTGAGTTCTTCCAAAAATAATCATGATTGCCCGAAGTTAATAATCACCTCATACTTAACCCCAGCGGTGTTACCCCTTAGTAACACTTGCTTTATATCATTTCCACTAGAATCTTTTTTCGGAATCCATCCTACATACTCTCCGACAGCAAGCCCCATCCAATTAGCCCCGCCATTCAAGCTAAACTCAAGCCTTCTTGTGTTTGGTGATTGCTGTGGGCAGCGGATTAAAAAAGCGTCAATAGAACGAAAAGGCGAATTCGGGACAGGTATAGGTGTTACCCCGACAGTTCCACTATACTGTCGGGTTTCTCCTAGTTCATCCGTTGTTTCGAATTCAGGGATTATGTCAGCCATTTTCCACCGATAATGCAGTTATTGATAAGCTAGCCACATCGCCAGCGTATGGCACATGATACTGCCTATAAACTACCGTGAGAACATCTCCGCCGTTAAAAACTAACCCGTTAATGTGCGGCGAACCAATGTGTTTGCGAGAAGTTGATTGTCCAACAATAACCGACCAAGAAAAAACACAAGTAGACCCACTAAACACAGTAAAAGTCGGTGTTATAGTAAATCCAGAAGGTAGCCCCATACTAAAGATGCTGGCATTTATGTTTACCACATAATATGGTGACGTTGAAGGCAAAGCAATATTGCTTGAAGTTGCACTATTAAAGGCCATCGAGGCCATGTTGATGCTCACTCTTGCGTAGAAGGCGTTATGGCTGAAATAAGACTGTCGTCTTAGTCCTAATGTAGCCATCAAGGAACCCCGAACAATGCACCAATGATACCAATGTTTATAACTCTGCCTGATTGGGCAGAACCGCTTGCTGCGACAGCTAAAGTTTCGTTTGCCTGAAGAAATAAGGATATCACGCCGTAAAAGTTTCTACTTTGAGAACCTATTGTTATTGATGATGTAAAAGAATTTCCAGTAATGTAAATAAAAGCCGTTACCTTAGCGATGCGACTTGCTGGCACTGTATATGTTACCGAACGGTTAAATGATGAACTAGTTACCACAGAGTCAACATTGTAAATCGTTGAAACAAAAACCGTCTCTTTTGGTACATCAAAAAAAGTTGCCAATTACGCCCCCTTCATCAAAAATCCATTTATCAAAATGCCTACCCTACCCCCGTTAGGTGCGCTATACGGACCTTGATAAACAAAATTGGCCGTAATGGTATCACCCGACCTTAAAAATAAATCGTCTGTTTTATAAAAGAAAGAATTAGTCATGTGGTAATTCTCTGTCCTAGAGTATGTATTGGAAAACAAAACGATGCCGTTTATTGATAGTTTATGCTGTGATGAGGAATTCGCAAGTGTATAGTAACTTAGGATATAATAAACAAAAGATACTGACAGAAAAGCATAATCGGCCGTATTTGGCACACTATAGTTTAGTTGTATGTTTGCTACATATACACCACTTTGTAAGGAAGTAACCCCAGATGTGAAGCTATTTACTCGTCCGACGATTATTGGTTGTTGAAAAGCTTGCCCTGTATGGTAAATAGCCATTAAAACCACTCCGATATATTAGCGAAAAAAAAATCCGTTGAGTTTTGGTCCGACGAAAAACTCATAGATTGTCCACCGCTTAGGGTTAACTGATTAACTATTTTCACAGGACAGCTTTTCTCAATTAAAAAAATTTGGTATGCCCAAAAACTGTCGTCAAAAATCGTTATTCCATTCACTAAAACTGAAGTCCAACCCCCTACTGCATTGCCCCATATGTCTATAAAAGCTACCCTACCAGAAGGCACTGTATAGTTTATGACAAAAGAACCACCTACTATAGAAGCAAAAATAGTGAAGCACCTTCTTTCAGTTATTTTTTGGTAACTCTTTGAGTAAATCATATCATTCTGCAAACTCTAAGGCAGAAATGTTACCACGAAAGTCGCTAGCTTTTTGCAAGTTTTTAGCTCTCAAAGTAAGCTTTTGCGTCCCGGTAGCGCCGCTTGTTACCTCATACTCTCCACCATCCCAAGTGAAGGTGAATTGACCGGGACCAACAAGGAATGAGCCAATGATTGTTGATACGGTGTCATTTTGCTGCACGATTTCAAAAATCGCCTCACGAAAGCATGAGCCCGTAGCCTTGATGCGGCCATAGGTCTTGTTTTGCGCTAAGGTAACCTCAGCAACGGTAACATTCGTTAAACTTCCAGGAACGGGCCCGTTACTTGATGCGCTTAAACTTACACCTGCGCCTTGAAGGTCAACGGGAAGCTTACCTTCTGGAGTAAGTGTGGGCAGGACAAGCTGTCCGCTGTGCGTTTTGAACGCAAAGCCAACAAGTCCAGTTTTTGCCGCCGCAGCATCCCCCGCTTGCGCCGCCGTTAACGCTCTCCCCTCGTCGGTAACCTCATCAACCAAAACCGGAAAAACTTCTCTTACATCTGCCATAAAATCCTCCTTGATTTTTTAGCTAAAAAATTAAGATAACACCTCTATAGTAACACTGTTACCTTTACTAGAGTCAAAGTTTTTCAAAAAAAACGCACTGTCAAAAGTAACATCAACCCATCCACCAATACCAACCTTGGTCCACTCAACACCATCTCGTGAGTAACCCCAGCGAATAGCTTTCTGTGAAACTAACCTAAGCCTTTTTTGACTATTAGTAGTTATTGTTACCATCTCGTTTGGTAACATGGATAAATTATCTATTGACTCAACGCTTAACTGCTTTTGCGTAGAAACTACCTCAACCGCCGCCTCGTTTGGCCTAGTCGGAGAGCCAACAAACTTAGAAAACTCTAGGTCCTTAATGTTACTAGGCTTCCCCATCACTAGACCTCAAATCGTTTTCTAAGGTGTCGTAGTAGAACGCTACCCAAAAAGAATCTTTGCCTTCAGTAACACGCTGGATTGAAAAATAATTTACAAAACCACCAAGTTTTATGTTGTTCTTCAAACAAGCAAGGCGAAGCCCCGCAAGGGACCTCGCCTTAATAAAGTTTGGAACCTTTCTTAAATCGTTTTCTAAAAACACGGTAACACTATGTTACTATGTTCCGGACACTTTGGCAATTAAACCGGACTTACCACTCAATGTAAGTGTGCCTTGGTCAATTTGAAGAGCTTTAACGCCGAAAAGCTGGTCCATAGCTTCCAAAACGGCAGTGGTTCCATATTCAATAGCTGGTTGACTTGCATAGTTTGGTGCTTGCTGGAAGCCAATAGCTACCCCGCTTTTTTCCCACATGAATATTTCATCGTTTTGCAAAGCGGAATGAACAATTACAGGCATTCCATACAAGCGGCCAATCACGCCCTGAGGAACTACGGCTTGGCCATACATATCCGCACGGCTAAACTCCGCTACTTGCAAAAGCTGAGCCTCCATTTCAGGGGATGCAACAATTACGCATTGGTCGAGCATAGCCTCATTGCGTCGCAAGAAAGAGCGTGCCTCTAAAATTTTATCGCGTAATGCGGTAGCGGTAGCAACGAAACCAGCGTTACCCTTCACTTCCGTGTATATTTGCGCATCGACATAGCGTCCATGAGCGGCAGCGGCACGGCGAGCAAACTCAATTCGAGCATCGACGCTTGTTTGGATTGCATCCGCACCATCAATCAACCAAGAAACATAAGCGTTGTGGTTGAGTGTCAATGTATCAAGCGATGCATTGAGCGATTGAGGAACGCCAGCGGTTGCGGAAGTTCGGTTTACTACCGTAAACGAAGTTAGCTTAGGAAAGCTAATCTGGCGAGCCCCTTTCACGGCAAAAGCCGAAACATCGGTAACATAAGCCGCGAGCACGGCATTATGCTTCAACTCTTTTTGAACTGCGGCAGCGATGATTTGCTGCTTGGTAACACTTAACTCGGTGTGGCCTGTAATTGGCATAAAATCCTCCTTATTATTTATTCTTTAATACTTTTAGCTAAAGCCCTAAGTTCATCCCAACTTAAGTCCTCTAGCTTTTTTGTTCCGACCATGGACGCATCGGTAACAAAAGGTGTGGCACTAGGAACTTGTGGCTTTTTTTGTTCGAAAAACCAAGGCTTCTCCTTGGCCAAAGCCTCAAGCTTCGCCTTTAGCTGCTGCTGATTGACGGTGAAATCCTCGGTAACCTCAATATCGGAAAAGTCAGCCACTCGCAAAACATCCTGCACGGCTTCCTTTCTAACACCGACATCTTGGGCCACCTGCTTGACCGATTCCTCAAAGACGCGGCGTGCAAAAGTCGAAACCACGTTATTCAAACGCTCGTCCTTTTCACGCAAGGTCTTCTCAAGTAACTCTGCCTTCTCCTTCCACCGTCCCTGCTCGGCTAAACGCTGCTGCTCTTCGGCTTCCTTTTGCGCCAAAAGTTCGTTCAGCTTAGCCTTTAACGCCTTTACCTCCCCTACCGCACGGCGGTAAGTATCGTAGGCCACAAAATCCTTTTTTTGCTCCTCTTGCCCCTTTTCTTCGGTAACAGCTCCGCTGGAGTCTGCTACTTGAGCCACTGGCTCGGTAACTTCGTTTTGCGCCATGTTATCCCCTCCTTGTTAATTTTGAAATTGTTACCCTATAATAGTCAACTAATCGTTTGACAAGCTGTGATTGAAGCTTTTCTCTTATTCCAATAAACTGATACTTCTCATCCAGTATCCTAGAAAGCTCGTCATTGGTAACTTTGCTTTTTAGTGTTACCACGCCCTTTTTACCCTGATAGCGGTAAGGCCTACGGCTACCAGCAAATTGATAGGTAACCTCAAATGAGGATACACCATTTCCTCGTATCTTGTAGGATAAAGAATCCAAAAGCTGTCCACTTAAACTAATATTCGACTTTTTGGGAGTAACATATGAAGGCGCGCCTTGAAATGATATGATTTTTTCTCTCGTTTCAATCCACCTTTCGGTCAAAGGCTTTAGACGCTTTCCAGTAACAACGCTTTTACCAGAACGGGTAACCCCCCTTATATCATCAACAACCGCCTGCGCTAGCTCGTTTTTGAAACCGCTATCCTTGACCACCTGCTCCACCGCACGCCTTGCAGCATCTGACAATCGCTTAATGGCGGAAGTATCAAATTCAACTTTGAACATATCATTATTTCACTTGATGAGCTTCACAAGCTTTTTAAGGCTTTGCAACTCACCTAAAACCTTCAGCGCATCCTTTGGGCTTGGTAACCTTGCAGTGTCATCCGAAAAAGACCTTTGAACCTCTTGATTTTTTTCTGCCGTTTCTTGCTCAATCAGAGAACGAAACCTTCTGGCTACTTTTTCGAACTCGTCCTTGGTAACACCAAAAAAAGGACGAACAGGAAGAGGCCCCTCACCATACTGGCCCGTTTGGTGGCCGTGAGCCTTTGGCGCATTCTCATCATTGATGCTAAGCATCGGTAACCCATCACTACTCACCCCAATATCGATTGAGCGCATCATGTCGCCAGTAAGCCTCATGTTTACCGGCCTTGGCTTTTTGCCATAGGCCTTAAAATCCGCTGAATTTTGGTAGCCCTTCGAGTAAACATTCGGAGAGAACGGTTCGTTACCAAGGCCCCTGCCCTTTGAAACCCGCTTTTCAATATACTCACGCAATGCGTAGGCTATTTCATAAGCCGTATCACGGCTAACACTGCCGCCTATCCACGCCTTCGGAATAACTTGCGTCAACTCCTCTTCGGTAACCTTGAGGCCTAACTTCTTATCGCGCATCTGGTAGCCCTCTTAATACCTCGTCAAGGATACGCCTTGCCTCCTGCTCTCCTACCCCACGATAACGCATGATGGCTTCTGCGTCTGTGATTAGGCCAGCCTCTTTTTCCTTCATAATTAGTTCTAATTTGTCATGCTCGGTCATAACGGAATCTGGTTTTTGAAACTCAATAACCATTCTAGCTTCATTGCTAATTGCTCCAGTGACAATGCCTAGGTTACTAGCCTTCTCCAGTAGCACATAAAACAAATTCTCCTCAGCTTTTTTGAACACGCTAAAGTCGGACTCGGAGGCCTCGAACCTGTCAATCATTGCAAGCAATCGGTCCATGCCGGACGCGTACTCAGACGATACCCCTTGTGTGTTAATTGCTTTGGGGTTTAGACCTCGCGACGTGAGGAATGCTGAAAGCGTTGAACGTAAAAATTCAAGTGATCCAGCTAGGTCTGGACTTGGATTTGCGAAGCCAAATTCAGTATCAACCGGATTGTTTGGGTCTACTGGTAACAATAAAATGCTATTCGGACCAATTTTTAAGTTTTCAGGCAACAGATTGCGTGGCCCCTTCAAGTATGCTTGAGCAAATCCTTGCATCCTAACAATGTTAGCTACATCGCTTAGCAAAGCGTTAAATTGAATCGTAAAATCGGTAACACTCAATCCACCTTGTGGCCAGTAGCTGTCCGAAAAAGGCTTTTTGATCGGGATGATTGGGAGCGTGAACGGCTCGTCGGTAGCAATTAAGTTCTGGGTAACCTCACCGTCCTTGTCGTAAGTCCTAATATATGACGGCGCATACTCAATCCATCCTTCGCCGTAGCGCATAATGTATGACCTAGCAACAGATGCATCCAATGGGTCTATGGTAACATGAAGCTGATGCGCTTTTAGCGGTAACACTCGCAAGCCTTGCTCATCCTCTTTCACGAATAAATGAGTTATACCTTGAAGTTTGAAGTAGCGGTTGGCTTCGGCCATCACATCATTGACAAAAAGCGAATCGTAAAGCTTTAACATGGCCTCTGCCTGCACCTCACTTAAGCCGTTAAAACTTCGGCGTGGGGCCTTTCGATAGATTGAAGCCTCGGTGTCCACTATGCGCCTGGCAAGATTGACGCAAGTAAGCAAAGGCACATCCTCAATCGTTCTTTTTGAATAAAAGCGGCTTAGGTAACCTTTGACATGAGGCTCCAAGTTTTCGTTGTAAATATCGAACTGCGCCTTTGATACCTTAATGCGCTGCGCCTCATCTAAAGAGGCCAGTAACTCTTTCAAGCTATTCATCATATCCCCCGCTCCTTGGGTTTTTTAATGAATTATAGGGTAACACTTCTTAGCGGGCTAGCTCCTTTTTGATTGTGAAGGTAGCATATCCAATATCCAAGTGCCGTGGTGATATGCTGATACTCTTTAGAGTCATCCTCCACATAAGATGCTCCGTCCTTCAATGCAGTTAGCTTCAAACCTCGGATAAGCATTTTTGCATTGCTACCAATAAGGACTCGCCTTCGGCCTTGAGCATTCAAAAGGTAGCTATTCACTATATTGTGTCGTTCTTTTATCGGCGGATTAGACCTTGGCACGCAAAGTTCAAAGGTTAGTTTGTGCGAAATTCTGCCAAGGTAGCTAGCTATTATATCATAGTCGCTGTGAAGTGACTTAGTAGATCTAGCCGCTCCAGTAGCATCACCAAAAACTCGGACATGAACCCTTCCTCCATTTTTGGGTTCAAAATAACCTCTGCCTTCTAACTCCTGCATCATGTCTTGTGTTGACAAACTTTGAATTGTTACCGAGTCGATAACACGAAACAAGTCCATTCTTTCATCATACTGCCCAATAACAACACTCATTGGCTTTCCAACGCCAATGTTAAAGTCAAAGCTTACATCAAGCGGCAAGTGTGGCAAAAGCTCGACTTTTTCGGTAACATTTTCTTTTTCGCTAAAGCAATAATAGATTGCATTGTTGTCGCGTCCTATCCATTCCCCGTCTAAGTAACGACGGGCAGAGATGGGGTCTAAATCATTTCTTAGCTGTTCAACATAACCAGCTGGTAAAAACGGGTTATCCTCTGGTTTTGAATAAAAAACAAAGCGTGTCGGATGCGGTTGCGGCTCAATGAAATAGCGATATAGCCAATGGTCCGGAGAGTCCGGATTGGTAGCAACCACAAGAAAGTTTTCTTTAATCACTGGCCGCCTTCTCAAGCGAGCCTTAAGTTCCAAGAAAGCCTCAAAATCATCTTCGTTATTTTCTGCACCTTCCTCAATAATTACACCGCTTAACTTTAGCGACCTAATTTTTTTATACTGCTTATCAGCCCAAGTAACAGGACCGATGCGTGAATCAGTGTGAGGGAACCAAATTATTTGGGATGATTTATTATAGATATAATGCTTGCCAGGCGTAAGCGGCGCAAGGTGGTCGATTATCTCTTGAATAAGAGTTCTTTTCAAGTCCGGAAGCGTTCTTCGACACACTGCGACTAATGCTCTGCGATTAAATAAGCAATGCGTCACCGCTAGATGAGCTAGCAGCGTTGATTTAGCTGAGCCGTAGCCACCACTAAGCAAAATTTCTGGGTAAGTTCCGCTGTCCCAGTCCCATTTTTTTCTGAGTAACTCAAGAACTCTTGCTTGATAAGGTATCTTGTATGGGTCAAAGGTTGTAAGGTGAACTGGCTCCATGTTACCTTATGTTACCAATCGCCCACCATTGTTACCGTGCGCTTGTGCTGCAAACGCTTGCGCTATTGCATACTTAATATCATTTAAGCTTTCTTTAACAAGCCACTTGTTACCGTCAAAGTAAGCGACAAGACCTAAGTCAGTTTCCTCAAGTAAAACGGTCATAACATTAACAAACAAAGCCCTACCGTCTTGTTTAGTTAACTGCAAAAACATAATCTACTCTCCATTTTGGGTTTTGCTTTCTTCCTTTTTTTCTTCATCTTTTTTTTCTGCGTCACTGTCCTTTAGGCGGTAACCTAGGAAAAACTGATAATTACCGTCATCGGCTTTAAACTCGACGCGGTCGGCCATTCCTAATGTGTTTTTAGCAAGAAAAATTTGGGCCTTCAAGTCATTATCTTCTAAAGCTTTTCTCCAAAGCTGGCGTCGCAGGCTAATTTTTCCTTGGCCTTGGTAACGCTCGGATAGTTCTTTGAATTGCGCACCTAAGTGCTCGACGCAGAACTTTTCCACCGTTTCTGTGGTAACCTCAAAAAAAGCTGCGACTTCATAGATTGTGCAGTGTATATGAAGTAACCTTTTTAAGTTTTCTGCCCCAGTCGCTGGATCAATTGAGTTTCGTCTTTTTCTGATTTTTCCCGACTTTGTGACAAAAACGCCGTAGTCCGGAATTTCAAAGTTTGGATTTCTTATCGACTTGTAACCCATGCAGTAACCGCCACTGGCTAGGTTAGCGTTACCACCACCGATGGTAACAAAAAAATGTTAACATAAGTTTTTTATGCCGTCAAGCTCTAAGTAACCTTTAACACCTCACCGTTGGGACCTGCCCTAAACTTCTCGCCTGTAAAGCAATCGTAAGCTCCAATTGCATATAATTTTTTGATTTCATCCCGAGGCTCTACCTTAGCCATCCTGCGAACTATCCACTCCTCACGGTAACAAGAGTCGATTTCTTCTTGTGAGTCTTTTTTTAGGTGCTCTTTGTTACCCTTTTTTTGCGACGATGCAAACCGACGAAACTTGAAAATTTCTGCACCTTTCGGAAGCATCTGCTCAATGCCATCAAAAGGATAACAGGTAAGAATAAATGAGCCGCTTGATTTATCTAAAGTTTCACAAAGGTTCCTAAAATCCTCTTTTGTGTATCCCGAATAGTGCCCTTGTTCGGTTTCTGGGTACGGAGGGTCACAAAAAAAGAATGTTTGCGGTGAGTCCCAGTTTTTTATGAAACTTAAAGCGTCTAGGTTGTCGACATAAACACCGCGAAGTCGAGCGGCAAATGGTAACAAATCAATTGAAGGTGAGTTTGATATTGCATGATTTACACCATAAACACTAAAACCCCAACCAGAGAATAACTTTGCAGCAAAACTCACCCTTATATTCACAAAAAATGCCCAAGCCGCCTCGACCTCATCCGCAGAATTAAAATCATTTTTCATTATTGTTTTTGTCAAACCATACTCACTTCGCGAATATGGCGTGAGCAGCACTCTTCTAGCCAGCTCATAACTCTTAACCTCGTCTTTTAGCACTCGAAAAAAATTGACTAACCACTCGTTAGTGTCGTTGATAGCTTCTCTATAGTTACCGCGGTCTTTTACAGATG
>JBBFKZ010000033.1:0-10034 GCA_037481775.1 Bathyarchaeia archaeon
AAATAAACATGCCATCGTCGATTATGAACTCGTCAGGCAAAGCTATTTTCGGATAAACCCCGAGTTTTCTTGGATCAGTTATTTCGCCATATATAGCCGAAGCCACCGCTGTCTCTGGACTTACCAGATATACTTTGGCGCTTTGGGTTCCAGACCTGCCTTTAAAGTTCCTGTTGAAAGTTCTAAGAGACACCCCGTCAGTCGGCGGCGCTTGGCCTATTCCGATACACGGGCCGCAAGCATTTTCAAGTATTCTGGCGCCGGCACGGATAATATCCAGAAGCTCGCCTGTAGCCGCGAGATTTTCCAGCACTTGCCTTGAGCCCGGCGAGATGGTGAGGCTCACGCGGTCACTGATTTTCTTGCCCTTCAAGAGAGCAGCTACCATTTTCAAGTCGCGAAGTGAAGAATTCGTGCAGCTACCAATGCAAATCTGATCCACGGGCGTACCTTCAAGTTCGCTTACGGCTTTCACGTTGTCTGGGCTGTGAGGCAAAGCTATTAGCGGCTCAATTTCGCCGAGATTTAAGTCAAGCACCTCGCTGTATTTAGCGTTATCATCTGCCTTAAGCTCAATCCAATGATCTTCCCTTTTCTGGCTCTTCAAAAAGGCTCTTGTCACTTCGTCTGAAGGAAAAATCGAGGTGGTCGCGCCTGTTTCAGTGCCCATGTTAGCGATTGTGCCACGTTCAGGAACACTTAGAGTTTTGACGCCTGGACCATAATACTCCAAAATCTTGTTTAAACCGCCTTTAACGGTTAGCTTCTTCAGAACAGCCAGTATCACATCTTTAGCTGAAACAAACGGCGAAAGCGCGCCGGTCAGCTTCACGCCCAAGATGTTGGGCATATCCAAATAGAAGGGTTCACCAGCCATTGCAGCAGCCACATCAAGCCCTCCTGCGCCTATGGCAATCATACCTACGCCGCCGGCGGTAGGCGTGTGGCTATCGCTGCCAAGCAACGTGTAACCTGGCCGAGCAAACCGCTCAAGATAGAGCTGGTGGCATATGCCGTTGCCTGGTCGCGAAAAAACAATGCCATATTTGGCGGCTACATCCTGAAGATAGCGGTGATCATCAGCGTTTCTGAAATCGTTTTGCAGCATGTTGTGGTCAACGAAGCTTAAGCTTAACTTGGTTTTTACACGCGACGCGCCCATAGCCTCAAACTCGAGATACGCCAGCGTACCAGTAGAATCTTGAGTAAGAGTGTGATCTATCCTTAAGCCGACTTGTTCGCCAGGATCCATTTTCCCTTCAACTAGGTGTGCCGCAATGATTTTTTCGGCGAGACTTTGGCCCATGCGCGCTTTTTCTCCTTTAAAGCTTTTTGATTGCTGATTGCTTGCGAGAAACCGTTTTTCGATTCTCAAAAAATGATTAAGACTCGGGAATTTAAATTTCACGTAATAAACTATGTTTAAATCACCATAAAAGGCATCAAATCCCACAGCCAGCGTAAATAGACAGTAAAGGTTATGGGCATCTCACTAAAATAAGAAAGTGAGGTTAAACATTGTCGTTTAAAACAAAAATGGAAGAGGCATCAAAGAAGAAGCAATCCAAAATTGTTCTAGCGCTTGATTTTCCGTTTCATACTCCTGAAGAAAGGGCGCAGCTTCTCGCAAAAGCCCAAAATGTTCTGAACGCAGTTCACCCGCACATTTGCGCTGTAAAAATTAACCATCACTTGGTTCTTCCTCTAGGCACTTTTAATGGAGTGCAAAAGCTTGTAACGCAAATTCACGAAAAAGGTCTTCTTGCGATAATGGACTGCAAATTAAACGATGTTGGCTCAACTAACGAAGTCATAGCTGAATATTATTATGCGGCGGGATTTGACGCTTTAATCGCTAATCCGTTTATTGGGTGGGAAGAAGGATTGAAACCCGTCTTCGACGTCGCCCATAAACATCAGCGTGGTGTAATACTTTTAACTTACATGAGCCACAAAGGTGCGAAGGAAGGTTACGGCCAGAAAATTTTCGAAGAAGAAACAAACAGAGTAACCACACAATACCTCTCCTTCGCAGAAAAAGCCTTAAAATGGAACGCGGACGGCGTGGTAGTAGGCGCCACATACCCTGAAAAAATAAGGGAAATCCGCGAGATACTAGGTGAAAAAGTGCCGATATACTCGCCTGGAATAGGCGTTCAAGGCGGTGCGGCGGAAACAGCGCTTGCAGCCGGCGCATGTTATCTCATAGTCGGGCGAGAAATAACACTTGCCCAAAATCCAGCAGAGACTGCTAAAAAGCTCTATGAAAGAATAAAACACGTGCGAAGTAATTAAACGCTCTAAGCAGGGAGGGGAAGCTTATCTCCCGCGTTTTTCCCAGAGTTCCTTCCTTAATAAATCCCTTACTGCTGAACGGATGACTGAACTTCTGCTTGGATACATGTTAGCTCTAACGAGCTCATCTAAACCTTCAAGGTAAGCTTCTGGTAATAGTACTGTTACAAGCTTCAAAATTTTCCCTCCATAACCATATTAGTGATATAACATATGGCAAATATAAGATTAATCCCAAACTAAAAACAAAAACGGAAAACAGTCAGCATGTTAAAAAACATGGTGGATGTATAAAAGAGCGACACTTCTTTTATATCGACAGTATCAATTAAGGCTACATGGAAACGGGTTAATTAAGAAAAACATTAACAAAGAACACTAGGCAAAAGGTAAATCATTCTTTTTAACAGTTTCAAATACATTTTAGAATTATTTCCGTCGCAGCATCAATAGCTAAGGGATCCTCTATAGGTTTCTGCAATGAATTTCTATTAGCTGCTAAACACGACGGGATAAACAAGAAAAATCAAGTGAATACGCGTGTTTCCTTTTTTAGATAGCACTAGTTGGATTTGAATTTACGCAAACTCGTTTTTAGTTTTAGCTGAAAAATATGGTGTGTATGTTGTTCCAATCGCGAATTCACAGTGTATCAAAATGGTGAGTAGAAAAGTCAAAAGGGCACGCGCAAACCGAACAAACTATATATTAGTTTTACATGTTTTGCTTTTTAAAAGCACTTGGAAGTTTAAACAGTCGGCAGTGCGAGAAAATGAAGTGGACAGGGGTAAGCTTGAAAATTTTTGTATTTCATATTACGGTTTCCGTTGGATGTTTTCTTTTAAGTGCTGCTTGCCAACGCAATTTTCCTCGGTTTTCGTCCATAATTTCGCAGCTTAGTCGTTATTGGAGAGAGACGCAGTGTTACGTCGTAAATATGATGCCGAAAAAGAGTTAACACGCCTATAAGGGTGAATGTGCAAATGCCATTAAAGACTCTTAAAAGAGATACAAAAGATGAATTAACACTAGAGTGGTTTCTGCATGTTAAGCATTATAAATTAACTCTTGATAAGGCGCGTTGTGTAGGCTGCCAAATCTGCAGTTTGGCATGCCCAAAGGACGCCATAAAACTTGAAAAGCAGCCTAAAGTTCAAGGTCAGAAAACCAAGAAGGCTGTGGTTGATATAAACCTTGAGAAATGCAACTTCTGCGGTATATGTGATGTTTCCTGTCCCTATGGCGCCATCAAGCTAACGTTGAATGGTGACCATGTCTTATCAGTGCTTGATAAAGAAAGCTTTCCCGCGTTAATCCGTGATATAAAAGTAGATACACGCAAATGCCCCAAGGAATGCGTTGAATGCGAGAAAGCATGTCCCTTAGCGCTTATAAAAATCAGCAAGACAAGTTACGACGGAAAACCTGTTGAAGACATTGAACAATTGTCACCTGCCCAAAAGAAACGTGTGCAAATCAGCATTGACATTCAAAAAGAGTACTGTCCAACCTGTCGTGTATGCGAGTTCAAATGCGCGGCTGGCGTAATAAGAGTGCGCAAGCTGATGGAAGGCAAAATAGCAATTGATCAGCAGAAGTGCCCAGAAGGATGCACTGACTGCTTAGATGTTTGCCCCATAGCTGGCGCACTTTATCTTTCCGATAAAGATAACAAAGTTCACGTCAACGAACTTTTCTGCGTTTACTGCGGCGCCTGCAAAGTGGTTTGTCCAGTTGACGACGCTTTAACGCTTAAGCGCACTAAGATACATCACGCGCCAGTGCGTTCTGGAGCATGGAATAAAGCCTTGGAGAAGCTTACTTCTCCGGTTGGCACGGTTAAAGAATTAAAAGCTCGCGGCTCACAAAAAGCAAAAGAAACCGTTTGCCGCCGATTTGTTCTGGAGGAGAAGATACGATGAGCCAAACAAAAAACTCTGAAAATGAAGCACTACGCATAGGCGTTTTCATCTGTCACTGCGGTTTGAACATTGCAGGTACATTAGACATAAAAGAGCTTGTTGAATATGCTAAGACGTTGCCCGATGTTGTGTACGTGAAAGACAACAGGTACACTTGTGCTGACCCGGGCCAAGAAGAAATCAGGAAAGGCATACAGGACTACAAACTAAACAGGGTTGTTGTTGCTGCTTGCTCGCCGAGAATGCATGAAGTGACTTTTAGGCGCACCGTTTCTGAGGCTGGTTTAAACCCGTTCCTCTTTGAAATGGCGAATATACGCGAGTTCAGCTCATGGTGCCACCCAAGCACTCCCAAAGAGGCTACAGAGAGGGCTAAAGATACTATACGTATGGCCGTGGCAAAAGCTCGGTTGTTGCTACCGCTTCAAACAATAGAGGTCCCTGTAACCAATAAAGCGCTTGTTATCGGCGGAGGCATCGCTGGTATGAATGCCGCATTAGACTTGGCAGAGATGGGTTTCAAAGTCTATCTGCTTGAAAAAAGCGAGAGCATCGGCGGGCACATGGCTGCACTGGATAAAACGTTTCCAACACTTGACTGCTCAATCTGCATCGAAGGCCCAAAAATGGTGGATGTTGGAAGACACCCCAACATCGAGTTAATCGCCAACGCCGACTTGCTGAAAGTGGATGGCTACGTTGGCAACTTTCGAGTTAAGATTCGCAAGAACCCGCGTTACGTTTTAGAAGACAAATGCACAGGATGCGGAGAGTGCAAGGACGCTTGCCCCATAGAGTACCCGAACGAGTGGGACATGTACCTAGGAACTAGAAAAGCGATATCGGTGCCATTCGACCAAGCGGTTCCACTTATTTATACCATAAACAAGGATTACTGCATTGAATGCTACAAGTGCGTGGATATCTGCGGAGAGAGACAAGCTATAGACTTCAATCAGAAGCCGGAGGAAATCGAGATAGAAGTGGGCGCGATAATTGTGGCCACTGGATTTGACATTTACTTGCCTTATGACATGCCGCTCCTAGGTTATGGAAAGTATCCTAACGTTATAACATCCATGGAGTTTGAGCGGCTTATTCTAGCGGCTGGTCCGACAGGCGGCAAAGTTGTTCGTGCATCAGACGGGCAAAAGCCTCATTCAGTTGCCTTCATCCAATGTGTTGGCTCACGTGACAAAAACAAGTACCCTTACTGTTCGAATTACTGCTGCATGTACACGCTTAAGCATGTAGTCCAGCTGAAAGAGAAGTACAAGCAGGATGTGGAAGTCTACGTTTTTTACATGGACATGCGTAGCCCAGGAAAAGGCTACGAAGAGTTCTATGACCGCGCCAGAGAGCAAGGTGTGAACTTCATTCGTGGTCGCGTCAGCCGCATTGATGAAGACCCGGAAACGCATAATCTAACCATACATGCCGAAGACACTAACCTTGGCATGCCAATAGAGATAGAAGCAGAAATGGTTGTTTTAGCTACGGCTTCCATACCAAAGAAAGGCTCCGACGAGCTTGCACGGATTCTCAACCTAACCCGCGGCGCAGACGGCTTCTTCATGGAAAGCCACCCCAAACTAAAACCCTTAGACGCGCCGACTGACGGCATATTCCTAGCCGGCGCTTGCCAAGGATTAAAGGACATACCCTACAGTGTTTCACAAGGCTGCGGCGCAGCTTCCAGAGCCGCAACGGTTATTTCTAAGCCAACATGGAAAATTGAACCCATAATCGCTGTTGTGGACGCAAACAAATGCAAAAACGTCACAAGCAAATGCGGCATATGCGCCGAGAGATGCCCCTATGGCTCCATCAAGATAGAACCAAACAAGCCCGCGCAAGTGATAACAGCCAGCTGCCACGGCTGCGGAACATGCGTTGCCGAATGCCCCCAAGATGCTATAACTCAAATGCATTTTACAGATGCACAAATCTTAGCGCAGATACGGGCAGCACTCGAAAAGGATCCGGAAGACAAAATCTTGGCGTTCCTTTGCAACTGGTGCAGCTACGCGGGCGCCGATTTAGCGGGTACAAGCAGGTTCGAGTATCCGCCGTCTATACGTGCGATACGTGTCATGTGCTCTGGCAGAGTAGACCGTGACTTCATCCTTGAAGCGCTACGGCTTGGCGCTGGCATGGTGCTTGTTGCGGCATGTCACTTGCCCTATGACTGTCACTACATAAGTGGAAACTGGACGATGAAAGCAAGAATGGATGCACTGGCGCCGATGCTTCAGAAGCTCGGCATGAGTCCTGAAAGGTTCCGCGTAGAATACGTTTCCGCCGCTGAAGGCGTACACTTCGCTGAGCTGATTCGCGAAATAGACGCACAGAAGAAAGCATTAGGTAAAGAAAAGATTAAGGCAGAAAACGCCAAGCTAAGACCCTTAATCGAAAACATGCTGAAACGAAAGAAGCAAGGCTAACAAAGTTCACCACTTGACTGATTACGCCAAATCTTGCTTTTCTGTCTCTTTTCGCTTTTTTTGACGCGGCTTGTCTCTTGCGCGTTCAGGCCCGTTAAAACTTCTGCTTTCTGCCGTTATTTACTGGTTAAGGCAGATATTTTCTTAACAAATTCCTGTATGTTGCCAGCGCTTCCATAAACAAGTAGCAAACCATCATTTTGGACACGGCTTGAGAGATGTGTTTCTTCTGCGAGCTGCCGCAACTTTTCAAGAGGCACGTTTTCTAGCGGTTTAATCCGAATCCATTTTTGATCACGTGGAACCCCATAGATGAATTTTTCTTCTTTCTCAACGCTGCAGGTTTCCTGTGTGTCATATGTGGCTTCTTCAAGGCTCTTAAGCCAGCCGTCAACGCGTTCTGTCGCAAATGTTTTCTGAGCTGTATTGATAAGGTATGCTTCAACGCTGCCAAGATACTGCTCAATTTTTGCAGCTGTCTCTCGGTCATTTTCGCCTACATCCATTAGGCTAATCAGCACCTTGGCTGATTTCAAATCGCTCATGACATTCTGCGGGATTACCATACCTTTTTTCCGAAATTCCACAATTATTTCTTCCAGAATCTTCCACACAGCCAAGTAGCCCATGACGCACCCTGCTTTTAAACTGGCCTGCGAGGCTTATAAAGCGTTTCAGCTGGCTCTGCTTTCATTTGTGCTGCTGCCTTCCAATAAGCAAACCACCTTGTGGTTCAGGAAACGCGTTTGCGAAGCCTACTTTACTTCGCATCTTCATTTACTGCCTTCAGTATTTTTGACGCGTCTACTCTTAGCTCGTTGAAGGCAAGTTCCTCAGCGGGAATGCCCATAGCTAACCCGAGCAACTGTGGATAATGCAGAACTGGTATTCCGTAAGTTTCGTTGAACATTCTCTCTATGCGTAGCTCGTTAGTATCAAACATGATGTGGCAGAACGGGCAAATTGTGACCAAAGCTTGGGCACTTGCCTTCTTCACGTGATTGAGCTTTTCTCTGGCAAGCTCCAAAGCAACTTTGTCGCTGACGCCGACGCTGGGCGCGCCGCAGCATTCTGTTTCGCCAATGTAATCCAAGCTTGTGGCGCCTATGGCTTCGATAAGCGTCTTTAGAACATGCGGGTCTTCTGGATTGTCAAAGCCTATGTACTCTTTTGGTCTAAGCAAGTGACAGCCAACGTGTTCCGCAACTTTAAGCATAGTAAGCGGCTTGACTACGGCTTTCTTTATCTTCTCTACTCCAACATCTTCCATCAGCACTTGAAGTATATGCTTTACTTCTACTGTTCCTTTGAACTCTAAGTCTGCTTCTTTCAAGCGGCTATTTATTTGATCTTTCAACGCCTTATCTTTCTTCAACAGCGCATTAACTTTCTTCAATGTGCCCGCGCAGCCAGGACAAAGTGTGAGGATGTTCAAGCCTTGCTGTTCAGCTATCGCCAAGTTTCGCGCCGCGAGTATAAGCATGGCTTCATGACTAACTGGATCCAGCGGCAGCCCGCAGCAATTGAATTCAGGCATCTCGACGAGCTCTATGCCTAGTTTAGCAAGGACTTTGCGGGCTGAAATCTCGTAGGCGGATACTCGATAAGGAATGGCGCAACCGAGAAAAATCAAGTATTTGCTGCTCATGC
The DNA here is from genome assembly GCA_037481775.1 of Bathyarchaeia archaeon. GTDB lineage: Archaea > Thermoproteota > Bathyarchaeia > Bathyarchaeales > Bathycorpusculaceae > JAOAIV01. Next base: position 8,312 of record JBBFKZ010000033.1, read on the forward strand.
TGTGCTACTTCCTTTTTTGATGTTGTCGAAAAATTTAATCCCTTGAAGCGTTTTACGTAGGCTCTCAGAATTGCCTCTTGGAAGCGGAGGCAACCCTTGTGACTCGCGCTTTTTGATTTTTAATTCGGGAATATTGTAAGCGTAACCTGAATTAAGTATTGAATTGGCTTGTTCCTTGAAAATTGCAGGTATAATGCCTTTTTCAGCAGCCAAGTTTCTTAAAACGCGGATGACGCTGGCGACTTCAACGCCTTGTGGACAACGGTCTGTGCAAGTGAAGCATGCCGCACAAAGCCATAGGGTTTCGCTGTTCAAAACTCGGTCTCTTAGACCAAGCTGCGCCATGCGGATTATTGTGCGCGGCCTGTAGGCGTCGCTGAACCTTGCCACTGGGCAGTCGCTGGTGCAGGTTCCGCATTGGAAGCATCTGAGAATTTTTTCGCTGCCAGGCATCTTCAAAAGTTCGTATTTGAATTTTGAGTCAATTTCTGAAGCTTTTATCACGTCTTTGGTTTTCTCTGTCTCAGCCACTTCAAGTCACCCTTAGGCTCTCGACGCTACTGATAGCTCTTAAAAGAAACAGCATTATCAACTACATAAAGCTTCTAGGCGATAATTTTCATTGTGTTATGTGGGAATCATCGAGCAGCAGATTAAAGCAAAATTGGCGCATAGTCACGGAATATTTTGCCGCGCTTTTTGCTCATAAAACAAGATGTGCTATTGCAGTAGCACTGTGGAGAGCAATATTTTTGAGAGTCTAAATTGCCGAAAGTGTTATTTCAGAAATGCTATTAATTAGCGTGGCAGGAAGCCCTTCGTCATGAAAAGTGAACGCCATGCTTTCATATTAGTCGCCGACGAAAAGTACTGGAAGAAACTCTGTGAGCGCAGCAAAGCAAGTAATGAAACCCATGTTTTTGTAAGAAAAAATAAAGTAGGTCCCATAAACGCTCAGAGGCTATTGTTTTACGTTAAAAAGCCAGTCATGCAAATTCGAGGTGTTGCAGATTTCGTGGAGCGGTTGACCGGCGCTCCTGAAGAGTTGTGGCGGGACTACGGTGCAGAAAGCTGCTTTGAATCCTTCGAGGAATTCTGCAAGTTTGCACAGGGCAGAGAAGTTATGACGTTTTTAAGGTTCAAGAATTTCGTTGAGCTGGAGAATCCAAAAACGGCGAAAGCTCTCAAAGGTATTCTCGGTTCTTTACAGGGCTTCCGAGGCGGCTATGTGGATTTTGAGACGGCAAAGCAGCTGATAACTTGAAAAACTGCGAGTACACGTTTCTTGTCATAGTATAAGGTTAAATCCTTGATTAGGACATTCATTAGCTAGCGGGAGTTAGTATGTTTCGAGTTAGAGTTAACAAAATAGAGTCCACACGCGACTTGGACGGCAATCTTGGGAAACGCATAGAGCTTGTTGAAGAACGGGAAATTTCTCCTTTTGTCGTCAGACCGCAATCAGAAGAAGCAAAGATGGCGCAGGATATAATGCAGATTCTGCAGCAACAGATGCCTTTTCTTCAGCAAAGAACGCAACTTGCCATACCTAAGATACTCTTATTCTTGACTGAGCAGGAATATGACGATTTAGGCATAAACTTCGATGTGAACCAAGTTTACGAGGTAACTCTGGAAAACCAATCCATCAAATTCACGAAAGTCTCATGATGGCACCGCGCAATTTTTTCAGCGCTGAATGCCGTGGATGGAAAGACAACAC
>JBBFKZ010000034.1:0-9696 GCA_037481775.1 Bathyarchaeia archaeon
CTGAGGGAAAGACATTGGGAGTTTATCACGTAACTGTTTACAAAGAAGATAAAAAAATAGCTTTATTTTCGGGCTTAGCATTCAAAACGTAGCCACAGTCAACATTTCAGGATTTAATCTGATATTGAAAGCGGGCTTATTTTTGCGTGAAAACACAAATACAAAATCAGCCTGTTTTCCAATTGCCTAACATTTAGCGGTGATATGCAAGAATAAATGGGGAAATTGCACATGTTGACGGGAGTTTACGCTTTAATCATCGAATTAGACACTGATGTGTCAGTGAAGGTTGGCGCTTTAGGAAAAATAGCATTCAAGAAGGGCTTATACGCTTATGTGGGCTCCGCACAAACTAACCTGTTGCATCGAATTAAGCGACATTTTAGCAGAGAAAAACGACTGTTTTGGCACATAGACTACTTACTCAACAACAGCGCAGCGAGAATCATCAAAGTTTTTTATAAGCAAGCTGACAAAAGCGAAGAATGCATTCTCGCCAAATTAACCAGTGAAATAGGTGAACCCATAGAAGGCTTCGGCTGCTCAGATTGCCGCTGCAAAAGCCACCTATTCTGCATAGACAACTACCGCATACTTGAAGAGACAATGCAAACTGTGCGCTTGGAAACATAACGCTTTTTAATGAAAGAACATGAAAGAATACAAAGAGCATGCATGAAAAGGGCGGTCGTAGTCTAGTCTGGTCTAGGACATCAGCCTGCCACGTTGACGACCCGGGTTCAAATCCCGGCGACCGCATCATTATTTTCGCGAAAATCTAAGCTCTATGTGGAAGCAAATGCGCTAATGCAACAAAATTTGGGAATGACAACAATGGATCAACAAGGACTATTGGTTTTGTTTTTCAAAAGACTTTCTCGAGTACTTGCGGGCAAAGATGGGAAAATTTGTGCTTCCTCTAGTTTTACTTTTACTGTCTCCGTTATTTGGGATTTTATGAACTCTTCGTTTTCTGGATCATTTATCCAGAATAGTGGTTCAATTTCAACAGTCCATTCTCTGGTTCTTACTAGGAATCTGATTTCCTGTTGCTTTTCTTCATTAACCACAATGTTAGGGTGACTTAGAAGAACACTTTCGATTATTTTTTTCGTTTTTTGAATGTCAAAAATGTAATCAACAGCAAAAACCACGGATGTAATCAGTTCCTTTTTGCCATCAGTCAAATTGATAATTCTGTCTTTGAGTAACGATGAGTTGGGAATAATGATTTCTTTTCGATCATGTGTTTTTAATTTTGTTGTGCGTAGGCTTATTTCCTTAACTACGCCTTTCCTTTCGCCAACTTGGATAACGTCTCCGAGTTTGTAGGTTTTCCCGGATATTATTAGTAAGCCTGAAATCCAGTTTTCAATTATATCCTTTAAGGCAAAACTGACCACTAGCGTACCAACACCCAGCCCCGCCAATAGCCCTGTTACGTCAATGTTGAATATGTGCAAAAGTAGAATAACTGCTATTGAGAAAATGGTTATCTGAAAAAAACGTTGAGCGTTGCGAATTATGCGCTTCGATTCAGAAGTTTTGCCGCCCGCCATCTTTAGCAGCAATTTGTTAAAAATGAACACTATCACAAAGGCGCCTGCAACAACTATTGCAGCTTGCATAATCTGAAATGCAAATTCAACTTCAAATAAATCAATCATTCGGATTACCTGCACAAGCATCAATCATACTCGATGAGAAATAAGCGTTACGAACGTGAAACTTGTAAAACATCAATATAGCTACCTTGAAAGCAGGCGTGGCCAATTACGCTGGAAGTCTGCGGAACATCCAATGGGTTGAATGAGCAATACATTACAGTAAATTTGCTGCTGTTTTTCTCGCTGCGCGCAAATCGAGTAAGTTTAGTCGCAGCCACCTTTGAGAGCGATTATTCTAAAGAGCTTGACTGTATAGATAGTTGCGCAGCTGAAATTACACGAATCCACCAATTAAGCGCTGTAAAAGAATCATCATAATACACCACAAGCCTTACGACTGAATCAACTGGGGCGTTAACAGGCACTGTGCCATTCCATGTTAAAGTTGCTGTTTCTCCAGGGTTAAGATGCAACTCTTTCGGTATTCCCGCTTGAGACCACAAGTCGCCTTCTAAAGCTATGTTCACCATCCAGCTGCCCTCGGTTGCACCGATATTTTTAAAGGTTATACTTACCTTGAATGGTTCCCCAGGGATTTTATTTACAACTGCGTCTCCATAAATATTAGCTAATGTTAACGTGCTACTTTTTTCAGTTGTCCAGAGGTGGGCAGCAGCGAATATCAGAACCGCGATAAAGAAGGCTACGACATATTTCTTCGTCATTCTCTCCCCTCTATCTAAGAACTTTCACGATTGCTGTTTATTATCTGTTCTGAAGGATTGTTCTATAAAATAACTCGAGAAAAACAACTTTAAGGTGTTAATCGCGTTCTGTCTCTTGGGTATAAGGTTACTTCGCGAATATTTTTCCGCCCTGTTAGAATCATGGTCAGTCTTTCTAAACCTATCGCCCAGCCAGCGTGAGGGGGCATTCCATAGTCAAACGCTTGAAGATGATGCTTGAAGCTTTCCGGGTTTAGTCCCTTCTCCTTTAACCTGCTTATTAAGAGGTTTTTTTCAGCGATTCTTGTGCCGCCTGAGACTATTTCTATCCAGCGCCACATCAAGTCGAATCCTTCACATAGCGCGGGATTGTTTTCCTTTGGTTTTATGTAAAACGCTTTGGATTCAGTAGGCCAATCAGTGATGAAGTAGAAATATGGATGCAGTTTGCCTAAAACTCTGAATGCCTCTGTTGGTATATCCTCACCCCATGGCACTTCAACTCCCGCTTTCTTAAGGTCGTTAAGAACGTTCTCATAGGTTAAGCGCTTGAAGGGGACTTCGGGGACGTCAATTTTATGCTTGAGTGTAGCCAATTCTTTTGTGCATTTTTCCTTTACGGTTTTGCAGACATACTGTATCCCCTGCTCAAGGAGATTCATGACGTCTTCTGCGTCAGCGAATGCTTGTTCGATGTCTACGGAGATGAATTCACTTAAGTGTCGGCGTGTATGCGATTCTTCAGCTCTGAAAAAGGGTCCTACCTCGAACACCTTCTCGAGGCTCATCACTAACTGCTCTTTATACAGCTGCGGGCTTTGTGCGAGAAATGCTTTTTCGCCAAAATAGTCCACAGTGAACAATGCAGCGCCGCCTTCGGTTGCGGAAGCGATTATCCTCGGCGTGTGAACTTCCAAAAACCCCTTTTCAAAGAGAAAACTTCGAATGGCATCTAAAGCAGCGTGCTGAATTTTGAATACTGCAATGTTCTGTTCTTGGCAGAGGTCCAGAGCTCTTGCATCTAAGCGAGCTTCTATGTTCGCCGGCGTTTTGCCTGTGATGTCGATTGGCAACTGTGTAGCGGCCGTGTTGAAAATCTTGATTTCCTTCGGTACGACTTCGATGCCTCTTGGAGACATTGTTGTTTTCTTTACGGTTCCTTTCACGCCGACGCTATACCTCTTCTGCAAGCAGTCTGACTTCGACAATACTTCGGCACTTACTTTTTTTCGTGGGATAGTAATTTGTATTGTGCCTTCTCTGTCCTGTAGTATTATAAAACGAATTCCGCCTAAGTCGCGTATTTCTTTAATCCAGCCAAAAAGCGTAACTTCATTACCGTCCATAGAAGGCGTTACGTCGGCAGAATAGCATGTTCTAACCCAGTCGCCTAAGGCGTCCAGTTTCATGAAACACGCGGCTCCTTAATCAGCAAATTCAACGCGCAATGACATTTTGCGCACTTTCTGGGCTATTTCCTTCAAGGCTTTTAAGTTGAAGGGTATTGGTGTCCCGCGTTTCTTTTTCAGAATAACCCTTGTCTCGGTGGTGCCGTCAGGCAACCAGATCGTGTTGATTGTGAGTATGCTGAGGGGCATGAACAAGTCTTCCAAGAACTTGCGGTCATCAACCCCATATTCTAAAACGCGAATAGACTTGCCGATTTCATCGCTTAAGGCTTTGATGATTTTGCCACCATAACCTAGGAGCCGTGGTACATCGCCATGCCCAACAATTATGGCTAAAGTCTTGTCAACATCAACTGCCTTGTAAAAGCAAACATTCTGAAGCGAAGGATATTTCTCCTCTAAAGACAATAACAACCGGGCGATTTTCAGATCTAACTCGCTTATGTCGCCAGCTTTCACCTTAGCTGAACACTTTTGGCACAGTATGCCACTTTTTAAACAGAAACTACATAGTTCAGTCTTCATAGTATGCCCTCCCGCAAATAAAGGAGGAGCGATGATTTAGGGCTTGCGAGCACTGGAAACGTTTTAGTCGCTGGACAGCCGAATTTATCGTTTTAATGTTATTTCTATCGTACTGATGTTAGTTGGGCCGTTGCCTTCCTCTTTCGCCGAAATCTGATCTGTGCCGATGCTTATCTTTGAAACCTTTACGTCAGGTAGAAAACGGCGTCTGACGACTTCTACGACGTCGATTGCTCGGCAAATGGCTTTTCCGCGTGCTTTGATGTTCACTTCTTTTGCTCCGCCGTGAAAGAAGGTTATGCAAGCCAGCACATAGTTCATTACTGGTTTCTTCCCGATCAATACCGAGTTACCTTCTGACATTGCTAAAGCTTTCACTCCTAGTTTCCTTGCTTTATATGGCTTCAATAGTTTTTTTGTCCGCAAATAAATACATTGTGGTTCTTCCTGCTGGTTCTAACTAACCTGTATCGTGAAATATCTTGACAACGCATGCATTTTCTTTTTCAACGGCTAAAGTCTTAAATAATGTGATAATTGTAAAAGGATTAATTTAACAAACCAGCCGAAAAGTGAAAGAAATGGAACCTCTTACTAAACGTTCAGTTCGACTTTTAAAGACTCTTTATGAGAAAGGCACCTCTACAAGCACCTACACATTGCGGCTTAAGCAAGATGAATTAGCCGCGCAATTGGGCATAAGCAGACAAGCATTGAACATGCATCTCAGAAAACTTAAAAGCAGAGGTTATATCCGCACCGGCCGAGGCTTCATAGATGTTACCGAGAAAGGCCTAAACGCGCTTGGCGTTTCCACAACGCCCGCTTTTATTCTCATCAAAGTGTCTCCAATTAAGAGAGTACAAGTTTATGAAAGGATAAAGGAAATTGCGGTTACGCGAGCTTTCAGAATAGCTGGCGATGTTGACGCCTTGATAATAGTCGAAAGAGAGAACTTGGATGAGATTCTCAAAAAACTCTACACTATCGATGGAATACAGGATACGCGGTCTTACGTGACAATTGAAACCCTCAAATAGCCGCGGTTGTAAGCATGCTGCGAATACACGCTTTAATTCAGCTGCTTCTTTCTGACAGTTTTCCGAAAAGCTTCATATGCTTATGGCTTAAAGATGTGGATTCTTAATACACATTTTCCGAAACACTTTTATTTACGTAGCAATGTCTCATTCACCAAGGTTCGAAGCTACGATGACAAGGAAAACTTCAAAAGAAGGAAGCCGTACTTCGCAGTTCTTTAGCTTCGACTATTACTTCTATTATTTTAACTAAGCCCAGGCGTAACAAAACTTTTTGGTTAAGCGTCTGGGCGTGAATGGGGTTTGATTGATGAAAAGAGAAAAATCTGGCAAAAAAATTGTGGTTAAATTCGGTGGCTCCAGCCTTGCTGACCATGAGCGGCTATCAAATGCTGTAGCTTCCGTAGCAAAGGAAGCGGCAAAAGGCACCAAAATCGCAGTGGTAGTTTCAGCGATGGGCAAAACAACTGATGTTCTCTTGAACACTGCAAAAAACACTTCGAACGGCAAGCTCGAAAAACGCGAGCTAGACGATATACTTTCAATGGGTGAACGCACCAGCGTCCGAATTTTCGCTGCCGCTTTGAGAACTAACGGCGTGGACTCCCGCTACTTTGACCCGCTGGATAATGATTGGCCCATAATAACCGACTCCACCTTCTCTAATGCAAATCCGCTTTTAGAAGAATGCATGGAAAGAATTCGGAAAAACGTGTTGCCACTAGTTGAAAGAGGCATTGTGCCCGTTATTGCTGGCTTCGTCGGCAGAACCATGGACGGTAAAGTCACTACTCTCGGCCGCGGCGGAAGCGACACCACTGCCTTCATTTTAGCCGAAGCGCTGAATGCTGACGAGGTTGTCTTGGTTACTGATGCTGATGGCATAATGTCTGGTGACCCTAAAATTGTTGCCAACCCCAAAAAGCTTTCAGAGATTGAAGTCAGCACTTTAGTGGCACTTGCCGATTCAGGTGCCAAGTTTATTCACAGCAAGGCATTAAAGTACAAGCCACAATCAATAAATGTCAGAGTAATCAGTCATGTTCACGGCGACTTGACTCGGCCTGGCACTTTGATTACTGGAGCCTTAGCAACTGAGCTTGATGTGGATATAGCAAATTCTTCGCCAGTAGCAGAAATAACTATTGTCGGCCGCAGACTCTCTGAAAATCCACAAATAATATCGAAAATCATTGAAAAAGCAAAAGAGCATTCGACAATGCCGGGTATGTCAATGAACACGAACTCGGTTATCCTATATGTTTCTCAAGAGAAAAACATAGAAACCCTATTCAAAGAAATCCACGATATAACCGTAAATAATCCACAAACAATCGCCATGGCTGTAAAAAGAGATGTTGCTTTTCTGAAGGTCAGCGGTGTTGGGCTGGAGGAGACGCATGGCATAATTGGAAAAATCTCGGAAACTTTACGGGTTAATGAGATAAACATTTACGGTATCTTAACCATTACGTCAAGCATACTGCTATTTGTGGATTGGAACGAGCGTGAAAAAGCTTTACAGTTAATTAAAGATTCATTAAGGAAGCGTTAAAAATGGCTAAGGCAATAACACACGAAAGGAATGAGGAAAGATGGATCACGGTAAAGAGCGGCGCTTAAGAAGAATCTTCCAAAAGGACAATCGCACCGTTATAGTTCCAATGGATCACGGCATCAGCATGGGCCCAATTAAGGGCATAACCAACATGCAAGCCATAATTGACCAGCTGGTAAAGGGCGGCGTTGACGCTGTGGTCGTGAATAAAGGCATAGCTAAACGCGTGGACGTAGACGACGCCGGCTTAATAGTGCATCTTTCGGCCATATCGAATCTTGCACCCAGCGCGCATAACAAGGTTCAAGTTTGCACTGTACAGGAAGCGCTCCGCATCGGAGCCGACGCCGTTTCAGTACATATCAATGTGGGCGCTGCTGATGAGGATAAAATGCTTCAGAAGCTGGGCCGCGTTGCCGACGAATGCGACGTTTACGGCGTGCCGCTGCTGGCTATGATGTACCCACGTGGACCAAAAATCCAAAGCGAGCATGCTGTTGAGGTAGTTGCACATGCGGCGCGGTTAGGCGCCGAGCTTGGCGCTGACATAATCAAAACCAACTACACTGGCGATGTGGAAAGTTTCAAGACGGTTGTGGAAGGTTGCCCTGTGCCCGTCATAATCGCCGGAGGCCCCAAATGCAAAACAGACGCGGAAATTCTGCAGATGGCTTGGGAATCACTAAACGCTGGAAGCGCAGGGCTTTCCATCGGGCGAAACGTGTTTCAGCATGAGAATCCAACGCTTATGGTTAAGGCGCTTTCAGCCATAGTTCACGGTGGCGCTTCTGTTGAGGAAGCCCTGAAAATTTTAGGTGAATCCTGTTGAAGGAACTTTGGCTTGAGATAGCGCCGCAGGCTTCGCCTTCAGAAAAAGCTGCGCTTCTGAAACTTGCTAACGAAAATGGTGTTGTCCTGCTTGAAGGCGCACAAGTGCATGCAGTAGCAAGTGGCGCAGAGATAAGCGTACTTGACAGCTTTGACGTGGCTGCCATAAAGCAACTAAAGAGCAAAAGCAAACAGCTTGCCCTCAGAATAAGCATCAAGGGCAAAGAGGACGAGAACGCTGCTGTAAAAGCCGCTGAGCTTTCAGTTGATTACCTGCTCATAAACTGCCTTGACTGGCGCGTTATTCCGCTGGAAAATCTTATTGCAAAAACTCGAGGCAAAAGTAAGCTAATCGCAGAAATAGCCAACGCCGAAGACGCCAAGCTGGTTCTGGAAACTTTGGAGTTAGGCGCAGACGGCGTCCTGCTAAAAACCTCCAGCCCAGACGAGCTCATGAAAACCGTAGCCATAGTAAAGAAGCAAGCGCCCAAAATCAAGTTAATCAATGCAAAAGTTACTGCTGTTAAGCCAATAAGCTCTGGCGCAAGAGTCTGCGTGGACACTTGTGATCTTATGGCTCCAGGGGAAGGCATGCTCGTGGGCGTCCAAGCCGCCGGCTTCTTTCTCGTCGAGGCAGAAGTCCATGAAAACCCCTACGTACAATCGCGGCCCTTCAGGGTTAACGCTGGTTCCCTTTCCATGTACACTTTAGCGTCACTGCAGAGCACCCGTTATTTGTCCGAGCTGAAGGCTGGCGACGAAGTGCTAATAGTGGATAGGAACGGGAAAGTGCGGTCTGCAAGCGTGGGCAGAGTGAAAATTGAGCTTAGACCCCTAATCTTGGTGGAAGCTGAAGCGGACGGGAAACGAATTAAGACAATATTGCAGAACGCTGAAACCATAAGGCTCGTAACCGCTGACAGCTCAAAACCTGTGACCGAGTTAAAAGCTGGAGACGAAGTTTTAGTCCACATCGCTGAAAGCCGGGGCAGACACTTCGGCGTAGCCGTGCCTGATGAAACGGTGATTGAACGTTGACCGCGAGAATTTGCGTGTCAATTCTCCCCAAAACCGTTCCAGAAGCTCTACAGCTAATTGAAAAGGCAGAATCCGCGCAAGCGGATCTGGTAGAGGTAAGGCTTGACCGGCTGGAAGACTGCCTTGGGAATCTTGAAGCGCTAAGAGATGTGGCTTCTTATGGAAAAACACCGAAAATAGCCACGGACAGGGCATCCAGAAGCGAAACGGAGCAGCGGCAACTGCTGTTGGACGCGGCTAAATGCGGTTTTGAGTATATAGATGCCGAATTATCTATGCCGCAACTGGACGCTTTAGTGAAAGAACTTAAGCGCTTAGGTGCTAAGGCAATCGTTTCTTACCACAAGTTTGATGGTTTTTTAAGCTTGCCCGAGCTTAATGGTGTGCTCGAGAGAGAAATTGCCAGCGGTGCAGACATCTGCAAAATCGTGGCAACCGCGGAGAAAATTGAAGACAACCTTACCGTGCTCAATTTCATATCCGCCGCTGCGGGCAAGACAAAGCTTGTATGTTTCTGCATGGGCGAGCTCGGCAAGATTTCAAGGCTTTTGTCACCGCTGTTCGGCGGCTTCTTCACCTTCGCCGCGCTGGAAAGGGGCAGCGAAACAGCAGCTGGGCAGATGACAATCCAAGAAATGAAGGCGGCTTACGCGCTTCTGGGGCAAAGGTAATGGTTATCTCGGGAAAAACACGCGTATGCGGCGTCATCGGCGATCCCATAGCGCACACCTTAAGCCCGGCAATTCAGAACGCTGCATTTCAACATTTGAAGCTTGACTTCGTTTACGTAGCTTTCCATGTGAAGCCAGCTGATCTAGAAAATGCCTTGCGGGGGATGCGTGGCTTCGACATTCACGGGTTAAATGTTACTATGCCCCACAAGAGCGCAGCGATCAAGTATTTAGACAAGCTGGACCCAGCAGTCCAGTTTCTCGGCTCAGTTAATACGATTTTGAATCGGAACGG
>JBBFKZ010000035.1:0-7861 GCA_037481775.1 Bathyarchaeia archaeon
CAGGGCATGCAAGTAGCCGTATCAATGGACAAGCCCATGGTAGGTCGGCACGTCTTCGAAAAAGACATACTTTACGTGAAGGTACCCGAGTCTGACGCGAAGGCTCTGTTGACCACATATGCGGATAAGCTGACTGCAGACGAGCAAGAAGTGCTGAAAGAATACGCTGAAGCCATGCGCAAAAAGATACCCTTTTGGGGAGCATAACCCCACTCAAAAATCAAAGCACTGCAAAAGAGCCTATGAGAGTAAATGTGTGTTTCCTATTCTTACGTTTGCCAAGTGCTTTCCTGCAGCTTTCTGGCATTCATAAGCTTGTTTTCTGCTTGTTGTTGGTAAATCGTTCATGATGTAGCATGGATAAAACGCCAACAGCGTGTACGGAATCTCTGGGTCTATTGCGCTTATGAAACATGCAATGTTTTCTACCTCCTGCGCGTCCACGTAGCCGGGTACAAGCAGCGTGCTTGCCGTCAGCATTGGTAGTTCCCTGCGTTTTTTGTAGAATTTTTCGCCTATCAGCTTAAAATTCGCGAGCGCAGGCTTGTTGGAGACGCCACATAAGGCTATGTTCAGCGCTTCATTCCACGCTTTCAAGTCAAATTTGATGTTGCCCCCGCTTTCCAGCGCGTACTCGGCAGCTTTCTCCGCCAACTTCGGGTTCATTTGGCCATTGGTTTCCCAGCAGACGCGGAGGATGCGGTTTTCAGCCTTTGCCTTCGCCAGAGCTATGCGGCTTACTTCAAGCGAATGCAGCATCTGCGGAGACGGGTCGCCGCCGAAATAGCAGATACACGAAACATGCTTATCAGCCTTGGCTGCTAAAGCCTCCGCGCTCACGGCTGGCTTGCGCTTGGCTGAGAGCTTACGGTAATGCCAGTTCTGGCAGAAAAGGCAGTCATAGCTGCAGGCGCCGTAGAAAACGGCCAAATTAGAGTAGCCGCGCTCAGCTTTGGGGGTATAGGCGTATTTCGGGTAGCCGCTTCCTGTGCATCCGGGACAGAACCACCAGCTGACGCAGTTGGTTGGTATCATATCGTAATACCAGTCTAGTACACCTTGCTCGGTGGTGCCGCCGAAACGAACAAGACGCCCATCAACATTCTGGACTAGACCGCAAAAACCTGCGTTGCCAGCGCCAATTACACAGTTGTTAGCGCAGACACCGCATGCCACTCCGTCAGCGTCTCGCGGCGGCTCAGAGGGCAAGCCATAAACCGCACGGGTGTCCGCATGCACTTGCCTCGTGATTTCAAGAGCCTTTTCTGGTTCTCCGCGTATGCAGTTTAAACAAGCATGAAGCCCCTCCGAGACAGTTGCGGTTGCTAAGCCGCAAACCAAGCATTTCCCCAAGGTTGTCAGCCGCCGCTTACAGGAGGAAGTATCGCCAAGACATCACCATCTTTTAACTCCGTCTTCAACCCGTTTATAGCCGCGGCGCTTTGTCCATTAACAAGAAACTGCAGAAAGCTTTGAACACCCCCAGTCTTAGAGTCGTAAACATACTCAACAAAAGGCTTACCATACAACTGCACCAGCCTCTTAAGAACAACTTCAACTGTAACCTTGGCGTCATCTGGAAACTCTAATTTCTCCTCTCGCTTATTGGTTATCTCCCTTAAACTGGTGAAGAAACGAATCGAAACACGCAACGCCCAAACACCAACAAAATAGTAGAGGACAAACAGCCAAATTAAACCATTACGCAGCAAACATACCCAAACATACATTCTGGAAAGGCAAGCCGCTAAGAAAACGCCAACTCCACGAAAATTTACCAAAGCACTTAACCATCATATTTGGCGCATATTAGCAATTCATTGCAGAAACCTATAGAGGGGCTATCACAGCAGAACTCTGATTGCGCATACCCACACGATTACACTGGAATGCTTAAATAATCTCCATCCATGTATCACCATAGTGGACAATAAATGAAGACTTCAACCACAAGCATCCGCTTTTTCAACACGCTAACACGACAAAAAGAAGCATTCACGCCTATAGAGCCTGGCAAAGTAAGAATGTACACATGCGGACCGACAGTATATGATTATGCACACATCGGCAACTTCCGCGCCTTTCTCTTTGAAGACTTGCTAAAACGATGGCTGGAACACCGCGGCTTCACAGTCACACACGTCATGAACATAACAGACGTAGATGACAAAACAATAAAAGGCGCCCAAAAACAGCACATCTCCCTAACAGAGTACACCAACTACTACATAAAAGCCTTCTTCGAAGACATCAAAGCACTAAACATCAAACCGGCCAACTACTATCCACGCGCCACAGAACACATTCCAGAAATGGTAGCACTCATACAAACACTAATCCAAAAAGGCTACGCATACAAAGCCCCAGACAACTCGATCTACTACGCCATCAAAAAATTCAAAAACTACGGCAAACTCAGCCACATAAACATCCAACAACTCAAAGAAGGCGCAAGAATAAAAACAGACGAGTACGAAAAAGAAGAAGCACACGACTTCGCCCTCTGGAAAGCGTGGACACCAGAAGACGGGGATGTCTTCTGGGAAACACCACTTGGAAAAGGTAGACCCGGCTGGCACATCGAATGCTCCGCTATGTCCATGCGTTATCTAGGCGAAACATTCGACATCCACTGTGGCGGCGTCGACAACATTTTCCCTCATCATGAAAACGAAATCGCCCAAAGCGAAGCCGCAACAGGCAAAAAATTCGTCAATTACTGGCTACACAACGAACACCTACTAGTCAACGGAAAAAAGATGGCAAAAAAATTCGGCAACTTCTACACGCTACGTGATCTACTTAAGCAAGGTTTCGACCCAATAGCAATACGATTTCTACTAATATCCACACACTACCGAGCACAATTCAACTTCACTTTCGAAGGACTAGAAGCAGCACATGCGACAGTAGAACGCCTGCGAAACTTCATGAGACGCCTACAAGAAGCAAACGGAGAAGGCAGTAACGGCAAAATCAACTCACTAATAACCACGGCAGAAACCCAATTCACCGCAGCAATGGACGATGACCTAAACATAAGTATAGCCTTAAGCGCCCTATTTGATTTCATCCGCGAAGTAAACACACTCCTCGATGCAAACTTGGTAAGCAAAAAAGAAGCAAACGAAGCCGCTAACTTCATACAACGTATAGATGAAGTTCTAGGCGTGATTGGCGAAGCAAAAAAGGAAGAATCACTTCCAAAGGAAGCAGAAGAATTAATTAAAGCACGAGAAGAAGCACGGAAAGCACGAGATTGGACACGCGCAGACGAGCTTAGGCTTAAACTACGAGAGATGGGCGTAATAATCGAGGACACGCCGCAAGGCGTCAAGTGGCGCTTGGCAAAAAAGTAAACTGCGCGTTTTGATTCCAACTCATAGTAGAATATTTCTCTTTATAGAGCTTCCGCGCAAGCGCCTGCTCATAATGCGTTAAAGCGCCGACTTTAAAGTAAATTTTTAGCTTTGCAGTGAACCCCTGCACCAGCGCATTAGCAACCGTGTCCGCCGAAACCACATGACCCAATTCATTCTGAATTGAAGTAATCTTCTGCTTTGCAACTTCAGCAGCTAAAGCACAACTATCAGTAAACGAAACACGAAGCAACTGAAACATACGCGCCAAATCAACACTCAATAAAAGAGTACCATGCTGCTGAATAATATTCCGCCTCAAAGTTTGGGCACTACCGCTAATTTTACGCCCATTCACACAAAGATTAGGACAATTTTTTATATCACCAGGATTAAAGTCAGCGGTTACACCCAAAAGCCTCAAAGCATCCACAATAGCATCATAAATGGCGACGTAAGCACCAGCGGTATCAGCTGTTCGACTCAGATCACGCGCTTGAGCCGTAACACTATAAGTAACCTCGCCTGCCTCATCATGATAGACAGCGCCCCCGCCGCTACTTCTGCGAACCAAATCAACACCCAGCTTTTGAAGCGCCTCTGTATAAACGACTTCTTGCAGATTCTGATTTTTACCGATACTCACGGCGCTGGGCTTCCACTGATAAAGCCGAAGCGTGTTCGGAACAAAATGTTCAGAGCGCGAAATTAGGATAGCCTCATCAATAGCCATATTCATGAACGCATCATAAGTCTGAAGCGGAATTAAACGCCAAGTATCCATTTTTCAAGCCTTCGCGAATGATTTTTGGAATACTTGCCACTTAAAATCCTTATGCCTAGCAGTAACTAAATAGATGATACAACCATGCAATGCACGCCTCTCATCCAAAACTTCTTGGCGAAGCACGTCCCACCTTCAAGCAACCCTACAAGGGTGAAGGAACCCTCTTCCTGGGTTTACCGGTTTTTCTAGGTTTCAGCAATCGAAGATACAATGCAACCACTATTATAGTTGCCGTTGCGGCTACTGCGACAACTAAAACTGTCGGAAAAGGTGCTATAACAAAATAAACCGTTTCAGAAACGCCTGTATTCCCCACAAGGTCGGTGGCGTAAACAGTAAAGCTATGCGAGCCTTCAGAAAGCACAGCCAAAGTAACATTCCCCGTTACCGTTACGTTGTCCTTCCCGTCAAGACTGTAGCCTATCCACGAAACCGGCTCGTCCACTATAAACACGGCTCTGATATCAGTCTCGCCATAGCTCCTGTTTTCCGGCAACAGAATAGCAATTTTAGGCGGAATAGTATCCACAGAGAAGTAAACAGCTTCAGAGGAAACTATGTTTCCAAAAGTGTCATTAACTGAAATTACAACTTTATGTGCGCCCTCAGCTAAATCAGACAAAACAGTGTCGCCCATAATGGTGACGTTCGGTTTATCATCCAAACTGTAGCCTATCCAATTTGTTGGCCTACTCACTGAAAGCGACAAAGGAACATTTCTGGTGGCGTAGGTTTTATTTTCAGGAGATAAAATCTTCAGCTGCGGCGGTACAGTGCCATAGCCAACAGGCGCATATAGCTCGTTTGAAGCCAAAAAATTAAGTCCGTTGAAGCCGCCGATGGCATACACTGCGTCATCTATGATGGCAAGCCCTAAATATGCACGTGCCGTCGGCATCAACGCGCCAGAACTCCAAGCGTCGCGCTCAAAGTCGTAAACAAAAGTTGCATTGCTATAGTTAGTTTTGTCGAAGCCGCCTATAACATAAATTCTCTTCGGCGCCGTGACACCACTTGTTACACACGCGGCTGCGTGGCTTAAAGCAACCGGCAACGCAGTTAAGCTACTCCACTTATCACTTTGCACATCATAAACCTGATTGGAAGAAATAACAGTAACATTTGCTAAACCTTCTTGAAATTGCCGCGCACCCCCAATCACGTATATTTTGCCGTCGACAACCACGGAGGCGTAGCCAAAAACAGGGATGGGAATCGACGTCTTTGTGGTCCAAGTGTCTGTTTCCGGATCGTAAACCTCTGTTACATTAAGTTCATGATAATATGGCTCAGTGCCCCAGTAGGCTTTTCCACCTATAAGATAGATTTTACCGTCAACAACACATGCTTGCAGATCAGCTCGAGGTGTGGGCATCGCTGTTTTGGTTTCCCACGTGTCTGTTGCGGGATCATATACTTCGTTTGCTCCTGTAAAGCCTGAAAAAACATTACTTCTGTCGCCGACGACCCCTCCTATACAGTAAATTTTGTTTTTATAAGCTACGATGGCAAAACCGCTTCGTGCAGTTGGCATCGGCTTTTTAGTTGTCCACGTGTTTGTAGCTGGATTGTATTCTTCGTTTACAGAAAGCTGCGTGTTGTTGCATAGACCACCAATCGCGTAGATTTTTCCGTTTACAGTTGCAACGCCAAGGCCACCTCTTGGCGTCGGCATCGATGTTTTTATTGTCCACTCATCTTCAGCTGCTCCAGCCGAAGGAAACCTGAAGGCTGCCAGCATTAAGGAAGCAATTAACACGCCTACTAGCGGTTGGAACAACTTTCTCATTAGTGGATAGGCTCCCAGTTGCTCTTAGTAATAAAATGCACTTTATCCTTATATGGTTAAAGGCTTTCGGCTTTAACTAAGATGTAGTTGTGGTATTTAACTTTAATACTTCGAGAGGTACCTGCAAGACGTTTACACATGGAAATGTAAAGAAAACCCAAATAATACAAGGCGCTTAGTCAATGTTGGATACCCATGTCGCGAACAGGCGTAGCCAATCTGCCTCTTCACGGCGGCAAAGCACCCGCTTGGCTAACCAGTCGCATGTGCAAACTCGCCAAAGAAATAGCCAGCATCATAATAGATGAACATGGCACAAACGTGTTCATGAAGCGCATTTCGGATCCTTACTGGTTTCAAGCGCTTGGCTGCGTGTTAGGCTACGATTGGCACAGTTCAGGCGTGACCACCGTGCTGACAGGAGTTCTTAAGCAAGCGTTATCGCTTGATGAGCACGGCGTGGTTGTTTGCGGCGGAAAAGGTAGGACATCAAGAAAAACGCCCATGGAAATCGCTGACGCAGGCGTGAAATTTGGTTTTTCAGAAGATACCATTCAAGCGCTTACGTACACAAGCAAGATGACGGCTAAAGTGGACAGCGCTGCCATTCAAGCAGGTTACCAGCTGTATCATCATGCTTTTATCGTGACTGAAGATGAACAGTGGGCTGTTATCCAGCAAGGCATGAACGGGGAAGACCGCACTGCACGCCGCTATCATTGGCTGTCGGATAACGTAGCAGACTTGATTGTTGAGCCGCACAGCGCTATAGTCGGCAACGCAAGGCGACAAAGGGTTTTAGATATGACGGCAAAAGCAAGCGAAGGCGCGCGTAAAGCTTCCGTGGATATAGCGAAGGAACATCCTTCTAAAGTTATGCGGCTATTCGAGGCCGCGAGGCCGCTACATCAGAGATCATTACAGGATTGGCTTCCCGAGGCGAAAACTGACAGATGGCATCAATCATTTGAGTTGCTCAGCATGCCGAGAAGCATAAATTGGGAGACTCTGGGTCGCATTTACGAGTTCCAGCCACGAAACTATGAGGAGCTTCTAAGCATTAAGGGTGTTGGTCCATCAACAGTGCGCGGCTTAGCTTTAGTGGCTGAACTAATCTACGGCGAGAAGCCAAGCTGGGAAGACCCAGTGAAGTTCTCTTTCGCCTACGGTGGCAAGGACGGCGTGCCGTTTCCAGTTAACCGCCGAGCAATGGATGAATCAATTCAAGTGCTTCGGCAAGCGGTGGAAGCAGCAAAGATTGGTGATAGAGAGAAAATGCAGTCGCTGCAGCGGCTTCGACGGTTTGTTCCTGAAAACGCAAATTCTTAAACGTAAACAGCGCCTAAAATGAGTACATGGGGATTTGCATGCTGAAGCCTAATAGCAACAAGTGGCTTAAAATATCAGGAATTTGCGGCATCTTAACTCCTATAGTAGCGTTTTCATGCATTTTCGCAGCGATTTACTCTGCGCCCCAATTTAGCTGGGTGCAAAATGCTTTAAGCGATTTAGGCGTGATGCCCGGCGTTACGGCAGCGCTTTTCAATTATGGCCTAATACTCAGCGGAGTTTTGGGCTTCATCTTTTCGATAAGCCTGCATAAGATGATGCGCTTTTTTGAAGTTCTTTCGGCAGATGGCAAACCCCGTTTTCTATTCTATAGAGGCTCAGTTGGAGCCCTGTTTTTTTCTTTAGCGTGCTTGGCGCTTGTTGCAATCGGCGTTTTTCCCGAAAACGTTAGGTACCTGCACTTTTTTGCTTCAGTGGCATTTTTTGTGCTGTTAATTGCTGCGCTGGGAAGTCTGGGCATAGGGTTTTGGCAAGTGAAGCAGAAGAGGTGGGCAGCGTTCACGTTGATTCTTGGAGTGGCTGCTGCCGCGCCTTGGCTGTTGCTGCCTGTGGTTCGCTACGTTTCAGGCGTCGCTA
>JBBFKZ010000036.1:0-7156 GCA_037481775.1 Bathyarchaeia archaeon
TTTTAGACAACCAGATAGAATATTGCGTAAAACCGTTAGGGGAATGTTGCCGTTCAAACAGTCGAAAGGAAAAATGGCCTATAACCGTCTAAAGGTGTTCATTGGTGTGCCTGAGGCTCTGCAAAGTCAACAGATGATTACGCTTGAGGAGGCTCAGGCTGCTAAATTAAAAGGTCCTTACTTCACCCTTGGGGAATTGGCTAAAGAAATAGGATGGAAAAGTGAATAAGTATGCCTGCCAAGAAAGTTTTGGTTGTTAGTGGAAAAAGAAAAACAGCTATAGCTCGAGCCTTCGTCAGACCTGGTGTTGGCAGGGTGCGAATAAATATGGTTCCTGTGGAAATTTTTGAGCCAGAAATCGCGCGTGAAAAAATTATGGAGCCCCTGATACATGCTGGCGAAGACGTTTGGAAACAGCTTGACATTGATGTTAAAACCTCGGGCGGAGGGTACATGGGTCAAGCAGAAGCCGCCCGTATGGCTTTAGCAAATGCGTTGTTGAAATGGACGAAGAGCACTCACTTGCGCACCGTCTTTACTGAGTATGACAGAACCATGATTGCTGGGGATCCGAGAAGGAAGGAACCGAAGAAGTTCGGTGGCCCAGGTGCACGAGCTAAAGAGCAGAAGAGCTACAGATAAGGAGAAGAAACAATGATAATTCCTGTTAGATGCTTCACATGCGGCAAGCTGATTGGTGATCTCTGGGAGGAATTTGCCCGTAGAATAAAAACGGGCGAGAATGCCAGCGACATTTTGGATAGTCTTGGCGTTAAGCGGTACTGTTGTAGGCGGATGTTGCTTTCGAATGTTGAGATAATCGATGAAGTTTTACGTTTTTATGAAGAGGCTGAAAAAAGAAAGGAAGCCCGCAACTTATACTAAAAAACCCCGTTGTCATTTTCCGCGGTTTTCATCTGTGCTTTTGGTTATTTAATTTCGAAACTGGTGCATATTTCTTCTACTGTTCGGTTCAGCGTTAGCTCCGCGATGTTTTTGGCGTACTCCATTATTCGCCTTGAGTTATCCAGCATCAGTCGGAGGATTGCTGCTATGTTTGGATCAAGTTTCTTGCTTGTCATTAGCCTGATTAGTTCATTTTCCAGTTGTATGAAGTTCTCGCGTTTGGTGATTATTTTTTCGGAGCCGAAATAGTCTCTTTTGAACATCGCTTTTATGGATTCTTCGAACAGCTGATGTGCATGAGAATTAAACGTGAGCAGCTGCGTGTATACTTCCTCGTCTATAGTGTCTTTTATGAAAAGTAGTTGCTCGTCGATTTGTTTTTGCAATGTTGTCAGATTATTGATCATGTTTAGCGCATTCTTGCTTATGCTTTCTATGTTGTTTACGACTATTCGATATAGCAGGAATTCTTTAGGTGTTCTGAAGCCTAATTCCCTGAACAAGTTTCTTTCTATGCCAAACTTTAATTGACGAACAGCATATAGCCCAAGCCTGTTTGCGTCATGATGCGCGTTGATTACGCTTTGGAATAGCTCTTTACTTTGGTTTTTGAGTGCCAGAATGGAGTCTCTGTTAGCGGAAAGCGCTATAACCGCCATTCTTCTGACGGCATTTTCAATTGGAAATTCTGAATGCTTTATGAGAATTTGCAGTGTAATTTCATCAGGCTTCTCGTCGATTATTTCCGCGCCGAGAAGGGTGTCTCTGGCGAAGTTTTTTATTATTGCTTTGTATTTCTCTGTGTTTTCGCCTTTGAAATGTACTCGTATGATATCAGCACTTATGACGTAAAGCGCCTTAATCATTCTAAGCGTTGATTCCAAGCTCTTTTCTAATGCGTCAACACTGATGTAATATTCTTTAAGCTTCTTTTGGCCTTCCCCTTCGTGTTTCTCTCTGATTTTTCTCGGAATCAAAGTCAACGATAGATCCGGTTGCAATACGAAATCGATTTCGTTACCTCTTTTCAACCCAACATCTTGCACCCAATCTTTGGGTAGTGATATTATGTATGAACCTCTTCCTGTGCATTGGACTCTTCTAGAGCCCAACTCTTTTTCTGACATGGAAATTTACCTCGTGCATATATTTCATATATCAAATATAGTTCATTACTTTACATATAAATGCTTTTCATCAAAGTTATATAAAACATATGCCATTTACGATGCAATAAACCATCTAACACGGGATCAGAATGCTATCCAAATCTTGTAGAGGCCGAGCGAAATTCACTATGCAAACAGTAACTGATGATGCTGTTTCTCGAGCAATAGCCGACAAATTGTTTGTTCTTTGTGATTACATGCCTTTGCTCCCGAAAACGTGAGGTGCGCTTCATGAAGAGAATTGTTGCGAAGGAAGAATTTTGCATAGGTTGCGGGCTCTGCGAGGTTTACTGCACTGTTCAGCACTCCAAATCAAAAGACATAATCAAGGCTTACACCCGAGAAGACCCACGCCCGCTTGGGCGAGTACGATTGGAAGTTAATAAGCCTGTTTCTTTCGCTGTGCAGTGTAGACACTGTGAAGATGCACCGTGCGTTATTGCTTGCCTCTCAGGCGCCATGCAGAAGGACGAATCCACCGGTCTAGTGGTTCATGACGCTGAAAAATGCATGGGTTGCTGGACCTGCATTATGGTTTGCCCATACAGCGCAATCAAAATGGATGTCTCAGGTAAAGTTGTTTCAAAATGTGACTTCTGTTCGGGGCTGGATGTGCCTGCATGTGTTGCTAACTGCCCCAACTGTGCCCTTGTGCTTAAGGAGGTGGCGCCCTAAAATGGCGAAGTATGTGATTGTAGGTGCTTCAGCAGCGGGGATCAGTGCAGTCGAAGCGATAAGGGAAGTAGATCCTGTTGGCACGATAACTGTGATTTCAGAAGAGCCATACGCGCAGTATTCGCGTCCAATGATCTCCGATCTGGTCAGCGGGAAAGCCTCTTTCGAAAAAATGTTGTGCCGCGGCAGCCAATTTTGGGAGAAGAACTCTGTGCAGGCTTTAATGGGGCAGAGGGCTATAGGCCTAAATCTGAATGAGAAATATGTAGCGCTCGATAATGGCACTCGCGTTTCTTTCGAGAAGCTGTTGATTGCAACTGGCGGAAAGCCTTTCATGCCGAAAATAGAGGGCTCTGACAAGGACGGAGTTTTCACTTTTACAAAACTCTCTGACGCGGAACATTTAGCGGCGAAAATCGCAAATGCCAAAAGCGCCGTAGTTGTCGGCGGAGGCTTAATCGGTGTCAGCGTGACTGAAGCGCTGGTGAACCGGGGCTTAAAGGTGACATTGGTTGAGCTTCAGGACAAGATCCTCAGCCTAATCTTGGATGTTACAGCGTCCGCGATTGTTGCAGACATGATGGAACGCAGAGGCGTGACGATTGTTACTGGTCACTCAGTTCACCGCATTCTCGGAAAGCCAGAAGAAGATCAAGTTGTTGGCGGTGTGGTGCTAACCAACGGCAACAAAATTCAATGCGATATAGTAATAATCGCTATCGGCGTTGTCCCACGCACCGAGCTTGTTTCAGGAACCGATGTGAAGACGAACAGAGGCATACTTGTTGATCGTTTCATGCGCACAAGCGTTCCCGATGTGTACGCCAGCGGCGATGTCGCTGAAGCCTACGACTTCATTTGCGGCGAAAACCGGCTGTTGCCTCTCTGGCCTCTTGCTCAACTTGAAGGTCGCGTTGCAGGTTATAACATGGCTGGTAAAAAAACAGAATATCCTGGCGGCACAGCCATGAGCGCCCTGAAATACTTTGGTATACCCGCAATATCTATTGGACTGGTTAATCCGAAAACCGCTGACAATTACGAAATCCTAACCAAGTATGAACCAGCGAAGCGAGTTTACAAAAAACTTGTCCTTAAAGAGAATGTGATTGTGGGCATACTATTATTAAAGGATATTGAACGTGCTGGGATACTGTTTAATCTGATGAAAAATGGCGTAAACGTGAAAAAGTTCAAGCAAGCGCTTCTATCAGAAAACTTTGGTCTTGCCGCTTTACCGTCATCTCTAAGAAAAAGACTGTACTTGGAGGGATAAATGTTGAGAGATCTGAGTGAAATAAACAATCCGTATAATGATGATAAAGACTTCGACGGTTGCTCCCTGTTCGGTATGATGAACTTGGAAGGCAAAAGATTCTCGGCGCGTGATCCAGTTAGAGCTATAGCGAATATGCATGAGCGTGGAAACGGTTTGGGCGGCGGCTTCGCGGCTTACGGCATCTACCCAGAGCATAAAGATGACTACGCTTTTCACATAATGTACCTAAGCAAAGACGCGAAGGAGAAAACCGACAAGTTGCTGCGCGAGAACTTCGAAGTAATACATGATGAGGAGATGCCTACAAGAAACGCTAACGTGCGCGATCCACCCTTAGTGTGGCGCTACTTCGTACAGCCTATAAAACAGCGCCTCGAAGGCCAGTCTGAAGAAGACTACGTTATTGCTCAAGTGATGCGTATCAACACGGAAACAGGCAAAGCATTCGTCTTCTCAAGCGGCAAGAACATGGGCGTATTCAAAGGCGTCGGCTACCCAGAAGACATAGCTGACTTCTTCCGCCTAGAAGAATACGAGGGCTACCTGTGGACATGCCACGGCAGATTTCCAACAAACACTCCCGGATGGTGGGGCGGTGCACATCCATTTAACATTTTAGACTGGACAGTGGTGCATAATGGCGAGCTGTCCTCTTATGGCATAAATCGCCGCTACTTAGAAATGTATGGTTACAAATGCGCCATGCACACGGATACGGAAGTATTAGCCTACGCCGTGGACCTTCTCATGCGCAGACAACGTTTACCCATAGAGATAGTTGCCCGGGTCTTTGCTGCGCCCTTGTGGAATGAAATAGATGCAATGGAACCCAAAAAGCAGCAGGTTCTCAGGGCTTTGCGCCAAACCTACGGTAGCCTCTTAATGAATGGGCCTTTCAGCATAATCATAGCGCATCATGGCGAGATGATTGGGTTAACCGACCGAATCAAACTGCGGCCTCTCGTCGCCGGCACCAGAGACGGCTTTCTCTATCTGTCTTCAGAAGAAGCGGCCATACGCCTCGTCTCTCCAACATTGGATCGCGTTTGGTATCCGAGAGGCGGAGAGCCAGTGGTTGGGAAACTCGGCGAACGGCCTGCTATTGAAATGTTAGCTTGTAGGGAGGAAAAAGTTAAGTGAAGACATACTTGCTTCCTGAGTACATCGTTGAAAGAGATCCTGCCAGATGCATTCGCTGCAAGGTCTGCGTGAACCAGTGCACGTATGATACGCACTATTATGATGCCGAAGACGATGTTATATTCAGTAAAGATGAAAACTGTGTTAATTGTCAGCGCTGCGTAACCTTCTGTCCCACCCATGCCATAACGATACGTAAAAACCCTAATGCTTACAGGGAAAATTCAAACTGGACTTGGGAAACCGTTCGAGACATTAAAAGGCAAGCTGAAAGCAGCGGTGTCCTCTTAACCGGCATGGGCTGCGATAAGCCATACTTTACTTACTGGGACAGACTTTTGCTAAACGCCAGCCAAGTGACTAACCCGTCGATAGATCCGTTACGGGAGCCTATGGAAATTCGAACTTACTTAGGCGCAAAACCTGATGCGCTTGAAATGGAGCTGGAAAATGGCGATGTAGTGCTAAAAACGCAGTTAACGCCGCAACTGTGCTTGGAAACGCCGATAATGTTTTCAGCCATGTCCTACGGTGCCATCAGCCTAAACGTGCAAGAGGCGCTGGCACGGGCAGCCACCGAGTGCGGAACCTACTTTAACACTGGCGAAGGCGGCTTGCATAAAAGCTTGTATAAGTATGGTTCGCACGCCATTGTCCAAGTCGCTTCAGGACGATTTGGTGTGCATCCCGAGTATCTTGATGCCGGCGTTGCTGTGGAAATCAAGATTGGTCAGGGTGCAAAGCCTGGCATAGGCGGTCACTTACCAGGCGAGAAGGTAACCGAAGATGTTGCACACGTGCGTATGATTCCCGCTGGCACGGATGCGCTTTCGCCGGCGCCTCAGCATGATATCTATTCAATTGAGGATCTTAGACAACTGATTTATGCCATAAAGGAGGCCACTAACTACACCAAGCCAGTGTCGGTAAAGATTGCCGCGGTTCATAATTCCGCAGCCATAGCCAGCGGCATGGTTCGAGCCGGCGCTGACATCATCGCGCTTGACGGCGTGAGAGGCGCTACTGGCGCTGCACCGAAGGTTATAAGGGATAATGTAGGTATTCCCATTGAGTTAGCCCTTGCGCAGGTAGATCAGCGTCTTCGTGAAGAAGGCATCAGAAGTAGGGCTTCCATAGTTGCGGCGGGCGGCATCCGAAGCAGCGCTGATGTTGTGAAAGCCATAGCTTTAGGCGCTGATGCCGTTTATATTGGCACTGCTGCGCTTGTTGCTATCGGCTGTACTGTTTGCCAGAGATGCTACACGGGCAAATGTCCATGGGGCATTGCGACGAGTGACCCGTGGATCTCTAAGCGTGTTAATCCCGAGATAGCTTCAAGGCGCTTGGCAAATCTGCTTCGCGCATGGAGCTTGGAGATTAAGGAAATGATGGGCGGTATGGGCATAAACGCTATTGAGAGTTTGCGTGGAAACCGTTTGGCCCTGCGCGGTGTTGGCTTAACCGATACTGAACTGAAGATTTTAGGTGTAAAAATGGCTGGAGAGTGAAGTGGATGTTTGAAGAAGAAAAAGCAATCGCGGAAATAAGCTCCAAGTTTCTTTCACGCTTGAAAGTGGAAAAGAATGTTTGGAAAATCAACGCGGAAGGGCTGCATTACCGCGAGCTCAATAGCCTACTAAGGGCTATTAGCAGAAACGGTGCTGAACGAATCGAGGTGCACAATGTCTGTGGACAGCGATATATCGGAACCGACTTGGATGCTGCTATTCAAGTTGACATTTACGGGACTCCAGGTAACGATTTAGGCGCCTTTATGAATGGACCCAAGCTCGTGGTTCACGGCAATGCACAAGATGGCTGTGGAAATACGATGAATGTTGGGGAAATAATAGTTCACGGCAACGCTGGCGACATAACTGGGCATTCGATGCGGGGCGGAAAAATCTTTGTTCGCGGAAACGCAGGCTACCGAGTGGGCATACACATGAAAGAGTTCCAGAACAAAAAGCCAACGCTGGTCATAGGC
>JBBFKZ010000037.1:0-5798 GCA_037481775.1 Bathyarchaeia archaeon
AGTTTCGTTTTCCAATATTCACCATCCACTACATTGATGAAGAATAATGATTTAAGTATTCCATACTTGCTTGTAAGCCTTTTATGATGTTGTCCTAAAGAATTATAACTTGGCATATTAAACTATGAAGGGAAGGTGCAGCTTATGCGTATCGTTTTGCGAATAGGCGGCTCGGTAGTAGCGTCACCAGTTAATACTGACCTGATAAGTAACTATGCCGAAATTGTGCGCGCTCTAAAAGAGCAGGATAACGATGTCGTCGTGGTGGTTGGCGGCGGCGCTTTAGCTCGAGAATTCATCGCCATAGCAAAAAAACTGGGACTTAACGAGCAAGCTCAGGATGAAATCGCTATATCCGTTTCGCGACTTTTTGCTCAGCTCTTCCTCAAAACGCTCGGAGACATAGGCTGCCGGCAAGTGGCCACAACGCTTGATGCCGTCGTAGAATGCTTGAACGAAAGGAAAGTCGTAGTGATGGGCGGCTTAAAACCGGGAATAACCACCGACACGGTTGCCGCGCTGGTTGCTGAGCTCGTGAAGGCGGATTTGCTTGTTAAAGGCACTGATCAGGAAGGCGTTTACAATAAAGACCCGCGAAAGCATGCGGACGCCGTTAAGCTTGACCGCTTATCATTCGACGACTTAGCCAGCGTTTTCGCTGAGTATAAGCACAAGGCTGGGATACATCAGGTTATTGACCCCGAGGCCATTAAGGTTTTGAAGCGCGGACGTATGCGGTTTGTTGTCGTGAATGGCTTTAGACCTGAGAATATTTTGGCGGTAGTTAAGGGCGAAAAAGTTGGTACAGTGATAACTTAAGTATTATTCTGTATTTTGCGTGCAATAAGTTTAAATATCGCCTCTGATATCGCAGATGATATCACATTTGAGGTCAATGGTGATATTATAATGTTCCCTCCTCCACCCATAAAGCATTGGATGCGCCACACTGCCATGGTGCCAAAAGGCTTCATACGCTACCACGTGCTTGAAGCGCTAAACCAACGGCCCATGTCTGGCTCAGAGATAATAAACGAAATTGAAAATCAAACAGGCGGCTTTTGGAAGCCCAGTCCAGGCTCCATCTATCCTCTTCTTGCTTGGCTACAGGATAATGGTTATGTTCGAGAGTTGCCCGTTGAAAACGGGTTGAAACGTTATGAGCTAACAGAACGCGGAAAATCGCTGTATGAAGAGCAGAAAAAGATTAGGCAGAAGGTCAGGGAAGAAGGCGGCTTCCTTCCCATGCCCTTTATTGACACCCTACTTTTCAAGATACCGCCAGAAAGGACAGTTGAGGTCCGCGAAGCTGTCAGGCGGCTGGTTATGGCTTTCTTCAAGCTAAGCTGCACGTTACAGGAAAAGTTTTCTGAGGAAGTCCTAAGCGACATTATCAAAGCCATAGATGAAACCTCAAAGAAACTGGAAGAAATTAACAAAAAAGTTAGCGGTGATTAGCATGTCTGAAGAAGTGATCAGAGTAGAAGGTTTAACGAAAGTCTTCAATAAGCAACTTGTAGCCGTAGACCACGTTAGCTTCAGCGTCGAGCAAGGTGAAATCTTTGGTTTTCTCGGTCCGAACGGCGCGGGAAAAACCACAACCATAAACATGCTTATCACAGTCTTGAAGCCAACTGCGGGCAAAGCGTCAATTCTAGGCTACGATATAGCCAAAGACGCTAACGCCGTAAGATACTCCATAGGCGTCGTTCCGCAGGAGTATACAGCCGACGAAGACTTAACAGGCTTCGAGAACATACTCTTATGCGCTGACCTATATGGAATTCCCAGAGAAGTTTCTAAGAAACGCGCCGAAGAACTTCTTGAACTTGTTGAATTAACTAAATTTAAGGATAAAAAAGTCCAGACATACTCTGGCGGCATGCGCCGCAGGCTAGAGCTTGCATGTGGATTGATTAACCGACCTAAAGTCTTATTTCTAGATGAGCCCACTTTGGGTTTGGATGTTCAAACAAGGGCTGCCACGTGGAATTATATTAAGAAGTTGAAGAAAGAGTTCGGGATGACCCTTTTCATGACAACACACTACTTGGAAGAAGCAGACGCACTCTGCGACCGCATAGCAATCATTGACCACGGAAAAATTGTGGTAATTGGTACGCCAGAAGAACTGAAAGATAATCTAGGCGGCGACATAATCACTGTAAGCATCAAACAAGATGCTGACATTACAAACCTCATCAAAAAGATTGAACGCGTAAAAGAAGTCAAGAAGGAAAGCGATATGTACTTGATAAAATCGGAAAACGGTGAAGTAACTGCGCCGTTAATAATCGAAGCGCTGCGAAAGGAAGGCTATGTTGTAACTAAGCTTTCACTTTCAAAACCCACTTTAAACGATGTTTACCTCCAATACACAGGCAGATCCCTGCGCGATAACACTGAATCTCCTGAAACAGTTTTTGCGCAAAGACACACCATGAGGAGGGCGAGAATGTGAGCACAGCAAACAATGTAACAAAAAGCAAGATACACGGTTTATGGGCTTTAACTAATCGTGAACTGAAAAAATGGTACAAGGCACCGGTTGTCTTCATACTCACGTTGATTCAGCCGGTAATTTGGCTCGGTCTACTGGGCAACGCCTTAAACATAAGCAGCTTATTTAGTGCAAGCTCTATTCAAATTCCGCCAGAGATAATAACGCAGTTCAGCCCAGCTCAAATTGCCGCTCTAAGCCAATTCTTTAGCGGATTACAGGACCAAATAATGCGCGGCACATTCGGCACAACCAGCTACTTAAGTTTCATGGCCGTTGGCATGATTGCGTTCACAGCGTTGTTCACAACAATGTTTAGCGGTATGTCTGTGGTCTGGGATAGAAGATTAGGCTTCTTGAACAAAGTCCTCAGCACTCCTGTCTCCCGTGGAGTGATAATCCTGTCTAAAGTGCTCTCCGCCACGTTAAGGTCAATGTTCCAAGCCGCAGTAATCCTGCTAATAGCTATTCCCTTTGGCTTCACCTTTGGCGCCGCATTTACGCCACTCAACATTATCGGCGTGTTCGCTATGCTGTTCCTGATCTGCATGGGCTTGTCGTCGATGTTTATAGCCATCAATGTTCGTTCAACAAGAATTGAAACGCCAATGGCAGTAACAAACCTGCTGAACCTGCCTTTAACATTCGCCAGCAGCGCCTTCTTTCCCATAGAACGAATGCCTGAATGGCTGCAAATAGTCGCGAGAGTTAACCCCTTATCGTACACGATTGACGGCATGAGGCAGCTTTTAATCTTCGACACCATAAACTATTCGCAACTACTCATAGACTTCGCATACGTCGGCGGATTTGCTCTAGTGCTGACAACAATCGGCATAATGCTATCATGGAGATTCCTAAACAAATAACATTATTTAAGAGGTTGATTGGATATGGCGCCAGTTGTTGAAGCAGTAAACTTGAAAAAAACCTACATACTAGGTAAAGTCCCAGTGGAGGCGCTTCGAGGCGTCAACCTTAAAGTTGAAAGCGGCGATTTTGTCGCTATTTTAGGGCCCTCAGGAAGCGGGAAATCCACTCTGCTTAACCTAATAGGTGCATTGGACAAGCCGACTGATGGAACGCTGCTGATTGACGGCATTGACATTTCCAAGCTTAACGACAACCAGCTGGCAGCCCTCAGACGCAAGATCGGCTTCGTGTTTCAATTCTTCAACCTTATCCCACGCTTCACAGCCAGAGAGAACGTTGAGCTTGTGATGTCTATCGCGGACATAGGCAAAGCTGAGCGGCGGAAACGTGCGGAGGAACTGCTTGAGGCTGTGGGCCTTAAAGACCGCATGAACCACAAGCCCTCGGAGCTAAGCGGCGGCCAGCAGCAGCGAGTGGCCATTGCCCGAGCGTTAGCGAATAATCCCCGTTTCTTACTGATGGACGAGCCTACGGGGAATGTGGATTCCAAAACTGCCCGCGAGATAATGAATTTGATCAAGACGCTTAATGAGGAGAAGGGTGTGACTATAATTATGGTTACGCATGATCAGCATTTGGCAAGGGAAGCCAAACGGATTGTCCAGATATTTGATGGCGTAATAACTTTAGATGTAGTGAATGGTGAACCAACATGAAGGCAAGAGATATTTTCAGTTACTCTTTCAGCGCAATAAAACTGCGAAAACTCCGCGCAGGCTTAACAACATTAGGTGTAGTCATTGGAATTGCTGCAATAGTTGCTCTGCTTTCTATCACTCAGGGCTTACAGAATACCATAACTAACCAGCTTGAAACCGGCTTAGCAACTGATACCCTGATCGTCTTGCCGGGAAGAAGCTTTTTCAGTGAAGGCGGCACAGGCATAGGTGGCGGAGGCTTCAGCCTCGGCGACTCAAGCTTCAAACTATTTATCAACGACACCGAAGTCATTAGCAGCCTATCGCCCGATATTGATACTGCGGTTGCGATAGTACGGAAAACAGTTTACCTTCAATCTCAAAATCAACGTCTAGTCGCAACTATTAGAGGTGTAGACTTCGCCAAGTATGCCGAAATTTACCGCACCACTTTCGTGGCTGAGAAAGGCACCATAAACTTGAACCCCGCAAGCGACGAAATTGTTATTGGAAAAACATTACATGATCCATGGGAAAACGGTACTCTCCTATTTGATGTAGGTGATGAGCTTGAAGTTATCTGGACCAATACGACGACGCGCCCACCAGAAAATGTAACTTACAATGGTCGAGTTACAGCGGTGCTTCAGGAAATTGGGGGCTTCGGTTTGGGTGGTCCTTCAGATGTAGGCGTTTACATCCCGCTGGAGCAGGCACGAAGTTTCTTCGGAACAGATGAATGTGACACTATAATTGTGAAGCTGAAAAGCAGCGACAAAGATGTGATTGATAATGTCACTAAAGCCATTACTGATGCCTATGGCGGCGAAGTTTCTGTTGTATCTTCAACAGCCGTGCTTAACATAGTCAACCGCGTCTTCTCGGTGATTCAGCTTTTCTTAGCTGGAATTGCAGCAATTTCGCTGCTTGTAGCAGGCATTGGCATAATGAACATCATGATCGTTTCGCTTATTGAGCGTACACGCGAAATAGGTATCCTTAAAGCATTAGGCATGAAAAACCGAACAGTGCTTCTGATCTTCCTAGGTGAATCAGTGATAATTGGTTTAATCGGCGCGGTGCTTGGCATAGGCGCAGGCTGGGTTTTAGCAAACGTGGTCGCAGCAGTCTTCAGCGAAGGCGGTCTGTTTGCGGGAATAGCTGAAGGGCAAAGCGCTCATGCAGGTGCTAACGGGTTACATATTGTGCCTGTTTTAACACCGACAGTGCTGATCGGCGCCTTATTATTCGGCATAGGCGTCAGCGTAGTCTTCGCGTTGTATCCTGCTTGGCGAGCGTCAAAGCTTAAACCCGTAGAAGCTTTAAGATACGAATAGCCACGATAATATTGGCTGAGGCATAAACGATGCGGAAGGAGTACCCAGAAAGACCAGTTGTAGGCGTCGGTGCCATAATCCTCGAGGGCGGCAAGATTCTGCTGGCAAAACGAAAAAGCACACCGGGCGAGGGAAAATGGGCTGTTCCTGGAGGTTTGGTAGAGCTGGGCGAAACCGTTGAGCAAGCTGTAATCCGCGAGGTGAAAGAAGAAACAGGCTTAGACGTGGCGATAGTCCGCAAAATAGGTGAGTATCATGAACAAGGCGTGCAGAATGGTGTGGAATATGATTACTATCCAGCATGTTTTCTTGTAAAGGTCGCAGGTGGAGAGATCAAAAAACAGGAAGGCGAAGTTGAAGAAATTAAACTTTTCAGTTTAAACGAAATAC
>JBBFKZ010000038.1:0-5290 GCA_037481775.1 Bathyarchaeia archaeon
GAGTTTGAGGAAGTCGAAATAAGAATGCCTTGATAAAATGAGTATGGGTCCGACTCGTTTGGCATAAACTCAATAGCGTTTCCGTTAGTAACATAATCTAAAAAATCTAAAGTATCTTCGATGGCGTTTTGATTGTTTTTAATCAAAGAGCCACTAGCTTGTGGCTCATTGGTGATGAATCGTATATCAAACCGAAAAACCCTATTTTCGTTATACCCAATGACCTCAACAAACCTTCCGCTAGCTGAAGTGTTAACCGAAGCTCCAATCGGTGTTTTGTTCATTTCTGGGGGCAGGTAGTTTTGCAAAAAAAATTGTGGCTTGTAAACCTTACCAATCGAATCCGTTGACTCGTGCTCGTTTAGACTTGCTGTGTTACTAGCTGGAAATCCCAACAGTGAAGCGCAGGACAAAGAGGCATTGGGACCAGTCCCAAAACGCAAAGAAAAGTTTGATAAGTCCTGCGACTTAATTTTTATTTTCCTGGTAACCCTATCGACACTGACTAAATAACGCTTGCTGGTCCCTGAGGCGTTCATAGCTCGTCGCACCTCTTTAGCAACCTGCGTTAGTGTATAACCACCAAGGTCAAGCTTCGCCGTCCAGTTACCATCGGCGTCCTGAAAATCGAGGAAACGGTTAAACTCCGTCACCTCTATGCCGTAGTAAAAAGCAGAATAAGTTTTTAGCATCATTCGTTACCTCTAAGCAAACGAACGCTTCACAATCCTTGCGCCTCGCTTGTTAAACTCACGGCTTAATAAGTCAACAAGCGTCCTTCCGGTTTCTTCCGTGTTAAACAAACTACCCTCGACATTGATTGTTATTGATGGTGAAACTTGCTCACGCTGCGCTTGTCTATTTTCTAGCTCTTGCTCGGTAACGATAGGTTGCACTGCTGGTTCGCCTCCAACTTGAGTAACACCACCTCCGAATGATGGGGCAGGACCCGCCTTAAATCCACTCCCAAGCATTGAAGAGGCCACCGCTTTTAATAGGCCACCAAGAGCTATGGCGGCCAAGCCAGCAACTATAGCGTTACCACCAAAAAGAGTAACAAGTGATGCCTTTATTCCATCAATAACCGCACCAAAGGCTAAAGCCGCCTGACCAATGTTTATAAGCAAGTCGCCTATAATGTTTAGTATAGTCGCACCAAAGTTACCAAAGGCCTGCCCACCTTGAATGAGAGAGGCGGCTAGAGTTTGAACGGTCAAACTAACGATTGATACCAAAGCCTGATTGGTTGCTTGCGTTGACTGAAGAAGGAAAGATTCAAAGTTTTGTTTTTGCTTTGCCTGCGATGTGTAAAATTGCGCATTCAGGGCTTCAACCTGCGCAAGGTGCCTTGCCCTCTCTTGCTCGACTAAAGCGTTAACTTGGGCCTCGCCAATCCCTCTTTTATTTCCAAACTCCTGTCTAATCGACTCAAGCCGCCTTTGGTGCTCAAGTTCCAGCAGTTCAGTTTGAAGCCTTAGCCTCTCCTCATCATTAGCTGTTACCAAAAGGGCCTGTATCTGCGCCTGCCTGGCCGACAAGCTTAACTCATCAAGCTTTTTTTGGAATGCCGAACGGTTTTGTAAAATGATGGCTTGAGCCTGTAGCTCTGCCTCAGTTACCTTCCGCCCAGTTTCTTGTGCGGCGGTAACTTGTTTTGCTTTCGACTCCTCAGCTAATCGGTCAAGCTCTGCAAGGATGCGCTGCTTTGACGCTTGTAACGCCTGTAACTGCTCATCAATACTTTTTGTTACAGGGCTATTCCCAGCTAACTTATTAAAGCCTTCAAACAACCGGTCAGCTATACTCGGCCCCTGTGCAATTCTCTTTTGCAGTTCGAAAATAGACTCATTGATGGACGATAGCTCATCCCTCAGCCTGTCTGCCTCATCGCTTGGCGGCGTTAGGGCCTCAGTAACATTTTTAGCAAATTGATTCAGCTGCCCGATGCTTTGTTGAATCGCTGGGCCAAGCGTTCGATTGAATAATCCAGCTATCGCCTCAACAAGCTCTGATAGCGTGTTTTTTAATTCTATCAGTCCTTGGGTAACCGTCTTTTGCGACAAGTCAACACCTTGAAATGAACGCTCGCCAGCTACCAAAACAGCATTGAGTATTGCTTGCCTTCTTTCAACCTCTGTAAGCTGGTCAACCGTTAAACCTAGCGATGCCGCATAATCCTTTGCCGCCTTCCCAGCGTCAACGTAGATACCGAACGCCCTAAGCTGCTTTGTGCCGCCAGTAACAACGGCTTGTGTAAGCCTTTCGTAAGCGTCTATGGTATCAACGCCAAACTTTACCGAAGCCTTGGTAGCAAGCTCCAAAAGCCTTGGTAACTTATCGCCAACCTCGTCCCCCACCTCGGCTAACAGCTTGGTCGATGCGGCTAGAACATCCTCGAAATCAACAAAGCCACGGCGGGCCGTGTTAAGCTGTGATGCTAGCTTCTCGCTATTGATACCAGCTCCAGCCGCTGCCGCCTCAAACGATCGCAAAGCTTGTGCGTTTTGCTCGTCAATTTTTATTAGCTTAACAACGCCAGCAACCGCACCCAAAGCGGCCGTTACCGTTCCGGCAATGGCTACTAGATTCCTTGCAATGTTACCAACAGCGTCAAACGCAGAGGCGGCTTGCTTTGCTGTTACCGTAACCGATTGAATGGACTTGTTTCCAGCGTCAAAAGACTTTGAAACCTGCTCGCCAGTAGCTTTAGCCTGCTGCTCGGCTCTTTTAAGCCCTGACTCCACACTGTCAGACCTAAGGTCGATTTTTAAGACAAGCGTTGTTTCTTGTGCCACCTAGCCACTCCTTGGCTTTTCATTCTTGGTAACACCACCTATTATTGCGAAAAGCTCCTCGTTGGTCAAAGCTCGTTTTGTATGATTGTTACCGGGAGAGTTTGATTTAATTATTGATTGAAGTTTTCTAACAAGCTCTTTTCTCCCCTGCTCTTTTAGGTGAGGAAAATCCAGTATGGAAGCTAAAGCTAATAGCTCTCTGGCTTCAATAGCTTGCATGGCCTTTTGTAAACCGTAAAACTCATCAAGCGTTAAATTATCAATTTCATTAAGAGAAAGGCCGTAAAAGCGGACAAGCTCCGCCTTTGCGGCCAAAAAAGATTCTAGCTTTTTTTTTGCGGAGTAGTGACGAACTGGACAAGCTCTGTAAACAAAGAGGCATCAAGCTGGAGTAACTCATCCTTTGGCAAGCCAAGCTTTGCCAAAAAATCAGCGTAAATAAGGATGGCCTCCTCATCGGATTGACGTGCTTTCAACGCCTCATCGAGGGATTGAATATCGCGAATGCTGGGAGCACCTATCAAATACTCCCCGCTATCTAAAACAATTTTTATTTTTCGTTTCTTAGCTACAAACTCCATGCCCCACCACTAATTAAGCTTTGTGCTATCCCCAAACTTTAGAGCATTAACCCCAGCATAACCAGTAGTTTTTAAGTAACCAGTCACAGTAACAGGTAACACAAGCTCATTTTCCGCAGAGAATGTCAATTCTCCGAGGGAAAGCTTAGCTTTAGGTATCATCAAGTCCTTCGATGGGTCATTGTCCTCTGCCATGTCTGGTTCACGAAAAATAACAGGAATTGCCACGTCATCGGTGGACTTGAAAATGTTTTTGCTACCGTACCCGCTTATTACCTTGGAATCTGCGTCATCGGTAACATAAGTCCCACCATACCAATTTAGAGCACGACGAATCGCTGCGTCGCTTGTATCCTTAAGTTCAAAGGATGCGCTAATTGAAACGCCGCGGCGGATTTGAGCGATAATAAAATCACCCGTTTGAGGGCTAGTTATGTCTTGCAGCTGCTCCTCAATGGTTAAGCTAATGTCGCCGTTGGTCGGGCCAGCGTCCACTTGTTGTGAACCAAACTGGGTAACAACAATTTTGAACTTGGTGGCTTTCAATGGGTCGATAGCATCCCTTGCCTCGTAAGCGTACCCATTAGCTGCTAATGTTACCTCAATATGTTCGCCAGTCTGAACGGCCGATTGAATCCATGACAAGGCGGCTAAATCGGCTTGTAACGCTGAAGCGACTTGGATAGCGCTATCGCTGGCACCAACATTAACCTCGTGACCTGTGGCGTTTGGAACCGCTGGGTCCGTGCTTGAGCCAGTGTTAAACCAAAAATAGTGCTTAGCCTGTGTTACTGGCTCGTGCACAACAAAAAACTTTCCGCCAATATTGGTTGCTGGCTTAGTAGTGATGCAAAACTTTTGCTTCCTGTTTTCGCCAATAATGACATGGCGTATGCCTAAGTTAAAGGCTTGTGTGTTGCAGCTCATTTTGTCTCCTTTTTTTTAGTTATTGTTACCAATGCAAAGTGCGTTTTTCACTGATAATTCTGCTACGAATAAAAGCTTATCATCATTTGACGCATCGTCAAATGGTGAGAGTTCGTAGCTATTCAATGTTACCGCTAAAATGCCATATTGCGCCATGCCTACTGGGTCCAGTAACTCTTGAATGGCTTTCTCCCCAGTCATTATCGCATCCTTAATCGACTGCAAATCACGCTGCCAACCGCTTAGTAACAAGAAAAGCGTAAATGAATGGTCGGCAATGAGAGAGCGGTCCCCTTGCTCGGTAACCGTAGAGCCTGAAAACTGCAACAAGTAGCTTCGGCTAAACTGCGATGAGGCGGCATCGTTAATGCTAAAGGCGTCCCCTATCTGCAACCATCCTTTTTCCTCAAGCCTTCTTGCTAGAAAATCGTAAGCCTTAACCGCACCCATGAACTACTCTCTTAGCAACCGACCAGTGAGCAAGTCCGCACTCTCGTTACTTGCAAATTCCCCATCGCCGTCAAAGTCAAAAACCCAGTCAGGCGTTGCCTTTAATTGCTCTAAGGCCTTTTTGGCATCAAGGTAACGCTGATAAAACTTATCGTCCGGCTTGTTGCTTAGCTGCTGATATACCAAAAAAAGACTAGTCAGGGTCGCGAATTGGCGGGCTAGTCGTGAGCCCTTTACCTCATCAAAGCCCAAAGCTTGTCCATCATACCTCTTTAGCCTTAAAGCGTTTATGAAAGAAAGCGTTTCTGCTGTAGCCCTTCTGTGCACATGTCGCCAGCTTGAGTAACCATCAGGAATAAACCGCATAATTTCAAAATCAATTGACCTAAAGTCGCTATCATCGACTAATAACTTGTCATCAGCTTCAGACAATACGGTAACACTAAATGTCTTTGTCCAAACCGTAGAGTCCGATAGCGTTACCTCAACGGTTACCGTTTTTACACCGTGCGTTGAGTAAAAATAATCAACAAACCA
>JBBFKZ010000039.1:0-5249 GCA_037481775.1 Bathyarchaeia archaeon
CA
The DNA here is from genome assembly GCA_037481775.1 of Bathyarchaeia archaeon. Taxonomy (GTDB): domain Archaea; phylum Thermoproteota; class Bathyarchaeia; order Bathyarchaeales; family Bathycorpusculaceae; genus JAOAIV01. The sequence continues at coordinate 3 of JBBFKZ010000039.1, forward strand.
CCAACACCATCCTCCACTAAACTAAAAAAGAGATAAAATAAACAGAAGAAATGGAAATATAAAGACAACAAATGAAATAAAAAAACAGTTGGAAACGCTTAAGCCACCACTTAAAGAGAAACACCAAGTAAAAACCATAGGCATATTCGACTCCCACACACGCAGCAAACAAACCCAAAAAAGCGACATAACCATAATCATCGAATTCGCAGAAAACGCCCACACAGGCTTCTTCAAATTCCTCAAACTAGAAGAATACCTAACAAAAAAAACTCCAAATAAAAGTAGACCTCGCCACCAAAAACGCCCTAAAACCCACAATCAAAGAGCAAATCCTCAAAAAGACCATACACGCTTGAAACGCAACTTGAAAAACTACCAACAGAAATAGCTACCTAAACCCGAAAAAGAAACACAAAAGAGCGCTGCAGAAAAACGACACACGCAGGCAGCACTGACTTACACAGCAACTTTGTCAAAGAACTCGAGAAGAAGCTCCGCCACTCTCTCACCAAACTCCGTAATCATATAATACTTCTTCAACGGATCAATCCGCTCGCTCTTCGCCAAGCCAAGCTGCTCAATCTCAATCATCCGCGCACGAAACGTGCCATCGCTCAGCGTCAGCTTATTCTCCCGCATGAAATCCTTAGCCTCCTTCCACTTCCCACGATTAAGATACAGCAGCAACAAACAGTCAATCGCGTGGTCCTTCTCCAGCATCGCCTTAATCGCCGACAACTTCCCATCAGTAAGAATGTGCTTAACCTTCTCCTCATCTCCATTCTTCTTCATACTCACCAACTCACACCACATTTTACCATTTCTACTATCGCATAACTTCCTTTTAAGATTTAACCTATATTACGAATCATGAAACATTACAGGAGACAACTACCTTCAGACAACAGAATATACCCAAACACCCCTCCCTCTATAGGTTTCTGCAATGAATTTCTAATATGCGCCAAATATGAAAGCGCGGCGCAACACCTTTTAAATAAGTCACCATCAAAGTAAACTAAACAGGAGAACGGCAGACCATGCCCGAAACCACAAAAAACAAACTAATCGAAAAAGAAATCGAAGTCGAGGGCCATCTCATCGACTCCATGATTCTCACAAGAATCTGGGATCGCATAATCGAACTTGGCGGCGACTTTGAAACAATAGAGTTCAGAGTTGGAAAGCATAAAACGGACACCAGCTACGCGCGGATACTTGTCAAGGGACGAAGCCCACAACATCTTGAGAACATTTTGAGGGAGATTTACCCGCTTGGCGCAGTTCCATTTCGCACCGCTGAAGTAAAAACCGCACCAGCACCAGCCGACAAAGTTTTCCCAGACAATTTCTACTCAACAACAAATAATCCAACGCAAGTTTACTTCAAAGGCGAATGGATTGAAGTTGAAGGCATAATGATGGACAAAGTCATAGTCATTGACCCCCAGACCAAGCGGGCATTCTGCAAGCCCATCCGAGAAGTGAAAAAAGGCGACTTGATCGTTATAGGCGAAGAGGGCATCCGTGTTAAACCACCCGAGCGCCCACGTGAAAGCACAGGCATATTCAAGTTCATGAGCAGCGGCGCCTCAAGCGAAAAACCCGCAACCGCCGTAATCAAGCAAATAGCCCAAGACCTTTACAACGTGAAAAAAGCAGGCGGCAAAGTCGCAGTTGTCGCTGGACCAGCAGTGGTACATACAGGCGCTGCACCCGCGCTTGCCACACTCATCAGAGAAGGATTCGTGGATGTGTTGCTATCGGGCAACGCGTTAGCCGTCCATGACGTAGAGGCCGACTTGTTAAAAACATCACTGGGCGTTTCCCTCAGAGAAGGCACAACAGCCATAGGCGGATGCCGCCACCACCTAGTAGCCATAAACACCATCTACAAAGCCGGCAGCCTCAAAACCGCAGTGGAAAAAGGCATACTAAAAAGCGGGATAATCTACGAATGCGTCAAGAAAGGCGTGCCCTTCATTTTGGCTGGCTCAATCAGAGACGACGGGCCACTGCCTGACGTAATAACAGACACCGTAGTGGCACAGCAGAAGTATAAGGAGCATCTGAAGGATGTCACTATGGTGCTTATGCTGGCTTCCACGCTACATGCCATAGCAGTAGGCAACATGCTACCCTCAACGGTTAAGCTCGTATGCCTCGACATTAATCCCGCATCAGTAACGAAGCTTCTAGACAGAGGCTCAACCCAAGCAGTAGGCGTAATCACAGACATCGGCACATTCCTGCCACTACTAGCAGAAGAAATCAAAAAAATAAACAAATAACCCCCAACACCCCCTACAAAACCATGACTAAAACGGCGCACATCATTTTTCGCCCATTTGCCTGAGAAATAGTTTATGCACATACTCGCCCACTGTCGTCTTCTGCTTTCCCGCCAGCTTCTTTAGCGCCGCGTTCACACCCGTAGCGTACTGCACCGCCTTCTTTGGCTTCGCTGTTACAGACACAGGCAAGCCCATGTTCTCAGCAGCTTTACGCAACACCAGCTTCCGCAGCGACCCCGCCTTACGCTCCAACTTCAACGCCGCAGGCAAAGCCACAGCGAACTCCGCCAACGCGTACGCGGCGAAAGGCAAACGCAGCTCCACACCATAGAAACTGCAGATTTTCACGTCCCGCTCAAGGTTGCTCTCATAAAGCCTAACCACGTCATCAAACATCATCCGCCGCACCCTTTCCTCGCCAACCGTCAAGTAGGCATTAGCATAGCGCTGATAGCCTCCGAAAAGCTCATCCGCGCCTTGCCCAGCCAGCAGCACCCTAAACCCTGCAGCCGCCGCCTTCTCCGCTGTCCAGTAGAATGGGATGCCGATGCTCACTTTAACAGGATCATCCTCCTCGATAAGCGCCGTAACCGCCGCAGCCGCAGCCTCCACATCCGCCTCCCCAAACAAATGCACCCGCAAAGGTAAACCCAACGCTTCAGCCGCCTTCCGCGCATCAACAGTTTCAGCGCGATCCTCCAAGCTAACGTGAATTAGGTTAACATTCACATCACACTTGCTTGCAAGAAACGCGACGACACTACTATCCAAGCCGCCGGAAAACGCAACCGCAACCTCACCCACATCAGAAACACGCCTACAAACAGACCCCCAAAGCAGATCCCGCAACGCCGCCGCAGCAGCATCCAAGTCCAGCAGCTTAGGCTCGGAGTAGCTTAAAGTTTTAACAGCTCTGAACTCGAAGCCGCTGCGGCTGGCGACCGCCAAATGACCAGGCGGAAACGACCGCACCTCGACTATGCCAAGCGCCCACAATGCGCTTCTTCTTGAAGCAAACGCCGCGGCGTCCGCGCTCTCGCCGTAATACAGCGGCTGAACACCTAAAGCGTCTCTTCCCGCGACGATACGCCCGCGCTCAGCAATTGCAAATGCAAAGTCGCCGTCTGCCTCGCTCAGAAACACCTCAGCAGCTTTAACGCTGCCCTCCAGCTGCAGCCTCTCCGCTAATGCTTCTGCACCCGAAGACAGCCACTGTGGCGAGTAAACTCTACCCTCGAAGACGACGACCACGCCGCCTGCGCATGAGCAATGCTGCTTGCCCCGTAAGCTTACTTCACCACTCCGCTTGTCCAGCACCGCGATAGGAGCCGCCGCCATAACCAACCGCCCGTCTCATACATACGTATTCTTTTAGTGTTCGGTAAAACATTAATCTTTAATGCACATACACATCTGAACGAGGGAAAAAGAGATTTGCCCATCTTACCAATAGACACAGGCCGCTACGGAACACCAGAAATGCTCAAGGTCTTCGAGGAAGAAAACCGCATCCAAAGGCTACTGGACGTTGAAGCCGCCTTAGCTTTAGCGCACGCTGAAGTCGGCAACATCCCGCGGAAAGACGCAGAAAAAATCGCCGCCACAGCCTCCACAAAACACGTGAAAGTCGAACGTGTAAAGGCCATTGAAAAAGAGATAAAGCATGACATCGCCTCGCTGGTGCGCGCCTTAGCTGAGGCATGCGGCGCAAGCGGAGCCTATGTGCATCTAGGCGCCACAAGCTACGACATCGTCGACACCGCCAACGCGCTTCAGCTAAAAGACGCCTTAGAAATCATAGAGAAAAAACTATCCGCGCTAAAGGCACTGCTGCAGAAACAGGCCGCGACCCATAAGGAAACAGTGATGATTGGAAGAACCCATGGACAGCACGCCCTACCAATCACGCTAGGCTTCAAATTCGCTGTCTGGGGCTACGAAATCCAACGGCACATCGAAAGACTTAATGAATGCAAAAAACGCGTGTTAACAGGCAAAATGAGCGGCGCCGTCGGCACCCAAGCAAGCCTCGGCGAGCACGCCGAACGCATACAGCAACTTGTCATGAAGCGACTTGGACTTCAGCCAGCGGAAATTTCCACGCAGATTGTGCAGAGAGACCGCTACGCCGAGCTTATTTGCCACTTGGCCCTAATCGCTTCATCGCTGGAAAATTTCGCCACGGAAATCCGTGAGCTGCAGCGGCCAGAAATCGGCGAACTTTTCGAAGCCTTTGAACGATCGAAACAAGTTGGCAGCTCCACCATGCCGCATAAGCGGAACCCTGAAACATGCGAGCGCATCTGCGGCTTAGCCCGCATAGTCAGAAGCCTAGCGATCCCAGCGCTTGAAAATGTGGTTACATGGCATGAGCGGGACTTGACGCAGTCTTCAGCGGAACGGTTCATTTTCCCCGAAGCCTGCATCCTTACAGATTACATACTATCATTGATGAGCAACGTGATAGCTAATTTGCATGTTGATGCACAGCGTATGCTGCGGAACTTGGAGCTGACGCAGGGACGCGCCATGTCCGAAGCAGTTATGATGGCCTTGGCAGGGAAGGGCATGGACAGACAGGAGGCGCATGAGCTGCTGCGGCAGTTGACCATAAAAAGCGAAGTGGAAAAGCGACATTTACGCGAGATACTCCTGGAAAACGAAGAAGTGCGCAGCAGACTAAGCGAGAAAGAAATTGACGCAGCATTGAACCCGCGAAATTATTTAGGCACGGCATTTAATCAGGCGGAAACTTTTGCGAAATTAGGTTAAAAATCAGCCAGCGACTTCTGCCGCCACTCCGCAGTTTTCTCAAGCTTCTCCCAAGCTTCCTTCTTAACAAACCCGCCAACCTGCTCCTTAATCTTCTTCGCCAACCGCGGCCCAATCAGAGGCAGATTCGTCAGCTCTTCAGGCGGCGCATGCTTTATATCCTCAAGTGTCTTGTAGC
>JBBFKZ010000040.1:0-1408 GCA_037481775.1 Bathyarchaeia archaeon
GCTATTGAGTTTATGCCAAACGAGTCGGACCCATACTCATTTTATCAAGGCATTCTTATTTCGACTTCCTCAAACTCCGATGGTGTTGGTTACGAAATTGAACCTGACTTTGATGGTAACATTGATGGGTTTTACAAGGTTTCAAAATTAACTTTTAGGGAGTTGAGCACATGATAAATACAGGTGACCCAGTCAAAGCACAAGTTGTAAACGATGCTTTTATGTCACGAAAAGTCGATACTTCGACTATTGGGAAGGTGCAGCTAGCTAGGCCTGCAGGTTCAGGACCTGTGATAAATGATACACAAAAGTTCATAAATGATATTGCGGCTGCTGTCGGAACTTTTGAGAATGACACTAACTCACTTGATTATGCGACTAATCATGTAGTTGTGGACGGCGACCCCTACAAAGTAGCTATTGAAAGGATTGATGTTTACGCTTACGACCTGCGGCAGGATTTAGACGCCTTGGACGCTAGAGAAGCGTCAAACAACGCAGCTCAGCAGGTAACATTAAATGACCATGAGTCCAGGCTTGTTACCATTGAATCTCAAGCATCGACTTTTGGTGGCGATAAAACTTTTTCGGATGATGTTACCGTTCAGGGGGATTTATCAGTAGCTGGCAGCACAACCCTTTCAAGCTACACAGCGACAAATGGCGATGTGACAGGCTTAAATGCCGGTACTTTATCTGTAGCGAACAACGCTACGGTGGGCAATGACTTAACGGTAACAAATAGCGTTACGATTGGAAACGACCTTTCGGTAACCGATGATTTAACGGTTGGAGATAAGGTAACGGCCAATGAGGTGCAGGCTAATACGGGTAGCATTTCAAGCCTTTCAGTATCTACACTAAACGCAAGCGGCAGCGTTTCTTCAGACTCATTAAGCGTTACCAATAATGGAACTATTGGTGGTGATTTAACGATTAACGGTGATTTATTCGTTAATGGTAACCAAACCGTTCTAAACACTGTTCAGCTAACCACTGAGGACAAGCGCATAACTTTGAACAAGAACGGCTTAGCGTCGAGTGGCGGTAACGCTGGGCTTGAGGTTGAGGAAGGCGGAAACATCACTGGTTACGCAGAAGTTACTACATCAAGGCAGGCGTGGGCATTCAAGGCTCCAGCAAGCGCTGGTGTCATTGAGATTGAGCCTGACACGACTAATACGACTCTTGTCATAAACCGTGCTCTTTTTGATTCTAAGGCCGATATATCATCACTTGGTGCGTTAGCATACAAAAACACTGTAGCTAATGGTGATATTGACGATTTAGCGGTAACAACCACAAAGCTTGCCGATGATTCAGTAACAACGGCTAAAATAAATGATAATTCGGTCACCGCTTCAAAAATAGCATCAAACGCTGTTGATGAGTTTAAAATAGTATCTAG
>JBBFKZ010000040.1:1506-4629 GCA_037481775.1 Bathyarchaeia archaeon
CGGCTAAAATAAATGATAATTCGGTCACCGCTTCAAAAATAGCATCAAACGCTGTTGATGAGTTTAAAATAGTATCTAGTGCAGTGGACGGTTTTTCAATTGTTGGCGGCTCTGGACAAAAACTCTCGTCGCAAGCATCATTAAGCGGTTACCTGCCGGTAGCATTTAGAGTAGCTGGTGAGGATATATCAGCTGGAGTGTTCGCTTGCAGATTTGGTGATGTGAGTTTAGGAGAAAATGAAGCCGAAGTTTATCTATCTGATAATTTATTTTTAAACAATAGATACCAAGTTTTGATGATAGTTAAACTAACATCAGCAGTGAGTGCTGGTTCACCAATAGATATTGGTGATATTGTGACCTTCGGTGTGGTTCAGCTTGCCACCAATGTTTTTTCCGCCTTTGATTCTGGAAAAATTATTTACTTAGGCGCAAGCGGCGCATTGTTACTTTCGCCACCAACGGCAGCTGGCACCGTTGTTTTTCGCATCGGACAAGTAGTGAATCAATCATCTTTTTTCTTCGCACCACAGCTTGTCGGGGTTAACTAATGGTAACGCTATTTTTTGCGTTAAAAATAGAAGGTATCCCATATTGGCTTAGCGCGTACCCAATCAAAGCTATTCCACGGTTTGATGACCCAGAGCTTTTTTTTGACGATGACGATTTATTTTTCGACAAAAAAGTAAGGTTACTAAACAATAAGGACATAATCAGTGAGGAAGGCTCAAGTGTTACCTTGTCTCAAAGCATAAATCCTGACAAGGATGGGAGCAGCAGCACGACTAGCCTTACATTTCGAATTGTAGATTTTAGGAAGTTCTTTAAGGACTACCTAACGCAGCGTGGATTGGGTGATTTATTAGGCAAGGAAGTTAAGGTTTTTCTTGTCCGCTCAACCGACGCCTTCCCTGAGGAGAGCAGGCCAGCCCTTTTCGGCTACCTAGAGGACATATCGGTTCAAAGCGGCTCGGTAACGGTTACTGTATACAATGTGCTAAACTACCTACGGTCAAATATCCTGCCAAGCTGGGAAAGTGAGCTTGTCGAAAACTTTGAATATGACAGCTTAACGCTTCAGGGTAACCGATACATAGCCCGTTCTCCGGGCGTTTATTCTATATCTGTCCAGTATACGGTAGCGCCCGGGCCAGTTTTGGCTTCGGTAACCCACATTAGTGCGACTATAAAGAGGATAGATGTTACTTTCCCAAACGGCACGCAGGCTAAGGATGTAAGGCGTGCAGTTTTAGATAACGCCGACGCCGAGCGTTTAGTCGAAGTCAAGAGCGAGGATGACAACCTAATTCAGGTAGCTACTGTTGGCGCAGTTTCGTTGATTAAAACAAAGTTTGTGAAAGTTCAAGATACAAGCGGTCTAACGATTGGCAATTCTGATTTAACCTTCGAAACATTCATCATGATAAATAATGAGGTGTTAAAGGTTATATCAAAGGATAATTCAACAAACCTAATCGAAATTGACGAACTGAATCGTGGGCTTTTTAAGTCCTTTAGTGGGGTTACAGCAAATGTTGGCGATAAGGTTAAGTCATTTTATGTCCTCCGTGGTAACCCTATAGATATTTTCTTAAAGCTTTCGTTGAGTGGACAACAAAATAAGTCAATTCCAATCAAGTCATACGGCTTCGTAAGCGGCATTGGGCCTGTTACCAACGCAATTGAGCTTCCAAGTGATGACGCCTATAGGGACTTTGGTATAGTCGTTGGGGATAAGGTAACTCTTAATCCACTTTTTTCAAATCGCGTGGTCCTTGCGGTTGAAAAGATAGCATTATTAAAGAGTTATATTGTTGTGGATGGACCTGATATTGGGATTGATGTCAATTTTTCTGGTAACTTACAGCATAGGTCCATGTTTGATGTTTTGCCAATAGGTGCTGGAGTGAAGAGTTACCTTATGGATACACAGCGTTTTATAGATGTGCGCGACTTAGTAGCTGCGGAATTGCCCGATTATGAGTTTTATATCAAGGATGATTTCAATTTCAAAGAGTTCGCGGAAAAAGAATTATTTTTTCCAGCGCAGCTTTTTTTATGCCCCAGAGAGGGCAGAATTAGTTGTGCACCACTGCGACCGATGGCGGAATCTGGTGATGTGAAAACTATAGATTCTTCTCAATTTATGCGCCCAGAGGAAATGCGGATAAATCGCTCGCTAAATGACTTGTTTTACAATGCGGTAAGTTACTACTGGGACAAGGATAGTGTAGAGGATGAATTTTTATCGGTTAGGCATTCAGTAGATAGCGACTCAGCTTTGCTTTACAGAAAAAACCTTGTTCCGTTAGTCATAGAATCATCAGGGCTTAGGACGAACGCTCAAAATCTAATTTTCATAGAGAAAAAAAGCAAGGTAACACTGGACCGATACAAGGCAGGGGCTTTGTGGTTTGATGCCTATATGACCTTAGAGCACGGTATTCGTTATGAAATAGGCGATATAGTTTTGTTCGATGGTTCCGACATTTATTTTCCTTCCTTTGACTCTAGTGATTATACGCTCGGCTCCGCATTCTATCAGGTAGTTAATCGTGAGGTTAGAAGCGATGGGGTTCGTTTAACTCTGGTAGCTACACAGTATCGACTCGACGTTAGGTATACTACCTTTGCGCCATCTAGCCGCATCCAATCAGCGACTGGTAACGAGCTATTGGTGCTACCAAGCTATGACTTTTCAGGGTTTGAAAGCGAAAAATGGCGACCTTACATCGGTTGCAGGTTAAAAATAATAAATAATGACTATACATTTACTCATAGTGCGGTTTTAGATAATGTCGAGTCGCCAAATAGTTTATTTTTCCAATCCACGCTGCCAACAATACCGATTGGATGTTACCTTATACCCGATGATTATCATGGTAACGAATCTTTTAATAGAAAAATTAAGGTAGCCCATCCGTCTTTTGGCAAGAAGTCTATTATTCAAAGCGTCATTGGACCTGATGAGTTTATAGTAACAAGCGGTGATGGGGCATTTTTTTATGAGGGCTTAAAAATCATCATACATGACGCCTCTTGGGGGGTAGCTGATGAGTCCACAGTCCTTTCTGTTACTGGCGACCAAGTGAAGTTGACTGCGCCTGTTACTATAACACTTTA
>JBBFKZ010000041.1:0-4496 GCA_037481775.1 Bathyarchaeia archaeon
AGAAAAACACGCACGCGCGCTTGAAATTATGTCACAAATTGAAACGCTATTAACCTAGCTAAGTTATTGTTTTTATTGAAGTTTTGTTCGCCCCTGTCTCAAATTGAGGCGGGGGTTTTTTGTTCTTGACATATCATGTCATATATTATATACTGTGAGTATAGATAGAAAAACAAACAACAAAGGAGGTTTTTATGAAGAGAATCAGACTCAAATCAAAACCGGAGGAAGCTTTCACTGTCATTGTCGATGATGAATATGCATTTACCGTAAATGAACTAGAAGAAATATCGTATTCATACGAACTGATGTTAAGAAGCGATATCGATACGTATTTATATAAGAACGACGATATCGAGGCGCGCTTAGAAACAGAAAAGTCGGAAGTGAGTTTACTTTATGAATATTTTTTTTTCGGATATGATGATGATGAAATAATTGCGCTCGTTGATTATTTAGAAGAACGGTTTGAAAAAGTGATCATAGACCAAAACGACTGGAAAACTGATATTAAATTAGACGATTACGAAATAACTCTGATTAAAAACAAAGATTATGTATATCAGGACATGTTAATAAAGGAAATAAAACATGTCGCAGATGAGCTAAAACGAAAAACAAAATAGATAGAAAAACAAACAACAAAGGAAGCAAAAATGAGCAAAACAAAACTAAAAACATTCAAAATGCATGACGACGAAATTAGCGAACTAAAACGGCTCGCAAAAAAACACGGAGTTAGTGAAACCGACATTATTAAACTCGGGCTAGAAATAGTCAGGAAATGGAACGACGGCGAATGTGAGTTTGCGCTTACCATTCTGCTGCCGCAAATTATGGTAACATTCGAAGATGGAACTAAAGCAAAGCTATTCCCGCATTATGTGATGGAAGAGGGGAAAATAGCATGTGGCGGGTTGTTTGACGACGCAAATGTGCCATTGAAATACGACAGGTTCACTGTGAGCGATAGAATTATTATTAAGGACCTAATAGCTGATTACAACAGATTGTGTCCTTCGAATAAAATTGTTTCTTTCAAAGTGTTGAATTAAAATTTGAAGAATAAACTTTTTGTCCAAAGCCGCCCGCGGGCGGCTTTTTTATTTTGAAGCGTCAAACAAAAGCTGAGCTATCTGCTCGCAGAGGACTTCTTCGGCAGTTTTGCATATAGCATCTGGCGGAAGCTTTGACTCAAAAATCACGGCGTGCACTAATTCATGCAAAAAAACTCGCATTTTTTGCTCATCTTTTTCAAGGCTTTTGTCGATCATAATTTCTCTTCGCTGTGTTACCGAGTCATAGACAGTCAAGCCCATGACCTCATCCTTCCCAATCAAACCATCAAGGTCCTGCACGCTTACCTTCCATTCTTTGCCGCCAATGGTAACACTTTTTGGTAACTTTTTTGGTAACTTTAGCTTAAACATAATGTAACTCCCCATCCCATTCTCCGCTGTCCTTGTGGCAACGCATCGGTAACAGCTTTGGGACTCCGTTTTTAATTAGTAACACACCTAGTCGGGGTCTAAACACATTAGAGTGTGAGTAGCTAAAAGCCTCATGCGACTTATCGATTAAACACCCCACAGAGGCGGCAAAGTAACTGCGGCTTCCAACTTCAAAAAAGTGCAACTCTTGGTTCTCGTGAAAGTGACCTTGTACAAGTGAGAGGCCATAACGCTTTGCGCATAAGGCGATGTTTTTTCCGAATGAATGACGAAACAAAATCCGGTTACCAAGGACAATTTCTTTCGCCCACCGCCAGCGTGGTCCGACATCCAAAATCGACTCATAAGGCATAACCATGTGTCGGCTAATTCCAGCCGCGAAGGCACGGCGAAACGGTAACATCCCATGGTTACTCTCGCAGAGTAACATCGCGGGAAAAATGGCCTCCAGTTTTTTGACCTTAGACCTCACAAGCTTTAGCTCATCCTTTACGCTCGGTAAGTCAGGGCTTACGCCATGAAAGTTTAATGATTGCCAGTCCACCTCATCGCCCAAGTTTATCACAAGCTCAGGAGCAAAAGCCTTTTTGACGGCCTTCAAAAAATCAAAAGACGAAGGATGCTCCCACGGTAAATGCATATCGGGTATCACAAGCAAACGCTCGGGGACTCTCGGTAACGATATGCGAGGGAGCATAGGTCCCATGGACTTAGCGTGACAGAGTTTGACAGAAAATCAAGTAAGCATTCGGTTAATGCTCAATGCTCAAGCTTGATTGGTAACACGCTAACTTTGCAATGCTCTTGCTCGTGCGCTTTGCACGCCTTCTTTGTCACAAAATGCTCAAAGAAAAACTTATCATCCACGCCAATGATTAACACCACGGCATCAAGTAACGGCTTGATGCGATTGTTGACATCGATAGACTTCACAAAATCTTTAGCCCTGCTCGTTGTCGAAAAAAGCCTCTTTCGCTCAAAGAAAAAATCAATATCAACCCTGAGCACATAACCGCTTGTTACCCATGACCTCGCCAAAGCTTGCATTTCTTTCACGGCCGACTTTCTTTTTTCGGCCCACACCCGCACTTCGCTGTCAAAGAGGCGAGCGTCCCGGCTCTTGATAAATCTACCGTGAGAGAAAATAAAATTGCGATTAACGCTATGAGGCATCGGTAACTCATCAATTAGTAGGCCGACCGGCCCGCCATTTTGACAGGGTGTGTCTTTCTTTTTCAAGCCCATGGTGTTTAATAGCCTAGCCGTCTTGAGGACGGCGTCAACAAAAAGTGGAGGAAAGAAAAATGCAAAACTTTAACGGTAAGGGATACGGTAACAAACCAACGATGGGGCAGCAACCGCGTGCTGTGCAAAACTTCGCTACCGGAGAACAAACACCTCTCATACAACCGGTTACCGAAAAAAAGCGTGTCAAAGTCGCTGCGGGATGGAACGGCAATTATGGCCCACAAGTAAGCTTAGACATCGCAGCTTTGCACGCTATATCCCGACTCTTGCAAGAACAAGGCATTGAAAACGGTAGCTTAAGGCTTAAGTTTTACGCAAACAGTAACAAACTCAACCCAAAAGCTCCGGACTTTTCTTTCGTCGCCTCTGACATCTTTGGCGTCTATGTTACTGGTCAAGGTTACCAAGAACTAGAAATCAGAACGCAAGGCAACACTGGCAGCACCCAGGGCCAGCCACAGGGGCAAGAGGAACAAGAAGAGCAAGTGCCGTTTTAGTCGGAGGGTAACATGGCAAAAAGACTCACACTTGACGAAGGCTACTTTGTCCGCTACCGAAACCGCAAAATATACTGCCTCGCAACGTCAAGCTATATTACGCTAGAACGCATCTTTGACCGGCTCGAAGCTGGAGGGTCAGTGTTTATATTGGACCGCCCGACTGAAACCGACGCAACCGGAGTTATTTTGGCCCGTGAGGCGGTAGGGCACTATATGCAAAAACTCAAGCTAAACCCGACGCTTGAGCAAGTGAAAGAATTGATTGCGCTTGTGAAAACTTGGAAGTCTGAGCCCGCTCGCTCATTCAAAGCGTTCAAGCGTGGCTCCAATCATAATGCACGCGAGCAAGGCGATGAAATAAAGCAAGAGAAAAAGTCCGAGGATAAGGTCTGCAACCAAATCGGCAAGGAAACTCAACATGACACCATGTTACCAATTGGGGCGGGTAACTGCAAGACGCTAGGCAAAAGCGCGCCTGAAGAAGTTAATAATGCGATGAATCAATCCACTGCTTTTCCTTTTTGAACTTGAGCTAGTAACACCTGAAACTGTGGACTCTTTCTTGGGCTCGGTAGCATCAGCTATCGGGCCCTCTTTTTTTTCTCCGTTGGCTTTATTTTTTCTTTCAACATAAGTCGCCTTCAGGAATGACCTAAACTGCTCCATGGTCATTCCAATACTCCCGCCAGGGTCATTCTTCCTGCCCTTCGGGGTCGCTACCTCATCGTGCCCCACGACAAGGTCAAAGTCGAAAGACGGATACTTGTCTTTTAGGTAACAAAGCAATTCTACAAGCCTTTCAACCTGCTGTGGCGTAAAAGCCGCATAATGTCCAGCTTCAATGTTACCCATGCGCTGGGTGTAGGTGTTTACACGTTCTTTTGGAACTACCGAGCCAAACCAAGAGTAAAACTTCCCATCCCGAAGTTCTAGCTTCCCCTCACACGCGACCTCAAAGCCTATAAGGTAACGGCTAACACCTTCGCCAAGGGCTGGATGGTAACTCTTCCCAGCGTGTGGCCCCCACTTGGTTTCCCAGTCCTCAGGGAAGTAACACTTGCCAAGCGGTCCAATAACAACCGCCTTTAGCCCGTTTTTCTGCAACCAATCAAAGGTAGCCTTAGCTTCGTCCTCGCTACCAGCACGACCCGCTGTGAAGTGTATTACCGCCCCTCTTGGGTAGCTGCCACTATTGCTCTTGCTCACTTGCTACCCCCGCATTGTCGGTTAAACTCTCGCACTAGCTTCTCATAATCGCCCCAGCTAACACCAAAAATTAGGTCGCAGGACTCGATGG
>JBBFKZ010000042.1:0-3213 GCA_037481775.1 Bathyarchaeia archaeon
ATCGCGTGTGGGCGTGGTGGGTTTGGGTTTAGGTAGGTTTGAGGGGCTGCGTGAGAAGCTTCGGGAGGATCCGTGTTTTTTTGCTGAGGCTATTTTGGGTTTTCGTGTTTTTCCTTATCAGGCGGAGTTGCTGCGTTGTAAGAGTAAGCGTATTGTTGCTTGTTGGGCTCGTCAGACGGGTAAGACAACGGCTATTGCTGTGAAGGTGCTGCATTTTGCTTTTACTAATGCGGGGACGACTACGCTTATTGTTAGTCGTGGTCTTAGGCAGAGTATGATCATGTTTGGCGTGATTGAGGGGTTCATTAAAGGTAATGCTGTTTTGTTGGGTTCGGTGGTGAAGTCGACGCGGACGATGATTCAGTTAAGCAATGGCAGCCGTATTGTTGCGTTGCCCTGTGGTCCAGATGGGGCTTCTTTGAGGGGTTATACGGCGGATTTGGTGGTTATGGATGAGGCTGCTTTTATGCCTGAGGATGTGATTGCCAGCGTGATTTTTCCGATGTTGGCGACGACTGATGGCACGGCGATAATGTTGAGTACGCCTTGGGGGCGTGATCACATTTTTTACCGTAGTTTTAAGAATCCGAATTATTGGAGTCAGCATGTGAGGGCTGAGGAGTGCCCGCTTATCTCGAAGGATTTTTTGGAGGAGCAGCGTAGGGATATTGGTGAGTTACGGTATAAAATGGAGTATGAGGCGGAGTTTGCTGAATGTGAGAATAGTTTTTTCAGTCAGGATCTAATCCTGGGATGCACTGAGGATTATGAGCTTATTAGCGAAGACGAGTTGAAGGTTGATGGCAGGATTGCTGGTGACTACTTTTTAGGCGCTGATTTCGGTAAGAGAGTGGACTACAGCGTTGTTGTTTTATTGCGGAAGGAGGAGAATGACGCTTTAAGGGTTGTTTTTCTGAAAGAGTTTGCCTTAGGCACGCCGTATACTGAGGTTGTTGCCTTCATACATCGCTTGGATGAAAAATTTGATGTCTTGAAGGGATATGTGGATCAAAGCGCCATTGGAGAGAGCTTAGTTGAAGAGATAGCCGAGTTTGCATCTCAGATTGAGGGGCTAGTATTCACGGCTAAGGCTAAGCAGGACCTGATGATCCTTTTGCAGGCAAGAATGGAGCAGAAACGGCTGATTCTGCCGCTTGAAAGAACACTGCTTTCGCAGATTAACGAGCAGCAGTATAGATTTGGCAAAGTAAAACCTACTGAAAAACCTGAAGAGAAGGGCATAATGACTTTTTATCATCCGCCTGGAACGCACGATGATCAACTATGGGCTTTGGCTTTAGCCGTATACGCAGCGAAAGAATTGGCGCCAGAACCATCTTTGATTGTGGTTCCAAGATAGGCCATATTTTCAGGAAAAGAGAATTTAGCCTGTTCTATTGTTGCGCCTTCTATAACACTTGCTCATTGAAGCCCAGCCATGCAGAATCGCCTACGGAGACGGAGTTTGGTTAAGCGCTAGGCCTCTGAGCAGGTTTACAGGTTAAGAAGATCCATTGTAGTTAAGTTGTTTTATTTGCAGTTTTGCAGAGAGTGTAAGTCGTTTAAAGTTTTTTCGTAAAAAAGGATGATTTTCCGCCATAAACCTTGCTACACAGAGTGAATTACATCATAATCTATGAATGTTGATTTGGGCAGAAGCGTGGGTTTAAGAAGTGACTTGTACCTTCAGCTGTGGTTTTTGCTTGTCGCTTCCTCTACGCTTGAGCTCCTGCCTGTGAACTGTGGAAAAACCCTGGTTCTTTTTTCTGTCAATAATCGCCTTTGCATCGGAAATTTGCAGGTGCGTGATATATCTTAGGTGTGGATTCTAAGTTCATAATGTTTTTGTTTTATATTCGCCGATTCTTCTGGTAGGATGCTGATGTTCGCGAAGCGTTTATTTGATAATCGCGTTTTCAAAAGCCTATCTGCAGCTTACGCTCTAGCAGCGCGCTTTTTATGGAGTTATCTGCTTAATCTTGTATTTGCGACTCGAATGCTGGCGAGGCGGTTAAAGGTTAATCGTGTATCTGCGCCTTTGTCTTCGGCTTCCGCGTCAAGCCGCCGCCAGTCCAAACCCGCCATAAGCCGCCCATAACGCACCGCAACCTTCATCGTGCCGCGAAACCAACGCGTGCGCTGCGCAACCAGCTGCCGAAGCCCCGCCGGGCTTTCCTGCCAAACACGCACATCCGACGCATAACGCACCGCGTAGCCATGATCCAGCAGCCTCGCCGACAAATCCATATCCTCCGACAACGCGCCCTCTTCGAAGCCGCCTAACGCTGAAAGCACACTCCGACGAACAAACATGCAGTTACCGCGCAAATGAACAAACAGGCCCAACGCGTCTTTCCCCCGCAAATACGCCTCGCACCACACAGCCTCCTCAAACGCCACGAAACGCGTAAGCATATTCTCCTCCGCATTAATCGAGAAGGTGCGCCCCTGAACCGCCGCCACCCGCGCATCATGGAAGTACTCGGCTGCCTGGCGAAGCGTATCCACAGCGGGAACACTGTCCGCGTCGAAAAACGCCACAACATCGCCCCGCGCATACTTAAGCCCAAAATTCAGGGCAGAAGGCTTCCCATCAGACCCTAGCCTACGCAAAACCAGCACGCCCTGATTGGCCACTGCATACGCCTTGCATATTTCAAACGTCCTATTAGTCGACCCGTCCTCAACAATGATTAACTCCCTCTTTGAAGCAGGATAATCAAGCCTAGAAATGGAAGAAAACAACCGGCCCACAACCTTCTCCTCATTCTTAACAGGCACAACAATAGAAACAAAAGGCAAATCCGAATCAGACAAACTACGCTTCACCAAAGGCCTCAGCTGGGTTCTCCGATAACTTCTAACACCAACCGCCAAAATAGGCACATTGTAAACTATCCACAAACCCACACAAAGAAGTATACCCATTAACAGTGAGCCTAAAACCCACTGCGCAATTTCCAGCATTGCCAAGTATTACGCTTTACACATTGAAGGCTTCAGGATTATTAAGATGCATCACAGACAAGAACTTGGCGAAAAGCACATCGCCATCCCATCTTTCCGCATCCGCGTAGCCCCATCCGCGCGCAATTAAACTAAGCCGCTTCGCCAACGGAAAGCCAACGTCACGCAAAGCTCGTGAAAACTTTCAAGAAAACGCGCCAGCTTATCAAACACCTCTAAAAGCCTGCCAGCGAGAAAGGAACTTCG
>JBBFKZ010000043.1:0-3128 GCA_037481775.1 Bathyarchaeia archaeon
CACTCGAAAAAAATTGACTAACCACTCGTTAGTGTCGTTGATAGCTTCTCTATAGTTACCGCGGTCTTTTACAGATGGAAAAGGCTTTTTGAAAAACACTGCAGCAGAACCGCAAAAAGGTTCAGCGTAAACGGTATGTTTTGGTATAAGTGGAATAATTTTAGAAGAAAATTTTTGTTTACCACCATAATAAGAAAACGGCGGCTTCATTGGTTTAACCTCATCTGTCATGAGAAAAACGCTAACGAAAATAAACAGTAACAGCAAATATTTTTTGTCTTTTCGAATTCACGAAGTAGCGTTCACAAAACGGCTTTGAAACCAAAAGCTAGCATCCCGATTCATTCGTCTTTTTTTCTCTGTATCAATAACTCGTTGTGCTAACTTGTCGGCAATTTCGTTACCCAAGATGCCAGCGTGCCCCTTTACCCATGTTAAGCAAAGCGATTCTTTGAACTGTTGCTTTAATTGCAACAGATGCAAAACTAAGTCCGTGTTTTTCATTTTATGAAGCTTGTTTTTCGCAACCCAAGCCTCAGCCCACTTGTTGTAAGTATTCACAAGTAGCGAGCTGTCGGATTTGATGAGTAACTTGTCGAAAACAAGATTTTCTATCGAGAACTCGCACGCTTTGATAAACGCCTCATACTCGGCACGATTGCAAGTCGCATTTTTCACGACTCCAGATTCTGCATGAATTAACTTTTTCTTTCCTTCGATTATATCAAAAACACAAAATGCATAAGCTCCGATTGATGTTTTGTAATCAAACGCTCCATCAGTGTAAATATCGTAAACTTTACTCATAACTTCGATTTACTACGGATTTTTTCTCAATCAAGACTTTCTACTACTCTGAAACTTACTAACTAAGTTTACTAAAAACTCAATCGTTCGTAATCGGTATGACTACCGCGCAAGCTATCGCTTGCTTGGTAACAAGTTCTCGTGCTTGCTCCCGCTCGCGCTTAACGCGCTCACGTTCTGTCGCAATCACTGCGAACTTGTTTTCTTATCAAGATATTTCATTAACCTTATTAACTTACTCACTGTGCGCCGCTACTCAACCTCGTTACTACCGAAGTCCCTCGAACCAACCCCGTTGGGGGATGCTTTGAGGGAGCGAGGGAGAGAGCTGGGCAACTCTTTTCTTAGTTAAGAGTTATGAGTAACAGATAGAATGAGTCTTTTATGCGAGAGAATAAAAAAAAATTTATTCTCTCACATTGACGCGCAATTTTACTTCAGCCTTAGCCTACGTTACCCGTAGCAAGCCACCAAGTAACACAAGCCAGCGGTTAGTATTATCCCGCATTCGGCCTTTCATTATCGTCGCAGGCGCACAATCGCTCTCCTCTAGAGCGTTATGGTCTCTGCCAAACCTTCTCAGTACGAGCGAAACTCGCAGAGGGTCTTTGTGCCCTTGTTGAAGCTACCAAAGCAAAAACCGTTGGAAGATGCCCGTCGGTCGCTCGGTCGCTTCGCAGGTTTAACTCGCAGTCGCTTGCAGCCGCTTTCTTGCTTCTGCGCCGGGATTGCCTGTTCCCCCAACGGCCACGGGTAAATGATACTAAAAAACAAAACACTGTAAAGCTTTTCTTTGTAGAAAAAACGGCGTCACGGGTCGGTAGCACAAAAAAATCAACCAGGGCCTCTAATCAGCCCTAAAATCAATTTTTAGGTGTTACCCTATACCTACCTAGCTACCATCTTTTTTGACGCGCCGCTATTTGGCGTTTATGCGCCCATCACAATTCTTCCAAATGTCGCACTTATTGCCGCTATGCAATAGACGCAAGGCGCATATCTATTTGTTGATTGCTGAAAAAAATCATGACAAAAAATGTTTTCGTTAATTTTTAACAATAATCGGTAACAATTAGATGTAACACAAAAAGAAAGGGGGAAATAGTGAGGATACCTAACTATCTGAAACAACGCATTGAATCATTGAAACTCGATGCAAGCGAGCCGCTGTGGCGTGTCATTGAGCGTGCGTTGGATGGCGTCAATGATGCGTCGAGAAAAAGCTCAAGAACTGGCTCGCAAAAAAAGACGCGACCAGTCGAGAATGCCGCTGAGCTATGGGACGCTTGGTCAAACGCTTACCGTCATCGCTACGGCGTGGAGTACCCGCGGAACGCGAAGGTCAATGCGCAGCTCAAGTCGATTAAGGACCGCATCGGGCAAAATGCTGCAGATGTCATAAAATTCTACCTCATGAGCAATGACGCGTGGTTACTGAAAACAAAGCATGACCTAGGTAGTTTGGCTAAAAACCCGGAAACTTGGCTCGTTCGATGGCAGGCTGGGCAGCATACGATAAGTGACCGTCTTGCCCGCGAAGCAGAAAAGGCAGCAACCGCTGATGAGGAAATGAGAGTAGCTATGGAAAAGGTAGAGAGAATCTTTTCGTTTTTTGATGAGGGGAGGAAAAAATGAGCGAACAAAATAAAAAAGAAATGGTAATACTTTGGGCGTCAATCGCAGAAATGTACGGGAAGTCCAAAGATATAGCTGGATTGATGGCAAAAATGAGTTTGCAAGAGGGATTGACAGCATCGCAGGTCGCTGATGCGTGGCGCGCATGGATGCGACAAGGAAAGAGCGCTATGCCGACCTTTGGGGACTTGCTAAAGATACTAAAGCCAGAAAGTAACACTAGCTCAAGGCAGCTAGCAACTCAGATTGCCTCTATCGTTCCAATGCTAATTTTCAAGCACGGTTACCACTGGGGAGAGGGCTGCTTCCACAACTCGTGCGGCTTTTATTGGAGCGGTGCTGGCGGATATGCCTATCCATCTTTTGACGCCGCCGTAAGAAGCTACCTAGGTGAATTTGCACCGATTGTTACCAAATGGTGGAGGACTCTTTGCGAAACCTGGGATGATAACCCCACTACTCACTTCGCACAGATACGTGACCGCATTGAGTCTGAAATTGCGAGTAGCGAGCATATGAAAGAGCAAGCAATGGCCATTGCGCACCATCAGCGTGAGTTAATCGCACAAGGTAACAAAGAAATGTTAGCTCTTGAGCAAAAAAATCAACTATTAAAGATGGAGCTTACGTATGAGCAACAAGAGTAAGTTTGAAATTAGGTTACTAGCTATGGGCTACTTGTGGGA
>JBBFKZ010000044.1:0-2892 GCA_037481775.1 Bathyarchaeia archaeon
TTTTTCGGAACCAATCTCAAATGAAACCAATTCCGGATGATTGACAAAGACGCCGTAGCCGCGGTTAGTTAAATAGAAGGGAATATTTTTATACGCCAGCTCGCTGCTAGTGCCGCCATCCTCATGCCAAAGATCGACTACTTGGCCGTTTTTTACAAAAGGTGTGAAGCGCTCACCAAGACCATAGACGCATTCACCTACTCCCAGGTTCAGTTGTTCGAGCATAAAGCGACCTTCGGGTGTATCAACAAAGCCCATTGCCTGTTCAGCGCTACTTGTGATCAACCGGTCGTTATCCATAAAATCGATGCGCCATCGATCACCTTTAGATACGCGCACCGACAACTTGCCGCTCGTCAGGGTGGCGGCCTCTTTGTTGTCTTCCGTTACAATCGCTGTGGGTTGGGCAAAAATTTGAAAATGCGGCGCACGCACACGCCGGCCTTTATGATGAACCACTTGAACGCGTATGACGTTCGGCAGCGGCGAAGTGAACCGGATAGTTAACATAGGAAGATTAATCGTCTCAAAACGATGGCGCACATGTTTAGTGAGCGCATAAATTGTCAGCCCGGCGACGTCTGTTTCAACTTCTAACACTTGCATAGGGTGAAAAGGCGTGACGCCGGGACGCATATCCCAGTAACCAGCAGTAAATTTCATGATCGTTTCCGCTCCTTTTCTTTATCTTTGAGTTCGTTACTCCTTGACAGCGCCAGTCGTTAATCCGCTGACAATATAGCGCTGCAGGCCGGCGAAGATAATGATGATGGGGATAGCAATCGTCGTGGCAACAGCCATAAGTTTGTTCCATTCCGTGCCATACTGGCCGATGAATTTATTGAGGGCTGCAGTGGCGGGTTGAATCATCTCATTGGTGGTGAGTGTCATGGCGAATAAAAATTCTCCCCATCCCATGAGAAAGGCAAACACCGCCACTGTGAGCAGGCCAGGCTGAACAAGCGGCAAGATGACGCGCGCGAAAGCGCCGAATTGGGTGCATCCGTCGATCTGAGCTGCCGCCTCCAGCTCGCGCGGCACAGTCAAGAAGAAAGGTCGCAACACAATCACGGCGAAAGGCAACGTAAAGGTGGTGTTAGCTAAAATGAGCGCAGGATAGGAGTTGATTAGGCCGATCCGGCTAAACACAACGAACAGAGGCGTTGCAATGACAATGGCCGGCAGCAGCTGCGTGATTAGAAGCAAGAGAATTACTAATGTTGCGCCGCGCAGTTTAAGGCGTGCTAAAGCGTACGCAGCTGGCGCGGCAAGCAACAATGTCAGCAGCATGGTGCCAAGCCCTATAATTGCGCTGTTAAGAATTGAGCGAAGCGTCAACGGGTTACTCAACACCGCCTCACGATAAGCGCTTAAAATCGGTGGCCAAGGGATAATTTGCGGCGGCGATGCATAGACCGCAGCGTTTGTCTTGAGCGAAGTTGCCGCCATCCAGTACACAGGAAAAAGATACCCTGCGACAAGAAACCCGGCAAACAACGTCCATCCCAACCCTGAACGGCGCAGCACGTTCCATCCATTCATGTTATTACCTCTTCTCGCTGGCTGAACCACAAATAACCAATAGCCGCCAGACTCAGCGGCGTCAGCAACAAGATCGCTGCAGCTGCGCCCTCTCCGAAGCGAAAAAAGTTAAAAGAGAGCTGATACACATATATCGGTAGCACTGTGGTCGCATCCACCGGTCCTCCACGCGTCATGACGTAAATGAGGTCAAAAACTTTAAACGTGTAAATGATCCCCAATAACAATACACTGAGCGCCACCGGACGCATGAGCGGCAGCGTGATGTACCGAAAATTCTGCCTTGAGGAGGCGCCATCAATGCTGGCTGCTTCATAAAGCGAGCGTGGAATACTTTGCAAGCCCGGCAACAACAAAATCATATTGAAGGGAACACCAACCCAGATGTTGGCAATGATGGTGGCTAATAAGGCAGTCTGCGGTTCAATTAGCCAAAAACGTGGAGAAGACATCAGCCCCAGACTCTGCAATGCATAATTGATGATACCGTTTCCTCCATCGAACATCCAACGAAAAATGCTGCCGCTTACAACGGTGGGAAGCATCCAACCCAACAACATGAGCGCACGCAATACCTGATTGCCTGGAAAGGAACGATTGAAGAGCAACGCCAGCGCAAAACCAATCGTGAATTGAAAGACTAATGATCCGACTGTAAAGATAAGTGAAAGAAGAAACGCTTTTTGAAAGGCCTGGTCTCGCAACACCTTAATATAATTGCCGAGGCCGACAAAAGGCGCTGTATCGGAAAGAAACGTCCCGACGTTGACGTCATATACGCTCATCCGCAGGTTTGCGAAGATAGGATAAACCATTGTCAACACAATGAAGAGCATTGCAGGTGCAATAAACAGGTAAGCACTCCTTCTACGCAAAGATTTACGATGCGTTGCTCGCTGCATCTCTGTTAATAAGGTAGACGTAGATCGCCTCATCAGCACTCTCTCCTTAGAATGGCGAGGAAAACTCTGCTGGGCACTGTATCTGAAGCATAGCGGCGCAGAACTGCAAAGCTTCAGGCGTTTGGCCTTTATGCATCCCGCAGTCTCTGCGCCGCATAGGAGTCAATTGTTAAACGAACGCTGTAATTACGCAGGCAGTAATGGCGTGATTTTGGCATGCGCTTCAGCCACCGCTGTATCTACTGTCTTCTGTCCGCTGATGGCTGCCTGCAACATCTCCTGAATGGCATTGGAGATTTCCGGATAGTTAGGGCCGTAATTGCGCGGCTTGGCGACTTTGAGCTGTTCGATAAACACATTAAGGACCGGATCGCCCGTCCAGGCGACGTCTTGCGCCATGGCTGCATTGCTAGGCAACTTGCCAGCCTGGAGAAGATATGCCTTGAGA
>JBBFKZ010000045.1:0-2236 GCA_037481775.1 Bathyarchaeia archaeon
GCGCAAGTTTGTGCGAAACAGCAGAAAGGGCGAGAGCAGCGAGGCCCAGGTCACTAGATTTAGCATCTTTTATTGCGTGAAAGTCACGCCACGTTACCCAGCTGTTACCAAAAATTATGAGCTCAAGCTCAAACAGTGCCCGTTCAGCATCTACTTTTTGTCCGCCGAGTGTTACCGAGCGGCCGGTAACACTTTTTTTTAATCGGGCAAAGAGTGGTGCGAAGATTGAGGGGCCAGCGATGGCCGCCTCTTTTTCCTCTTGCTCTACCCGCTCTTTAATTTTTCGCCGTACAGCATTAAGCCATATTTCATCGTCCAGCGTACAATAGTTCTGAGGTCTTCCTCCCTCGCTCATGTTACCGCCTTTGAAATGGATTGTTACTCACACGTTAATGCCGCGCTCGCCTCCCGCGCCTTAAGCATGGCGTCGGCCATGCGGTAACACCAGCCGGCGATGATGTCGTGGGTAGCAGCAAGCGGCGCTTCCTCAAGCCCGCATCCCGCAAATTGCTTTGTGTCGAGCAGCATTGACTGCATAGCCTTCGCTGCGAAGTAGTCGCGCAGAGTCATGCCTTCCCACTGTTCACGCACAACGTGCTCACCTGTCAGGGGCTGGGAGTCGTACCAGCGGCCCGGGAAAGCTGGTCCGCCGTCGCTGATGTGCTTGTCGCTCATTACTTGCCCTCCTTGCTCATGGCCGCCTTTGAAATGGGTTGTTACCGCCGCTAATGTTACCGACTGAGTTGTTACTAAGTCGTTGTGTTGCCTGCTTCTGAACTAGCTTATCGCCGCCGTCTTCTTTGGCCTTGTTACCATCGTCATCCTCCATTGATAGTCCCAGCAACACTAATAATGAGTAGCGGCGAGCGTAAGTTATAGCCGAGCCGAGCGACTGCATATCGCCCGCACGGTAACTTAGCTCAAGTTCGGTCGTGAGGTTTTGCAAAGTCGGGATGTGCAGTATTGATGTTGACAGGTAGGTTTTACCTTCTCGATAAACTAGCCTGTGCTCAATTATGAAGTCATGCTTTGTCAGAGCAGGCTCCACAGCCTCGAGAACCTTTCCCAAAGTTGCATAGCTGTTGCCTAAATAATAATTTGTCGCATTGCGCTTTATGCCTAAAAATTCCGCCTTTGCGTCTTTCAAAGCAAAAAGCATTTGCCGCAAGCTGTCTAGCGTTTTTTCTCCATTGTTACCATCGTCTTTTTTCTCACTGGCTAATATTTCATTGGATAGCGTTAGTTGTACTGTTTCTTTTGTTTCCATCGTTCCCCCCTTCGTGTTAATAAGTGTTACCGTTATTTTGATTTAACGCCGAAAATGCGAATAGGTGTTTAACTCTTTTGAGTAACCCGTTTTTAATTCAAGATTTGACTCTGCCTTTCGCAACAAGTCATAATAACTTGCTACCAATTCATCAGTTACCAGGACTTCAGTTATTGTGAAGTCAAAAGGCGGCTCTTTTTCTTGAGCAACAATGAATAGGCGGCAAGACCCTAGGTTTTGAATCCCTCCAAAACCTAGTGATGCATAGTGTAGTAGCTGCAAGTCGTATTTATACCTTCCGATATCCCATTTGAAATTATCAAAAGACGCATCCTGCGTAGTTTTGTATTCAAGAACGAAAGGCTCACCGCTTGGTAACACCCCAGCCGCATCAACACGACCCTTCAATTTAATTGATGAAAAATCTAAGAAAGCGCATGATTCGACATGGGTAACACAAGACATGATGTCGCTAAACTCTGGAGAGGTGGAAAGCATTGCCCTCATGGCTATTAACCGTCCATACTCATCCTCGGTAACGACAAGTGATTCTTTGAATTGTGCATCAAAAGCTTCAGCCCTTGCCTTTCCGTCTTTTGTGCGGCGGTCAAAAGCGGGCCGAGCTACGACTTGATTCTTGAACCGATCGGGCTCAAGAGCCATGAGGTGAGCTGCGGTCCCGAAAGTTTGATAATCCTTCGCCTCTTTTTCTTTACGACCCTCTAAAAAATGAAGGTAACTTTTGCCGAGGTTGCATAGGTCGTGAAACCCCAAGGCCTCATGTTCTCTATACTCTTTCTCGCTCATTGTTACCAATTTCATATTCCGCCTCGCTTTCTTCATTTATTTTTGTCCCCAGCTCATTTCCAGAAAGTAACTCAAACGCCCAAGCCGCCCCATCGCTAAAACTGCGCATCGCCTCTTGAGAGGCCTTTCCTTGCGACTTATCCCACAAGTAGCCCATAGCTA
>JBBFKZ010000046.1:0-2041 GCA_037481775.1 Bathyarchaeia archaeon
CAGCAGCAGCACCCCCAGCCCCACCCAGGCCAGCCCCCGCCCCAGCCCCCCCAGCCAGGACGGGCTAAAGGAAGGCGTAACCCACAAAGCCAGCAGCAGCAGGCCCAGCAGGGCAAACTGCCCCACCACATACCCCTCGCCCCGCTCGCCCAGGCGCATGGGTACAGGATACAGGGGTTGGGGTGCATTTGGGGCTTGTGAAGGCGGGAAAATGGGATAAAATCTGACTCCAAAGTAGCCAGAACCTATGAACCTAGGCCGAAAGACGAACCCTGGATGCCTGCCTGTACCAAGCTAGAAAAGGAGGGATATTTGAATGAGAGAAGCCTATATCGCAAAGCATGAGTTTGCGCCTTACATGGCTTTTTTGACCTTGTTATGTCGCTCGGGCGGTGTAACTAATAGTTAGCCGTCATGAATCGAGGTGCCAAATGTATTTCTACGAATACTTATATTTAGTCGAGGAAGCAATCGTAAAAACCATCAGGAAGTGCTATCCGGCTTCATGGGATGAGAACCACATCAGCTTCTCGCTTGTAGACGAGCTATACGCGAGAAATAGAAACGTTTCTGTTGAAGACCTAGATCGCCCTTTTAAGATCGTCTGGGACTTCCGAAAGTTGAGATTGCCTGAAGAGTCAACCTACGGTGATATAGGAATCCTTGTGCGCCTGACGTCTTGGGCGGGCGAGACCATCGAAGGCGTTGGTTTGCTGGAAGCGAAGAGAAGGGATATAGGCAAAGGATCCTTTTCAGCAGCGAAGACGAAGCAGCTCAAAAGGATCGTCAAGAACGCCCCTCGGTCACAGCTGCTGCTCTACGATTATGAAAACGTATCTTCCTGCATGGACAATTGGTTAGTGCAATGCAAGGACGACTTCTTCTATAGAAAGCGATATTATGGACAGCAATATGGCATATCCAACCCATTTACCCATGCCGTATGTGTTCCAATTTCGGTCGCATTGAGTCTTGACGCATACACCACAGATCTTCACAAGTTTGGAGTCCCTCTTTCATACCAGCTGGTTGGGCGCTACTTCCGCGGCTTCGATTTGGAAATGAACCCTGATACGGTTTCGGCAGTTAAGGGAAATGTTGAGCGCCATGGCGGCTGTAGAATCCTGATGATAGTCGGAGTCTCAACTGGGCCTGCGGAGCCAGAGCTTCCCGCGGTTAACGAAGATGTCTATGGCCGTGGTCGTGACGGCTAACCATTCGCTGCAGGCGCGACGACCCTAACGGGCCGCGGCCTGAGCTCAAACGTTAGATGTCCTTGCTTGTTGAATCCCACCACCAAGAAGGAACAAACATGCCCATTCAAGTCATCGTAGAAGCAACCGATATACACGGAAAAAGATCCAACCCGACAGCTATAGAGTTGGCGTCTTCTCTTACTTTCGCTCACAGGCTAATTAACAAATTAACAAAGCACTCGTAGAGCGCATGAAGGGACGAGAGTTTGGGCAATACGGAGGAACAACCCTAGATTCAGAGCCAGCCCTGGTAAATCTCCATATTGCCGAGGTTCGCAACGGATCAATAATCCTCAACGGAATAATTGAGGCAGCCCAAAATCCATTCATTCAAGGGGTTGCTGGTGGAATTCTCGCCAACATCATTACCCCGGGCATTACAGCGATTGCACGACGCACAAAAAGAGCCTTTATGAGGCTAAGCAGAGCGTCTGTGGGTCGGACACTTACTGTCACGATAGTTAGCGAGAGAGTTGTTCTACGTACCCATTGCTTTTACGGAGAACGGCAACGCACTGAAATTTTCATTCATGAAGAGAATCAGTAAAGCATCTAACTGTGCGCTCAAGCGGGACGGCGCAAAAGCGTGCCGCCCCTTAGCTCCACGTTGGACTGAACTGCAAAGAAGCATTGTATTAGCACAGTGAGGAAAGTTACCCCTGCCCTCGAGCCCGCTCCACCAGCCTTTGCAAGCGCCCATCCAGCCACAGCGCCCTGGGCTCGCTCCAGGTGAGTTGGGGGAAGTGGGGGTGTTGTGGGTTTAGCAAAAAGTTGTAGCTCTCGGG
>JBBFKZ010000047.1:0-2025 GCA_037481775.1 Bathyarchaeia archaeon
GTCGGAACGAAAATTGGCGGAGCTGTAAACTTCATAAATGAACGGCAGATTTACGACAAGCAGTTCTTCGTCAACGGTCCATACTCAATCATGAATTTCCCAAAGCTGGGAGTTGATGGTGGTATCGGATTTTTGTTTGATGCCGAAATAGTAGGTGTTTTGTTTTTTAATTTAGTAAAGGGAACTAGCGGTGTTACAACATTTGATGTTCGAAGGTTTACTGGTCCAAACACACCACCCGGTGGAGCATCAATTTTTACAGTAAAGCCATCATTGAGTTTTACGCAACCAAACAATGCCTACGCAATAAAGAATGTTTTGACTAACACGGATATCATAACCGGCCCGTGGGCGACAATGCCAACAATGGCGGTTACTCAATTAAACGCTGGTGATTTTTTGCAGTTTGATTTACTCGACGGACAAGCTGGCGCTGAAAATTGCGGCTTGATTCTCTATGTAAGGCCTAGGTAAGGGGTGTTAGAATGGCGAAGTACCTTAAACTAATGAATGGCGTTCCAGTATCAAATGATGTTACCACAAGTGAAGTTACAGGATTGGACAGTCAGCTAGCTACTTTCTCAGCCCACATAGCAGATACAAGCAACCCTCACAATGTTACCAAGGATCAAGTTGGCCTCAGCAATGTTACCAATGACGCACAGCTAACAAGAGGACAAAACGACTGGGACACTTTTCCCGCTAAGACTTCTATTAGCCCATCGGACCGCATTTTGATTGAGGATTCTGCGGCAAGCTGGGCGAAGAAAAAAATTAGCGCAAGTGAGTTGATTATTTCTGGTGGTAGTGGCGTTCAGGGTATTTTACGATTTCAAGTCAACGGGCCATACAATATATTCCCAACGACTACTGGGGCTGATGGGATTTACATTTTGGGCGAAGATATAAAAATAGTGGGCGTTAGGTGTTACATACAGCTTG
The DNA here is from genome assembly GCA_037481775.1 of Bathyarchaeia archaeon. Classification (GTDB taxonomy): domain Archaea; phylum Thermoproteota; class Bathyarchaeia; order Bathyarchaeales; family Bathycorpusculaceae; genus JAOAIV01. The sequence continues at coordinate 943 of JBBFKZ010000047.1, forward strand.
CTGGTAACTCTGGTAGCACTGCGTTTAATTTACTTTATGCGCCGCCAAACACAACAAGCTTTACTCCAATATTAACAACAGTTGGTTCGATAAGCTCTGCCGCGGGAAATTGGGCTCACATTGCAAACGGCGAGTCAAAGCCAAACATGACCGCTCCGGTTCTTTCTTCGACGCCATTTAATGTGCTGTCGGGAGGTATATTGAGGTGGGACATAACTAGCGTTCAAGGCGGTAACCCATCAGGATGTGGTATTTTTGTATACTATACAAAATAGGTGGTAACATGGAACAATACTTCAGCATAGTTTTTGAATCGCTGTTATTAGCCGTTGGATTTTTAATGTTTTACTTATTTAGAGTGCTAGTATACGAGGTTGCTAATTTGAGAAGAGAAATTCATTCGCTAAACGAGAAAATAGCTGAAATACTTGCTAGTTACCGAGTGTTTGAATTACGATTGAGTTATCTAGAGAGAAAAGAAAAAACCACAAAGGAGAGCTTATGAAAATCGAAAAAGTCGACGGACGCAAGGTAACATTGTTACTAGAACATATTGTGGACTCGGATAAGGACGAGGTGCGAGCTGTTGAGGCTAGCTTGCGGGTAACCTTGGACCTTGTAGAGCTTTTCAATGAGGTTACCAAAAAAGAGCTACCGGAGTGGCTAAAAGAGGTTCTGCGAAAGGTAGGAGTTAGCGTTTAATGTTTGCACAAGTCATTGCCTCATTCCTAAAGATGATGCTGGTTGAGGCCATCAAATGGGCCTCAGGCTGGATTGATGCTTGGCTACTAAAAAAAAGAACTGAGGATGCCGCAAAGGCGGCTGAAGAGGAGCACAAAGGGGCCGTGCTGGAGCAAGATGTTAATGACCGCAGGCGTCGCTCGCTGGACTTCCTTAATCGTGACAGGTCATAAGATGACACGCATTGTTACTTTGTTTTTTGTGTTACTAAGCGTCATGGGTTGCAAGCAAGGGGCGAGTAATCCTTTTACCAAGGTCGAACTTTTGCAGCCCGACATGGTTGCCTCCAAGTGTTACCGTTACCGTTACCAAGCAGGCAGGTGGGTTCTTAAGGATGAGCAA
>JBBFKZ010000048.1:0-2007 GCA_037481775.1 Bathyarchaeia archaeon
GCTTTGCGGCTTTAACACCGACGGCATAGGCGCTTTAAACGCCCTAAAAGAAAACCGTGTAGACATATCCGGAAAGAAGATGCTTCTGCTCGGCGCAGGCGGCGCAGCTAAAGCCATAGCCCACGCTTTTGCCGAGGAAATCGGAGAGCTTGTCATTTTGAACAGGTCTGCTGAAAAAGCAGCGGAGTTAGCAGCGGCATTACATCGCGTGTTCGGAAAAAAAATCGTCGGCGGCTCGCTCTCACCAGTCGCTGTGCAGCGGAACCTTCAAGACGCAGACATATTGGTTAACGCTACTTCTGTGGGTATGCATCCAAACATTCACCAAAGCTTGGTGCAGCCTGAGTGGCTAAAGCCTGACTTAGCGGTGATGGATATAGTTTATAATCCTGTGAAGACTAAACTGGCGAAAGACGCAAAAGCAGCAGGCGCCAAGGTAATAAGCGGTGTGGAAATGCTGATTTACCAGGGTGCGGCGTCCTTTGAAATCTGGACGGGCTGCCAAGCGCCTGTTGAGGTTATGCGACAAGCAGCATTAAGCCAGTTATCCAGTGCGGGTGCAGACAGGTGATTGCGAAAGCTGAAGCAATAGCGCATGGCGCAGCAACCATCGTGAATGCGATAGCGTTTGGTAAGGGCGCGGCTTTCGGTGTTGACTTATGGACAAAGGCTGAAGTTAAGTTAACTGAGGAGCCGCATGTCATAAAAGGCGAAATCACAAGCGATCCTGCTGAAAGCACTGTGCTAATCGAAAGAGTTGTATCTCGTGTTCTCAAACATTTCAACCTTGAAAAGCGTTTTGGCGCCCGCGTGAAAACTTGGTCTAACATCCCAGTGGCTCGTGGTCTCAAAAGCAGCAGCGCCGCAGCGAACGCTGTGGCTTTAGCAACGATTGCCGCATTAGGCAAAAACCTTGATGACTTGGCGGTGGTTAATTTAGGTGTTGACGCTGCTTTTGAAGCTAAAGTCACCGTGACAGGCGCTTTCGACGACGCTTGCGCCTCATACTTCGGCGGCGCCGTAATCACCGACAACCTAAACAGGAAACTCCTAAAACGAGTCGCCTTGCCAGAAGACTTAACGGTTCTTTTCCATGTTCCCGCCAGTAAGGCTTACACTGCTGACTCCGACGTCAACAAGCTGCAAACAGTGAAGCCGCTTGTCAAAATCGCATACAAAGAAGCCCAGAAAGGAAATTTCTGGACAGCGCTAACCCTTAATGGCTTAATCTACTCTTCAGCCCTGGGCTACAGTGTCGCCGTAGCTCTGGACGCTTTGGTCGCTGGCGCTTTGGCTGCCGGCTTGTGCGGAAAAGGACCCGCAGTCACTGCAGTAGTTCCAGCAGACAAGGTTGATTCCGTAAGGGTAGCGTTGCAGCGCTATGAAGGCGAGATTCTGCATGCAAGGCTTAATCATGAAAAAGCCCGGGTGATTTAGCTAAATGACCGTGGTTATAATCGGAAAGGCTGAGCGCCTATCGGGCGAAGTTGATGCGCCGCCGTCAAAGGCTTACACACAGCGAATGTTGATAGCTGCTGCGTTATCGGATGGTGTATCTAAGATTTCTCGGCCGCTGATTGCAGATGACACTGAAGCGGCTTTGCGTGCAGTTAAGGCTTTAGGTGCGAAGGTGACCGCTGCAGAAGACTGTTGGACGGTTGAAGGTGCAAGCCCGCCTAAAGTTGCGGAGACAATGATAGACTGTGGTGAGTCAGGCGCCACCTTAAGGTTTATGATACCAGTCGCCGCGTTAGCATCTGAACCAACCATTTTCCTGCTTGGCGAATCCTTAGAAAAGCGCCCCATCGAACCGTTACTTCAGAGCCTCAGAGAATTAGGTGTCGAAACTTTTTCTCGGCACATCGGCGTTAAAGCTTCAATTTACGTGCGAGGCGGCGGGATCCGCGGTGGCAGAACCAGTATACGCGGCGACATAAGCTCTCAATTTATCTCTGGTTTAATGTTCGTTTGCCCAATGGCGCAGATGGACACGGAAATAATTGTTAC
>JBBFKZ010000049.1:0-1771 GCA_037481775.1 Bathyarchaeia archaeon
GATGCAACGCTTTGCTGCGGTCAAGTTTTCCGCTGGGAAAAGATAAGCGACTGGTGGTACGGTGTTGCAGGCAGCCGAGCTCTCAAAATTCGGCAGGTAGGCGGCGAACTAGAGTTTGCAAACGCAGATGAATTATTCATTAAGCATTATTTCGGTTTAAACGACAACTTGCCTGCAATCAGCGCTGAAATAGGCAAAGACGACTATGTTCGCGCGGCACTTCAGGAGTTTTGGGGCATGCGCATAATCCGCCAAGATCCTTGGGAATGCCTTATCTCATACATCTGCGCAACATACAAGAGTATTCCCGCAATAAAGCACATGTTGCTGAACCTTTCGCGAAGATTCGGGGAGCGCATAGTGCTGGACAGCATGGAATTCCACCTTTTCCCAACGGCTGAGAAACTTGCGAAAGCCACGGTTCACCAGTTAGCCGACTGCGGTTTAGGCTACCGCGCACGGTTTGTGCTGGAAGCATCGAAGCGGATATTCGAAGGCGAATTTGCGCTTGAAAGCCTAAGGCAGCAGCGCTACGAGCAAGCGAAGAAGCAGCTTTGCACATTGCCCGGCGTAGGCCCCAAAGTGGCTGACTGCATCTTGCTGTTTTCACTGGAGAAACTTGAGGCCTTCCCGGTGGACAGATGGATCGCACGAGCCATAATTAACCACTATGCCCATGCGCTGCCACGTGAACTCGCAAAGAAACTCGCGGAAAAAAATGGGCTCAGCGACTCCGAGTACGCTATGCTTAATGCTTTTGGGCGATCTTACTTCGGCAGGTACGCTGGCTACGCACAGGAATACCTATACCACTACGAACGCATGAACGCTATGAACTGCAGAACGTAGCACCCGCGACAATGTGAAGCCCGCTCTAAACCCGAAACCCAGTTTAGCACCGCATAACCTCAGCCTTTGCTGGCGCGCACTCGGAAAACGTTTAAATTCCATCAAAAATAGCAATAGTAAACGAAGCACCAGAGCATGCGGGCCCGTAGCTCAGCCAGGTTAGAGCGCCAGGCTCATAACCTGTTGGTCGCCGGTTCGAATCCGGCCGGGCCCACCACCTGCGTGCCAAATTGCCTAGGGTTTACTGATTCTTTCACAGCTTATGTTCACAAGGTTTTGCGGAGACGGCTGTTTTCTTAATTTACTGTTAAGCGCTTTGGGTAGTGCGAGCTTGCTGTCTATTTGAATTCCTTGATTATTTCGTCCACGGTCATTATCTTTGCGTTGTACACATACTCCAAATACTTCAAGCCTTGCTCGTGGTCTTCTTGTGTAAAGGCTTCTACGCCGTCCTTGGCTATTATGATGCTGTAACCGCGGAAGAATGCGTCAGCAGCCGTGTGCCTAACACACATGTGCGTGTGCAAGCCGCCTAGAATGACTGTTTTTGCGCCTTCGCCCTTGTAGAGGCTACGCAGAAGCGGGTCTAACCCTGTCTCGTAGAAGCCGCTGTACGTGCGCTTCTCCACAATGTAATCCTTCTCAGATGGCTGAAGCTCGGGAATAACCTCGGCGCCTTTTGTGCCTTTTATCGCGTGGCTTCCCCATTTTCTGGTAACTTCCACGTCCTGCGGATAATGCGCGTCGTTGCTGTAGATTACGGGCACATCGTGTTTGCGGGCTTCTTCTATGAGCCGCTTGAGGTTTGGGATTATACGTTTAGCTCTTTTTGCCGCCAATTTCCCAGTTACAAAATCATTTAGCATATCGATAACTATGACTGCGGGTCTATGTTCCAAAAACCTGCACCTTCAACAGTAAT
>JBBFKZ010000050.1:0-1533 GCA_037481775.1 Bathyarchaeia archaeon
TGCTTCTGCTTATGCTGAAGCGGTTCGTGGGAACACGCACCCTTGACGTCTCAGATATTCCAGCCTACATGAACGAGCTGGACGATTTGGAGGATGTGTACTTTGGCAAGAAATCCGTTAAAGACCCGAAAGAGCTGGCAAAGCTCCGCGGCTTATACGAGTACTGCTGGGTAATGAATCCGCCTGGTAAGCCGAGCGTGCACGTGCCGTATAATTTGTTGACGTTTCTGGTTAAGATGGCACCAAAAGAGCGCTTAACGGAATTCGTGGCTGAGAAGCTTCAGAGTTACGGCTACCTGCAGAAGAATCAAACCATTGACGCGGAGTTAGCGCGGCGAATCGAGTATGCCTTAAACTGGACAAGAGACTTCGAGGAGATAAAGGAAACCACTGTAAGCCTTAAAAACGAGGAACGAAGCGCAATCGCCGATTTACTAAAAGCACTGGAAACCGAAGATGACCCAGACAAGATTCAGAACGCCATATTCAACGCTGCAAAAAACAACGGCTTAAAGCCCGGCGACTTCTTCAAAGCACTCTACAGGATCCTGCTTGGAACACCGCAGGGTCCAAGGCTTGGCCCCTATATACTTGCAATGGGCAAACAGAATGTTATCGCTGCACTGCAAAGAGCATTAAAGCAAACTGGAATGGACAGCGCACAGAAAATGTGACTTTCTCATAGTATTTATATTGTTGGAAGCCTTATTACGCCCTCTATATTGTTGAAGTCCTCATCGAATGAATATATCTCTGTTATGCCATTTTGCCGCATGACATCAACTGCTAGTGCATCATTGGGTTCAAGCTTCAATTCTTCACTTAACCCTGTTGCCGCGAAGTATGCATCTCGGGTTGAATCCACTATTTTAACATTGTCCAGCATGAATAATCCGCGAATCAGAGCGGTTAATTGATCAAGAGGCATACCATGTTTGAGGATATTTACCATCTCAGCTACATGGATAACAGTCAATAGAACTTCTTCTTTTCCTTGAGATACTGAGCTAATTATTTTTTTGGCGTGTTCTTTCATCTGTTGTTCTTTTTGGTTAAGCTGTCTTTTTGGCTTATAGTACGCGTAGACAAAAACATTGGTGTCTAAGAATTTCATAAGTTAGCCTCATGGAATTTTTTTTCGAATTCCTTCCAGTTTCCGATGGCTTCTACGCCTAAATCGACTTTGTCAAAGTTTAAGGTTAAATCAACACGGCGCTTCGGAACTATTTTCAAGTAGCTTTTCCGCTTGATAACGTATACATCTTTGCTTTCTTTGAGTTCAGTTTCACGCCAGTCCGCGGGCAGGATAAGGCGACCTTGAGCATCCACTTTTTTAACTTCTACACCAGTTGCCAAGGTATTTCACCATAAATTATGGTGCTATGCCAGCCTATAAAGTTATGCCATAATTCAGCATCAAACCAGCCGCTGGCAAGGTGTTTCACGATAAAGCGCGATCGAAGAATAGGTGAAAAATTGCTGCTAAACAGTGAACTTGCCACCGAAACAATAAAAACAAGCCGTCGTATTCAC
>JBBFKZ010000051.1:0-1130 GCA_037481775.1 Bathyarchaeia archaeon
ACCGTAGAGTCGGATAGCGTTACCTCAACGGTTACCGTTTTTACACCGTGCGTTGAGTAAAAATAATCAACAAACCATCCCTTTTTATTCACCGGACTACCAGTAACATTAAACACTGGAGCTGTAGCCTCTGGTCTTATTGTTACCGAAGAAATAGTTATACTTGGTGTTACTGGGACATAGGTTGTCGGACTAGCGTCAAGTCTTATTTTGTCCCCAACCCGGACTATTGACTCACTGTTCAAAACTATTCCAACCATAAATCCCTGCTTTCTCTTTTAGCTAAGCCCATGGTAACCAGTGCGTCAATGATTCTTTGAACTTCAAGTAACCCAACGCTATCGTAGTCATCGACGTGCGGAATAGGCAGTGCTCTACCTAATGCCCTAGCGATAAACTCACTGCAAATCAAAGACCCCTCGTGGTTTAATCCACGGCCAAAGATTGGCAAAGCCCGTTTTAAGGCAATGTTGGCTATCTGAAGTAGAGAATAAGGTTTTGATTCATGAGCCGCTGCATATGCTAGGATTTTGCTAAACTGCTCGTCGGTTACCGATACTGAATAAACCGATACTGGCCTATAATCTCTTGCCCATTCGCTAAAAATAGAAAATCTAAAACGTGGAAAAACTGATTCGGCTATTCTGACCTCATCATTTATTCTAAAGGCTAAGCTAATGTGCGAAAAGTCTGTGCCCTCGACAAGCTTTAACACTCGCACTCCAGCTTGTGCCCACCACTTCCTATTGTCAGCAGTAACGATGAAAAGTGAACTCATGGACTTTGCAAAAGTTTAGTTAACTCTTGAGCGCACCACTGAAGGCGTGCAGGAGTTACCCAGTGATAAGGTTTGCTCATATCGTCTGGTTCGCCACTTTGCAGCATATAAATTGCCGACTCCAAGTCCCCAGAGTTTATAACATTGTAAAGGTCCACATCGAACGCGCCTAAGTTAGTAATGTTCACCTTCCAATTCTTAATCCTCTGATGCAACCACACCGCTTGGGGCCAGTTTATACCCTCTGCAAGGTTTCGTAACTTAAAGCGGAGCAAGAACTCCTTGCCCTTTCTTATCTTTTCCTCATTCTCATGAAAAAGAGCGTTAAATGATGTTACCTCTTGGTAACCAG
>JBBFKZ010000052.1:0-1079 GCA_037481775.1 Bathyarchaeia archaeon
TTAGCCGCTTGTTAAGAAATATGGTCTACAACTTTTCAGGAAACGCGAAGAACAAAAAAGACGGGAATATCTCAGTTGAGAGACTTTATATAGTGATGCTTTGGGAATAATGAAGTGAAAGGCGGGGGATTTAAAATGAAGAGTTTATATGAGCTTTGCGCACCGCGCGAGAGCGTCTTTGATGAAACAAAAAGAGACGACGTGTTAGATCTAACTGATTTAATCGAAAATAGGATAGACCCCCATCGATTTTTTGAGGAAACCTACCTAACCCAGGGCATGAAGATATTGTTCGAAACAGCCTTTAAGCGCTTCCACAGGCAGAATGCCGCAGCTGTAGTTAGGTTGACACAGAGCATGGGCGGCGGTAAAACGCATAACATGATTGCGCTTGGTCTTTTGGCAAAACACCCAGAGTTTCGGGGAAAGATAATGGAGGAAAAGTTTAAGGACAGTCCTCTTGGAAAAATTAAAGTTGTTGCATTCACAGGAAGAGAAAGCGATGTTCCTTACGGTATATGGGGAGCAATCGCGGAACAACTTGGGAGAAAGGAAATGTTCAAAGACTATTATTCACCATTGCAAGCACCTGGGCAAAGTGCGTGGGTGAACCTTTTAAAAGGAGAACCGCTCTTAATTCTTCTTGACGAGTTACCCCCATATTTAGAAAATGCTAAAGCAAAACAGGTTGGCGATTCTAACTTGGCAACGGTAACTACTACAGCCTTGGCAAATCTTTTCAACGCTCTAAACAAAGAAGAACTTTCTAATGTATGTCTTGTTATTTCAGACTTGCGGGCTACGTATGAAAGCGGGAGTGAACTTTTACAATCTTCCTTCAAAGAACTTGAAAATGAGGTCAATCGTTTAGCCATAAATATTGAACCAGTTAATATGACTTCGGATGAAATATATCACATTTTAAGGAAGAGACTTTTTAAAGTTTTACCTTCAGATGTAGAGATAAATGAGGTGGCGAATGCCTATAAACAAGCCGTTTTAGAAGCAAGGCAAATGGGCTATACCAATGTTTCACCTGACCAGATCTTCATCGGGATAAAGGATTCTTATCCTTTTCA
>JBBFKZ010000053.1:0-717 GCA_037481775.1 Bathyarchaeia archaeon
TGTTTCGGGTGGTAGGGTTTTTGTGGGTTCTTGTGATGGTAAGGTTTATGCGTTGGATGCTGAGTCTGGCCGGGTTGTTTGGAGCTTCCAGACTGGTGGGGTGGTGTCTTCTTCTCCTGCCGTGGCTGGCGACTTGGTTTTTGTGGGCTCGAATGACTGCCGTGTCTATGCTTTGGATGCTTCTAGTGGCGCTCTCGTATGGAGTTATTTAACGCGTGACATGGTGATTTCTTTGCCAGCCGTTGCCGGAGGCATGGTTTATGTGGGTGCATGGGACGGTTGCCTCTATGCTTTGGACGCCGCAACTGGCAGTCTTATGTGGCGCTATAACACTGGCGGCGTTGTGGATTCCTCCCCAGTTGTTGCGGGCGGATTGGTTTATGTAGGCTGCTGGGATGGTAACATTTATGCTTTGAATGCTTCAACCGGCACTATGCCTCTTGATGAATTCACTAGTTCGGTTGTATGGCGATTTACAACCGGCAATAAAGTGCTGCTGTCATCGCCCGCAGTTGCAGAAGGCGTTGTCTACGTAGGCTCCTATGATGGCAACATTTACGCCTTGAACGCTTCCAACGGCGCCTTAATCTGGAATTACACGACAGGCTTTGCTGTAGTCTCCTCGCCCGCTGTCGTCGATGGCATGGTTTATGTCGGCTCTGAAGACCATTACGTTTATGCTTTGGATGCTTTTACTGGCGCTCTTGTATGGCGCTA
>JBBFKZ010000054.1:0-557 GCA_037481775.1 Bathyarchaeia archaeon
TTGGAGCGGCACGTACCGGAACGCTGTATTTCTAGGTGCAACCAGCAAAACAGTATACCTTACTGTACAGGAAGAACAATTGCCTGACCCGATAGCTAGCTATCCGTTACCAACCGAATACTGGACACGGCCAATAGAGGGGCAGAACACGGACTGGTGGAAGATTTCGTCACATTGGCTTGGTTACATGCATCCTTCAATTTACAGAATGGTTCAGCCAGACGGTGCGGCACCTAACAGTGCACATGTCATGTGGACGAAGCCTATTGACGAGGGAGGCGTTGTTGGAGGAAGTAACCTTGGAATCGAAGGCAACATGTTCTATAGCGGATCAGCATACAACCCTAGATTTGCTGCGCCGATAATAATGAACGGGAAAGTCTTCTACGAACTGCCATTTATGAATTCAGGCACTGGCGGCGGATGGATGTGCGTTGATTTGCGTACTGGCGAAGAGATATGGTATAACGACAAAATGGGTGTTGACTCCGCTTGGCCTAGCCCATCCTTTGGTTACCTTTATGCTTGCGACACCGAAAACCAACATGGTGTCATCC